>CAWIEM010000018.1:0-260075 GCA_963835145.1 uncultured Thermoplasmata archaeon
TATTGTTGCCGATAGCACCGGCAATACCGGCACAGGCGGTCCCATGGCCGTTGGTGTCCATGGGGTTTATCGTTCTTGTCAACAAAATTCCAGCCACGGGCATCATCGATTTACCCGTTTTTGTCATCATCGAGAGTATTCCCGGTGACCTCTTTTGTGTTAGTCCAGATATTTGCTGCAAGGTCAGGGTGATTATAATCGATACCGGTGTCGAGGACTAAATTACCACCGTATTCGAGCCGGTTGTTTTACCCCATACCTGCGGTGCACTGATTAACGACAATGCCCACTGCTGGAAAATGAGGGGTCATTCGGGTGGTAAACAGGTTAATTTTGTAGTTTGGAATGGCGTAGAGCACGTCCGGGTTGCTCTGGTATTCGGCAATTGCGTCCCCGAGAATTTCCCTTGCTCCAGTCTTACGACCTGCATCCCGCGAATCCCCTTCTTGTCGAAATCATCTACAACGGTTGCAGACACGGCACTATGGGCTTTTGCCATAACCTTCTCTTTATCCCCGGCACCCGCCATTTTCTCGGGCTTGAACTTGACAATAACCTCGTCGGGGAATACGTATCTAAGAGGAGCCGAGTGAAGATCGCGCAGGTTGTAGTTGTCCTGGTTGTCCACTCGGCGGTGTTGTCACTGTAGGAGAGGCAGTTGGCGTAGTGGTTGTTGGTGCAGGAGTTCCCATAGTAGTTGGCACGGTTGTGGAAGTGACCTGGATTGGAGTTGCCGGGGTTTGCGTAGACTGAATCGGGGTTGTTTCGGTGGGTTGGACCGTGGGAGTGAATGTTGGAGAAACGGTTGCTGTCGAAGTGGGTTGGACCGTAGGAGTCGGTGTTGCAGAGGTCGTGGTTATTGGAGTCAGATCAGCAGTCGGAGAAGATGTTGTCGGCAGGGTAGTAGTTGTTGTCGGAGCAGGAGAGGTGGGTGATGCCGTGCCGGTCGTAGTTGGTATTGCGGTCGTGGGATTCGTAGTGAGATCGGGGGTAACATTTTGTGGGGTAACTGAGGGGAGGGGCGTTAGAACAGGAGTAACCTGCAATGCAGATTGCAATTTGGTGATCCCTTGGATTGGTCTATACCTGATCCTATTGCAGGACTTTATTATCGCTTCCCTGGTCTGCTAGAGCACAAAAAGATGCTATACACAGAATTACAACGAAAAGCGCCATGTAACGACTCATCGCGCAATTTTCAATTTGACCCCCGACCAATACTTCTCAGTGAGATAGCATTATTGTCATCCGTTAAGATTTTAATACTATGGATATGCTCAACAGACTAGTATAGTTAGTAATCTGATGCAGGGAGTAATAAGTCCTGAACATAAGATGGTTAAATGGCTTATTCGGGTCCGCAAAAATCAGGGTATTATTCCTCCGTTTCGTTTGGTGCTATTTCCTGCCGGGACGGTGGACACGGTGATGGCAGTGGACAGGGGAACATGAAAAATCCCTGTAATGGCATATGTCATGAATGAATTAATGTATCATCTTCCCGGATCACGACGTCCGCTCCATCAATTTGGGCGATTCGTCTGACGAACGCTGTCATCATTACCACAGTAAGGATGCGTACGTTGATACCCTTCCGGAAGATAAACAATTCAGGATAATTTGATACGATGGCAACAAAAGAAGTAAGGGCAACCTTTGATGGTCATTCATTTCATGTGATCGACCCAATTGATCTGGCGCCAAATAGTGAATGCCTCATTTCTGTAAAAGAGGTTAAACCGAAACAGACAGAAGATGCAATAAATGACCCTGTTTCGGATTGCAGGAACGGTGCATGGCCCAAAAGACTGGTCAAAGAACATGATCATTATCTGTATGGAACGCCAAAAAATGGTGAATCTTGAATACGAAAGAAATCTTTCTGGACACTTCATTTGTTGTTGCCATTATCAATAATGATGATCAATTTCACAGACAAGGCGGCCCTGGATTTAGAGAAGGACCTTAAGACCTACACTCATGTATGGATTACTGAAGCCATCCTGATTGAGATTGGCAATACATTTTCTAAATCAAATAAAGATCAGGTTTCAGATTTTATACAATATTGCTACGAATCTCCCATAATTGATGTAGTAAATACTCATGAAGGACTGTTGCGTCAGGCCTTGATTTATTCAAATACACAGACAAAGACTGGAGCCTCACCGATTGCATCTCTTTTGTGGTGATGAAAAGAGAAGGTATCGACATTGCATATTCATCAGATCATCACTTTGAGCAGGCAGGATTTCACTACATATTGAAATCAGGTTAATTTCTTTTCGGGGAATTGTAATATATATCTCCATTAAATTCCGCCGTTCATTCGGTGGGCGAAGAGATCCGTGATCAACAGAAAGATCCTTACGCTACCTCTGTTGCAGGCCGGGGTTAATAAAAACGGCGTCAGATATTGTTTTGAAATGGGGATCACCAGTGACCACTTTATGGCCTCCGGATCGGGCGGTTGCGAATAATGGTGTTGGCGATACCACCTTTGAATCCTCGTTCCTGAATTCCCCTGCAAGGATTGCAATATATTTGGAGACCGGGATCACAAGGCTTCGGATACCGATCTCCGAAACTACCTGATGTATATTCTCCGGACTCTCGCGGTTTTGATGAAATGTTTTATCATCCTGGTAAAGTGTAAATTACAGAAACAAGCCAAAGGCAATTGCTTTCCAGAATTCAGGTTCAGATAAGGTTCACAGCCCTTTTATTGTTAAAATACATATTAAAAATCAGTGCCACGTTAACTTGATGATATGAGTTTAGATGTACCATTTTGCCTTGTAGTGAAAATGACCTATCCCAGGTAATTTTCCAAATGATGAAGGGAGATGTTTCCGTCGCTGGCGGATCAGGAAAAAGAATTGCCTGATGAGCGTCTTGACACCGGACTGCTCTTTGATTTTATCCAGATAATCCTTGGATAAGGGGAAACCTGGATCGTGGTCTTATGGACTTTTCCCACCCCTTCAGTCAGATCCTCTATCCCGGGCAGGACGAACTACCGGAGTCATGCTATAGACTATAGCAGGATACAGTATTAAATTTCGTATCAAAAACGGTCTCAATCCCGCTGATCCTAGTCACAAACATCATAGGGACTACCCGAGACTATAAGTTAATTTATGAAGGAATTCAACAGAGCCGACCTTTCCGTTTATTAGGGGATACGTTACCTATCCCCACGGATTTTGCATACGAAAAAAATTACACAATATCCGCGCAAATACTGCTCCATCCGCCGGAAATAAAACACCCCGCTTACCAGGAGCGCAATAACCACTCCTAACGAAATAAATATCATCGTGGTGGGGGGATTCTGTGCCCAGTAGCGCCCACCGAAACCCCTCAATAACACCGGTCATGGGGTTCAGCGATATAGTCGCAATTGCTCAGAACCATACTCGCCGGATATACAACCGGTGATGCAAACATCCAGATTGTGGATCAGGAACGGAACGGTGTACTGGAAATCGCGGTACTTGACATTCAGCGCTGACAACCAGAGACCAACAGCAAGCGATGTCATCATGGCAAAGACGACCAGTAGCGGCAGAAAAATCACATTGAGGGTCGGCACAAATCCATAATATGCCATCATAATAATGAGGATGCCAAAAGCGACGCAAAAGTCAACAAGTGGAGACATGATGCTCGCCACCGGCATAATCAGTCGTGGAAATAGACTTTCGTCATGATATTTGCATTACTTACCATGCTGATCGTCGACCTTGTCATCCCTTCTGCGAATAATGTCCATGGAAGCAATGCTGCGAGCGAGTGCGGACCTCCTGGCCCACGGTGACGATCGGACCTTTCAGCGCGTCGAGGGTCGCGCGAAGCTTCGGGCCGTCGACGAACTGGCGCTCATTTCCAGAGCGGCTAGCTGCGTCACGACCTCTGGATCGTCCAGCGCGGACTGCAGCGCCTTGGCGACAACGTCGAGCCGGTCGCGCGGCGTGCCCTTCGGTGCAAAGGCCATGACGCGCTCCTCGAACACCGTGTTGATGCCGATCTCCCGGGCCGTCGGCACGTCGGGCAGGTCGGGCACCCGGTTTTCCACATTACCAGCGGCTTGATGCCCTGCTCGTAGAGCACGAACTCCGAGCTCGCGAAGAGCGAGACCTCGGTGTGATTGCCCAGGAGTGACTTCAGCCGCACCGCTCCGCCACCCGACTGCGTAGCGCAGCCGAATTCCTGCATCCTGCTGGAACATCAGCGGCACGAAGTGCGGAAGCAGGCCGATGTTCATGGCCACCGTGATCGTGTCGGGCTTGGCCTTTGCCTCTGCGATCAGGTCCTGGATCGATTTGAAGCGGCTCGACGCGGTTACGCCGAGCCCGATGGGCGTGCGGCCGACCTGGCCGATCATCTCGAAGGCGGTATGGTCGTAGTCGACCACGCCCATCGCGGGCGCCGTCAGAAGGCCCATGTGGAACATGCCGATGGTATAGCCGTCGGCCTCGGCGTCGCGCACGGTCCGGGTGCCCGCCGTGCCGCCGGCTGCGGCATTGTTGACGATCATCACGAGCGGCTGGGGCAGCAGCATCGTGAGTAATCATTCGTTCAACGGCTTTGGGCTCTATGAATTTTCAAATAACAACACGCTCCTGGAGAACATCTTGTCACAGAATAATTTTTCCGGGATTAATATCCGTGATTCCATGGGTAATCACGTGGTCGATAATCGTATCCTTGGAGACCGTATCGGTCTGCATATTCCCCCACCTGAGTACAACACAGTTGTACATGGGAATGTTTTTTCTGAAAACCGTATTGATCTTGAGGAGGAGCGAGACCCGCTTATAATGATCGGATCAGGGTACGGTGTTTTTATCATCGTTGTATTCTTGATTCTAAAAAAATGGAAAACCTAGCACAGACTGCTATGAATTATTTTTGTTTTTTCCAGACAAGTACCGCAATAATAAGGACCATCAGAGCCGGTATCCACAGCAAGAGCATGTAGTAAAAAGCGTACGGAACATAGGAGTCGATAAGAAGGACATACCCTGGGTAAACGATAAGCAGGAGGCATCCAATTGCCCCGAGAGCAAAAGAGAATTTTTTACCCTTCAGTATCTGGTAGCAACCCATAAAAAGAAGCGCACTTGCAATAAGAAGTACGAGTGCGATCGCTAGTGAGTTCAGCACATATTTCGTTGTGTAACTCCAGATGAACCCCTGATATGCCGTGTTCAGGATGTTCAGAGCAATAAATAAGGAGACACTGCCGATCGCAAGATACAATGAGTACACTAACGTTGTTTTCTTATCGATAAGAAACTGGATTTCTGTTTTACATTTCGGGTACTTTTGCCATCGTCTTCCTCTGCCATAATCTTGTTACGCCGTAAATACGATATCGTATGTGAGGATTTAAAGGCTGTATTGTGGTTTCTTCGAACTAGGTTTTTCAAATCGGAAATAGTATCAACATCACTCCATGCAGGGAGCAGACTCAGGGAACGTCCAGCGTTTTTTATCTTTTCTATGGTTTCCTGAAAAACTGTTGAACTACTCCATGAAATCTTGTCAAACACAGAAGGTAAAAACGTATGGTCTCGAAACCCGATGAGATAGTACCCACCATCAGATGATGGCCCAAGCACTATATCATGTGTCTGCAACTCTACAATTGCATTCCTGAGAAAATCACCGGGAAGATCTGGACTATCGCTCCCAATGAGGATCACTCGTCGAAACCCTTCTACAAACGCATGAGAAAAACTGTTTTTCATCCGCTCCCCTAAATCATTTCCTTCCTGGGGAACATACCTATATGATGACCCTAGCCACTCGCGAAATTTCTTCTGCGCGTTCAAGGGAGAAAAACAGATGCAGAGTTGTACATCAAGTTTCTTTAGTGTTGATAATGTATCTAAAACAAAATTACGGTACAGTTCCACAACAATATCTTCATCAATATCAGCGGCGAGTCGCTGTTTCACCTCTCCTTTTTGTGGATATTTTACAAAATATAAAATGCAGGTATCTTGATTCTTCATTACTATCATCGTTCCTTTACAGGTAAATTGTCGAGGGATTCAGTAAAAAGCTGGAGCACATCAATAACCTCAACATCGGTTCGGAGTTTTTTCAGCTCCTCATAGCAGGTAAGACAGTTACAGGCTAGTGTTGGTGCAGCGTTTTTTACTTCTGCGAGGTACGCGATACGACGTGCAGTGTTCCCTTGGTCGCACCCATGATTCCACTGATAACAACACGATGACCCCTGCGCAGATGGAGCTTCTGTAAGTTCACCGAACGTAGAGATCGTATGACGTGCTGCAGAGCCTTGGGGCGAATCCTTTGAGAACCGACATGAATCATGCAACAGTATTTTCCCTCGGATTTTTATGTTGGGAAACTTACCACTGTTTCGTTGGAGATATTGAACAACACTGAGCACCTCAAATTTCTCATGATAGGTTGTTTTTATCTGAGCGACAGCCTCGTAGCATTCAGCGCATGCAGTGATCACTATCTTAGGGTCAACGGCTTTGATTTTCTCATGTAAGAGCTCGAGACAATGGTCGGCCTGATCAAACTCACCTTGTAACATATGTGGTGCGCCACAACAAAAAGTGACACCACCAAGAACGCTATAGGAACAACTGAGATGATCAAGTAATCGGAGCGTCTGTCGAACCGTCTTTTTTGAGTAGATATAACAGCCAGGATAGAAGAGCACTTCAGCCTTCTTTACCGGTGTAGTCTCCATGAAGCATGCAAGATCCCGGGTTGTTAATTTTTTTAATGCAATATACAGATTCTGGATAATTCCTTTTATACCAGTAAGATCCGGTCCTTTGATGAAAAGATACCGTTTATAGCTCCAAGGTTTTTGGTCCCTCATTTTAAATTTAATGTATCGGACCATGTAATCTCTCCGAATGTTCACAGGGCAGACAGGAACGCATTTCCCACATTGCATGCAGTTAAATGCGAACTCTTTAATTTTAGTGGGGACCTCTTGGCCATCTTTTGATGCTTGATTCAGTTCATTGATGGAAAACGAACCTTTTGTGACTGGGCAGTTGTCCATGCACCGATGACATTGGATGCACTGATCGATATATTTGGAGATAACGGCTGTCATTAATTCTCGTGTATTCGATGATTTCCTATTTTCATCGGTTTGGTCAGTCATGGTGGTTTCACAACTTTTTTTTAGAGTATTAAATATTATTTTTTTATTTGTATTTCATCTTGGTTTTTTCTTTTTTCTTGTAATTGTCGTCGTGCGTACCATGCAATAAGTCCAAGGACGAGTCCGGTAATGACTAAAACACCTACTAACACCCAGGGAACGCGTCCCTGGGTTATTCCCTGCGTGAGGACATCAGTACCGACAACAACGAGAATAGTACCAGGAATCATGCAGAGCCACGACCAGAACACATAGGTTTTAAATGAGACTCTTGTCAGACCAAAGCCGTAATTCAGTAACGTGAATGGGAACAATGGGATCAATCTGGTTAACCCTACCATAATCATACCGTGATCCTCGGTGAGTTGGTCAAGCCGTTTCATTGTCTTATTTGTTGACAGCCATCGAGCTACCGCATCACGAGCAAAATAGCGGGCGATAAGAAACGTAAGACTCGCACCTACCGTTGATGAAATACTGATAAGGATAACTCCGATGACTGAACCAAAGAGCGCACCAGCGATGACCCCAAAGATAGTCCCAGGGATTGTTGCAATCACAGCACCAAGGTAGATAACAAAGAACGCGATCGACCCCCAAAGACCTAATGATCGAATCCAGTGTTGTAACTCCTCGATTTTCGCTCCAAACCCATACATGTTCACGACAATAAAGAGCGTTGCGATTATCACAATGAAGCACAACCGGTTTCCACCAGTCCCGTGGTTTATTCCCGTTTGAGCCGTTCTCGTTCATGGATTCTTCATTTTGTTCTTCCATTTATACAAGTGCTCCCCCACAGGAAGACCCGTGACCAGCGGTACACCCAAAACAATGATCCGCGGTCATTATCTCCCGTGTGGATAACACTGATTGGTCAAATTGTTGTATATGGTGTGGTACTTTCGATGTCACTGGGCAAACTGGCAGCGAGGTTAAAATCACAGTCATAGAGAGTACCATCCCATCCGATATTTATTTGGTGACGGCACATCAATGAGGCTAAGGTTTGTGAGTTAAATGATTGTTTCAATAATGTCATGTACTGTGGTTTTTTATCTTTTAATACATCGAGGAATCGTCCGATCGGCATGTTCGTCAGTGTGATAAGCCTCGTGAACTGTATGTTGTAGTGCTCTAGGAGATACTTGCGGTAGTCGTTTTCAAGTGCTTTTTGTTCTGGTGGCAATACTGGTTCCAGAGGGTTGAATACTAACGTTATAGGAAGTTTTTGTGTTGTTCCGTACCCGATTTTATTTAATAATTGGAGTGCTTTGATACTTTTTTCAAACACGCCTTTTCCACGTTGAAGTCGTACTTCTTCCTCAAGATAGCAGGGTAATGATGCTACGAGTTCTACACCTAATTCTTTATAGAGTTTGGGAAAATGTTTATATTGAGGTTCGAGGAGAATAGTGAGATTCGTTCGGAGTTGAACCCGATGGTGCTGTTCGACGAGGCATCTGAGGAATTTTTCGATATGCGGATGGAGCTCTGGTGCCCCCCCAGTGATATCAATGAAGACCAGTGGTAATTTCGAGGTAACGGACAGGATTGTTTCCATGGTCGCCCAGCTCATCTTCTCTGTACGAGTCGGTGATGCTTTTACATGACAATGTTCACAGGTTTGATTACATTTAAACCCAAGATTAATCTGAATCGTTTGAAGATCAAGGCACTGTAACCGATTGTGGGTCACGTCGAAAATATGTTGTTCAAACTCGTTTTTCTTCTGAGACATATCTTATAATTTCCCCAATGTTGATTTCTGTTTTTGGAATTCTATACCCCTTTTTATCGATTTGTGTGGGGAAGATCATTCTCTTCTTTTTTATTTAATGAAGGGCTATTGTTTCTCCCCAGGGGTAGAATTTAGCGAGTTTTTCTGCAGGAATGCCACACCAGTACAAAAAAATGATGATACTATCTCTTAGTGCTGTATAAAATAGTCCTTCTTGTTTCCATCGTCGATCAGAGGTGATAACAGAGTGTGGAAGGATGATAATCTCTCCTTTCTTTTTTTTAATACGGCGCATCAGATCAACGTCCTCCATTAATGGAATGTCCTTATATCCGCCAATAGCATCAAAACAGGATTTTCGGAGGAAGATTACCTGATCCCCATACGGTGCACGAGTAATTTGAGAACGGAACGTGGAGAATTTGGCAGTCATTCTGAGAAGCGTATTGTGTGATTGAATCCTCAAGGTAAATGCGCCTCCAACATACTTTTTGTTTTCAAGGGTTTCTTTGATAACAGAAAGCGCATTTGTTGGAAGAAACGTATCTGCATGAAGGAAAACAAGGATGTCTCCTGAGGCATGGGCTGTTCCTTCGTTCATCTGACATCCTCGGCCCTGTTTACAAGAGTATTTCTTCACATTTGTATCAGAAATCACGCGAAGAGTATCTTGTGTTGGACTTCCATCAACAACAATGATCTCAAAGGGCTCGTCTGTCGCTATGTGTTTTAGTGATTCTAGTTGTGTATTAATTATTTCTGACTCATGGAGTACGGGAATAATTATTGAAAACGTACAACTGATCGGCACGATCTTCACTTAGACAGACTCGAGGATTTTTAGGAGATATTTGTAGAATTTATCGACTGTACTGATGTGGAGCTGCTCCTCTGGTGAATGTGGGTTTTTTAGAGTTGGGCCAATCGAGATCATGTCCATTCCTGGGAATTTTTCCCCGATGATGCCACACTCAAGCCCAGCATGAATTGCCTCTATTTTTGGTTCTGTTTTAAACATGTCTTTGAAGATTTTCTTTGAAAGCGCAAGAATCTTTGATTGCAGATCTGGTTTCCAGCCAGGGTATGGTGTCCTTTCTGATGTTTTGGCACCAGAGAGGGATGCAATCGCTTTAATACGATCCCGCATGTCCTGTAGCGCTGATTTCATTGGACTTCGAGAGCTCATCCCGATGACAATCGTGTTTTCTTTAACAGAGACAGTGGCAAGGTTCGTGGAGGTATTGACAAGTGTCTTGATATCATAATTCATTTGATGGACACCATGTGGTAGTCCGTGTAAGAGATTCAAAAGTTTCGTCTGAGATGTTTTGTCTAATACCATCTTAGATGGTTCGCAGGATTCAATATCGACTTTGAATTTTGGGTCTATTGGTTTAATTTCATCAAGGATGTTTTTTTCTTCTGCCTTTAACTCAGTGATAAATGTGTTTTTATTTTTCTTTTCTAAAGTAAGTTTTGCGTATGCTTCACGGGGTATCGCATTGTGTTTGTCTCCACCTTTCATGTCAAAGAGATCAAATTCATATTTCTGTGATGCTTTCCATAACAGACGCGTCAGAATTTTTATTGCGTTTCCTCGCTGTTCGTGGATATCAACACCGGAATGACCACCGCGAAGACCGGAGACTTTGATAACGATGTTTTCTTGTCCGCCATTGACAGGCTGCATTTTTACGGGAAGTTCGATCATTGAATCCCCTCCGCCAGCGCACCCAACCGTGAGTACACCAAAATCCTCGCTATCTAGGTTGAGCATGATTTTTCCAGTGAGCATGTCTGATTTCATGGCAAACGCACCAGTAAGCCCAGTCTCCTCGTCAACCGTGTATAATGATTCAATCGGCCCATGTCGTAACTTGTTATCTTCTAGGATCGCAAGGCTTATCGCAAGGCCGATCCCGTTGTCTGCGCCAAGGGTTGTCCCATCAGCGGTGAGAATATCTCCTTTTATTTTGAGTTGGATGGGATCTTTGGAAAAATCGAATTTCATGTCGCTGTTCTTTTCGCACACCATGTCCATATGACCTTGTAAGATCACAGTGGGTTTGTTTTGCATGCTGGATGTCGCTGGTTTTAAGATAACCACGTTTCCTACAGCGTCGACCTTTGTTTTTAGCCCTTGTTTTTTCCCAAAATCAACAATATATTCTCTGATTTTTTCCTCATGTTTTGAGCATCGCGGGATTTTCCTAATCTCATCAAAATGTTTCCATACAAGTTTTGGTTCTAAATTCTCAATACTTGACATAGCTAGCCTCCCTTAGGTACGGACAGGTAATGTCACTATACATAAAAAATGTTTGCAAATAGAAAATAGGAATAGCCTCCTGAGAAATAGTTTATATATGATTGTTTTTGTTAAGGAATATATCGAGAAGAGTCTTTAAACAGACAGTATATTATATTTTCTCAAGTCCTTCTGCCTGTTGAAGGATTGTTGTGGCTCAATTATCCCTTTTTAAATAGGGCATTCCTGACCTCTTGCTCGCTTCTACCTTGAATCCCTCTGGAAAATCAGTGGGATTACCACTTTTTGGTTTTCTTTTACTGAAAAAATAGATGATTTGTATTTTTTTGTTTTTTAGTTGTACCAACTTTGAATATAAGGTATAGTTTCCATAGTTATATTCCTTCATTATTTCAGAGGGAACGATAGCAATGGAAATTTTTTCGAAGTATCTTTTCACGGACGACATGAGAAGATACATGGTGAATAAGACATAAGTGACAAGCAATAGAAAACCAATGATTTTTTCGCCAGTCATTGATATGTACGCGATTGTTTTGAATACAGACCATGATAGAAACACTAAGGCATATATTCGCGCCCAATTTTTTCTTTTCATAAAACCATAAGGAATTATTACCAGAGCTAACGCCGTAAGTACAACATCAATCCACATCAAGATTGGATGGATAGAAAATGAAAGAAACATTGTGAAATAACTATTAACGAATATTAGATAATTGACTAGATAGAATAAGTAAACAACATCAAGAATAATGATGAATATAATAAATAATAAGATTCCAATTGGGTATTTCTTCCTCTCCATCATTAAGAAAAATAAATACGAGAGATAGACTTATATTTTTCCACCCTAATCAAATTAAAGTTACTGTACTAAAATAACTATCATTTGGGAAAAAACCATCTAACCCTGTGCAACGACCGTAATAGTTTATATAATCCTCCTCTGTTTACTAGGGAAACGGAGGAAAAGGTTATGGATTGGGGTATGAAAAATCGGCTCTCAAAGATAATTAAACCAAAAGATGGACGCACGGTTATGCTTGCTGTTGATCATGGGTATTTCATGGGTCCAACCTCAGGTCTTGAGCAGCTTGATAAAATGGTGAATCCCTTGTTACCATATGCGGATACATTAATGTTGACTCGTGGTGCGTTACGTAACTACATTGATCCAATTTGTGATATCCCGATTGTTCTTCGTGTCTCTGGTGGAACAAGTATTATCGGCAAAGAACTGTTGCATGAAGGCACCGTTGTTTCTATCGAAGATGCGATTCGGTTGAATGCGTCTGGTGTTGCCTATTCGATTCTCGTTGGTGCTGAGTTTGAGCGTGATACAATCCTGGGGATGACACAATATATCGATGAAGCTGAACGGTATGGTATTCCTGTTATTGCGGTGACCGCTGTTGGAAAAGACATGGTCCGAGACGCTCGATATATGAGTCTTGCTTCTCGCATGGCTGCTGAACTTGGTGCGCATATCGTGAAAACCTACTTTGTGAAGGATTTTGAAAAAGTCATTGAGTCCTGTCCGGTACCGGTCGTGATTGCTGGAGGGAAGAAACAACCGGAAGATGAGGCATTGAAGATGGCGTATGATGCGATTCATGCTGGGGCGATTGGCGTTGATATGGGGAGGAATATCTTCCAGAGTTCAAACCCGGTTAGTATGATAAAAGCAGTGAATGCAATCGTACATAAAAACGCAACACCGAAAGAAGCGTTTGAGGTTTTTAAAGCAAAGAAAAAATGAAGGAATCAGTAGCAATTTCCTTACGTTACGATACGTTTAAATAAAACATCTTATTACACCTAGACCAGAGGAGGCAAACTATGGACCTAACATTGATAATAGGACTAATCGTACTACTGATAGTTGTTGTGGTTTTGCTATGGTTTTTCAGCTACTACAACCGAGTCATCAGGTACGAAAACCGGATTGATAACGCATGGGCTCAGATTGATGTGCAGCTCAAACGAAGGGCAGACCTTATCCCGAATCTCATGGAGACTGTGAAAGGATACATGAATCATGAACGGCGAGACCCTTGAAGCAGTGACAAAAGCCCGGTCCGCGGTTATGACGGCAAAATCACCGCAGGAAAGCATCAATGCAGATAACATGCTGACTGGTGCATTAAAGACCTTATTTGCAGTCTCGGAAAGCTACCCTGATCTCAAGGCGAATCAAAATTTCTTACAGCTTCAGGATGAATTGACCCATACTGAGGAAAAAATCGCGTACTCACGGCAACACTTCAACGACTCAGTGTTACAGTTCAATAACACGATTGAGACCTTCCCCGGCAATATTTTTGCAAACATGATGGGGAAGAAAGAACGACAGATGTTGCAAATCCCGGAAGCTTCAAGGGAAGTACCCAAAGTATCATTCTAAAATCATTAACTGTTTGATACCTATGGAACAACAGCCACGACTTATAGAAGACCATATACGGAAAAACAAACGGGACACCGTTGTTATCTGTATGTTTATGGTCATCCTTCTTTTTTCTGTTATTTTTATGGTAGGTCTAATTCTTGGCGCTCCACCGATTCTTACAATGATGATTGGGTTGCCGATTGCGTTGTTCTATATTTTTATTACGTATTCGTTTTCCGTTCAAAGCGTGATTTCTGCAGCGGGAGCACGACCAGCAAACCCGCAGAATCGAGAAGAGAAAATCCTTATCTATAAAGTCGAGGAGATGGCACTTGCAGCAGGTTTACCCACTCCAAAAGTCTATGTGCAGGAATCGCGGGATATCAACGCGTTTGCGACAGGTCATAACCCTGGGGATTCCATCATCTGTGCGACCACCGGGACGTTGCAACAGTTGAACACCGCAGAACTTGAAGGAGTCATTGGTCATGAGATGAGCCACATACGAAATCGTGATATCCTGGTAATGACCGTAACCGTAGGAGTCGTCGGGGCGATTGCCTTGCTTGCTGAGATTGCGTTACGGATGCTTTTCTGGGGTGGAGCTGGGAGGGGTGGAGGAAAAAAAGGAGAAGGAAATATCATCATTATCGTAATCGCTATTATCTTTATTATTCTCGCACCGATTTTCTCACGACTTACGTATCTTGCGATTTCAAGGAAACGGGAGTACCTTGCTGATGCAGACGGAGCGTATCTGACACGAAACCCAGAAGGCCTGGCAAAAGCATTAGAGAAAATCAAAGCAGATTTCCCCGATGATCCAAAAGGTTCAAAGACGGTCGCGCCGCTTTACATCGCCAATCCTTTTAAAAGAGCTCTTCGTGACTCGATATGGTCCACACATCCCCCACTTGATGAACGGATTCGTAGACTCCGATCGATGTAATCTGATTTCTTTCCTTTTAAAAAAAAGATTTATTTTTCGAGTATTGATTGGACGAACCCATCAATATGTTGTTCTCCATCTTTTATCGTTCCTCTTCTCATCTGCAGCCCAAGGAAGGAATCAGATAGGTTCACACCGACATTCGTAAGACTTTGTTGCATCATTTCTCTAGGTTTCCCCTGGGGCTCTGGTTTACCACCACCGGTAATAAACAACGCGGTGTTCTTCCCTTTTATATTCTTAGCTGAGGAAAAGAATGTCTTAATGAATGGTGGACAGCAACCTCCCCACGTCGGAGATCCGACAATCAATGTTTTATATTTTCCTAAATCGACATCGGTGTTTTTAATGGGTAACTCTTTTTGTTTCATCGCAGCTCGTCCAGCGGTAAAAAACCCTGGTCGTTTCAACGCTTCGATTTCTATTAAGTCAACGGTCGCCTGCCTTTCTTTGAGTTTTTCGGCAAGAAGGTGTGCCGCAGCTCGTGTGTTTCCTGTTCTTGAGTAGTATATAATACCGATGGTCATGATAACATTTCTCCTCTTCACTGGGTAAGGTCTGTTGTCTATTTAATTGTTATGCGAACAATTACTTCGAGAAATCACTGTTCAGATGATGCCAGCAATCGACATTACATCGAAAAGTAAATAAGGAATCAACCTATGGTATCGGAGATTTCATATGAAGAAAACAGCCGTAATTATCCTCATAGGTATGATGACGCTCATCGCCCTGTATCCGAGCGTGAGCGCGAATGATTCTGGTATTGTCGTTGACCAAGAGCTCGTCACGGTTTCTCTTGCAAATAAAGGCTTACAAGTTGACGAGACCATCAAAGTGACAAATAAGGGGACTGAGAATGCAACCTCGCTTCGTTTCTGGATCCAACAAAACACTCAGGATACTCCTAAAATTGTCGAGTTACAATCAGGCATAGAGCTCATCCCTCTCATCACGGGAAATATCAGAACCTGTAACCTGAGCGCAGCAAATCTGACGATTGAACCTGATGCATCCATTACCATTGAGCTGACGTATTTTCTTTCTACCAATGAGCAGAATTTCGTAAAAACACTCCTGTATGATACCATATCTTTTTCAGTCACTTATAAGGAAGGAAACAATGAGTGGAATCTTTTCCAAGGGGAACATCTATTGTATGGTTCTGATGTGAACAATGCCATGCAGATTCGCTTATACAAACCAACGGAAGCTCCCTTAAATATCACCATTATTGTCATCGTTTTTGTTATTGTCATCATCGTACTTGCGTTACTGCTGTTGCTTTTAAAGAAGAAACGGTCAAAAACAAAAAAAGCTGTGGTTGAATCCGAAGATACATTGACAACGAAAAAGACATTGCTTCTCTCGTTGTTAAAAGACCTGGAAAAACAGTACCGTGGAAAAGCCATTTCTGATGAGACCTATAACAAGATAAAAGACGAATACAAGCAGCAGGCAGTCGATACGATGAAAAAGCTTGACGATCTGAAAAAATAAACTAGAAATCAAAGATACTCGGCTGCTTAAGATCACTGCTTTCTTTTTTTTCTTCTTCATTTTTCTTTTTCACAGCAGGAATAATCTCTATCTCCCCTTGTTTTCCGTCGGCTTTCTCAGCGCATTGCAAAATGTCTTTCATCTTATGGAGATGTTTTCCTCCCAAGAGGTATTTCGCTTCGCTTTCTGAGAGATCCAACATCTTGATCATCTTACAGGCAAACCTCGTGTTACTCCTGAATAGGGACTGGAAATACGGGAGCGTCACTTCTTTTGTCTTCCGATCTGATGTATGATTGAGTTTTGAGATTTTTTTTACAACACCGTCTCGTATCATCCGCGGGGATTGATTGCTTTTCATCTCTTTCATATACGTAGGGAACGCGTATTGGGTGTTGCCGTAGCTATGAGTTTTTGCGACAGAAACCCCCCCGCTCATCATGTCGCATGCATACGACCAGAGATCATAGTTTCTCCCTTTTTTGACCCTGCCGAAAAACACGTCCGCCTTTGAGACCGCGTCATATCCTCGCACTAGGTCTTCCACATCCAGGTATTCTCTGGGTAAATTCTCGTCAATCCAGAGTAAGAGCATCTCTGGTTGTACATCAATATTTCTCAGGCAGTCTCTACTGCTCTGAAAACTTTTTGTTTTGAACACCTCGCGTAATGCATCGAAAATAAGGGTTTCTCGGTCTCGATATCCGAGTGCATCAATGTCTTCTATGCTGATTTGTTTCCGGTTTAGGCAGAGGGATTGTAGGTCGTTGACTGCTGAGCGGACATCTCCTTTTGACCGGTCTGCGATGGTTTTCAACAATCGTATATCCGCAACAATGCTTTCCTCCCTGCAGATTCGTTTAAGCAACTCAACAATCTGATTTGTATTCACATCATAGAATTGAATGACGGTGCAGAGTTGTTTGAGTGACTCTCCGCCGCCTTTGGTTAAATCATAATAGTCGTTGACAATGAGGATGATTGGTTGTTTTGTTATCTGGATGGTTTCGACGATTGCTTTTTTACCGCCTTTGTCCCCAAGTTCACTTCCTGCTTCTGATTTGTCGATTTTTTCGTAGAGGTTGTCAGCTTCGTCAAGAATGATGAGTTTTCGTCCTCCTTTGCGGGATGGGGTGAATCCTCCGAAATTATCAAAGGTTTCGTTGACCGCACCTGCGGTAGCGACTCGTTTTATGGCTGTTTCATTGCGTGCGTCTGAGGCGTTGAGCTCCAGAATTGTCCATCTGAGGTCATGTGCGAGTGCAAGTGCGCTGCTGGTTTTTCCGGTGCCTGGTTTTCCTGAGAGGATTGCTGCGCGTTTCTCTGGGGTTTTTCCTTGGTTCCATCGTTCTGCCCAAGCGCGTAACGTAGAGATAGCACGGTCGTTGCCAACGATATCACGTAATGTTTTTGGGCGGTATTTCTCAGTCCAGTCCTCCATTTGTTATAGAGAAGAACGACAGGGTATTTTAAGATTTGTTTTGACATAACCTTTTTATGAGTCTGGTTTATTATCTCCCACTCCGAAAGCGGGGATGGCCCAGCCCGGCACGGCGATGGATTGCTAATCCATTGGTCTCAGACCTCGGGAGTTCGAATCTCCCTCCCCGCGTAAATATCTACGATTTTTTGATTAAAATTATTTTTAATAATCAGGTGACTTTATTGAATATCGCTCTAGTTCATAGCTTTGTTCAGGTCGTTGATATATACCGAGGGCTCGCTGAATAAACTGACCACAATTACTACCGATTTGATTCTCCTCAAGAGCACCGATACTTAGAATAACTTCATATCCTCTCTTTCTGAACAACGTAATAAGATCATCAGATGTAGTGCAGTCGTATGGATCAACTGCTGAGACCAGCGACGCTTCTTGTGACCGTAAGGTCGGATTCACTGGGGTAAGTTTTATAAGGAATCTATCTGGGTTGAAATAGTTACGAAGGTAATCAACATCAATAGGATACCCGACGATTGGTGCGAAATTGAGAGTGACTTTTCGATCACCCTGTTGCGGTAGAGAGAAACGTTCACCATATGTAGCTATCTCATCGAAGGACCATTTCTTTACCGGGATTAACTCATCTCGCTTCCGTTCATCGGTTGTATGAATCGAAAATTGAAGTTGAAATCTCCCCTGGGAATAATATCTGTTTTTTATCATGAGAAGTTCGTTAAAAAACCTTCGCGCAGCTGCAGTGCGAGGAGCGACAGATGAAACAGAAATATGCAATGCTGATGTATCGTAACATCTCGCCAGTTCCTCCAATGTCTCAAGTACAGCAGGATTTAACGAAGGTTCGCCCATCCGCGCGAACTGGATTTTGAATTTTGAGGTTACTGGTTTTCCTTCTGGAAATCTCCGACGTACCATGTAATCAATTTGAGCAAGGAGTTCCTCAGCAGTGAGGCAACCAGAAAAATCACCACCAGCATCACACATTTTACATTGAATCGGGCATCCAAACATGGATGATACAATCAGCACCCATTTCTTTTCTCTAGGAAGCGGAGGTTGAATCGATTCAACAAACTCAACAAGATATCTATGGTGGTTATTTCCTGGTGGCTTGTTTTTTCGCATTTGTGCAACATACACTTTTGCAAGATCATCTCGCCCGTACTCAGCAAGGATGTTCATGGTTTCACCGGTCTGTTTTCTCAAATAATGTTCCGTCATCATTGCCGCATGGATACCATCACCAACAGCAACTCCTACCTGGCGATATGGTCCACGGACAACATCCCCAGCAAAATACAATCCCGGAATGCATGTCTTAGGAATATCTGAGTTGTTATCGAAGCATTTTTTAATCGTTGGAGAGAGAAACGATGTATTTGAGTCTCTTCCGCATGCTACAAGAATGAAATCAGCGGGTAGCTCTTCGACGTGGTTATTCCGTCGACATCTAAGGAGAATATCCTCGCGTTGCTCTACGATTTCCTCAGGAACACACATGGTGTGAATGGTAGCCCCATTTTTTCTGTACTCGTTTTAGAAGAAGCGGTAAACACGTCGGTTCTGATCTGGATATGATAGTCACCTCATGCCCCCAATTCAAGCAAAGTCAATGTGTAATCAAATGCTATGTCTCCTCCGCCAATAACAAGGATTCTTTTTTTTACTCCATTTCCTCGTAGAGGTATTAAGAGAGGATCATAAAAGAGTCGTGTACCTTCGGTTGAAGCGGAAACCTTGATTCCTAACTTTCTTGGGGTAGTCCCAGAAGCAATGATAATCGCAGATGAAACGAAGCGCCCTTGATCAGTTTCAATGAGGAATGTATCGTCATGGTGACGAACATGTTTTACTCCTGACTTTGTGATGGATACCTCCACTGCATGAAGTTGCTCAACAAACAGTTCCACTAGTTTTATTCCGCTAATGCCACCAGGGAAACCAGGATAATTCTCGACAAGATAGGCGTGTCTGAGAAGACCCCCCGGCTCATTTTTTTCCAGAAGAATTGGATGCAACTCTGCTCTTTTAAGATATATCGCTGCAGCTATCCCTGCAGGACCAGCACCAACGATCGTTACTTGATTTATTTGATCCATGCGAGGACCTCGTTGGTGGTCACCAAGGTGGCAAAACCATCGGAAAGTGTTCGTAGACTTGCATCATGTAAATCCTGTTTATCTGATGCGGTGGCGTCGGTTACGAAGAACACATCATAATTTCTCATGAACGCTTCTCGTGCTGTAGTTTCACAACAGAGATGGGTCAATACTCCTGTTATCAGAATATTCGAAACTTTGAGTTTCTTCAGAATCTGGTCAAGATCTGTTTCAAAGAAAGCACTGTATTGTGTTTTTCGTATCACAAGTTCATTGGAGAGCGGCTGAAGTGGAGCTATGATGTTTGAGAATTCATCATCATCGTAAAGAACATCATTCCACCATCGACCCATCGATCCTGGTGATTCTGTTCGAAGAAGCGCATATCTGGTGAAGATAATAGGAAGGGATTGTTGTCGATAGACGGTTATGAGATTTTGGATATTGGGTATAATCTTTGTTGAATCTTTAAAGTAAGCGTGAGAAGATGGATTGCAAAAAAACTGTTGCATGTCGATAATGAACAATGCAGAGGTCTTTGGTTTAAAAACGGTTTTTCTGTTTTGGGTAGGATGTTCTGGTTTTTTGGTCTGTTTTGGATTTGATTGCGTTAACATTTCTGTTCAGCTTCTTTGTTTTCGTCGTTTCCTGGTTTGTGAGGCTGGAAACAGAAAAAAACAATGCCTCTTTTTTGTGTATAAGAAATACATTGGATATTAAAAATGTTAATGCTTGATTCGAAAGAGCATTTTCAATACATATGGGATATTTCTCAATAAACACTACTTTCCTATGGATTATCTAAAAAAATTAAAAACTGGTCAACAGATATGAAATCAACAAATGTGTTAACAAATACGAGTCCGAATCTTCCTTCCTGTATAGATTCATTTTTCCCTGTCGACAGGAGTATATTCCTGACTATTATACTTCATCAACCAAGCGAACAGTCGTTATACTCATAGTTTATTATAGTATTAGTTGTTGTGTCATTGTAGTTAAAGCGAGGAAAAAACTATGAGCGAAGAAACAAAAGAAGCGGGAACAACTGAAAAAAGCAGAACTGATGAAAACGTAATATATGTTGGGCACAAACCTCCGATGAGCTATGTACTTGCAGTAGTAACTCAGTTTCAGGGTAGTGGCTCTGATGAGGTCATTATTAAAGCAAGAGGCAGGTCGATAAGTACAGCAGTCGATACAGCAGAAATTGTGAGAAACAGGTTTATTACCGATGCGAAACTAAAAGAGATAAAAATTGGCACGGAGAGCATTACCAATGAGGAAGGGAGAACATCAAATGTGTCTTCAATTGAAATTTATTTAACAAAAAAGAAACATAAAAAAACTGATGAATAGGAAGATAAAAGAAGAAAAAGGGGCTTTACTTACGGAGAAGTCCTAACGAAGAAAGCTCCTTTGATAATTTTTCTACTGCCAACAACACATCCTCTATCTTTCTTGCGCCTGCACAGACTATTTTTCCAGAGCCAAACAAGAGCATAGCCACTTTGGGTTCTTTGATACGATAGACAAGCCCAGGGAACTGCTCAGGTTCATATTCCACATTTTCTAAACCAAGAGATATAGCTACTTCGCTTAGATTAAGTTCTCCGTGCAGATCAGATGTGGCGACAATATTCTGGATGACAATTTCAGGATTTTTATGTATTTTTACGCCCATTTTTTCTAGTTTTTCTGCTATTATTTTGATGGTAGTCCTTACATCCTCAATATTTTTTGCACCTGTACAGTTCGCTGCTCCGCTTCTAAAGAGGAGTGTAGCTGTCTTCGGAATTTTTAACCGATATACCAATCCTGGGAACTGTTCTGGTTCATATTCTGCGTCTTCTAACGATTGTGCTATTACATCTAGGTCTAATTTCTCTGCGAATTTTGTAGACGCTACAATATTTTCTACTTTTACTTCTATCATGTTGTATCACTTTCGATGAAATAGTTTGGTGTCACATTCTTTGAGTGGCAAAATCACAAACAAGTATAACCATTATAATACTTCTCTTATCTTAAACTCGCCAAATAACCTGTTTTTCAACATCGATTTATACTCTCCATAAACCAAAAAGAGAAGAATGTGTTGGTTTTATAAAAGAATAGATGATAATGAAATATGAGGAGATGGAAAAAATGAAACAAAAAGACGTATATACATTAGACAAAGAAGACGATAAAGCCGTTCAATTATTCATCAAGTTAGGCATGCCAAAAAATCTTGCGAAAACATTGCTCTGTATGGCACAATTTGATGAATGCAAATGTGCAGATGTTGAACAAGGAGCAGATCTTCGACAGCCTGAAGTAAGTATTGCTATGCAAGAACTTCGTAGGAGAGGATGGATAAAAAAGCGAGATCTTAAAAAGGAAGGAAAAGGTAGACCCGTTCATATCTATAAAACCACCTCGGATTTGTCTGAAATTTTAAAAGCCTTCGAACAGGAAAAATTAAAAGAAGTTGAAAGTGTAAAAAAAGATTTATCGGAACTCAAAAACGTTATGCTTAGTAGATAAAATTAACGTTTGTTCCTCGTTTTTAATCAAAAAAAAAATGACACTGCTTTTATCATTTTTCTTCTTGTTTCAAACATGTAGTCACATCTCTGCCTCTGTACGGTCTAAAAATCATGAAATTTGTTCATAAATACGTGATAAAATCTCTCTTTGAAAAGATTTTCAAATGATTTATAAAAAACGAAAGTTAATCTAGTTTGAGATTATTCGGTTTTTAGTAAAGGAGATTTTTTTCGTATGGCTAAGAGACGGACAGTGCAAGTAGGAAGTAAGGCATCAGACTTTTCTTTAGAGGATCACAACGGAAAACCTTTCAGACTCTCTGATTTTAAAGGAAAGAAAGTGCTGTTATCCTTTCATCCACTGGCATGGACATCTGTCTGTGCAAAACAGATGAAAACATTGGACGAGAACAAAAAAAATTTCGATAAGGTCAATACCGTAGCAGTAGGAATTAGCGTCGACCCTAGTCCTTCAAAAAAAGCATGGGCAAAAGACCTCGGCATTAAGAATACGCGGCTTCTTTCTGATTTCTGGCCACATGGAAAAGTTGCCCAACTCTATGGTATATTTAGAGAAGACGATGGAATATCAGAACGAGCCAATATCGTCATCAATGAAGATCAAAAGATCTCCTTTGTCAAAATATATCCAATTGCACAGCTGCCAGATATACACGAGGTACTCTGCTTTCTAGAAACTAAGAAAATTGCCGTAGAATCTTAACCAATAAAAAAATACACAGATTTTATACCTTTAGCTGATTTTTTATAAAAATCATTTGGTGAGGATAGATACATAAAATTATTTTCTATTACAGAAATAAGGTGTTTGCTTGGCTATCGAACAAATAAAAATAGGGTTTGATAATTTTAGTTACGTTATTTATTGTCCGAAAAATAAGCAAGCTGCGATTGTTGACCCGGGTCTTGATGCAACAAGAACACTTCAATTTATAGCATCGAAGAAATTAACCTTAGAATATATTTTGATTACTCATCATCACAGTGATCATTCATTTGATAGTAAAAGGATTAAGAGTTTATTTCCACAGGCTAAGCTTGTTGCTTCTGAAGCAGATGGGAAAAAATTAGCTTTGAAACCAGATATTGTTGTCTCAGATGGAAGCCAATTGAAGATTGGGAAAATTCTTCTTGATTTTCTTGTGACACCGGGCCATACCCCTGGTGGTATCTGTATTACTGTGGATAACGAAGCCTTACTTGACTGGTGATACCTTATTTATTGGCGATTGTGGAAGAACCGATTTACCTGGGGGTAATCTTGCTCATATGTATGCGAGTCTTCATGAAAAGATAATGCACCTTCCAGATCAGTTGATTGTTTATCCTGGGCATGATTATGGTGAGAAACCGTTTGATTCCCTTGGAAATCAAAAACGTACCAATAAGACGTTGAAGGCCAAAACCCTTAAAGAATTTTCAACAATCCCTTGATATTCTAGTACAAAAAATAAACTCTGCTTTCATAGCGTTTTGGGAACAAGAGGATTGGAACGTTAGTAGTTTGAAATAGAAAACTTAATTAACAATTGTTAATTATAGTAGATTACAAGGTAAAAAGAAAAAAATGAGCGATTATAAAAAATGTTTAATGAAGAAAAAAACATTAAAGCAGGAGAAAAAGTCAAACTACAAATACTACGAAAGCATCAACAATTAACAGGAACCTTAGAATCCACAGAAATGTCAGCCAGCTAAGAGAATAAAAAAAGACCAAAACATCTTGGAGAAATCACCAAATTTTTGGAGTTGATCTCAAGTTATGAATTCCAACCAAAAAGTAAATAATCCGAGGGTCAGTATTCAAAAAAGCACCTATAGCGATGTTGATTTAGAATCACTTCTCAACCCCTTTGGTGGCATTCAAAAATATATAAAAAATGGTGAACGTGTTTTATTAAAAACAAATCTGCTCACCCCCAGCAAACCAGAAAAAGCAGTCGTGACACATCCTGCAGTTGTCAGTGCGGTCGCACAAGCCGTCCTTAAAATTGGAGGTATTCCGTATATCGGAGATTCACCCTCAGGACAGTTTACAAAAAGAAGACTGGAAAAAACATATGAAAAAGCAGGTTTGAAAGACCTCGCAAATAAACTAGGGATCGAATTAAACTACGATACCGGCTCTCAAAAAATAATTATCCCTCATGGTAAAAAACTAAAAAAAACAAATCTATGCAACTTTGTTCTGAATGCTGATAAAATCATCGCTTTGCCTAAGATAAAAACACATTCGTATATGATTATGACGCTCGCAACCAAGATCATGTATGGAGTGATTCCAGGGTTAACCAAAGCAAAGTATCATTCTATGTTTTTTAAAAAAACAGCATTCGCTGATATGCTTCTTGATGTTCTTTCCGTAAGAAAACCCGATCTGATTATTATGGATGGAATTGTGGGTATGCAAGGAGATGGACCCTCGGGAGGGACACCGATTAACTTAGGGGTATTACTTGCATCAGAAGATGCTGTTGCGATGGACCTCGCAGTCTGTGGCATGTTAGGTATAGAACCAATCGGGATACCAACCCTAAGACAAGCAAAAATTAGAAAATTATGGCCAGCAGAGATATCATATCCCTTGCTCTCACCAACAGATGTAAGATACACTGGTTTTCTCTTACCATCCACCGCTGATTATCTCGTTACTGGAAGAAAAAAACCTAATCGTAGTCCTGTACCAACAGAGAAATGTACAGCTTGTGGACAATGTGAGGAGATTTGCCCAAAGAAAGCTATAAAAATTATTAATCAGAAGGCGCAGGTCGATTACACGAAATGTATACAATGTTACTGTTGTAATGAAACCTGTCCGTATGAGGCAATAAAATTAGAAGTAATAAAATAACAACGAATTTTTTCCAATATCTCAAAACACAATTTTAAGAAAAATATTTTGGATATTTTGTTAGCCTTCACTCAGATTCCCTAATGTCCTCAGAATGAGTTCCGGGAGTGCAGGGTGGATATGCATACCATGAGCGATGAGGGAAATATCTCCACCAAGAGCCATTGCGTTAATCACTTCTTGAATCAGCATTGGCGCATATGGGCCAATGATATGGAATCCTAAAATTTTTCCGGTCTCCTTGTCGACGATCGCTTTCGTAAACCCGTCATACTCCATCATTGCTCCTCCCTTTGCAACATCAGAATATCTTGCACTACCAACAAGGATTTTATTGTTTTTCTTTGCTTCTTCCTCAGTCATCCCAACTGCAGCGATCTCAGGGTAGGTAAACACCGCATACGGTATCGTGTGATAGTCCATTTTCGTTTTATGATCATGGACGGCGTTTCGCCAAGCGACTGATGCCTCCTCGTTTGCCACATGTTTAAACATTGCTTTTCCAATCGCATCTCCAAACGCCCAGATGTTCTTCTTGCTGGTTTCAAGATACTCATTTACTTGGATGTATCCACGTGTATCTGTTTTTACCCCGGTATTTTCTACTTTCAACAGATCAGCGTTTGATTTCCGACCCGCTGCAACTAAAATCTTCTCTGCAGTCACTGTCAATTCTTTGCCAGTCAAACTGTTTTTGCCTATCGCGGTTATTCCGTTTCCTTGTTTCTTTACTTCAAGCACTTCGGTGTTGAGGTAAATGCGCATTCGTTTCTCAATTTGTTTTTTCAGCAACTCTGAGATTTCAGGCTCGGTATTTGGAATCAAGCGGTTCCCTCGTTGGAAGATTGTCACCGTGGTTCCTACTGCAGAGAAAAAATGAGCGAACTCCACTGCAATATATCCCCCACCAATGATCACCATGCTGTCAGGTTTTTCTTTTAAGTCAAAAACATTTTCATTTGTTAAATACGGAACTGAATCCAATCCTTTTATAGGTGGAATGAGTGGTCGTGCACCTGATCCAAGAAAGATTTTTTCTCCTTGAATTTCTTTTCCTAGAATCTCTATGGTGTAGTCTTTTATGAAATGTCCTTCGCCCTTGTAATAGTCTAAATTCTCTGCATGTTGTATCCCTTTTTCCATTCCCTCATGGCTCTCCCAAATAGGTTGTCGTACCCGTTCCATGATCGCGTGAAAATCAATGTCTTTTATCTCGGCGGTGATCCCGAGTTTTTTCGCTTCCTGTATCTCCATGATCCTATCTGCTGGATGGATCAATATTTTTGAAGGGATACAGCCCACATTCAAACAAGTTCCTCCCAGCGGTCCTTTATCCGCCCATGCAACAGTCATCCCATGAGATACTGCAGCATCAACAATCTCTCCACCAGAACCACTTCCTACTACGATTACATCATATGTTTTCATTCATAATCACTTATATCTTCTCTTGTTTTATTTCAAATCATCAATTTCAACGGCAACTTCGTTTCTTCGTAAAAACCCCGGGGTAAACGGACTGTTATATCTCATCAACACCGGTTCACCTTTTGTTTGCATTGTATGATTCTTCAATGTGGCAATAAGTTTTTGTATGTTTTTTTGTACTCTTTTTTCAACCGTACGGCCACTAAATCGAAGAACCGCCATTGTTTTTTTCGGATGTATTTCTATTCTTACCGTAGGATTGGTTGGTATTGGAACAGTCTCCTTTGTGTAAAATGATGGAAGCGCAAAGGCCATGTAGTTTTTTCCTGTGACGACTGGTGCAGTCATTGCAATTTTTTCAGATGTCATCACCGGTGCGGTCATTGCTATTTTACTGCGTGTTTTGTTTTCACCAGAGATATATTGAAAAAGCAGTCCAAACCCGGAGTCGTCAACATTGTCTTCTACGACAGCAAATATTACTTCCGGATAATTGCGAATCTCAACATCTTCAATTTTCTTTACTAGGTCATAGGGAACTTCTTGTGTCATAAATCTGATTGAATGGCATTCAGATATATATGATTGTGGTTTGTTATAGAATCAGATGAGGGTTGATGGTTGCATCTATTGAAACAGGAATTGATTGAGTGACCCCTGCAATAGAAAAATTACCTTGGATTCTTATCACAAACCAATCAGGTAATATTTTTTTTATTCCTGAGGTTAGTAATTTTATGTACGGAATAAGAAGTTGTGTTTCAAGATAGTCCTGCTTATTTGATTCTAGAGTGGTGGCTTCCATGGGTTTTTGAGCAATCATCTTTTGAGTTTCGCCTGTTAACCCGTAAATACTACAGATGAGATCGTTTGCTTGTAGTGGAATTTTACTTGGGTTTTTAAGGGTTAATCCTATGGTTGTTAGAAATCCTCGTAGTCGTAATTTCACATCAAGAGAAATCGTAATACCGAGTGATTCATTATTGAACAGTAATTCTTTAATATCGGGGATTGGGAGTTGCGCTGTGGTTGCAAGTGCAATGGATTTCTTGATTCCCATCAGATGGAATCCGGCGTTACCCGCCACGTGGAGCGTAAGTATCTTTGCGTTTAAGGCTTGGAAGAAAAGAGTCCCATTAAGGTGGAACTTTGATGTTACGTTTGGGGCGATAATTCCCTGTAACTGGGAAAATTCTCCAGCAAGAGTCCCGTTTTCTGTTTCGATACGCGTAGTAAAATTTTCTAAGGACATTTCAAAAAAGTTAGGATTTTCGACACTTACAATTCCATGGAAGAGGACGCCGTTTTCTGTTATTTCTGTAACCTCTGCAAGGATACTGAGGGTTGGGGGTGAAATATTCTCAAGGAGATCTTGAAATGAAGTGGTGATATTGATGTGAAACGGTATGGTTTTTTCAAAGATTCCAGCGAAATTTACCCCAAATATTCCTTGTATAGAAGCATAAATCTTTGAGGAAAGATCTCCAGTAAATGAAAGCGAATCGTTGGTAGTAAATATCCGTTGTTGTTTTGCAGCAATCGTACCACCGATGAATTGTATATCGAGAATCGTATTTCCTTCAGGGGTTTTTCCGTTGATATTGAGATTCTTCATGAGAAGATCATACTGATTATCATTAACCATAGAAATTATTGCTGTAAATCTCATTTCATCGGTGGTTATCTTGGTAAGGTTGAACTCTACATCGATCTTGGGTTCTTTGATATCCTGTATAAAAAATACAAGAACACCACCAATCACTGCGTTAATGATGATGAGGACAACAAGCAGAATAACACCAATTGTTATTTTTCTTTCCATACAGGTACCTATACTACAAAATGTAGCGAAGAAGTAGGTAAACTATTATATGACTCTATATATAATAGTTATGATACCGTTTTTTCTTGATAGAAAGCAAAAACTATTTAATACAGCTTGAATTTTGGTAGGTAAGGTTCCTTCGTGCCAGAGACAATACTTGTTATCCTGTATTTGTGCATCATGATACTTACCTTTCTCTTCATGGAAGGAGTTGCATGGTTTCTTCACAAGTATGTGATGCATGGATTCGGATGGTTCCTGCATGAAGACCATCATCGATATACCGGGAAACGTTTTGAAAAAAATGATGTCTTTGGCT
The DNA here is from genome assembly GCA_963835145.1 of uncultured Thermoplasmata archaeon. Classification (GTDB taxonomy): domain Archaea; phylum Thermoplasmatota; class E2; order DHVEG-1; family DHVEG-1; genus SM1-50. Next base: position 28,556 of record CAWIEM010000018.1, read on the forward strand.
TGTTCTTTGCAGGACTTTCAATCTTACTTATCTTTACAGGTTTTTTCGGCGGCTTTGACATTCGATTATTCCTTGGTATCGGTGTCGCGATGTATGGTGCAGGATATTTCTTGGTACACGATATCTTTTTCCACCGACGTGTAAAAATTAAATACCGTCCGAAAAGCATGTACATCAAACGCGTCTTGCATGCCCATTCGATTCATCATCAGAAGAGCAAGGGGCATGAAGGGATCTGTTTTGGATTCCTCTATGCAAGCAAGAAGTATGCTGTGCCTGAAGAAAATCCTGTGTCAACCTGATTTTTTCCCCTGTTGTTTAAATGGTTGTTGACCGGGTGATTTTCCCAAACAGACTACAATAGGCATTTACTGTTAACTCATCACCTGTAGTTGCTGTCACATTGTAGGAATATCGGAAAAACAGTAACTTTGGTTGACTCGTATACAACTCTGTAGAATACAGAACCCCGTTTTTTTCAATGTCCACCTTGTAGACATAATGAATTTTTGGTGCAAAGGAGAAATGAAGAATCGACACCTGTAAGGTGTCTGGTTCGTAGTCCAGTTTCATGTAGCGTGGATTATGGGCAGCTGCCTGCATGCTTACCATAAGAGAACCGATGATAAGCAATATTCCGACTATTACGTATCTTCTATATTTCATGTTTTCACACACCTATTCCACTGTAAGATGCCATATCTCACCGGATCGTACGAGGGATCCAATGAAACGTGTCGTAACCACATAAATTTCTCCTAGTTCGTCTTCCCCAAAACCAAGGATGAAACGTTTTAAAGGTTTCTCATTTTGTAACGAGAATTCAAGTCGTTCCCATACACCTGGTTCGGTTTCTGAAAGGTAGTATAATTTGCCATCGGGTTTTACAAAATCAGTGCTCCAATCGCCGAACACATAGGAGCCAATAAGACTCGGTGACTGATTTCCACGATAGACGTATCCACCGATAATAGACCTACCGACGTTATGACTGTATTCATGGATTGGAGATTGCAACGTCTCGATACTGATGTTGAGAAACTCTGCCAAAGCAGGATCATACGGATGAGTCCCTTCAAGGATCCGCCAGCCATAGTTCTCACCCTTTTCAACGATGTCGATTTCTTCCCATTCATCCTGCCCGACATCAGCGACATAGAGAGCTCCGGTGACTTGATCAAAAGAAAAGCGATAGGGATTACGGAACCCATATGCATAGATTTCATCAAGACCTTCGATTCCTACAAAGGGATTATCCGAAGGAATCGTATAGGGTGTATCTGTATCAACATCAATCCGAAGGATTTTTCCAAGCAGCGTATTTATATTTTGTCCGTTCCCGATGATTCCATGTTGATCACCAGCACCACCACCATCCCCTAAACCGATGTAGAGGTATCCATCTGGTCCGAATGCCAGCTGACCACCGTTATGGTTCGACTCAGGTTGATCAACTCGCAGGATTATTTTCTCTGACGCCGAATCTGCCAGGTTAGAGTTTTCTGCTGAAACAGTGTACTCTGCTATGATGCTCTCATGATCTACGCCCTCTGCTGTTTTTGTTCCACTGTAATACACAAAGAACCGTCCGTTTGTTTCATAGTTGGGATGAAACGCAAGACCAAGCAGCCCTCGTTCATCATAGATGGGGTTGACCTTCACCATTTTACTTGTGAGATCTAAGAACGGGGTTTGAAGCAATTCTTTGTTTTCAACAATATAGATTTTCCCGGGCTGATCTGCAACAAAGAGTCGATTTGTTCCATCGCCTGCTGTGGTAAGCATCGTTGGTGCCTTCAAACCAGAGGCAATCTGATCTAATGTCGCAGTGAATGCGTTGTTGTCCCCTGGGATAAGACGGACGAAAAGACCAAGAAGACGAGCCTGTGATGTTTTGGTATTGTTGTTTCCTTCTGATACGTTCACTGCCACAGATATTGAGGTTTTCCCAAATCCAAGCACCAGAGGAATTTTAATCGTCTCGGATTTATCTGGACGCAACAGAGAAATTGTTCCTTCAGCCTTTTTACCAATGAGAACAAATCCACCATCAAGAACGATTTCCCACGTGATTTCAGTAAGATTCTCATCCCCTTCATTTCGAATCACTGCACTGATACCAAGACCACCGGTGATCACTTCAACCTGAAGCATTGAATCTGACAAAGATGCGTTCTCTTGCCTTGGAACGAGAATCGTTCCAGTCGTGTACATGCTTGAGACAAGAAGTAATACGCTAAACAGTAATACGATACTTTTTTTCCGAATAATAAAAACCTCCTTATCTTGTCAAGAAATAGAAGGGAACGTCATATAAAGATTGTGGTTGGTGAAATAAATATAAAAAATGAAATTTTTCATCCATAACCTCAACATTTAAATACCCTAGAACTTTGGTATTTACTAAAATCTCGGGGGAGTTTCAAGAGTGAAAATCATCTATCTATGGCAGGTTGTAAAATTAACACGGATGCCCATTGTTCTTGCGGTGATCCCTATTTTTCTTATTGGAGTATTGTTCGCGTTACGTACAGGTGTAGAATTCTCTCTTCTGAATTTCCTCTGGGGTTTTAGTATTTTATTCATCATTGAGATCGCAGCATCCTTTGCAAACGATTATTTCGATTATGAGGCAGACAAGCATAATAAGCAGTTTGGCTTTTCTGGCGGCAGTGGAGTCCTTCTTGCGTATCCCAAGATGCTTCCTTTTGCGAAATGGTCTTCGATACTCATGTTTCTTTCTGCTTTATTCCTAACTAGTGCATTTGTTATAATTACATCCTTTCCACTTTGGGGCATCGGTTACATCGGAATCGCTGTGTTTTTCTGCTGGTTTTATACTGCTCCCCCACTTCGCTTCGTGTATCGTGGTCTTGGAGAACTGCCCCATCTGCTCGCAGGAGTGATGTTTCCTGGCTGGGGCTATTTCGTCTTAACCGGAACCTTAACCCTTGAACTCCTCATATTTGCAATCCCGTTTGGGTTGCTTGGACTCACCGTCATTCTCAATTTTGAAATCCCTGATATGGAGGCTGATATCCATGGGAGAAAACAGAATCTGATTGTGAGAAAAGGGCGATTTTTTTCATTTGTAGCCATCATGACTCTTTACCTCGGAGCAGTCATATATTTCCTGGTTCTTTCCTGCACATCCTGGTTTAATGTTCCTATTAATCTTTGGGCAATCACCATTATCACTTGCGTTCCCCTCCTCGTGTCGATTATTCCTGTTATAAAAAAAATCGTTCAGCCAAAGCAGGCAACTAAATACGCGATTCGCAATGCCATCACAGGATTCCTTGCAGTAATACTGATCATGTTTATTCTCTTGGTATAGGTGGATTTATAAAAGCCTAAAAGTTATTTGGTACATAGCGAAACGAAGATGGTGATAAAATGACAATAAATTATCTTCTCCTTGATATACTTATTATTTTATTTCCATTTCTACTCTCTTTTAAGTGGAAATTTACCTATTATCGTTACTATAAAGCACTATTTCCTGCGATTGCTATCGTTGGATTGGGATACATCATCTGGGATTCGATTGTAACCGCGCGAGGGGACTGGTGGTTTAATTACGACTATCTGTCCGGCATCTCTATCATCGGATTACCAATCGAGGAGATCTTGTTCTTTGTTGTGGTACCTTATTCCTGTATTTTTATTTACGAGAATCTTGAGCATTTCATTCCTGATAAAACGATTAGGTACAACAAATGGTTCTACATCGGTCTTGTAGTGCTGTTCATCCTTGGCGGCATTGCATTCTATCATCAGGATTATACGATTCTTGCCTTGATGTCATGCGCGTTTTTTTTCATCGTCGCAGTATGGCGCTTCCCAGACATTCTGCAATCGCGCAACTACTGGCTTTACATTTTAATCTCGATGATACCCTTCATAATCTTCAATTACCTCTTGACATCCACTCCAATAGTGTTGTACAAACCTGATGCGATCTGGGGTGGCGATGGCCTATGGAACGGACGATTTCTCACCATACCACTTGAGGATTTCTTCTATAACTTCTCCATGCTTTCCTTCTATTTACTTGTCTACCTCTATTTCAAAAAACGATGGTTATCCGATAAAAACAAGAAGAAATAAATCATAACTGTATCAGAATATCGTATAAATTGATATAAACATAAAATATTTATGCTAAAAAGAATTCGTTGGTAAAAAAAGGGGTTATCATGTCAGGGAAAAACGTCATCGTGATTGGAGCTGGGTTCGGTGGTATGTCCCTTGCAGCACTGCTCGCAAAAGACGGACATTCCGTAACCATTGTTGAAAAAAACGACCAACCTGGTGGGCGTGCGATCGTCTGGAAAGAAAAAGGCTTTGTCTTTGACATGGGGCCATCATGGTATCTCATGCCAGATGTGTTTGAAAAATTCTTCGCTGAATTTGGAAAGAAACCAGATGACTACTACAAGCTTTTGCGGTTGAACCCCGCGTACCGCGTGTTTTACAGCAAGGACGAAATCGTTGATATCTCACCAGATCTTGAACAGAACCTGCAGCTCTTTGAACGCTACCAAAAGGGCGGACGTGAGCAATTAAAGAAATATCTTGCTGCAGCAGAATATCAATATCAAATTGCGATGAACGAGTTCATCTACAAAGAATATCGACATCTCTGGGATTTCTTCAGCCTCCGACTCTTGCTGAAGGGAAGCAAACTGCATATCTTCACTAGTCTTGATGAGTACGCGAAACGATACATCACCGATCCTAAGATGCGAAAAATCCTAGAATACACCATGGTGTTTCTGGGGGGAACACCGTTTGATACCCCTGCTCTTTATTCCTTGATGTCCCATGTGGATTTCAGCCTAGGCGTCTGGTATCCTGATGGCGGGTTCGGGGCGCTCGCACGTGGTTTCCAACGTCTTGCTGCCGATCAAGGTGTCACTTTTGAGTTCAACAGCGAGGTACAAAAAATTGAGGTGAAGGATAAAAAAGTCACTGGCGTACAAACGTCAAAAGGAACCATGAACGCTGATGTTGTGGTCGCCAATGCTGATTATCATCATGTGGAGACCCAGTTGTTAGACCAGCAGCATCAAACCTATTCTGAGCAGTATTGGAACAAAAAAGCAATCGCGCCCTCCGCTCTACTGATGTATCTTGGCGTCAAAGGAAAAATCAAGGCGTTCGCACATCATAACCTTTATTTTGCACCGCAATGGGAGGATCACTTCAATACCATCTTCCGTCAACCAAAATGGCCAGATGACCCTTCCTATTATGTCAGCTGCCCATCGAAAACCGATGCGTCCGTAGCGCCACCACAGGACGAAAACCTTTTCGTTCTTGTACCGGTCGCAGCAGGGTTACAGGACACGGAAAAAACACGGGAAAAGTACTTCACCAAGGTCATGGATCATCTCGAGAAACTCACTGGTGAATCCATAAAAGATCGCCTGGTGGTGAAGCGGTTGTTCGCCCATAATGATTTTACTGCTCAGTACAATGCGTACAAAGGAACTGCACTTGGACTAGCACATACCTTAGGCCAGACTGCGATTTTCCGCTGCTCGCATCAGAGTAAAAAAGTCGCGGGACTGTACTACACCGGTCATTATACGCACCCGGGGATTGGTGTACCAATGGTAGTCATCTCATCACAAATCATCGCTAATCAAATAAGGAATTCCCATGGTCGTCGATAAAACGATTTTTTCCATCTTTCGAAAAGGAAGTCGAACGTACTTCTACAGCAGCCTGTTTTTCCCGATGCACATACGACAGGAGGTCTTCATCTTATATGGATTTGTCCGCAAGACCGATAACTATGTCGATGTCATACCACAGAACAAAGAAGGATTCTATGAATTTAAAGAGAAATACTACCAAGCAAAAAATGGCAAAGAAACCGGGGATATCGTCATTGATTCATTTGTCCGCCTAGCAAAACGTAAAGGCTTCCAGGACGAATGGGTTGAAGCGTTCTTGCATTCCATGGAACTTGATCTGACCAAGAAACGCTATGAAACTCTTGAAGAGGTTCTTGAATATATCTATGGATCCGCTGAGGTAATCGGTCTGATGATGGCAAAAATCATCGGACTGCCAAAAGAATCCTTTGAGCATGCGAAATACCTCGGACGTGCAATGCAATACATTAATTTCATCCGTGATATCGCAGAGGATTTAGAGCTAGAACGAGTGTATTTCCCTCAAACAGATCTCCGGAGACACGGGTTAGAGAATCTCACCTATGATCATGTAAAAAAACATCCTGAACAATTTAAAGCATTTCTTCAAACACAGCTTGATCGGTATTGCAAGTGGCAGGAACACGCAGAAAAAGGATATCATTTCATCCCAAAGCGCTACTTGATTTCCATTAAAACCGCATCGGAGATGTACCACTGGACCGCAGAACAAATCGCGCATCATACGTTCATCGTATATGATGTCAAAGTAAAACCGATGATATCAAAGATATTACTCACTGTTATTTCTAATCTCGTCAATACCATGGATACAAAATTCAGCACCTCGTTTTGCCAACAGGTGACCAACGAGTCTGACCATTCCACGAAATGATATATATGAAAACGTTTGTAAAACCCCGGATCGTTAGCAGCAAATGCATCGAATTTGAATTCTGCCGGTTCAACGGCCAGATTATACGCAGCGATTTTGTTTCCCAGATGAAACCATTCGTTGAATTTTTACCGGTCTGCGCAGAGGTAGAGATCGGACTTGGCATACCACGTGATCCCATACGAATCGTTCATGATAACACAGGGAAGCACCTTGTCCAACCTTCCACAGGTAAGTATGTTACTGACGTGATGGAAAATTTTTCGAAAACCTTCCTTGATTCCCTGGTCGATATCGATGGTTTTATCCTAAAATCACAATCCCCCTCCTGTGGATTGCGAGACGTGAAAATCTTCCCTGCTGAAAAAAACGTTGCGCCTATCATGCGGTCTTTCGGGTTCTTTGGTGAACGAGTCCTCCAACGATTCCCTCTGCTTGCTATCGAGGATGAAATGCGATTGAAAAATTCGATTATACGGGAGCATTTCTTACGAAAAATCTTTACCGTTGCCTCGTTTCGTTCCACACGAAAAACTCAGTCGATTCCACAGTTAATTCAATTCCATAGTGAAAACAAGTTACTTTTTATGTCCTATAGTCAAAAACACCTTAAAGAAATGGGAAAATTAATCGCAAACCAGGCTTCATACCAAACAAGTGATGTGTTTTCTACGTATGAGCAACTGTTATCCGAACTCTTTGCCAAGGCACCTCGATGTACCTCTGCCATCAACGTGTTACATCATATGATGGGATATGTCTCCGCACAGATAACAAAAGATGAAAAGCTGTTTTTCCTCTCGCTTCTTGAGCAATTTCGACAAGGGAAAATCCCGATAAGCGCCCCTGTGAACCTCATGAGATCGTGGGTTATCCGCACACAACAACCTTATCTTTTGCCACAGACCTTTTTCCAACCATATCCTGATGAGTTGTTGGATGCTGAAGCCTTGACGTCATGTGGCCTGAGGGATTTCTGGAAATGAAAGTAGGCTATCCCTGCATTAACAGATCTCTTGACTGTAAAGGCGATCGGACATTCCGTTTAAAATCATATTCAGAAGAACGTTTTCATTTGACCGTTGAAAACAATCTGAACTGTCTAAAGCGCATCCTTGAGTTCAACCAGCAACATGGCATGCTATTTTTTCGTATCACCTCTGATTTGATCCCCTTTGCCTCTCACCCGATTTGTACTTTTCCCTGGCAGAAAACCTATCGGTCAACCTTTGAAAAACTGGGAAGTTTCATAAAAAAGAATCAGATGCGAATCTCTATGCATCCTGACCAATTTATTGTACTTAATTCTCCAAGAAAGGAGGTCGTGGAGCGCAGCATCGCTGAGTTGATGTATCATGCTGAGGTTCTTAATCTGCTCGGACTTGATTCTTCGGCAAAGATACAGCTGCATCTTGGTGGAGTATATGGTGATAAAACTGAAAGTATGAAGCGGTTCATTGACGTCTATGCCTCCCTTGATGATTCGGTGAAACGACGCCTCGTCATTGAAAACGATGATCGCAGCTATCGCGTGTCGGATTGTCTAACCGTGAATAAAAAAATCGACGTCCCGGTTTTATTTGATTCCTTTCATCACTGCTTACTCCATCACCACGAGGCGGTTGTTGATGTCCTTGCTGATGTTTCAGCTACCTGGGCAAGCAACGATGGGATGCCCATGGTTGATTACAGCTCACAAAAGCCGCATGAAAAACCAGGTCGACATGCAGATCATATCGACCGGAAGAACTTTAGCAAGTTCATCGATGAGACAAAACCATTTGATTTCGATGTCATGCTTGAAATAAAGGATAAAGAAAAAAGCGCATTGGAGGCGATCGCTATCATCTCAACAGATAAACGATTCCTTCAAATAAACAATAAGGGTTACTGAAACCATGGCTCGACAAAACCCCTCTGAACTCCTCTCGAATCTTCTGACATCGCAGCATTTCGCTGTCATCGCCACCGAATCAAAAAAACAACCGTATACCAATCTGGTTTCGTTTGTCTGTTCCTCTGATTTTCATCATCTTTTTTTTCCAACGAAAAAAGAGACCCAGAAGTTTTTGAACATCTCCGAAAATAACCATGTCGCGGTTCTTATCGATAACAGAGAAAACGCACCTTCCGATTTGTCAAAGGCAATTACTATTACCGCGATTGGAAGTGCCCAGGTTCTCAAGCAGGACAGGGATGCCACCGTCAGATTATTGCTACAAAAACATCCTGATTTATCTACATTTGTTTCCGATCCTTCGTGTGTGATAATCGACGTCACGGTACATACCTATCAGATTGTACAGAAGTTTGAGCAGATTCAGGTTATTACAATGGCAGATATGGGAGAATGATTCATCCTACTAGGATCCAACAGCTTAATGCAGAGGGGGTTCATTCTGGAGACTATGTAGTCTATTGGATGCAAGCATCACAGCGGGCTCTTGATAACCATGCATTAGAGTATGCGGTTGGAAAAGCCAATGAACTGAACAAACCACTTGTTGTTTTTTTTGGTCTTACCTCATCATTTCCTGAGGCAAATGAACGGCATTACCTGTTTATGCTCCAAGGTCTTCAGGAGACTGCGAACGAATTGGAGAAACAAGGGATTCCTTTTGTAATCCAGCAGATCTCTCCAGAGAAAGGTGTTCTCTCAATTGCAAAAAACGCCTCTCTTACTGTCACCGACCGAGGATATCTGCGAATCCAACAACAATGGCGACAGTACGCGGCGCAACACCTGCGCTGTCCACTGATTCAGGTCGAAAGTGATGTGGTTGTACCAATAGAAACAGTATCGCAGAAGGAAGAATATGCAGCAGCAACCATTCGACCAAAGATCCATAAACACCTTGAGACGTTTTTGTTACCTCTTACCTCAGAGCCTCTTCAGCGTACTTATTTGAAGCATCATTTTGAGTCACTCGATCTTTCAAACATCTCAAGCATCGTCTCTACCCTTCATCTAGATCATACGGTGAAACCATCGTCTTTGTTTCATGGGGGAACCTCTCATGCGCTGCGATTTCTTCGTCGGTTCATTCAGCAGAAACTCCCCTTATTCACTGAGCTGCGAAATGATCCAAGCAAGGAATATTGCTCATATATGAGTCCGTACCTTCATTTCGGTCAGATATCACCACTGACCATTGCATTGAAAATCCATGCAACAGGTGATTCTAACACAGGTGCCTATCTTGAAGAGCTAATAGTGCGAAGGGAACTGAGCATGAATTATGTGTACTACAATTTAACGTATGATTCCTTTGACGGTCTTCCTTCATGGGCGAAAACAACCCTGCTTCGACATGCAAAGGATCCACGCGAATACATCTACACAAAAGATGAGCTTGAACAAGCAAAAACTCATGATCCGTTTTGGAATGCCGCACAACTTGAAATGAAACACACAGGAAAAATGCAGGGGTATATGCGGATGTACTGGGGGAAGAAAATCCTGGAATGGACCAAATCACCACAGGATGCATTTCAGATCGCATTATCATTAAACAATAAGTATGAACTTGATGGACGAGACCCGAATGGATTTACCGGTGTTGCTTGGTGTTTTGGAAAACATGATCGAGCATGGAAAGAACGACCAATTTTTGGTAAAATCCGTTATATGAACGATGCAGGATTAACAAGAAAATTTAATATGAAAAACTATGTTGAGAAATCCTAATTATCTTCGCAGAGAATTTTTTCATTTAAGGAAGATGCAGTTCATAGTCATGACGAATAAGTGGTGTATTAATTAAAGCACGCAGGAAATCCAGATGGCGGAAATTGTTCCTTATATCCTAGCACTGCCACGTAGTCTCCACCTTTTTGATACGGATCCCAATAATAAACATAATACGTTCCTGAAATGTTTATTGTCTCATCAAACCGTGGTCCTTGGTAGTATGATTTTCCGCCGAATGGTTCATAAAACTGTTCTCGAGGGCTACCTGGTGGGACATCCTCTTTTACTATCACACCACATCCTTGCGGAAGATCGAAAGGAAGTGTTTGATTAGCAGGCGGAAGCCCAGGTCCAACTAACGCGAACCATGGGGTAAAATTCGCATAATACCCATCACAGACCGGCACAATGACTTCAAGGTAAATCCGTAACGGTTGATTCTTGATAGTAAAACTATAGACGTCGATATCAGTTGAGAGGTTAATTCCATCTGTTTTCAGCCAGGAATACACCGCTATCGATTGTGTGATGGATCTTCGCACTTGAAATGGTTGTTGTGCAGAGGAGTCACGATGCTCCAAATAGGGTACATGAGCAAGTACGGTGGGAAGTAGACAAAGGATACTAGATAGCAAAGTAAAGAAGACTATAATCAATCGTTTCATAAGATAAGATCAGTATTATCTATCTTATATATTTTTTTGTGCTCATGACAATGAGGTAAATGATAACGCCTCCAAAAAGAAGATATAGATAAAATGCGTTCTTTCATTGTATTGGTTGAGGAGTAGTGACCAGATGGTTGAAATGAAAATTATGTGTCCGCAGTGTAAACATCAATTTACTGTTCAGGGCAAATCTGAAGAAAAATTATATGTGACCTGTCCAAAATGCAACACCTATGGTGCGTTTACCGTTCCTGTGGGGACGTGTGATCCTAAAAAAATAGAATGTTTCGCTGAGCAGGAAGATAAACGGTTTAAAAAATTAAGAATCTTTAACGGAGTCATGGGAATTATCCATATGATCCAAGGATTGTTAATGCTGATACTAAGCAATGCGTTTACTCTGCCATTAACCTATACACACCCAGAGTATAATGCAGTAACACAAACAATTTCTCCGGTATCAGAAACCTTTTTTAATATACAAATTGGACCGCTTGTTGCCTTGTTCCTTTTTATGTCAGCTGCCGCTCACATTCTTCTATCTACCGTCTTCTACAAATGGTATGTAAGAAATCTAAAAAAACATATCAATCCTGCTCGATGGTATGAATATTCTTTCAGCGCATCGTTGATGATTTTTATTATCGCTATGCTTGTTACGATATATGATTTTGGGACCTTGCTTGCGTTATTTACCCTTACTGCGGTCATGAACCTGATGGGTCTGATGATGGAGATCCATAATCAAACCACGACAAAAACGAATTGGACATCCTATACGATTGGGTGTATTGCTGGTTTTGTCCCGTGGGTCGTCATCTTTATTCCGCTCATCACCGCAGGATCTGTACCAGATTTTGTTATTGCAATTTTTATTACCATTGCAGTGTTTTTCAATTTGTTTGCAGTCAACATGTTCTTACAGTATAAGAAAATCGGAAAATGGAAAGACTATCTGTATGGCGAACGAATGTATGTCGTTCTGAGTTTAGTTGCAAAATCTGCACTTGCCTGGCAGGTGTTTGCCGGGACTCTTAGACCCATGTAAGAAATCATCTGAATTGTTGCTTCCGAGTGTTTTTTAAAACACAGCGGATATCAGGAACTATGAGTAATGCCCACGGAAATCTTGCTTTCTTAGATGTTCCGTATTTTCAGCAGACTCGTACTGCGACCTGCGGTCCTGCTTGTCTTATGATGGTGATGAAATATTGGGATCCTTCCATAGAGCTATCTAGGAGATTTGAATTTCAACTCTGGAAAAGGAGTTATTCCTTTTTCTTGTTAGGAGGTACATTTCAATTTGGATTAGCGGAAACCGCAGCAAAACTCGGTTTTAAAACCGAAATATATCAAAAAACTCGATTCTCAGATGCTTATCCGAAATTTCCTCAATTGGTTACCCTTATAGAAAATATCGTTTCTCATAAAACCCGCCGCTTAAAAATACCTATCCGGTATGGAAAAGACAATATGGAGGTGATTAGAGACTCGCTCCATAAGAAGATTCCTCCTATCGTTTTTGTGAATCTGAAACCCATCCTTGGTGAGAATGTCTTCCACTGGGTCGTCGTCACCGGTTTAGACGAGCAGAATGTGTACATGAATGACCCGTATGTTCCCACTTGGATTTCCATTGAAAATAAAGAAAGGATATCCAGTAGCCTTAGATATTTTTCATGAGGCAATAGCAACTGAGACGGGCAGAAACCTGCGGTTGCCATCCTGTGTTGTTTATAGTATACAAATAGAACATCTTTTTAAGAAAATCTGTGTTACGCCAACTTTTTAATGTCTATCCCCTTTTCAATACTGCATGCGGATTTTAATTACCGATGAAATGAGCATCAGTAATGCGTTCACCTCATTTGATCGATCGTTTCTCTATTCCTTTTCATTTGTTCCAACCGTCATCACCGCACGACAATTAGCAGCAGTCACCCCACTCCATCATGACCTTACAATTCTCGAAGGAAACAGAACAATTGATTTCAATACTCATTACGACGTTGTTCATATCAATTTCAAAACAGCGCTTGCTCCAAGAGCCTACGAAATTGCAGATATTTTTAGAAAAAAAGGAAAAATTGTTGTGTTAAGTGGTTATCATCCTTCTGCGTTACCTGAAGAAGCAAAGCAACACGCGGATAGTGTGATTGTTGGTGATGCTGTCACCCTTTGGCCTATGGTTATTAAGGACCTTGAGAAAGGAACTCTGCAACCATTCTACACCTCAAGTGATAGTCATGATTCGCTTGTGCTCCCTTCAACACATAAGATTAAATTAAAAAGTCTTCAACTTACAAATTCTATTGAAGCGACACGAGGTTGCCCTCATAAATGTGATTTTTGTCAGGATGCAAATATTCGTGATGGTGCAGTATTTCGAGCAAGACCTTTCGACGATGTTATTGAAGAAATTTCTTCCCTTCAGCAAAAAATCTTTTTTTTCACTGATTTTTCAATGACGATTGATTTAAGCATATACAAAAGAGTTGTTTCGACGTATGCGCGGATTAAAGAAAAAATTTGTTTGTGGAGGTAATGTTGATGTCCTGGCTGAGGACGAAGAGTTGCTTCGTTTATCGCATGAAGCAGGCTGCATCGAATGGATCAGTGGATTTGAGACTTTTTCCCAAGAATCACTAAACGGTGCACACAAAAAAACAAACGTTGTTGAGGATTACGCACGTGCTGTAAAAAAAATACATAAATATAAAATGGCAGTCTTTGGGACGTTTGTTCTAGGTTTTGATGAAGATACTCCTGACATTTTTAATGTGATGCAAGCACATATTGGGAAACTTGGTATTGATGCAGTGAATTTTGCTATCCTGACCCCTTACCCAGGTACTCCTCTTTTCATTCGTCTAGAAAAAGAGGGGCGGATACTTACAAAAGACTGGTCTAAATATAATAGAAAAAACGTTGTGTTTCAACCACTCAACATGACAAAAGAGGAATTGGAAGAGGGATTTCGAAAAATTACTCTGTATTTTAGTTCCATTCCGTATATGGGTTTTAGAACGTTTCGGAGTTTGGGTCTTGGACTGTATCCTTTTATCGCGACGTTTGCGGGGAACCTGGGACAATATATGAAGACCTAACAGGATAAAAATAGAAATTATTTATTAAAAATACAAAACATTCAACATGTTTCGCGAAGAATTAATCTCGATTTTAATTCGAGATGTTACAGACCTCAGATCCGTTTTCGGTACAGATTTGAATAGTACATTCAATGATGTTATATTTCTGCAATAAATAATCATTTATTTTTGAGATAACCTCTTCTTGTTTTGCCTGGACTTTACTCCGATCGATTTGTACATGAGCTGAGAACACCAACATATCAGGGGTGATTGACCAGAGATGTACATTATGGAGTTCTCGTATTTCTGAAAAATTGTTTTTTAAATCCGCAGAAATCATGTCGACATCAAGTCCTTTTGGAGCTGTTTCGAGCAATATTCTTGTCGAATCTTTTAAAACGCCCCATGCCCAGAACAAGATGATAACGGAGATACCAATACTGACGAAAGGATCGATAAATGTCCAATTGGTGTACATAATAACAAGCGCAGCAATAACAATTCCGATTGATGAAATTGCATCAGCAAACATATGATAAAAAACGCTTCTAATATTCAAATTTTCTTTATGCGATCCTCTCAGGATCATAATACTTGCAACGTTTACTGCCAGACCAATGAACGCGATGAACAGCATCTCCAAACCAAGGATTTCGATAGGATGCAGCAGTCTGAGGATTGCTTCATAGACGATGAGTCCGACGACAACAATAAGGAACAATCCATTGATAAACGCGGCCAGTACTTCTGCGCGGTATAATCCAAATGTTTGATGATGACAAGGAGGTTTCCTTGCGATAATAATCGCAGCAAGACCAATCACAAGAGCAAACGCATGGGTGAACATATGGCCAGCATCGCTGAGTAATGCCATGCTGTTGGTGAGATACCCTCCGATAAGTTCAAGGATCATTGTTATAACGGTGATGGAGAGCGATAAAATGAGTTTCTTTTGTTCAACATGTCGATATTCAAAGAGATGTTCAGAAAATGCATTTTTTGTTGTACGTTTCGTCATGTCACCTGTCGTCTCTCATCTGATGAAATTTTTTTATCGTTTTTTTCCTTTTACCTTAATGCTGACAACCCTTGTTCCTATTTCTTTTAATTTCTCCGGGTTTATCTTTGTTTTTTTAATAAGAGCCTGTGCTTCCGAGTCATTCAACATTAATTCAACAGGAAATGATGTTTCGTCCACTACTTTAACTTCATGAAATCCAGCCTGTTTTACAGCCTCTAAGTACTTTTCTTTAAGTATCGCACCAGAAATACAACCAACATATCCAGCAACCGAGTTTTTGATAAACTGGGGTAGTTCTTGTAACAACACAATATCAGATACCATTAAGCGTCCCCCTGGTTTGAGTACCCGAAACGCTTCGGTAAACACCCTTTTTTTATCTGTTGAGAGATTAATGACACAGTTGGAAATAACAATATCAACCGTATTATCCGCAACCGGAAGATTTTCGATTTCGCCTAGTCTGAACTCAACGTTCGAATAACCACCTTTTTCAGCGTTCTCCCGTGCTTTGTCTAGCATCTCTGGTGTCATATCAACACCGATGACTCTTCCTGTTTTCCCGACTTTCTTGGCAGCAAGAAAACAATCAAACCCTGCTCCAGAGCCAAGATCAAGAACAACTTCACCTTTTCTTAAAGATGCAAGAGCAGTCGGGTTTCCACAGCCAAGCCCTAGGTTTGCTCCATCCGGAACTGCATTTATTTCTTGTTGGTGTACCCAATATTTTTACTGATTTCTTCTGCCTGAGTACCACCGCAACAGGAGCTCACTGGTGCACAGCTACATCGATTCTTTTTTGCTATTTCCGCGTATCCTTCTCGAACGATTTTTTTAATTTCTTTCTCTTTCATGCTATTCACCGAATAAATTCTCTTCTTTATAAAACCGATAGGTTGACCTGTTGAACAAAGGAATATTGTTGAGAGACAAAAAGTAACCGACACCATAAGAATTTGTTAGTTTTTCTCAAGATGTTAGATGTATTGTTATTATTTACTATAAAAGGTTACCGCCAAAGAGATTTAGTACCATCATTTTCAATACATATACAATGTCCCTGCGATGATGAATTGAAAGGTTGATCATGTGAAAAAAAAGGATGATACACCAAACATTTTTCATTACCATGACCTTGTCATTGAGACACACCCGGAGGTTTACGACCCTGCAGAGGATTCCTTTCTTCTCCTTGAAACACTGCATATTGATTCTCATGATACCGTATTGGAATTGGGTACCGGCTGTGGTCTAATCGCGCTTGACTGTGCTCGCAAGGGATCACATACAGTCTGTACTGATATCAATCCGTTTGCCGTTCAACTTACTCGCCGTAATATTGAACGAAACCAGCATCTCCTCAAAGGATCCGTAGAAATAAGACAAGGAAATCTTTTCTCCGTTCTTCATGAAAAAGAACTCTTCAATGTTATCATCTTTAACCCGCCGTACCTACCCACAAAAAAACAAGAAAAAGTTGGGGGATGGTTTGATATCGCAACAGATGGAGGACGGGACGGTTTGAGTGTCACAAAGCGATTCATTCAAGGCCTTAAAAAACATCTTCTGAACAATGGTCGTGCGTATTTTATTTTTAGTTCTTTGTCTAATCGATTAACACTGGAACATTATCTGAAAAATGAAAAGCTCTCCTCTTGGATCGTTGCTCGTCGCATGTTTGATGGCGAGGAACTTGACGTATATTGTGTTACTCCGGCAGATTAAAATCAAATATACCACTTACGTTATCAAAACGAAGCGTGCAAGTAATGACCGATGAGTTACTACCCCTGGGGTGGTGAATTCACTGCGTGTTCACCAAACGGATGTGTCGCTGTTGTGTTACTCAACATTCAGTACACTCCACCAGAGAGTGTCGCAATCTACGGTCGATTAAAAACTGAGAACATAGGGATAGAAAAAATTGTTGCGAACACGATATCAAATCCGCATATTCGTTTTCTGGTCGTCTGCGGAGATGATATCAGAGGACATCGTTCAGGGTCATCGCTGCTAGCATTACATAAAAACGGTATAGACAACAACCATCGAATCATTGATGCACCTGGTGCGATCCCGTACATTGAAAACCTGAAAGAAGATGCGATCAAACGATTTCAGGGTCAACTGGAAGTTGTTGATTTACTCGGAGAAAAAGAAAAAGAAAAAATCGACAAAATCATCGCTGATTGCACAAGGAAATCGCCATCATCGTATGGAGAGCCGTATATTGCGATACGGATCAAACCAGAGACGACAGTCAGCTTGACTGATAAACGTGCACTACATTCAAAAATTATTATAGATTATATGGGAAAAGTGAGGAAGAGAGGCGAGTAAATGTTTTCGTTTACGAAAGAACAAAAAATATTTGACATCTCAGGTATATCGATTGGTGGGCAACCAGGAATGTATCCCACTGTTCTTTTTGGTGGTCTGTTCTTTAAAGGAGAACCTGATTTTGATGATGCAAAAAGACACATTCAAACCATCCTGGATATCAGCAAACAAACCGGTACTCCAACCATCCCTGATTTCTTCATTCGAAAAGTCGAGTATATCCAACCTATCATTTCCTTTATTGAAAAAGTACTTCCACGAAAATATCCGTTTTCCATTGACATCATTGAACCATCTATCAAGGTAGAAACATTAGAACGCCTCGCAGAGGAAAAACTACTTTCACGGACAATCTATAATTCCATCCATATCGGCATCACAAAAGAAGAAATCGAAGCATTACAAAACAATACTCCTGAGATGGTAATCGTCGTCGCGTTTAACCCAAAAAATAAATCACCGGACGGTAAAATTGAGGTGTTGGAGAACGGAGCACATCTAACAGAGAGCGGTCTTCTTGAAATCGCTCATAAACTTGGTATTGAGAAAATCCTTGTAGACACAGCCGCACTTGCTCCTGGTGAGAATAGTGGTGCTGCGATCGCTGCTATCCCTGTGATTAAGGAGGAATACGGTCTTCCGACGGGTTGTGCGATTCATAACGTCGTTGAGAAATCACGGTGGTTGAATGATTTTCCTTTGGCGAAAAAAACCGTTGATGTCGCATCCAATAATGCTATTCCTCTTTTTGGGGGGAACTACGCTATCTTTGGTCCTATAGAAAACGCAGAGCTTGTTATTCCTCTTATCGCGTGGCAAGATATCCTAGTTTCTGAGTATGCGGAGAATTATTTTGGTGTGACTCCTGTTGCGTCGCATCCTCGGAGGAAACTACTGAAATGAAACAGAAGCTGAAAACAAGTGTAATTGGATCATACCCGATTTGCATTGATACATTAGAACTGATCAATGATTATTTTTCTGAGCATGAGAGCTCATGGACAAGATATATCGAACAAGCTGTTCATGACATGACGACTGCAGGAATTGACTTTGTGTCAGATGGACAGACACGGGATCCATTTATTCAACTATTCACCCGAAAACTGAGAGGATGCAGGATTCGAGATAGAACAGAAATTGTTGGGCACATTGAATACAATGGTCCTATCACTGTACAAGATCAAAAATACGCAAGACAATTGCTTCCAAGAAATACTGGGCTCGTCGGGGTTCTCACAGGTCCGTATACGCTTACAAAATCATCTATTGATTTTTTCTACCATGATGAGAAAGAATTGTGTTTTGATTTTGCTGCTGCACTACGGAATGAAGCAGCACTCCTTCAGAAACATGTTGATTTAATCAGTATTGATGAACCGTTTTTTTCCAATGATCTGCCAGAGTACGCCAAAGAGTTGATTGGGACTATCACCAATGGTCTTTCCTGTCCGACCCGTCTGCATGTCTGTGGTGATGTGTCTCGTATTATTCCGCAATTGGTAGAAATGCCGGTCGATATCCTTTCCCATGAGTTCAAAGCCTCGCCGAATCTTTTGGATTTGTTTCGAGAGTATTCATGTGCAAAAAAGATGTGTGTTGGTGCTGTTCGATCCGATGATGTTCGTGTTGAATCTGTTGAGGAAATTGTTACTCATATTAAGAAAGCAATAGCTATTTTTGGGGAGAATGTTGTTCAGATCGCCCCTGATTGTGGACAACGACTGCTCCCGCGAGAGACCGCATTTCATAAGTTACAAAACCTTTCAGCAGCAGGAGAAATTATCAATGGTGGATAAAGAAGTTCCTTTGATTGAAGCAAAAAAAACAATGGAAAAAGACGTGGTCCTTGACCCAAACGGGTTTTTTGTCATTGAAGTCTATGACAAAGGCATTCGTATTGAGTATTACTCGAATGTATATAAAAATAAACGGATTGTCTCTGGTCATCTTGAGAAGGTTTTTATAGGAACGAGGGCAGACGCGTTATCTGATACGATTGCACAGCATGTTCCCAGATTACGACCAGAACATTATTTGTATTTAGGGCGAGAGTTGCAAAGCGCACAGAACGCGTTTGAGCAAAAGAAAAAGTACACACAAGGTGGCTGCTAACCTCTGAACACTCGTTCCTCATACTTCATGATATTCTTTTTCCGCTGGATCCGTTGAACTTTTTTCTTCAAGGTTGCCATGTCTCGTTTATCCATTTTTGGTTTCGTGTGAAAATATTGTTTATCACGAGGCGGTTGATAGGACGACCGCATACTCCCGGCTTCTCCTTTTTATCATAAATGATAGGTTTTGTTTAACTATAACGAAGAAAATAGGAGGTTTATTTGTGTTTCTCTATCGTACTGTTCTCGTTCACATGGAACTCTGTTTTCCCGTTACCGCATTTTTTGGCGACGTTTTTTAGCGTAATGGTTTCTCCGATTTTATATGCTTGGATGTCTTTGACGCATCGATCCCAGAGCGTGATTTCTTTTTTTGTGTCGTGTTCCTTAATCGTGATGGTTGTGACGAAACCGAATTCACCATCGTCCTTGAAGAAAGCCTTGGTTGATTCCTTATGTACGAGCACACCGGTGATTTCATCAGCGTTGTGTTTTGGCTGTTCTTCTTGAGAAGAAATGTCTATGGGTTCGACTTCTAAGAGTCCCCAACGACCGAGATTGATTTCCATGCCTCCCGTGTACCCGAGCTTGGTGTAACCATTGATGATCTTGACGATTGTCCCTGGCTGGATCTCTTTATTTTTAATGTGGTCAATATCTCCGTTCCAAAGGACGAGTCGACAGATGGCGGTGTCGTCGGTTATCTCAAGGTTGATTACTTTTCCAGGCGTACCGTTTTTTCGTTTGAACGTCTTTGAATCCGAAATACTTAGAACTCTCCCTACTACGGTATAATCACCATTAGAAGATAGATCAACTATTTTTGTAATGCTCTGTTTGTTCCTCCCTAGTTCGTCAACAATTAAAAGTGCAATGGTGTCTTGATCGATGAGTCCGTCGTAGCTTTTATACCGTGTCTTTATTTCTTTTTCAAAATCTTTTTTCGTTTTAAGATCTGCAATTAATTCTATAAGCTCTGTTTTGGTTTTATGCATCCGCAACGCGACTAGGTATGTATTTTTCTTACTTATAATCTGCTATGGATAAAAAAAATAAGGGAAGGGGTGGTAGTTGGGATTGCAAGTAAATAGATGGGACGTAAGCAAACGTGGGACTCTTAGGTTGATCGAATCGATTTCTGATGATTTTTCCAAGGATACGTGGTTTTTTTATAATACGGTTCCGTCTTTTTTCCATATTTATGACGATATCCCTGTTTGTTATCCCATTTCCCTCCATATTCTTTATTCTTATATTGTTTCATCTTTTCACCTCTCTTCCATCTCTCATATGAGTGGAAAGCATGTTGGTTTCTGTCGCTTATGATATAAATAACTACTCTGTGAAAATGTCAAAACGAGAAAACAATAAACAGAAAAAACCCTTATGAAACAATATTTAAATATGACATTGATGATAGAAAATAATAGGGGTATCATTGTGAAGAAAAAAATTATTCTTGTTCTTGGAGTAATTATACTGCTGTTGGTTACTTTTCTTGCTGGTTGTGTCAAACCAACCGAATATATGGTCTCGATGCGAGATGGTGTGAAACTTGCTACGGATGTGTATGTACCAAATAAATACACTCAACCACATGGCGCGATTCTCATCAGAACACCATACAATAAAGATGGACTTGTTCTGCTTGGTATGAACTGGGCAAAGAACGGTTGGCCTACGGTCGGACAGGATATGCGAGGAAGGTATGCATCTGAAGGAATCGATACGGTTTTTAAAAACGAGCATACCGATGGTCCTGATACCCTTGCCTGGATAGCAAATCAGACATGGTCGAACGGGAAAATTGCAACCTTTGGCGGATCTGCGTTAGGAATCACCCAATATTTAACCGCTGGTGCAAACCCACAAAGTCTCGCCTGCCAATATATCCAGGTCGCAACCCCCAATATGTACAAACATGCGATGTACCCCGGAGGAGAATTCAGAAAAAACATGATAGAGGAATGGCTAAATGGACAAGGAAGTGACCTACATCCTTCCGGAACTCTGGGAACATGAAAACTACACGATAGACTATTGGACTAATGTTTCGTTGGAGGATAACTGGCAAGATGTGAACGTCCCAGCTATCCACATCGGTGGGTGGTACGATATATTTACTCAGGGAACCATCGATGGATTCCTCGGATATCAACACCAAGGTGGACCTGGGGCAAGAGGGAAATCGAAACTGATTATCGGACCGTGGACTCATGGGGGTGCCGGAACCACGATGCAAGGCCAACTGACCTATCCTAGAAACTCTGTTGATAATTTTTCCCAACCCTTGTTCTGGCAGATGGTTGATGAATACACGATGAACGGTCCAACTGATTTTGACAATTGGCCAGCGGTCACCTATTATGTCATGGGTGATGTAGATGACTCTAATGCATCAGGCAATGAATGGCGATACGCCGATGATTGGCCAGTCGCATACACTGAACAAGCCTGGTTCTTCCAAGCAGATGGAACCTTACGAACCGCGATTCCTGATGATGCCCAACCGCTCACCTACACCTACGATCCAACACAACCAGTTCCCACCATTGGTGGAGGGAATCTCAATATCCCTGCGGGTCCCTATGACCAGCGCCTGGTGGAAAACCGATCTGATGTACTTGTCTTCACCAGCCCTGTATTACAACAGCCTTATGAGGCGACAGGGTCGATTAAAGCACGCTTGTTTGTTTCTTCGGATTGCCCTGACACTGATTTCACGGTAAAACTCACAGATGTATATCCTGATGGACGCTCTATGCTGATCACCGATGGTATTCTTCGAATGAGAAACCGTAATGGGACTGACCATTGGGAGCTCATGGAGCCAGGAACTGTCTACCAAGTGGATGTTGATCTCTGGAGCACTTCATATATTTGGAATAACGGTCATCAGATTCGTGTTGATATCTCCTCGTCGAACTATCCTCGATGTCTCAACAATCCGAACACAGCGGATGGGATTTATAAAAACACCACGTTCATCATTGCACACAACACTCTCTATATTGATAGTATTCGTCCCTCTTGTCTGCTTCTTCCTGAAATACCATTAAACACAACTAGTATTCAAAAGAACTGGTCACCTTCTTTTCAGAAAAACATACTGATAGAAGACCATCCACACCTTAAACTCCCTGAAAGACTACAGAACATACTAGATCATATCCTGATACTTAATCAAATCTCTGAATACCATCCGTTCATGATAAATTAATTAATATTCAGAGACACTCTCTGTTTACTTGGAGGAGCCTCTGGAGTAAGAATGCATGAAAAAATTATATATATTATATAAGTCTACCTTTATATTATCTAATGGGGAGTTACCCTGGTTGACAAACCATGAAAAAAACCATCATTGCCATCATCCTAGCTTTGCTCTTTGTTATCAACATCGTCGCTGCAGCATTAATTTTTGTTGATATTCAGGTACTAACATTCCCCAAAACAACAATTCGCGTAGATGTCATTGAAATAAACTCTGATGAAATAATAATCCAACACGATCTTCAGTTATATAACCCAAATTCTTTTGAGATGATTCTTAAAGACTTCCAAATTATTGCCACGACGACATCAGGAGAAGAAGTCACAAATCTTACTATTGATGGAGGGTCGATTCCAGGTCAATCAAATCGAAGTTTTGCTGGTAGCGACCGTATTAGCATGAAAGGTAATCTCTCAGGATTACTCACCAGTAAAATAACAGGAATTGTTGGTATTAACCTTCTTGGAATCATTAAAAAGACAATTCCTCTTGAGCTCACGGTTCTTACATCGCTGAAAGAAGCTCTTAAAAAGATATCCATACCAACTATTATGGTTCGGGTAGAATTCGGAACCATTACTCGGCATGCTGTTAACCTTACTACTGAAATAGATGTAACAAACCCAAATCCCTTTTCTATGTTTATTAAAAATTTTATTCTCAATATCACCACTGAAACAGGAACTAACGTAGGAAATTTCATTATTCCTGGCTCCCAGATCCCCTCAGAAAGCGCTGTCACACTTCATGGGTACGGATCCGTCATCATTGAAGCATTGAATGCAAAAAACCTCTTTATTACTCTCCATGCTGAAGCGGGAGCAAACGTAGCCGGTATCAACAAATCACTTCCAATTTCAAGTGATATTGAAATCGCTATTCCAGATCTCAATCAGTTCATCCCCGCTGATAAACCACTTGAACTCGAACTCAAACCCGACCTTCAACGAGCACGAGGGGGACTTAAAAGCAATATGACCCTTGAAGTCATCAACCCAACAAAAATACCACTTGTCGCATCCGACATTGTCGTTATTTACTACGGAGTCAAGAATAACCAGAAGTATTTTATCGCAGAAGGGTCGCTTGGTTCGGGCGAACTTGTCCCAGAAGCCACAACGTTTTTCCACGGGGAAGCCCTTCTCCTCTACTCCAAACTTATTAACTTCACCGGGAGAGGTTTGCTCCCTGACATGATTTTTGCGCAATTATGCACGAACATCTCCCTTTCTGGTGTACACATCTCAATTCCTGTTTCCATAGGTTCCTATATCGATCTTCAACCACTCCGCCCCTCACAGTAATCAATTTTTAATAGACCGATATTAAAACACAGACGTAACGTAATATATATTTTATCCAATGTTATAAAAGTAATTCTCGATAGAAAACTTGAAATATACCGTCGTAAATAGCACTGATATATCTGATGAAGGGGAGTTATGGCCAGTGTAAAAAAATCGGTGATACGAGCAGTAAATGTTAGTAAAACAAAATTTTATATTTTAAGCATAATCTTTTTCTTATTTTCCAGCGTTTTTTCTCTGTCTACCATCGCTGAGACACCGCCGACCATTACATACTTTGGTGTCAACCCCTTTGTACAATTACAAAACGGTCAGGTTGCGATCCGTTGCATTACCACCGATTTCTTAGGGATACAATCCGTTGAGGTGACTATACGTTCTCCGGATAATCTCTTAGAGACACACGCCATGAGCAATGCATCACATGACTCGAAATATGTATACACACAAGGGTATGGGATTATCGGAAAATACGTTTATTCTATTACAGTCAAAGACAATAAAGGAATAAAAAACACGACTGAAGAAAAAACATTTTGGATAACCAATGATGTGGATGATACGGATAACGACGGTATGCCAGATATATGGGAGGACCGTTACGGGTTTAACCAGTATGATCCTATCGATGCATCGCAAGATACAGATAATGACGGTATCACGAATCTTCAGGAATATAAGGATGGCACCAATCCAACAAAGAAGCTTTCCTCTTCATCGGAATTCTTCGCACGATTAAAAGAAAACTGGGCTTATCTTATTGCCTCCATCATCGTATTTGTGATGATTGTGATTCTCGCTCGTCATGGAATACGGAGACGAAAACAATGAAAATCCCTCGCAAAACACTCCCGTTCATCGGCATTATTTTCCTTGCTTTTATAGTCCTACTTTTCTCAATCTGGGACATCGTCTATCATGAACAGTGGCTAGAACGTATTATTGCACTCTACGGGATTCTCATCATCCTTACATTGCTTTTTCTTGTTTCCAAAGAAAAAAAGAAACCAGTTGTTAAAAAGAATGTAGATGAATTTGAAAAATCACTCAAAGGAAAGCTTCATCATTTCAAATGTCCTTCCTGTGGTGGTATTTTCGCAATTAAAAAATCAAAACATAACAATAAAAAACCGTTCAGCTTGACATGCCCTGATTGTGGTACTACGGGGACTATCCCTTCAAAACCATCTCAGATTATCGAAGAAATCCCTGAGAAGAAATCAGTAAACAAAAATTTCAAGTGCGAAAAGTGTGGAGAGTGGATCATGGTCTGGGCGGAAGGAACAGACCTCGTATCGGACTTACATGTGTTCTCATGTCCATATTGTGGGGCGAAACAAGATATGCATCTAACTTAAATGTGATGCCGTATTTTAACTGCTTCCCCGTGTCTTGATTCAACCATCTCTTTTCCATTCATCAGTGCGACACCAACACCACAGAGATTCGTATTTTTCCTGATAATGACTTCATCGCCGATCCGTATCGATTCATCCGCATTTTTTACCCCTGGAGCAAACACCGATCCTTTCAACGTGAAATCATCAAAAATCTCTACCCAGTATTGTTCCGCGTCAGCGAGTCGTTCACCCCCTTCCATGGTTAATGAAATCAGTCCTCGTTCTTCCGTGACCATCCCTAGTTGTGTATTTTTTTGCATGATTTTTTGATAGGGATATTTTCCTCTGATGGTACAATCTTTCAGAAGGTGTTCTGCAAGAGGTTTGCTGATTTGATAGCAAGCCAGTGCTTTGATGTTTTCATATGCTCGTTGTGATGGTCCTACACGTTTGTGCATCTGTGTTGTTTTTTGGAGCACGTTAGATAATTCATCAAGCGATTCCGCTGAAGTAGGTGAATTTATACACGTCGAAACAGGGTTTTTCAGCAGATCAGCCACGAATTGTTGCATCGTCTCAGGAATATGCATAATTATGGTGTCGTAGGCGTTCTTCTGTAGATATAGTTGGAGGAGGGTTCGAATCATTTTCTTTTCATCTTCATCCCAGTACCCAGTTACTGCGGTATCATAGGTAGAAGCAGGATATGTTAACTCTAGTTCCCTTGGAACAAGTCCTAGTGGTGATGTCAGGATCACTTCATGAACCACGAAGGGATTTTCCAAATTCAAGATACGTTCTTTGAAAAGTTTATGCGATTTTGAAAACGAGTACGGTTTTTTTGCTGAACATGGAAGTAGAAGCAAGATTCGAGCGCTTGGTGGTTTTTCATATCTCTGGATGACCCGCTCCTGAAAACGCCGGACCTCTGGTCGTACCAATGAATCCTTGTTAGTCGCAATCAATGGTTGTTTTCGAACAACCGGTGTTCGTTCCTCTAAAAATTGATGATGATTCAGATCAAGGATTCTCAGCATAGATGCTAAGTGCGGGCTGGTTCTTACGCGTATATCCACAAGCTCTCGTAACGAACCAGCGACAATCGCGTTCCTCACCTGTTTTATCTCGCAAAGAAGCGCAGAATAGTTATGCTCTAAGATCT
Source organism: uncultured Thermoplasmata archaeon (assembly GCA_963835145.1). Classification (GTDB taxonomy): domain Archaea; phylum Thermoplasmatota; class E2; order DHVEG-1; family DHVEG-1; genus SM1-50. The sequence goes on from CAWIEM010000018.1 coordinate 55,129, forward strand.
CTTCATATTTCATCACGCAGGCATCCTTGATTTTTATGCAGGAGGGGCAGTTGCAGGGAAGCTCAGGTAAGTGGTTTTTTCCAATAGGGCCGGTTGGGAATAACAAGGTCTCGTTTCGCGCTGCCATAACCGCAGAAAAAGAATCAAAAAAATCTACACCCAGATACGTGAGAAGTGCGATACTAGTCGGGTCACCAACACAAGGAAGGTAGATCAGTTTTTGATACCCTATTTTCTCCCGTAATTCTGTTATGAAATCAACAAAGTGTGATTGTTGGGAAAACAATTGTGTCGCGCTTCCGACTATAGAAAGGATCGCATCATTGTTTTTTACTGTCTCTGGTATAAGTTCTTTTTTTGCGGGGATAACAAAACACTCTGTATTTTTGTTATTGACGAGCACGCTGAGATGTAATTCGTTGGTGACATCCTTCGGATATATCAGGTAATCGTTCATTGAGACTTCTTTTTTTTCCTTTTTTTCTGCAGTTGAAAAGATACTATCACCAATTCGTATGGTAAGTATCTTGGTTTTTTTGGTCTCATTGGTAAGGAGGATATCGGAAAATTCTGGTGCCTTGCATCGTGGCGTGTCAAGGAAGAGAATGTTCGGAGTAACAACGTTCTTTTCATCAATGGTAAGCTGTCCTATTCGTGCAGGTCCGTCTCTGTTGTGTACCTCGAAAATTCATCGGTCACCAATAATGCTTCCAGTTTAAGAACGTTTAGATGTCTTGCTAGTGTCGGAAGTATCTTTGATTGGTAAACACCATAGCAATCCCATGTTCGTTTGCTGATTGAATGACTTCTTCGTCACGGATCGAGCCACCTGGTTGAATAACTGCTTTTACGCCAGCGTTTACCGCGACATCAACAGCGTCTCTGAACGGGAAGAACGCATCACTTGCCATGATTGATCCTTTGATATGGTCTTTGCCCTTATGGGTCGCAATCCAGGTTGCGTCAACACGTGATGTTTGTCCGCCACCTATACCAACAGTCCGTGTCCCTTTGACGAAGACAACTGAATTGGATTTGATGTGTTTTACGCATCTAACAGCAAAACCCATGGATAAAAGGTCTTCTTTTGTCGGTTTGGTTTTAGTGACGATCTTCCAGGTCTTCTGGTCAGCAAACCAGACATCCCGTTCCTGTACAAGAAATCCTCCCACGACGCTTCGCACATCCAAGCCTTTTCTCGAAGGTTCCTTTTCTAAACCCTTTAGTTCAAGCAACCGGAGGTTTTTCTTTTCACTAAAAATCGCTAGAGCGTCGCTGCTGAAGCCTGGCGCCACAATTACTTCAAGGTAATACTTGGATAGTTCCTGCGCGACGTCTTTTGGTAGTTCTCGGTTAAACGCAACAATACCACCATAAGGCGAGTAAATATCGGTTGCGTACGCATCATTCCACGTCTGAAGTAATGTCGATGCACTGGCAATCCCACAAGGAGTTGCGTGTTTGATGATGACACAAGATGGTTCTCTGAATTCTTTAATGCACTCAACCGCACAGTTCGCATCAAGGATGTTATTAAACGATAGTTCTTTTCCTTGGAGTTGTTTTGCGTTGGAGACACAGGGTTCTTCGCTAGGGGGGAGCGCCTTGTAAAACGCACCTTTCTGATGAGGGTTTTCCCCGTATCGCATTTCCTGTATCTTCCGCATCGAAACGGTATAATCCTGTGGTAGGATCTCGTCGGTCCATCGATTTCTCAGGTATTGCGAGATGATCGTATCGTACTGGGCGGTATGAGCATAGGCTTCAATTGCAAGTTTCTCACGTTGTTCCAGTGTTATTTCTTTTTTTGATTTCAGAGCGGTAAGAATATCTAGATATTGTTTTGGGGATGTTACGACGACAACGTCTTTGTAGTTCTTTGCCGCTGCCCGGATTAGCGTTGGTCCGCCGATATCTATGTTTTCGATGACTTCTTCGATGCCGACGTTTGGTTTTTGTATGGTTTTTTCAAAAGGATAGAGGTTACAGACAACAAAGTCAATCAAGTTGATCTGATGTTCTTGGAGGGTCTTCAGGTGTTTTTTGTCGTCACGTCGAGCAAGAATCCCTGCATGGATGATCGGATGAAGGGTTTTTACTCTACCATCGAGCATCTCAGGGAACCCAGTAACTTCTGATACTTCTTTGAGAGGGATACCTGCTTTGTGTAATAAAGCGGCGGTGCCTCCTGTTGAAAGAATTGTTATTCCTAGGTTTGATAGTTCTTTTGAAAAATCAATAATGCCTTCTTTGTCGTAAACGCTAATCAGTGCGTATCGGTGTTCCATTACTCTTACCCAGGAAGCATATGTACGAAGCTCATAAACATTTGCGTTTAGTGCCGTGGTTTTTCTTTTTCAACGGCTTCCAGAAGGCTTATTTCCCCTTTTAACACCTTGAGCGCCGTGTTCTCAGATATTGTGAATCTCCCCTCGCTGAGCTGCCGACTGCGTTTTTGGACGTTTTTAATCGCCCCTCTGGACGTTTCTATCGGAAGTGTCGTCTGTACCCTCCCGCCGGAGAGTAATGCAATAGCTGCTGCTGCTTCACCGTCCCGTACGCATCGTCGTTTCTGTTGTGACGGTGTTGTTCGTGTCTCGTCAACGATTTCAATCGGTATCTCTAAGGGGATGAGTGAGTTGATGATTCGGTTTCTGGTTATCATTGACCCATGTCCAATACGGATACAGGTGTCTTTCGACGGGTAAACCTTTAAGAAGCGTTTTATCTCAGGAGCCACGTTTTCAGGACCTTCTACCTGCATTTTCTGAAGTAAGATATCATCGCCAACGATCGCGATTCCAGGTCGCTCCCCTGGGTCAATACCGATAAAAATATTGGAGTAAAGCTCTTTTCCTGTCAGTTTCTGTACCGCAAGATCTATCGCATAATCTATAGAATCATATGCATCTGCGGCAACTGTCTTGTTTAAAGGTATTTCTTTTAGTTCTTTTTGTGATGTGAGGATCACACCGATTCTTCTTGGTATGTTATCTAGTATTGAGAGCGAGACATAGGCGACTTTGCGTTTTTTTAAAACTTTTATAATGTCATGATACAGAGAGAAATCCTTGGTGTATACACCTAGTGTTTTCATCCAATGAAAATATCGGATATGATGAATATATACGTTTCCACACCTACGTCATACAAAAAAATTAGAAAGTAGATTCCCACCGATAAACATTCCACTCAAGAACAACACTGAAATGGAGAATAAAACAGCCCAAGCGATTTCATTCCACTGTAACACTTTCTTGCCATCAAGGGGACCAAACGGCAATAAATTAAATGTTGCAAGTAATAGATTTACGAGACAGATAAACCCAATGAGTGTTCCCCAAAACACCATCTCAAAAAAAATAAAATGATATAAAACGTAGGTAACCACTGCAATAATAATATTTGATGTGGGTCCTGCCGCAGCGATCCTCCCTGTTTCAAATGATCTTGCACTTCCCCGAAACATAACTGCTCCTGGGGCAGCAAACACAAGACCAGTGAAAAATGCAAGAATCACAGAGAAAAGTAAACCACGTGGATACATTCGAAACTCGGACCAGAGACCATATTTTTGTGCTATAAATTTGTGTGATAGTTCATGAATAAAAAACGCAGTGACAATACCGAGAAATGCGATCGGCATAAATCTTAAGTAAGACACTATGCTGATATCAGACCCTAAAAAGAAAAAAAGAAGACTATTTTTCGAAAATGTAAACGAAAATGCGACAGTAAGCACCCCGATTGCTATAAAAAGATGACCCAGTTCAATCCTGCTGAACGACCCTGGTTTTCCTACCTGCAGGCTGCCTTCAGGGATGTACATATACTCTCGTGGTGAAAGATCATTAAACGAGGTGTAGAACTTTTGTCTCTCAGACATAACAGTCTCACAGGTTGGTACGAGTTATGAATATTCGGGATAAAAACATTTAGCCAAGTCCAAGACTGAGAATCCAGGGCAGAGCAATAATGGTTCCAATAATGCTACCGAGATTTGCCAAAGCGACAACCATCAATAGGCGGATGACCTTATTTTTAAAAAAATCGCGCATGCTTTCAAGCTTGCTTAAATCCTGGAAATCTTTTACAACAGGTTTTCGTAATTTTGCTTCGACAAGACCGGCGAACCATCCTGGTGCGAAAAACGGTTCTAAAGAAGTAAACGGGGCAGCCAAAAACGCAGTAAGAATTGATAATGGATGTCCGCGTGCGATTGCAGCGCCAACTGCAGACAGAATACCGTGAACAAGGAACCACACAAGGAATATATCTTTGATTTTATTCCATGGGTCAATACCAGTAGAATAGATGATCCAACCAATAACCGAGAAAAAAATCACTGGTATAGCAACCTCAACAACCTTAACAAGATTCATACGTTTTTTTGGTATTTGGTCTAATTCCTGGAGATTAACATTCAACTCTTGTTTCGCAAGATACTGTTTGATGCCATTAATATGCCCTGCACCAACGACCGCGACGACCTTACCGTTCTTACTTTCATCAAAGATCTTCTGTGCAATATATTGGTCTCGCTCATGGATTAGCACCGTCGCAGCACTAGGTGCAATTTTACTGAACTCCTCCATCATCTGGGAGATGACATCCTGCTTCATCAATTCTTTAAGGTCAAGCTCTTTGAGCTCTTCTTCATCATACCCGAGCATCGCTTTGAGAAATTCCCAAATCACCCTGAATTTCTCACGGACCCCCATCTTTTGCCAGGCTCGCTTAAGAGTCACAGTGATATCTCGGTCAACCAAGGCGACTTTGATATTATGTTTCTCCGCCTCTTGCATGGCAGCGATCATTTCAGAACCTGGTTGGACACCATACTCCTCTCCGAGTCTCCGTTGGATCGAAGAAAGAAACGTTTGTGCAAGCATGAAATACGCGTTATTGGATTTAATAAGAGCGGCGACCGGCGTGTTTTCCCATTTATCTTTCTTGGTAATCGTATCATAACGTCGTTGACAGAGCTCTACTGCTACGATATCTGGTTTGTAGGTTTCAATGGCTTGACGTACTTCATTAACACTCTCCTCAGAAATATGGGCGGTACCGATAAGGATGATGTTATCGTTGATTTTTTCTTCCAAAGATGTCTCCTTTGAGCTGTATGAATCGGCAACGTCTTCAAAAAACTATTTAAATTTCCGCTTCGAAATCTTCAACGGTTGCCGTGAATTCTTCATCGGATTTTATTTTACCCTGTTCTCGAAGGATTGCTCTGGCTAATAACCAGTAAATCAGGGCAAGAGCGCGTCGTCCTTTGTTGTTCGTTGGAATCACATAATCAATGTATTTCGTTTCATTGTTCGTATCACAGAGTGCAAGCACCGGGATACCGATATTTTTCGCCTCGTGCATCGCTTGGATGTCTGCCAGCGGGTCAGTGAGTAAAATGATTTCTGGTTCGAGAAATGTTTTAGCATTTGGGTTGGTCAGCGTTCCTGGCTGGAATCGTCCATCAAGTACTTGGATTCCAGTGGTTTCCCCAAGTTTCCTTACCGGTTTTTGTCCGTATTGTCGCACTGAAACCGCGAGTATTTGTGACGGGTCGTATTTCGCTAGAAACTTTGCGGCAGCCTTTATTCTTTCATCGGTTTTTTTCACATCGATGATGTATAACCCATCGTTTCGTACTTTATAGATGAACTCTTTAATGTCAGCGGTTTTCTGTCTGGTCCCGATATGTACTCCTGAAGTCATGTAGGTTTCTTCAGACACCATCATCGTCGGTTCTGTTTCCACAGCTTGCTTTTCTTCAGCCATAGTTGTTCCTCAAATTTATGCTTTTATTTCCTTTCGTTTGACGGTAATTGGGATTGCGCCTTCGTCATACTCAAGCATCGCGATTTCAACAGGGTCAATCATCTCTTTTGGTATCTCCGCTAAAATCGATGGTGCACCCATCGAGAGTTGTAAGGCTCGTGCGCCAATGATGCGAGCTTTTTCAAAGCGAGTATACATCACAGTGTTCCTCCGAAGCATAAGGATAGGTAGAAGCCCAAATAACAGAAACCTTTAAAAATATTGCCCTCAAATAGACCTATTTTTTAGAGAGAACAGTGGTTTTTAAAGAAACGGGGTCATTTTATTTTATCTCATCGGTGAATTCAGGGAGATCAGTTGCGGTTGTTCTGGTGAGAAACTCATCGTCTAATGCAAGTTGCATATCAACGATGATGTCGCGGAGTAGCCGGTCAATGCGGTTGTTTTCGAATTCTTTAACCCCATCAATATCCGAATAAATCTTTCCCATGTAGTTTCCATCATTTCTATGTATTTCTATGTTGTAGAGAACTTCCTCCATCTTCTAACACCCTCTTTCTCTTTATTCAACCAATAAAATACTATCCCTATAATAATCTTTTGGAAAAAAATAGCTTTTTACAGCATTCGTTCAATGAGTTTGTTGATCTCATCTTTTCGGTACCCTAAAGAGCCTTTATTCACAAATGATCTTTTGATTGTCCGGTGGCCTTTCTTCGGTGGGTTGAGCCGGAAGAGGGGTTTTATTTCAGGTATTTCTTTGTATTTTACTTTATTTTCTAGGATTGCTTCTGAGAGTTTTTCGAAACTATGATAGGGTGTTGCAGTTTTAAGGTAGTCTGCGGTCAGGGGTTTATCACCAATGAGTTTTCCTCTGACGGAAATGAGCTTTGTCAATGTTTCTTTGTTGATTTCACCCCAGGTGGTATAGTCTTTCACCATCTGAAGCATCCCGTTATAGACCACGTTTTCTTCAAGGAGCACACAGTGATTCGCTCGTGTTAATCGCAGTAATTGCATTGTTTTCTTGATATCCGGCTTTATGTTCACCGTGCCTCTTACTCTTATAACTGCGTAGACCATAGATTTATCCCTCCGTTTTAACCGGTGTGGGTTGTTCTTCTTTTGGTGGTGTCCCAATACTTCCTTGTATAATACCAAGTTTGTTCATTGCACTAGAGGTAATCCTCATTTCTGCATTCTTTTTCAAGGCGTCATAGACTCCTTTTGCGTAGTTGACGACCGTCTTTGTTTTCCCTTCGGTGAACGCCCAGCAGTCGTTGACTCCTGCGAGGCGGAGAATCTTCTTTGCAACATCACCGGTTGCAAGCCCGATACCACGGGGCGCTGGTTTAAAGGTGACTTCAACAGAGCCGCTTTTTCCTGTCACTAGGAAAGGAATCGTATGTGGTGTTCGGCACCCGCATTCCCAGGATCCGCACCCGCGTCGTATTTGAATCATATTCATTTTTGCATTCTCTATTGCTCGTTTAATACTTAGGCCTACTTCTTTTCCTTTTGCTTGGCCTAAACCGACAAAACCGTCTTTGTTTCCCACGGCAACGGTGATAACGAATTTGACTCGTCGCCCTGAGTCCGTCATTCGTTGTACCATTTTCACATCGATAACCTCATCTTCAACACTCGGCAGTAAAATATCAACGATCTCCGGCTCTCGCAGCGGTAAACCGGATTTCAAGGCGTCGCTCATCGTGGCAATCTCCCCATTTTTTACCATTTTTCCAAGTCTGGTCTTCGGTGCCCATATAACCGGGGCAGCTCCCTCGTCAAATTGTCTGCGTCGTCCTCTTGGTGCGTTTCCTCGCTCTCGTCCAGCCATATTTATTCCTTGCCTCCAATAATCTTTGTTTTTATCTCACCGACGACCGGTTTGATGTCTTTGTTCAAGTGTGTTCCATGGATCCTGTCTTCTTTCGGGAGCATCTCTGCGTCATGGGGGCATTCAACCCCTGCGTCTAAGACTCCTTTCAATGTTGCAAATACTATACTGCCAATAGTAGGATGGTATAATCCGATGTCCAAAACACCTTGTTCGATTCCTTTCTCTTTTGCTCGTTTTCCTGCTAGTAAACCAGTGAGATACGCAGCAGGCGTGGTTGCAACTGAGTATTTCCAGCCATATTCTTTGGCCAGCTCATTGGAGATTGCTGACGCCAGAATCTTATCGCCCTGAGGACTGTATTCTACGAATTGGACGCGAATTGCTTTCAGTGATTTTCTGACGACAATCCGTGGTTTCTTACCTCGAAGCAACTTGAGTCTCAGGCGGTAATTGGTTTTTCGTTCGCGATGTCTCCGCGGTTTCACATGGTACCGTGGTCCTTTTTTCATTGTTTTTCCTCCTTGATGATATTGTCAGCAAGAAGATGTGATTTCAGATGTTGTTTACTCCTAAAGACACCGCCTTTTGCCTTCCGATAGTACATCCGGTAGGTATGGGCATCGATTTTTGTGTCTTCTCGTAGTTGTTTCAGATAGGTCCTGATTGGACGAATGGTTCGAATCCATCGTTCCTTTTTTGGGAGGCGGGCGTGTTTTGGCCCCTTTCTTGATCCTTGACCGGTTCGTCGTCCTTTCTGTTTCTGATGAAGGATATGTTTATGTCGTCCACTGGAATTCCCTTGTTTTTGTATGCTTTTAATTGCGCCACCGTTCACCAGAATCGAAATGTCGTTCCTGGTCACTGCTTTTGCTATCTCTTCAAGTCTATCGGGGTCCATCCAGACTCTGGTTCCACCGCATTTCATGATTGATGCTGCCATTCTGCGTTGATTTCGTAGATCGGTCATGGTCACTCCCTCATGTTTAAAACTCTTATATCTAATTCACCGGCTCGTTTCGCAATATCTAGACGTTTCTTCGTGCCAACGGTACCGCCAATGCGCACCGCCTGTTTCTTCGGATCAATCGTCTCAAGTTCTTTAACCGTGTGAATCATCACTTCTTCAAAACCAGACGCGTGTAATCCACGGACCATCTTTGGTGCGCGGAAACCTACGCGTACTTTACTTGGTCGATACTTCAAGTTAATGCGTAGTTTTGAAGTATACCCCGTAGGGCGTCGCCAGTTCTTTGGGATACGTTTGTATCGGAATCCTTCGTCTCTCAGGAAATGTGGGGTTCGCTTTTTGATTTGTCGTCGAATCACCAGTTGCTCTTTCTCCTTTTCGTTTAACTGTGGTTTAATCTTTGGTTTGTAGGCTCCTTCTTTTTGGTCAACGATTTCGACGTCATCTGTCTTCTTCTCTTTCGGTTCTTCTTTGTCTTTTTTTTCTGGTGTTTTTTTTGCTGGTTTTTCTTTTTTCTCTTTGATTTGACCAAGGATTTCATTGGCGTTTTTCTCTGTTATTCCTTTGAGTTTTGTAAGATCTTTTATCTTAGCTTTTTTCAATTTTTCCATTGAATCGAATCCATTATCATAGAGAAGTTTAGCTTTTACTTTTCCGACACCTTTCAATGCCTCAAACTCTTTTAGAACAGCTTCTTTTGTCATGGTTTACCCTCTCTTGACAATATAGATACCATCTTGGAACACCCGGATATCTCTATTTTTCACTTTGGTTGCCCGTTCGATATTCGCTGCGGTTTGTCCTACTTTCTCTTTGTCGATGCTGGTGAGTATGAGGATTTCTCCTTTAACCTCAATTTTAACATTTTCAAGGATATCTGCTCTTCGAGGGGATCGCTCTCCAAGGAAGTTTTGGATTATTAGTTGGGTTCCTTCGACAGTGGTTTTTATTGGGAAATGCGAGAACACTGTTTTCATCTTACATTCGTATCCTTGTGTAACACCCTTGATCATGTTTCTGATATGGGCTTTGTAAGTCCCAATCAATGCTTTTTCTTTTCGACGAGGTGACTGTGAACACGAGACCTGTATAATATTGCCGTTAACCGCAAGATTTATCTTAGGATGTGATAGAAGCTTTGACATTGCTCCTTTTTGACCTTTCACGTGAACGGTTTTCCCCTCAACAGTGATCTGTACGCCGTCAGGGATTTTGATTTCTTCTTTTATCTCAGCTGTCTTTACCATATGAATCTCACTCTTTAGTACACATACGCGAGGAGTTTTCCTCCGATGCCTTTCTTTCGTGCTTCGTCATGAGCGATAATACCCTCGGTGGTTGTGAGGATGAGTAACCCGAAATCACGTGCGGGGAGATACCGCGCCTCCCATTTATCCATCTCTTGGACTTTGATAGGGTAACGTGGTTTAATGACACCGCAGTTGTTGATGCTTCCCAGGAGTTCCACTTGATAAATGCCTGCTTTTCCGTCCTCGACGTACTCGAAGTTGCCAAGATATCCTTTCTCTTTTAAGAGATTTAGGACCCCGCCAACGAGTTTTGATGAGGGTCGGATAATACATTTATGGATTCCTCGCATCTCTGCGTTTCTGATGATTGATAATGCGTCTGCCAATGGATCGTTTAACATAATCTTCAACAACCTCTAATCGTATTTTTTAAAACCCAGTTCTTCTGCTTTATCTCTGAAGCATTGTCTGCAGAGATGAAGTCCATAGCGTCGAATGATCCCGCGTTTTCTACCACATTGTTCGCATCCTATTTTCCTGCCGTACATTTTCTTCCGCTCTTTGATTCTCATTCTACGACCTCTACGTTAAATGCTTCGGTAATAAATTGCATAGTTGCTTCTTTGGTGAGTTGATGCCGCTGCGGGATTTTCCGTTGGTCAATTCGGCGATGTTTAATCCGGTACCCAGGGTTTTCCACGGTAACACAGATATCCATACCAAAGATTCCGATATTTGGATCGTACTTCTGTCCCTCGAAGAGGGTATGATCCGGTACTCCAAATGAGAAATTCCCTTGATTGTCAAATGAGTATTCTGAGATTTTATTCTCTCGGATTTTTAATGCGCTTATTAAAAATGTCTCTGCAGCTTTCTTTCGTAACGTGACTTTGCAGCCAATCGGCATGAATTTCCGTAGACTCCAGTCTTTGTTGGTTGTTTTTGAAAGGGTTTGAATTGGTTTTTGTTTGGTGACACCCGCTAAAACCGATTCTGCTTTCTTGAGTTTTTCACCTGATTCGCCAACACCTATATTAACAGTCACTTTTGCGATGCGTGGCTTCATAGATTTTTTTTCTTCTTTTTTCTTTGTAGCAGATTTTTTCTCACGCGTTGTTGTTTTTTTTGTTTTTGGTGCAGCTGCTTTCTTCGCGCTCATTGCATTTTCACCTCAGGAAGTGCTATAGCCGGCTTGGTTTTCCCAATGGGGAACACATGCTCTGCGATGGTGGAAAATTCTTTTTCTCCTTTCATTTTTGCAAGATTGGGTTTTGACGAAGCAACAACCTGAATTTCTTCGATACTCGCAATCTCTCCAATGTGCGTTCCACCAATGATCATCGACACGGTTCCTTTGTCAAACCTATACACATCATCGATTTTATTTTCCTTGAAAGAAATTTTTAGGACATCTCCGGTTTTGTATTCGTCTTTCTCTACGAGTTTGTTTTTGCCGTCGTGGAGGTTGAGCTGCACTTTCTTTCCTTTCACTATCGTTTTGTTTTGTATACGGCAGAGTTTCCATTCTGCATCGCTTTCTGAGATCGGTACAAGGGTGAGTTTTCCGTTTCGATCAAAGAGGATTCGAACATTCTTACGCATTTTAGGAATGGAGATGACATCCATGAGTCCGCAAGGGAATTTGATGTTCTTTCGTTTTATTCCATCAACGAGGATATCTCCATTGGACACGATTTTTCGTGCTTCCTTATATGTGTCACATAAACTAAGGTAATCTCGTACAACTAACCCAATGGGAATAGCGAGCTCTAACGGATGGGGGCCTGGTGCAGCACGAATCGTTAATGCTCGTTCTTTTCGATGGAGTCGTAATACTCGCGGTGCTGCGAGTCTTTTCAGGTGTTTGCTCATGTTTCACCTTCTTCTTTTTTCTTTTTTGTGGTTTTAGTAGTGGATTTTTTTGTTGCTGGTTTCTTTTTCGGCGGTTCAGTGATATTCTCTTCGACTTTTTCTTCCGGTATTTCTTCTTTTAAAGCTGGTTCTACGGTTTTTTCAGAAAGCTCTGTAGTTTCCTCTTCTTTGGGGAGTTCTTTTGTCTCTTCTTTTAGTTTTTCTTCTGCTTTCGCTGCTTCCTCTTCTGCTTTCTGTTCAGCCTCACGTGCCTTGAGTTGTTCTGCTGCTTCTTTTTCGATTTCTTTCTTCGTTGTCTCTGAGAGTCCGCTCTCCAGTTTCTGCCGTCGCCATTTATCAGTTACATTTAATTTAGTGATAAGTAAAGTACTTGCGTGGATTGGTTTGGCTATCTTTGTTCCTTTCGCAGTGGTGATAGTTACTCCTTCAATTTCCACGGTCTGGTCTCGTACGTTGACTTTTGAGATTTTATCCTCATGCCCCCGGTAGTTTCCACGCATGACTTTAACCGTGTCTCCTTTCACAACTGGCAGACTGCGTCGGTCATATTTCAACAGGAGGTTCTCTGCGAGATGCGAAGAAATCCATTTTCTCTTTTTATGAAGAGGTGCGTTATAGAGCATGTATCGTTGTTTTCTTGGTTTTATTGATATCATATCACTCACTTCAGAGAATTGTTGCTGCTAACGCAGCTATCTTTGGCCATCGTTCTGCGGCTTCTATTGCAACAGGGCCTTTTATCATCGTTCCTTTTGTTTCTCCAGTATCTGTTATTAATACTGCAGCGTTATCCTCAAATTGAACCATGAGGCCATCCGGGCGTCGGAAAGGACGTCTCTGACGGACAATCACCGCTTTTAAGATCTGCCGTCTCATCTCCGTCGCTCCTTTTTTAACACTTACTATTACCAAATCACCAACGCCAGCAGTTGGGGTTCGACGATGAACACCTTTAATCTTCACTGTCATGATGATTTGTACAACTTTTGCACCGGTGTTATCAATGCAAGTTAAACGGGCGCCTACCGGCAACCCTCGCATCATTCTACCAGCTATTCCTTTCATGTTCTTTCACCAAATTTACACTTTTTCAACGGTCACAAATGACACGGTTTTACTTAATGGTCGACATTCCGCGATTCGGACTGTATCGCCAACCGTGAGATTCATACAGGGTGGACAGTGAGCATGATAGGTTGATGTCCGTTTTTCGTATCGCTCGTATTTCTTCACATAGTGCATGAATTCTCGTTCGACAGAGACCGTATTTTGCCTTTTAGTTGACACTACCGTTCCCATGATTACTTGTCCTCTTACAGGTAACGTCCCATGAAATGGGCAATCCTGATCGTTACAGCTATCGCTGGGTGGTTTGACATTCAACCCTATGTTTCGTGCTTCCTTTTTTTCTGCCAATGTCTTCACCTTGTTTTTTTATTCTTTCTTCAGGTCGATAGACCAATCGTGTTCCTTTCACGATGGTTTTTTTACCGTGATATTCAAATGCAAACGTTGCTGTTTGCTTTGCGATTCGTTTTTGTTTCTTGTCGGTTTCGATGAGGAACGTGTGTTTTGTCTCATCGATGATGAGTCCTGATAGATTCATCCAGGAAGGATCGGTGCACTCGATGATAGTGACCGTTCTGCCAATGAGTTCATCACTGGTGATCGGCTCGTGTTCCATAGTTTCCGTCCGTGACGCACTATGGGCGTCAGATGGTTGGTTTAAATCACGTCAACAGTGAATCCGAGTTTCTCCAATGCGTCCTTTACTTTTGCTCGGTGATCTCCCTGTAATTCGATTCTGCCTTCCTTGATGGTTCCACCGCAGGCGCAGATTGATTTGAGATTGCTGACCAGTGCATTCATGTCGAGATCATGGGGGTTCAGACCGTCAACGACAGTCATCGTCTTTCCATATCGTCGCTTGTCAACAGCTATAGTGATGCTTTGCTGTTCCCGTGCTATTTCTTCACAGACACAGATTTCTTTTGGGAGGCCACACTTTGGGCATATATCACTCATTTATGTTCTCCTTCCTCCTGCATGATCGTTAGAATCCTTGCAATGGATTGTCGTATCTGCCTGATTTTTCCAGGGGATGGTGACGATCCTCCCATTGCTGATACTCCGCGTTCATGCATAAGTTCTTCTTTCAACTCTTTCAGTTTCTCGCCCCTTTCTTCAGGATTCATCTGTCTGATTTCTTTAGCCTTAAGAACCATTTTCGGTACCCTCTTCTAGTAATTTTCTTATGTTTTTCACTATCAATTCAGCGGTTTTTTTGCCGATGCCATCGATTGCAATGAGATCATCAAGGTTCATGGTGTATAATTCTTCAAGTGAGGTGATCTTTGCTTTCTCCAGTTTTTTCAAGACGGATGGGCCAATTCCTTGAATCTTTGTAATGAGTTTAATATCAGTTTTTTTCTCCAGTTTCGGTTCTGGTGGTTTTGCTTCGATTTTTATTTCTGGTTTTACTTCCTCTTTTGCTGCAAGTTTATACGTAATTTCATCGGGCAGTTTCGCGTCTGGTCTCATGATTCTTACTTTAACTCCAAGAACTCCGGGTTTGAGTTTCGCGGTTGCGAGGCCGATATCCATGACTTCTTTTGCGGTTTCACCACAGTATTTCACATGCCCTTCAGTGAACTTCTCTGTGCGGTGTCGTTCTCCGGTTAGTTTCCCTGCGAGAATGACTTGGCAGCCTTTTGCACCTGATTGCATTATCCGTCGTACAGTAGAGTGCCCTGCTCGTCTGAAATGCCATCCTCGCTCCAGTGCTTCAGCCAGTTTCTCTGCCATGATTTGAGCGTTTAAGGATGCACTTGACCCTGCTTCTTGTATTTCAATTTGCGGGTTATCAACATTAAACTTGGTACGAATCGAATCTGTAAGTTCCTTTATTTTTGCACCACTCTTCCCAATTACCATACCTGGTCGTTCGACAAGGATGTTGACTCTGGTTCCAATTGGGGTCCGTTGGATGCTCATGCCGCCAAAACCTGCGCCTTCGATTTCTTTGACTAGGAACTTCTTGATCAACGATCGCTTGGCGTTCTCTCTAATAAACTTGCGTTCATTTGCCATTATTCTACCTCTTCAAGAATAATTTCGACATCGGTTGTAGTTTCATTCTTATCGGTCGCTCTGCCATGCGCTCGTGGCATGATTCCTTTGATGATTCTGCCTTGATATGCGGAGATATGTGTAATTTTCATATTGTCAACGTCAAAACCTTTGTATTCTGCGTTGTTCTCTGCGTTCTCGAGTATCTTTAACATGTACCGTGCTGCTTTCTCTGGGAAACTCCCTGGGCCGATGCCTTTTTGATGCAGTCGTTTCTTCTTATGGTATATCGCAGGGAGTGCCCGTTTCATAGCGATGACTTCTTCGAGGTACTTCTTTGCCGCTTCAACAGACATTCCTCGTAACGCACGTGCAATGTTCTGGGAATCTTTCTGAGAACAGTGCAGCTCATATCCATAGGCTCGTGCGCTTTTTTCTAGGTCTTTCTCAGCTGAATATTTCGGCATGGTTCATCACTTCAATGGCATGAATTTGGAACCTCTGGTGGCTCCAACACCAGGTCCTGTATGTTTTACTTTCTTGCGGGTTAACGCGAATTCCCCGAGGTAATGCCCGATCATCTGGGGTTGAATATTCACCCGTTCGAACTCCTTCCCATTATGTATCAAAATATTATGACCAACAAAATGAGGCAAGACAATCATATTTCTGCAGTGTGTTCTGATCAAGTCCCCTTGTTTTGCGGTTTTAATGTCATTCATCAATTTATTCTCATCTTTGGATAATCCGCGTTTCAATGTTCTGCGGGAACGTGAGGTCAGTAGTGGAAGTAATTCCTCGATAGAAAGTTTTTGGAGATCCTCCAAGGTTCTTCCTTGGTATTGGAACTCCTTTTTTCGTACCTCTACTTTTTTCCGGTCTCTTTTCCGTCTGCTTTTCGCTGATGATCCAAATTTGGTTTGTGCCATGGTCGTTACCTTCTTCCAGTTCTCCGGGCAGCAATATTTCCAACTTTTCTACCAGGAGGTGCACCACGTGGTACACAACTTGGTTTTCCAACATGTTGGTGACTTCCACCACCGTGAGGATGATCCACTGGATTCATTGCAACTCCTCTTACAACCGGGTAATTTCTGCCTTTACCGCGTTGTGCATTCCATTTCTTACCTGCTTTCATGAATGGTTTCTCTTGCCGTCCGCCACCGGCAGCGATTCCAACAGTTGCTCTACATAAAGAATCTAATGTTTTGAATTGACCTGATGGAAGTTTAATGATTGTTTTTTGTGCATCATGGGAGATCACATACGCGCCACTACCGCCAGCTCGTACCATTTTTCCCCCGTCACCTGGTGTGATTTCAATATTGTAAATCGGATACCCGTCCGGAACATTCCCGATCGGCATGATGTTGCCGAGTTCACAGTCAGCTTTACTTCCCGTGAACTTCACTTCACGACCGACTGAGGTTCCTTCGGTTGCTATCATGAGTAATTTTTTGTTATTCTCCATTCGCACTTGCGCAACAGGAGCGCTTCGACCTGGATCATGAATAAGTCCTTCAACAACGCCCTTCGTGTTTCTATCATTGCCGTACTGTATATTCCCTCGGTATTTATGTGACGGGACAGTATAGCGACCCCGTACCCGTCCACGGCGTTGCTGGATAAGATTCTTTCCCATAGTTCACCCCTTTAGAAGACTCCTATGCGCATCCCGAGATCCTCTGCCTTGTATTCAGGCATGAAGACGACGGTTGCGTGTTTTCCTTTCTGTGTTATCCGTGTGTTTACTGATTTTACTTTCACGGCAAACATTTGTTCAACTGCTTTTTTTATCAAGGCTTTGTTCGCGGTTCTTTTCACCACAAACTCTAACGCGTTGTTTTTTTCCATATGACTCATTGATTTTTCTGTCACAAATGGATATAAAACGATTGCATATGGATCAGTTACCATTATTTAGCGCCCCCTAGCTGCGTTAACGCTGATTTTGTAAAGATCGTAAGTCTGCCAGCAATCCCGCCAGGTGCGAGATGTTCAATATTGAGTTGATGTGGTTTTGCGATATCGACGCCGCTTAAATTATCAGAGCTCTTCTCTATGGTTTCTTTTGTTGAGACAATGAGTAATGATTTTGGTGTTCGGTACCTGCGTCCTCGCATTTTTCCTTTACCCGCACGTACATGTTTCCCGTTTGCTGACCGGAGAACATCAGAGTAAATGCCGATTTTCTCCAAGACTTCAATGACTTCTTTAGTTTTTTTAATCTTTTCAAAATAATCATCAACAATAATGGGTAAAGTGATTTTATCATCGAAAAGATGCCCTCGTTTTTTCACAATTTCTGTATCAGCTGTTGCTGCAAGAGCAGAGTTTCGTGCAAGCTGGTTTTCTTTTTTGTTCATTTTTTCTTTCCAGTCCCGCTCTATCTTTGGGGGGTGTGCACGTCTTCCACCTACGACATTGGGGGCTAGTGCTGCAGCCTGTCCTTGAGTTAACCGTGGTACTCGCGACATTCCTCTGCCTTTTCCGACCGATGCAACTGCATGTCGTGTTCCAGCTAGAGGATCAGATCCATAGGGTTGCCGTTGGTTTGAACGAATAACCTCAAATGATTTTTTAATGATGTCAGGACGGTACGGTGTATCGAAGATTTTTGGTAAATCAATTTTTTCTTTTACGGTCCCATCCATGCTGTAGACGTTTACTTTTGTCATGATTATGCACCTTGTTTACTGGTTGTTGAGATGTAGGTGATCTCCGGCTTCTGGATTTTCACACCACGTTGGTACCGGACTGCGTCTCGTATACCAATTAGTCGTTTGACCGGTCCCGGGATGGAACCATGCACAATGATGTAGGAGTTACGTATCACACCGTAGTTCGGGAACCCGCCAGCAGGGGTGATTTCCTCGCCGTTTTCTCCGACTTTCAGAACACGTTTATTGTATTCGGTTCGCTGATGGTACCCCATCTGTCCTGCTTGTGGGACGGTTGCTTGCACCCAGCTTGGGTGCCAGGAACCAGCGGTACCGATCATTCTGCGGTGTTTAGAGTTTTTATGCGATAAGAGTTTAACGTGATGTCTTTTAACGGTGCCTTGCCATCCTTTTCCCTTGGTGATGGCAATGGTATCGAGCATGTCTCCTTCCTTGATGACGTCAGATATCTTCAGTTCTTTTCCAAGGATTTCCTTTGCGTATTTGATTTGATCGTCAATGCTTCCGCCACCTATCTTTACTTCGCTGATCTCTGGTGCTTTCTTCGGGGTGCTAGTAACAAGTTTCGGTTGTGTATAGACGATTACTCGGATTTCCTCGGCATCTTTGGTGATGTCCCAGTTTTTCTCTTTCAGGTTTTTCGCTAGGGGAATACTGCGTACCAATTCAGGATCAAGTTTCTCGGCCCAGATCTCACCACTGCATTGTAATCCATAGGCGGATCGTTGGTACGTTCGGATTGCTGCGATTTTTATTGGTGGTGTTTCTACGACGGTCACAGCCATTTTTACTTCTCTACCTGATGTTGTCGAGGTTGGTCGGTAGTCGACGATGAATGCATGGGTCATTCCGGCCTTGTATCCGAAGAATCCTTGGATTTTTGGTTTGTCGTTGCCTTCTGCCCAGCTTTTGATATGGGGCGTTTCTGTTTTCGCTCGTTTCCGTGGCCAATAGCCGTGTGACCCTCGTTTTGGATGGTGGATATTTGCCATAATATATCCTCTGTTTTTATCTTGTAAGTATTCGTGATCTCACTGTGTCTCAACCGTGACATTTCCGGAACAGCCAAAAACCTTTGAGACTGTTACTTACCGGGATTCTTGGAGAATTGCCCGATCATGTCTGGTAGAGACAGGGAAGTAAGGCATAAAAGAAATGGTATATAAATGTTATTGCGCAGGCCGGCAGGAGCTCCAAGAGTGATTACCAGTGAACGAAAAAACGAATTATATGACATTGTATTCTCCTTTTTTCTTTTCGTAAACTCTAATAATAAATGTAATATTAGACGTGATAAGAATCATAACGTATATAATGAGCTATGCTATACTCTTTTTTTGAGGGTGGAGTCGTATGAGTCCAATTATAGCGGAATTCGGTCAAAATGCAGGAAAAGTATGGCAGGTGTTACACGAAAAAGGACCGCTGTCCGAGATAAAGTTAATCAATACTACGTTTTTGAACGAGCATCAATTATGTGCTGCGGTTGGTTGGCTTGCTCGGGAAAATAAGATATGTCGTAATGGTACTGTCTATAAGATCGGTGGTACGAATCTTGAGGGAAAAATTGGTTTTGATGCAGGAAAGATATGGACCGTTTTATCACAACAACAAACTGATGTCGATATTTCGTCTCTTGCACGATTAACAAGGATTGACGTGAAGGATGTATATGCTGCAATTGGATGGCTTGCGAGAGAAAATAAAATTGATGCAAAGAATGTGATGAAACAGAAAAACCAGCAGTTGAAAGTTAGTTTGAAACAGTAAATCCTTTCTACACTTCACCAAAAAGTATTCTATTTTCTCATGATGCTGCTAGAGACGAGGAAGCCGCAGTCACAGATTTTGCATTTGCATTCATGGACAGTATGTTTTCCAGCTGTGATTTCTCCGCGAAGCGTCATGATATTCTGGCTTCCGCATTTCGGGCAAGTGAGTTCTTTGAGTCCAAGTATCTCTCGGTGTCCTTGTTCGATCATGTTTTTAGTTGATAACAAGCTCTACTTTATTAAATTTTATTTTCTTTATAAAACTTTTTTTTCTTTGTGTATTTTTGATTGCATACATTTTTGGTTAACATTGGAGTAATGTTGGTATATTACCAATAATTATAAATAGGGGACTACGAATATAATATACTATTGCTGATTACGTTGCTCGTTATCATCAGTTCACAGCAACGATTCAGGAAAAAAAAACGAACGGAGACGATGAAAGATGAAAGAACCAACACAAAAGAAAATGAAAGCACTTATCGCAGTTCTTATCCTAAGCATGGTTGGAATTGTGAGTCTGTCTGGTTGTACAAATCAACAAAAAAATGTAATAAAAATATCTGGTGCGAATGCACTTCAACCCATGATGGAAGTGTGGGCTAAAGAATACCAAAAGCTTTACCCAGATATACGAATTGATGTCTCTGGCGGAGGCGCAGGAAAGGGGATGACAGAAGCTCTCGCCGGTGTAGTCGATATCGGAATGTACTCAAAGGATGTCTCAAATAATGATATCACAAATGGTGTTTTCTGGGTTTCAGTTGCCTCAGATGCGGTCATCGCCACAATGAATAATCAAAACCCTGTGAAAGATATGATTCTTGTTAAAGGAGTCACCAAAGCCCAACTCACAGACATCTTCACCCACATTTACAATGACAGAACCATAAAAACTTGGGGTCAGCTTGTTGGAGATCCCAATGCAAGTAATGAACGTATCTGGGTCTTTACCCGTCAGGATGCATGTGGTGCTGCAGAAATGTGGGCGAAATATTTAGGGAAATATTTACAGGATAATATAACTGCTGTTGCAGATGCTGCTCAAATAGAGGATGCAGGTGTTCGTACTGCTGTCCAAGGAAATGTCAACTCTATCGGATATAACAATATCAACACCGTCTATGACATAAACACAAAATTACCATATGCAGGGATACTTCCGGTTCCTCTGGATCTCAACGAGAATGGAGTGCTTGATGCAAATGAGAGTTTCTATGGGAACAGTTCAGAAATTGTAAATGCAATTAGAAATCATATCTATCCCTGGCCACCAGCACGAAACCTCCATTTGGTAACAAAACATAATTTCACGGGAGCAACAAAAGATTTTGTCGATTGGATTTTAACCGATGGACAACAATATGTGGAGACCAGCGGATATCTAAAGTTGCCTCAAGAGACGCTTGAATTGCAAATACAATATTTAAATTCAGGAACTCGACCAGAAATTCAATAGGGATGTATGGATAGAAGAAAGCTACGAGATTTCCTCGGCACAAAACTTATGCTCGTGGTTACCGTAGCGGTCTCTCTTCTTTTTTTCTCTATTTTTTTCCTTCTGTTGTTTAAATCACTCTTCATCTTTGAGCAGCACTCTCTTGCTGAAATATTATTTTCATCGTCATGGAATCCAGGTTTTAATCAATTTGGTTTATATCCCATCATCGTAGGAACTGTTCTCGTTACCGGAATCGCATTAATCATTGCAGTTCCAATTTCTATTCTCAGTGCCGTGTACATTGCAGAATATGCTCCTAAAAAAATACGTAAAGTAGTAAGACCATTTATTGATGTCCTTGCTGGCGTTCCTTCTGTGGTATACGGATTATGTTCTTTGCTTTTTTTAGTACCTCTCGTGAAAGATGTCATCGCACCGTGGTTTGGAATAGAAACAACGGGTTATTGTATCTTGACTGCGTCTATCACCTTAGCAATTATGGTATTTCCAATAATTATTTCCTTATGTGTCGAATCATTTCACGCGATACCACTTTCTCTCCGGGAAGCCTCTCTCTCCGTTGGAGCAACAAAATGGGAGACGGTAAAAAAAGTAATTTTTCGTGCCTCCGCTCCAAGTATCATTTCAGCAGTTTTCCTCGGGTTTGGCAGGGCATTTGGCGAAACCATAGCGGTCAATATGGTTGTTGGAGGAATCACCCGCACACCATCGACGATCTTTTCACCGGGGCAAACACTTGCATCGTTGATTGTATCTGCGTACAGTGATATGATGTCCTCCCCCTTGTATGAATCAGCGTTGATGATGGTAGCGTTAATCCTCTTTATCGTCGTGTTACTCTTCAACATCTTCGGAATCTTTATTTTGAGACGAGCGAAAAAGAGGTGGAACTTTTGAATAAACGAACGCTTGAAGAAAACATCTTTAAAATATTAATGATGATTTCTATTTCTATTGTTGTGGGAAGTTTAATTATCATTGTTGCTTTGGTCATTATAAACGGTGGTCCTGCTTTAACACTTGGATTACTTACACAGACATCCAGCGGTGAGTTTTATTTAGGAGCTGGTGGGGGTGGCATACTGAATGCTATTCTTGGGTCACTTCTCCTCGCATTACCTGCCACTGGTCTTGCCTGTGTTATAGGGATTGCAATTGCCTTGTATCTTCAAAAAGATTTTACTCACTCGTGGGTTGCTGGGTTCATACGGTTCTCCTTGGACATCCTTTGGGGTATCCCTTCGATTATCTATGGTGTGTTTTGTTTTCTGATAATGATTTATCTTGGTATGAGCGCTTCTGTATTGGTTGGAATTATCGCGTTAACTCTTCTTGAGATCCCTATTATTACTCGATATATGGACGAGTCGATCAAGCTGGTACCAATTGGATTAAAAGAAGGAGCATATTCGCTTGGTTCAACAAAATTTGAAACTGCTGTAAAAGTCGTTCCACGACAAGCACTTCCCGGGATTCTTGCTGGAATCCTCTTAGGCTTAGGGCGAGGAATTGGTGATGCTGCATCTATTCTCTTTACCGCTGGTTTTACAAATCGCATACCAAGCTCCTTGTTAGACTCTACTGCAGCACTTCCTACAATGATATTTCAACTTTCTACTTCATCGCTCCCTATCGTTCGACAAAAAGCAAGTGCGACCGCCTTAGTCTTGCTTCTTATTGTTTTTACAATTAGCATTCTTTCAAGGGCTCTTTCAAAACGTTATATGAAATATGTGATAAAATAAGAAAAGAGGAATAGAGGTTATGTCAACAGAATGTCGCATACAAATAGAAACGAAGAACCTTAATGTGAGTTTTCATGGTAATCACGTTCTTCGAAATATTGACATTAAAATTCCAGCAAAAAAATTAACAGCGATCATTGGTCCATCAGGGTGCGGAAAGACAACATTATTAAAATCTTTTAATCGATTGCTCGAGATACAAGATGATGTGAAAATTTCTGGTCAAATTTTAGTCGATGGTAAAAACATTCTTGCACCAAGACTTGACGTTCCGGATATTCGGAAAAAAATGGGTTTGCTTTCCCAAAAACCATACCCCTTACCAATGTCAATTCACGATAACGTTGCATATGGATTGCGGATTCATAGCAACAAAAACAAAGGTGAGATTGAAAGCACTGTTGAACATTGCTTACAGGAGGTTGGTCTGTGGAACGAAGTCAAAGGCCGACTCCACGATCCTGCGTCGCGACTATCCGTAGGACAGCAACAACGTCTCTGTTTAGCTCGAGCCATTGCTGTAGAACCCGAAGTCGTGCTCTGCGATGAGCCAACATCTGCCTTAGACCCCCTCGCTGCCCAACAAATCGAAAAACTCCTCCTAAAATTAAAAAAGGATTATACAGTCGTATTGGTGACTCATACTCTCCGTCAGGCGAAAAGAGTTGCTGATCATGTCATCTTCCTGTATTTTGGAATGGTCATTGAGCAAGGACCCGCAGATGAGTTTTTCAATAATCCAAAGAACCCTGAAACAAAAGCATATCTGAGTGGAGAGATAAGTTAGTCATGCAATCCCTTAACGTTTCAGTTGAATAATATATGAACAAAAGGAGGAATATCGATGAAGATTGAACTCGACCAAGTGAAATGCATTAAAGAAACTGCCATAACAATCCGTGGCTCACGCAGACGAATTACAGTTCCTGCTGAAGTTGTGGAACTTCTGAAGTTAAAAGATGGCGATAAGATTAAATGGATTGTCTTGAATGATCGGACGATTTCTCTTTCGAAAGTAAAATAAAAAAAAAGATAGTCCCGTTTATATCTAAAACGCGTCGACTTCGCTGCCGTATCCTTGTTTTGGTGTAATACTACTCGCTACTCCAGCAGCAATTGCTATCTTAATGGTGTCACCGATAATGAATGGTATCAGACCCATCAGTAGTAAACCCCAAACATCAATAGATGCTCCGGTAAACGAAAGCCAGCCATAGAGTTGTAATAATCCCAGTCCGAAGACTATGCCGAAATTGGCAAAGAGCATCAACGCAAACATCGTCCAATATTTTCGTGATTTAACGTATCTATCAACGAAGTATCCAAGGAAGAAAGCGGCAAGGACAAAACCTATGAGATATCCACCGGTTGGACCAGCTAAATATGTGAATCCTCCGTTCATTCCTGCAAACCAGGGTACTCCAGCAATACCTACACCGAGGTAAATGCTCTGGCTAATGCCACCCCACCATTTCCCAAGCACGATCGCACTTAAGAGAACCGCGAAAGTCTGTCCGGTCAGTGGAACAGGAGACCCGGGGAGATAAAAACGTACTTGTGCTAATAATCCTGTTAAACATGCAAAACTTAATGCGAGTATCACTTTATGATAGATTTCAAGTTGATATCGCCATTTGAAAAACGTGTATCGTGCGTGTTTGTATTTATTGACATACATTGTTATTTCCATTATAATCAACCTCGTTGTACGAGAAATTCATGAGGTGTAACAAATACTGCTAAAAGAAGTTTTTGCCTGTTCTCTTTATACCGTTGATAAAGAGGTTCTAGTCGCTTTTTCGATGTGTATGTACCATTTAATACGACAAATCTGACAGGATAAAGCGATGAAATTTTACTTGATTCATTCGTGCAAGGATTTGTTGTGCCGTCATTCTAAATGACATGACATAAACAAAATATGCGAATGTCACAAGGGAGAACTCACCGTTTTATTCTTCTTTTTTTACAACAGAAACAATAATTAAGTGCTCCTAATATTCAACTCCTGATGTTTCAGGTACCACGAGGAACGAGAGATTTTACTCCAGAGGAAATGGAGAAACGTCGCTATATCGAACAGAACATGGCTGCGACGTTTACCTCATTTGGGTACGGGGAAATCCAGACACCGACCTTTGAGAACTTAGAACTTTTCACCGCGAAATCTGGTGAATCTATTGTTAATGAATTATATTCGTTTACTGATAAAGGGGGACGGGAGCTTGCATTACGACCAGAGCTTACTGCTCCAGTGATCCGTTGTTATGTCGAGCGGTTACAGATGGAACCAAAACCACTCAAGTTGTTTTACTTTGGGAACTGCTATCGGTACGACCGGCCACAGAAAGGAAGGTACCGGGAGTTTCAACAAGCAGGTTGTGAAGTCATCGGGGTAGAAACATCAGAGGCAGCTGCAGAATTACTCACACTCGCATATACTCTTTTAAAAAATGTCGGATTGAAAAACGTTCGAATTAACATTGGGAATCTCACGATTATCAGTGCCATTTTCAAGAGATTAAATCTCCTTAAAGATGATCAGAAAATACTCTTGCCATTGATCGATAAGTCACAATTTGATGATCTGAAAGTGTCTCTTCGGGATTGTGGTGTTTCTGAGAAGGATACAGAAAAGTTCATTAGCGTTCTTCAGACATCAGAAATCAATGAGATTCGATCATTTATCGCTAACGATCCTGATGCAATAAAAGAGCTAAGCATCATGGAAACAATCCTTGTCTTACTTAAAAATGCGTTTCATGTCACCGAGTACGGAATAAAATTAAGCATTGTACGAGGACTTGATTATTACAAAGGTTTAGTGTTTGAAATCGATGCACCGGTTCTTGGAGCAGAAAAACAACTCTGCGGTGGAGGTTCATACGAGCTTATTTCCTTGTTTGGTGGCACCGAAGTCCCGACCTCTGGTTTTGCGGTTGGGTTTGACCGAACCATCCTTGCTCTTGAAGCGGAAGGGTTTATGTTCCCTCCCTCAAAACTCGATGTGTACATCATCCCAGTTAACCAGGACATGATATGTACATCCATTGAGATTGCTCAACAATTACGATGCCAAGGATTTTCTGTTGATTTCGATCAACTCCGACGAGGCATAGGGAAATCCTTAAAATACGCTGACTCAAAACATGTAGAGAAAGTCATCATCGTTGGACCCAAAGAACTTGAGAAAAAAACAGTCACACTGCGAGACATGAAAATCGGGAATCAAGAAATAGTGTCAATCGCAGAGATTTGTGCAAAACTCAAAAAAACCTAACCTACGATAGGATTTTCTATGAAAAAACAAGTTTTTATTATCGATACCTCTGCGATTCTTTCAGGAAAACCAATTCGTTTTGACAATACATCAATAGTCACAACACCCGGTGTTTCAGACGAATTGAGCCCGGGGGGACGAGACTTCCGTACATTCGAGTTACTGAAGGAAACAGGTCTTGCGATTCACGAACCATCAAAAGACGCAATAAATCGTGTGAAAAAAACAGCACAAGAGACTGGAGATGACCGCAGACTTTCTTTTGCGGATATTGAAGTTGTGGCGTTAGCAATTGATATCAACAAAGAACCTGACCAAGAAGCGACAATTTTTACCGATGATTATTCAATTCAAAATGTTGCATCGACATTGCAAATCAAATTTCAAGGCTTCTCACAAAAAGGAATAACAAAAAAGTTTAAATGGGTCTCTCGTTGTCCAGGGTGCAAAAAACAATTTAACGAAATAACAAAAATCTGTCCCATCTGTGGAACAATAACAAAAAGTTCACTGCTACATAAAAAAAACCTATGATTGTGTGAGCCCATGAATATCAAAAAAATGTTTATCCAGTTTTGGAAAAGCGACAACAATAAGGTTTCGATTGTTCGAGATGTGGTTGTCGCGTTGCTTGCTGTGTTTGTTATTTTGATGATTTTATGGGGGTATACAGGACAATGGTTTGCCGCTCCTATGGTTGCGATTGAGTCTGGGAGTATGGAGCACCCGAATTCTCCGTTTGGACGGTTGGGTACGATCGATGCGGGTGATATGGTTCTAGTGCAGAAGGTCTCGAAGATGAGCGATATTGTCCCGCATGGTGGCCTTATCAAAGGCGCTGAAGCGGAGAATAGCTGGCGAACCTATGGTGATTACGGTGACGTGATTATCTATAAACCTCTAGGACGAACAGATGTGTCACAGATTATTCATCGGGCGATGTGTTGGGTTGACGTGTACAATAAAAATGGTCAGACCACCTATACTATCGTAGACTATGGAATTGACAATAAAACAGTTCTCAACATCCCTGAATTAGGGTTATATAATCGTGATCCAGGATGGACTCATTCAGGTTTTCTCACAAAAGGAGATAATAATGAGGTGATTGACGAGATCACTGATATCTGCCCTGAGCCTGTTCAATTAGATTGGATATCAGGAAAGGCACGATTCGAGATTCCCTGGCTTGGGACTATTAATCTCTTTTTTGAGGATGTTCTTCATGGGAAAAATACGGTTGGGAATGTTCATGAAGATAGTATGATTTGTCTTGGAATCGTGATTGCGATTCTTGTTTCAATACCGATTATCCTTGATGTATATGATTATCTAAAGAAGCGGAAGAAACCGGAGCAAGGGTCGAATTGAACAGTCAGGAATACTGTTCTCTGTTTTTTACTCGCTCTTCTATTTTCTATAACGAATGGATATGATAATGGATTATTTTATGAATATCGTTTCTTTGTAAATAAAATATTTGCATCTCTGAAATTTACGAATTTATCTAAACCCATACAGAAATATCAAAGATAATGAAAAACAAAAAAAACTAAAAAAATAATATTTCATATGGTATTAACGTGCAACAAATTTGTTACAATCTCGATTTTATTTGCTCATCTAAGGAATGGTGATCCTTCTTATTTTATTAGGTGAAACCTCTATAGGTTCAGAGTGGTGTATCGGATTTTCTCTTAGGATATTCATCAGCGTCATACACTTCCCATTCAACAAATTCTTCACATTCAGCAAGGATCCTCTGCGCAGTTTTTTTCTTTAATCCAATTTTCATGAAGTCCTTTACGCTTGCTTCCCGTAACTTTTCTACTGAGGTATATCCACATTTTAAGAGAAGATCTGCGATCTCTTGATCAATACTATCAAATCCGACGAAGATGTCAACCCGTTCCACTTGACCAGAAAGTTTTTCCTTGACGATTTCTTCTTCTAAATGTAAATCCATTTTCTTCCTGGCCTTCTTCTCTTCAATCGCTTTTAATTTCCGTTCTTCTTTCTCTGTTTTTTCCCGCTCTTTCTCCATCTTACGTTCAAAAGTCTTAAGTTTTCGTCGTTCTTTTGTCTCTGCAGCAATTCTTACTACGTCATTTATCTGTTTCTGTTCCTCTGCTTTTTTACGTTTGTCTCCTAGTCCTGTTTCCTTTGCTGTACCAATGCTATCAAGTTCACTTAAACGCTTCTTCTCCTTCTTCTGCTCTAGTTCCTTCAGTTTTTGTTCTTCTTTCTGCCTTCGTCTTCCATTCAAGCTCTTTTAAGGCAAGTATACGCTGCTTCGATTTCAGTTCCGCCTTTGCTTGTCTTTCCTCCTCCCGCTCCCTCTCCTTCGTTTCCTGTTTTGCTTGTTTCTCCTCCAAATTCTTTTGTTTCCTTTGCTCTTTGTCTTCCTTCTTTATCACAAATAGATCCGCCCGCTGCTTCTCCTTCAACTTCTTTCGTTTCAATTCCTCTTTCTCTTTTTTCTTTATCTCTAATCGCTCTAGTCGCTTCTTCTCATTCTGTTCCTTCTCAAGACGCTTCTGTTCTCGTTTTTTCTCCTTTGAAATAAGCTTAATCGTTTCTTGTGCAAACGGTTCTTTTGGTTCGGTAGGGATGTCCGCATCATCTTCTTTATGAGTTTCTTCACTGAGTGTCTCCCAGCTGGAAACCATCGGTTGTTCTTCCTTTTGAGCGGGTAAAGGTTTCTTACGAATCTGTTTTTGTTTAAGCCGAGCAGATCCCACATTCGTTGTTTCCACTCGGGCTGGCTTCTTTTGGTCAACTGAAGCTGTAACAGCTGATTTCTTTTCTTTTTCCGTTTGCTTCCTTCGTAACTCTAATCGTAACTTCTCTTCGCGCTCTTTTATCAGACGTTGCTCTTCTTGGTCTTTTTCTTTTGCTTTAGCAGCTGCTTTTTTCTTCTCCAATTCTTTGCGTTTCTGTTCCTCTCGCTGCTCTTTTTGGATTTGTAACTGTTCTTGCTGTAATTTCTCATCATGTTCTTTTGCTAGTCTTTTTGCTTCCTGCTCTTTCTCTTTTGCTTGTTGTCTTGCTTGTTTTTCTTCTAGCTTCTTGTGTAGTAATTCTGCTTTCTCTTTCTTCCGTAATTCCAATCGATCTAATCGTAACTTCTCTTCGCGCTCTTTTATCAGACGTTGCTCTTCTTGGTCTTTTTCTTTTGCTTTAGCAGCTGCTTTTTTCTTCTCAATTCTTTGCGTTTCTGTTCCTCTCGCTGCTCTTTTTGGATTTGTAACTGTTCTTGCTGTAATTTCTCATCATGTTCTTTTGCTAGTCTTTTTGCTTCCTGCTCTTTCTCTTTTGCTTGTTGTCTTGCTTGTTTTTCTTCTAGCTTCTTGTGTAGTAATTCTGCTTTCTCTTTCTTCCGTAATTCCAATCGATCTAATCGTAAATTCTCTTCGCGCTCTTTTATCAGACGTTGCTCTTCTTGGTCTTTTTCTTTTGCTTTAGCAGCTGCTTTTTTCTTCTCCAATTCTTTGCGTTTCTGTTCCTCTCGCTGCTCTTTTTGGATTTGTAACTGTTCTTGCTGTAATTTCTCATCATGTTCTTTTGCTAGTCTTTTTGCTTCCTGCTCTTTCTCTTTTGCTTGTTGTCTTGCTTGTTTTTCTTCTAGCTTCTTGTGTAGTAATTCTGCTTTCTCTTTCTTCCGTAATTCCAATCGATCTAATCGTAACTTCTCTTCGCGCTCTTTTATCAGACGTTGCTCTTCTTGGTCTTTTTCTTTTGCTTTAGCAGCTGCTTTTTTCTTCTCTAATTCTTTGCGTTTCTGTTCCTCTCGCTGCTCTTTTTGGATTTGTAACTGTTCTTGCTGTAATTTCTCATCATGTTCTTTTGCTAGTCTTTTTGCTTCCTGCTCTTTCTCTTTTGCTTGTTGTCTTGCTTGTTTTTCTTCTAGCTTCTTGTGTAGTAATTCTGCTTTCTCCTTCTTTCGTACCTCTAATCGTTCTACCTGTTGTTTCTCCCTCACTGCTTCAAATTCCACTGGTTCAAATGAAGGTATCCTGCTTTCTTTTTCAGGAGAAAGGGATGGTAACGGTGACTGTTTCTCATCAACTCGTTCAAACTCAGGGAGAAACATCTCAATCGATTTTCCTTTTTTAACCTCAACAATTTCTCTTTCAGTTGTGTCCTTTGTAACTGGTTTCCATTCAGGAAGATGTTTCTCTTTATGCTGCCAGTCGGATACCACTTGGATGAATTCTTGTTGAACCTCTGATTCTTTCGATATATCTGTTGGTTTCACTTCCACAGGTTCTTCTTCTAGAAACGCAACCTTTTCAATCTCGTAAAGAGATTCCTTAGCAAAAAGATCCTCCCTTGGAGGAGTAAAACCCACGATAGCATGTTCTTTTTGTTTTTTTATTGCCTTTGGTCCTAGTTCTATCTGAATAACTCTCTCTTCTGTTTTCTGAATATCTTCTCGTTTATGGACAACAACTCGTGGTTTTAAACTCTCAGATTTTGGATTTATTAAATTAGATGATGTTACTTTATTCTTGCTTTTTGATTGCTCATCAGATAATCGATTTAATACAAATTCAAGGTTTTTATCATTATACGACGAAGTATTTTTGTTTTTAGGGAGAGATGCGCTATCTATAAGCTCATGTAATTTCTCAATATTATATATTTTATTTTTTTTCTCTCTCACCATACTAGCAATAAAAGAGTTGTCACGTATTAATAAATTTTCCTACAACGATACTCGAATCATACAGAAAAGGATTCCCTTTTTTTCTCTGCTGTTGCAATAATAGAATTTGCCGCTTACAGAGACTAATTATTCTCGTTTATTACTACTTTTTACCGTAACGCGAAGTATAGAATTGTATTATACTGAGCTGATAAGTATAGAATTTATAGGATTCTTCAAAAATAAAATGAGAATAAAAGTCATGTGAAAATTTATGAAAAATCACTGAAGACATATTATATTAGAATTATTCTATGGCAAGGTGCACTAGTTGCATTATTTAAGATATCAATCCGGAATAGTTTTGTAAGGTAGAGGATCTTTTACTCCCGCCTCCTGAAAACCTTTAAGGCGGAGGAGACAGGAATCACAGTGACCACACGCCTTTACTTCTCCTCGATAACACGACCATGTCTTCGCAAAAGGAACATTCAATTTCACGCCTGTTTTGATAATCTCAGCTTTGGTGAGATGTAAGAGCGGTGCATTGATATGAATATGTTTTCCTTCCACTCCACATTTTGTTGCAAGATTAGCTAGATGCTGATACGCTCGAATGTAATTTGGTCTGCAATCAGGATATGCTGAGTAATCCACGGCATTTGCACCGATAAAGATTGCAACCGCGTCAATGGCTTCGGCATACGCAAGTGCGAGTGAAAGAAAAACTGTATTTCGCGCTGGAACATAGGTTGCTGGAATTGTTTTTCCAATATCATTTAACGCATGATTTTTAATCTGACGAGACGAGGAGGTAAGGAGAGAAGATCCACCAAATTTTTGAAGATCGATATTAAAAATAATATGATCTTTTGCGCCTACAGCTTTTGTAATCTTCTTTGCACATGAAAGTTCTTTTGTATGACGTTGCCCATAGCGAAACGACAGTGCATACAGGTCGTACCCTTGTTTTTTTGCGATAAAAGCTGTCACAGCGGAATCAAGACCACCAGAGATCAAACAAACCGCTTTTTTCGTCATATCTTATCGATTCCAGAGTGGAGACATCACCCGCAGTTTCTCAACAATCTGAGGGATTACTTTGGAGACATAGTTAACTTCTTCTTTGGTGTTCTCTCGCCCTAGAGATATCCGAAGGGATCCATGTGCCTGTACTGGGTCTAACCCTATTGCTAGCAATACATGAGATGCTTGAAGCTTCTGAGAAGAGCATGCCGATCCTGTCGATGTCGCAATGCCTTGCTCATCTAATCCGAGGAGGAGGGATTCTCCTTCGATCCCCGTGAATCGAAAATGCGCGTTGTTCACCAGACGTTTCTCAGGATGACCATTCAAGTAGCTTTCTTCAATCTGTAATGTATTTTTTATGAGGAGATCGCGTAGTGTTTTCATATGAGGGATATCTTTTTTCATTCGTTTTTCTGCAAGTTCACATGCTTTTCCTAGACCAACGATACCGGGAACATTAAGCGTGCTGCTCCGTACCCCTTTCTCATGTCCCCCTCCATGAATAATTGGCTGGACCTTGACTCCATTCCGAATATAGAGCGCTCCTATTCCTTTTGGCCCATAGATTTTATGGGAAGATAACGCAAGCAAATCGATATGTTGTTTCTTCACATCAGTAGGAAGCTTTCCAACTGCTTGTACTGCATCGGTATGAAAAATGATATCATGTTCATGGGATATCTTCCCGATTTCCTCGATTGGCTGAATGGTTCCAATTTCATTGTTCGCAAACATGATGGTAATAAGAAACGTGTTTTTCGAAATCGATTTCCGGAGCTCGTTAGGGTTGACAATCCCATCCTTATCGACGGGAAGATATTTCACTTGGAATCCTTGTGTTTCAAGATGTCGGCAGGTCTCAAGAACTCCCGGGTGTTCTATTGTCGAGGTAATGATATGCGGTCCTTTGGTCGTTCTTTTATCTTTGTTCAGATAGGCAACTCCTTTGATGGCAAGGTTATCTGATTCGGTTCCGCCGGCGGTAAAAATAATTTCATCGTCTTTAGCACCAAGTAAATCAGCGACGTGTGTTCTTGAGGTATCGACTGCTTTTCGTGCTTCTCGTCCAAATGCATGGATTGACGAAGGATTCCCATAGTATTCCGTGAAATATGGAAGCATCGTATTAAGTACTTCAGCATCGACTTTCGTGGTGGACGCGTTATCCATGAAAATTCGCTTCATAGTTTTTTGCCTCACTCTATTTCCATCATACGTTGTAATGGTACACGTGCCTTCTGCATAATTTCATCCGAGAGATTTATCTTCGGTTCCAAAGTCTCCATGCTTTTTAATACTTTTTCTAGTGTGGTTTTTTTCATATTTGGGCATATTGCTGTGGGAACCGGATAGAATTTCTTTCCTGGGTTTTCCTTTTCCAACCGGTAACAGAGTCCTTTTTCCGTACCAATGATAAACTCTTTTATCGGTGATGTCTTCGCATGATTGACCATTCCGTTGGTTGAAAAAGCGTAGTCTGCAAACTCGATGATTTCAGGTTGACATTCTGGGTGAACAAGGATTTCAGCATGCGGATGTTTCTTCTTTAACAATACGATATCTTCTTTTCTGATATCATGGTGTGTGCGGCAGACTCCTGGCCAGAGGATCATCTCTTTTTCTGGAACCTGCTTCTGGATATACAGCCCAAGGTTCCGGTCAGGGACAAAAATGATTTTTTTTGCAGTTCTGCTTTTCACAATTTTCACTCCATTTGCAGAAGTGCAGCAGATATCAGCTAATGCTTTGACGTCCGCTGTCGTATTAATATAAGCGACTACTTCTGCGTCAGGGTGTTCTTTGATAAGCCAACTCAGACTTTCCGCATCCACCATCTCTGCCATCGGGCAGTTTGCGGTTTTATCGGGAAGAATCACGGTTTTCTCAGGATTTAAAATCTTTGCTGCCTCTGCCATGAAATCAACGCCGCAGAAAATGATGATTTTCGCATCTGTTCTGGTAGCTTTTAATGATAAGTCAAGGGAGTCTCCAACAAAATCAGCGACATCCTGAATTTCTGGGTTTTGATAGTTATGTGCAAGGATTACTGCATGGCGTTTCTTTTTTAATTCCTGTATCTGTTGTTGAAGTGTTTTTTCCATAGTAATAAAACCCGCGATTTTTGTCCTGAATATCGCTATGGGACATAAAGGTTGTCCTGGTTATTATTTTTATTCAGCCAGGGAAAATCTATTTATCCTGGATGCTGATTTACCTGTTGTAGGAGATGGATAGCAGATGGATGTCATAGCATTTGTCATAGGTTTAATCATCGGTGTTATCACAGTGGGACTTGCCATTGAGATAGGGATGAGACGAGTCAATAAGACACAGCCGGCAACCAGACCAACCCATAAATGGAGTATCGCGGAAATAGCAAATCCTCGTATTATCGCGGAGAATATGGGGGCTATTGAGCTTCCGAAAAACGCAAAAGTCGTGGTCAATGAATATCAAAATGGAGCGATGCTGAAAGGAATAGATGTGAAGCAACATTCTGGTATCAGAGGGAACTTTATCCTTGGCGATGATCGTGCGTTGATTCTTTCAGGACCAATCAAGCAAGATGAGCTTGGTGTGTGGACCGTTGAGAAGGACATGCTTGAAAAACTCAACAAATATTTTAACGATAGTTGGGAGAAAGCCACACCAATGATCGATGACGAGCAAGACAATGAGCATTCTCATTAGACATTCTACGATTCTCACTCAGAATGATTCTCGACAGCGACTTCAAGGAGATGTATATATAGATGATCATCGTATTGCTGAGATCTCCAAGAAACCGCTTTCTATTGAGGCTGATTATAAAATCGATGGAACAAAGAAACTCGTTTTACCTGGTTTAATCAATACCCATACGCATATTCCGATGACATTGTTTCGCGGGTATGGGGATGACATGCTGCTTAAAGACTGGCTTGCGCAGCGGATCTGGCCAGTTGAGGCGAAGCTTGACAAGAAATATATTGAGAGTGGTACAGAGCTTGGACTCTTGGAGATGATCGCGTCTGGTACAACATCGTACCTTGACATGTATTATTTTGAAGACACAATCGCAAAAGTCACCGAAAAGGTTGGGATGCGTGGGTTCCTTGGCTTTGCCCTTATTGACTTTGATACCCCTGAGTACAAGGCATCAGAGTTAGTCCCGCAGTGTGAACAGTTTGTGAAACGCTGGAAAGGCAACGCTTTGATTTCTCCCGTAGTTGCTCCTCATAGTATGTACTCCTGTAACCCAGAAACCCTCAAAAAGTCCTTTGAAGTTGCAACGAAACACGGTGTTCCTCTGCATACGCATTGCTCTGAGACCAGAGATGAAGTCTACGATATAGAAAAGAGATACGGGGTAAGACCAGTTGAGCAATTGAAAAAAATCGGTTTGCTACAAAAAGGTACGATTCTTGCGCATTGCGGGTGGATTACAAAAAATGAGATTCTTGAAATGAAAAACGCTGGTGTCGCGGTATCTCATTGTCCGGTAAGCAACATGAAAATCGCAACCGGTGGGTACGCACCGATTCCTGAACTTCTCGATGTACACGTTCCTGTTGGTTTAGGAACTGATGGCGCAGCAAGCAACAACACCCTGGATATGTTTGAGACAATGAAGTTCTGCGCGCTGGTCCATAAAAATCATCGCTGGGATCCAACAGTACTCCCTGCGCAAACAGTTGTTGATCTGGCGACCATTGGTGGTGCCACATGTCTTGGTGTTCAACAAACTCTTGGTTCTCTTGAGGAAGGGAAAACCGCTGATCTTATCATGATTGATTTGAAAAAGCCGCATCTGACACCGATTCATGATCCTGTCTCTCATCTTGTGTACGCTGCGAGAGGAACTGATGTTTGCACGACGATTGTGAATGGTAAGCCACTGATGCTCGATAATGAATTTCTGACAATTGATATGCAGGAAACGTTAGCACGTGCGGAGAAGGACGCTTGGGAGTTAACTAGTTAAATCATACGCCTATTTCTGGTGCAGCATGCTGAATCTTATAGGGGTTATTCTTGCATTTATCGTCATCCTTATTCTGATTCGGAAGAAAGTAAATTTTGGTTTGTCCTTGTTTGTTGGTTCTCTTATTGTCGGTGTTTTTTCTCTTGAGGTTATCACACCAATTGATATTCCCAAAGCAATGATTGAAGCAAGTTTCTATTCGTTTGAAAAACAACAGATTATGACGGAAACTCTTGAACTTGCTTTGCTTATGACCTTGATTTTTGTTCTGGCGAAGTCCATGCAAGAGACCGGGGCAATTACCAAACTTATTGATAGTTTACGAACGTTTTTCTCTAAAGGAGGAACCTTGGGCGTTATTCCTGCAATCTATGGATTAATGCCTGTTCCGGGTGGCGCGTTATTTTCTGCTCCACTCATAGATAAAGAGGGGGATAAATACAAACTACAGAAAGATCAAAAGAATTTTTTGAACATCTGGTTTCGACATGTCTGGTTTCCTATCTATCCGATTTCCGCAGCGATGATACTTATCTGCAGTATTAAATTCTCCGGAGTTCCTATCCAGATGCTTATTCTTGCAGATCTCCCAGCATTTATTGGAGTCGTCCTGATCGGATTTATTTTCCTCAAACGATTCACTGGAAAAACTCCTCACACCACGGTTACCGTTGTAAAGGATTACCGCGGATTAGTGTACATCCTTCCACCGATTGTTCCCCTGCTGTTTTATCCTTTAAAATTAGTTGGTCTCTCAGAAACAAGGTGTTTCTTAATCGGTGTATCTTTTAGCCTTCTTCTTTTATATTTTCTCATTCACATTGATAAAACAACTTATATTACAATCATTAAGAAATCATTTACTTGGAATCTGGCGTTAGCAATCTTTGGGATTATGATTCTCAGGGAGATGATGAAGATTTCTCAGATGCACCTGCTTATCACAGAAACGATGCACAACCTTGCGTTCCCAGCACTTCTCATAGTCATCCTTATTCCGCTTCTTCTTGGGACTTTGACAGGTTATAATCTTGGTGCGATTGCGCTCTCCTATCCTCTCGTTGACCCGTTTTTCGCGTTCACTGGAGTGCATATCATTGGTCTTACAAGCCTTATTTTCATGAGTTCTCTCATAGGGTACCTCATCTCACCGATACACCTCTGCAATGTCTTGAGTAGTGAATATTTAAAAACAGATACCACACGGATGTACAAGATGTTTATTCCTGCGGCAATTACTCTTTTACTTATTCAAACGCTCTTTGTGATTATTGTGTTTCCTGCCTAAACCTTTTTTTGGCTTTTCACTGAGTAATCAGTGACACCATGAATTTATTGCCATGCCTTTGTAGAAAACAGTCAAACACTTCCGTGAAAGACAAGTCTTATAAAAAGCCAGGGTCTATCACGTGTGTATGAATCAGGGAATGCTGTTTGATCAACTGAAAAACCCAAAGTTTTATGGACCGCATGTGACCTCAGTTCAACTACTTCAAACTCATATCTCCTATGTCGTACTCACTGGAACCTATGCGTACAAGGTGAAAAAACCAGTGAATTTTGGTTTCCTTGATTTTTCTACATTAGATAAACGCAAATACTTCTGCGAAGAGGAACTACGGCTCAATAAGAGACTCTGTCCTGACATGTATCTCGATGTTCTCCCCATCACACAGAAAGATAACACCCTTGAACTCGATGGGAATGGAACGATCGTTGAGTACGTATTGAAGATGAAAGAATTCCCCCAAGAATATATCATGACAAACATGCTTCAACAAGCAAAAATTTCTGAAGAAACCATTGACCATCTGTGTACGATTCTCGTTGATTTTTATAACACGCAGGAACCCTCGGAAGAAATCACAAAATACGGCGAGTTACAGGCGGTCAAACAAAATATTGATGAAAATTTCGACCAAACCAAACCGATGATTAACCTCACGGTTCCTAAGGAGACGTACTCGTATATTAAAGAAGCAGCAACCAAGTTTTTCGAACGGAAAAAAGAGGTGTTCGGACACCGGATGAAAGAAGGGAGAATCTATGATTGCCACGGAGACCTCCACTCAGGAAACATCGTTGTGACTGGTGAGAATATCCATATCTTTGACTGCATTGAGTTTAACGACCGATTCCGATTCTGCGATGTCGCCTCCGATATCGGGTTTTTAGCAATGGATCTCGATTACTTGAATTACCCATACTTGTCCAGCTATCTGATTCAGAAGTATGTGGAGAAAAGCCGTGATATAAATATTTATTCAGTGTTAAATTTCTACAAATCGTACCGTGCGTTCGTCCGCGGCAAAGTCCATGGGTTTCAGCTCAACGATCCTCATATTGACCCAGCGAAAAAAGAACCTCCTTGTAGAAACCGCGAAGAAATACTTTGACTTGTCACAGTATTATGCAGGGTTGTTTTTACTTGATTTACAGACGAATAAACCCTTGATATTCCTTGTCAGCGGTTTATCCGGCACTGGTAAATCAACGGTTGCACGCAAAATAGCGGTTGATTACCATGCAACGCAGATTAACACCGATGTCGTTCGAAAGGAGGTTGCTGGTATTGATCAATTTGAACAACATCATGATCAATTCAACACGGGTCTCTATGATCCAAAAAAAATCGATGACACCTATGAAAAGGTTATGAAACGGGCAGCAACATTTCTGAAAAAAAGTGAAAACGTTGTCCTGGATGCAACGTTTCAGAAGAAAAAATACCGGGATATGATGCATCATGTCGCCGCAAAATATCATGCGACTCTGGTGAGGGTTCAGTGTGTCTGTCCTGATATGGTGGTAAAGAAACGTTTAGAGGATCGTTTAAGAAAGAAATCTGTTTCTGATGGACGCTGGGAGATTTATCTAGAGCAAAAAACAACGTTTGAACCATTTACTTCAGAGGAGGACTGCCTGTACGATGGATACGTCTGATGAATCATATGATTATCGGATGAGCTTCTTTCGACTGCTTCTTTCTCATGTTGGTGAGGTGATGTAATGGAGATTTCAGGCTATTTGATTGATATTGAAAACGCTGCAAATACCATCAAACAACAAGGATACAAAACAATCGCTGTTCAGGTTCCAGAGGGATTGAAACGCAGTATTTTTCCTTTGGTTGAATTTCTAAAGAAAGAAACCGGTGCGACGGTTCTTGTATCCGCGGATGCGTGTTTTGGCGCCTGTGATGTCGTGAATTACGAGCTAAAGAACATGGACGTGGATTGTGTTGTTCATCTAGGACATACTGCGATATCAGATGTAGAAAATTTTTGGATTCCAACTATATTTGTGAACGCGCAATCAACATTGGATGTCTCCAAGGTCGTTGAAAAAGCGATTCCTTCGTTAGTAGGAAAAAAAATTGGGCTTGTCACCACCGCGCAGCATCTTCATACACTTGAGAAGGTTGAGACGATCTTGCGGAACCACAACCTTGAGCCATTCATTGCTGAGGGTGATGAACGAATCTCAACAAAGGGTCAGATTCTGGGATGCAATTTTTCTGTTGGGACGAAGATAGCTGAGAATGTTGATTGCTTTTTATTTATTGGGAGTGGGACGTTTCACCCGGTTGGTCTCTTGATGAGTGCAAGAAAACCGGTGATTGCTGCTGATCCGTATACCAATGCCGTGAAAAAACAAGAAATCGAGGATATGAAGAATAATATGTTGCGACAGCGGTACGGCGCGATTGTTGCGTGTCGGAGTGCACGGCGGTTTGGTATTCTTATTGGGGTGAAGCGTGGTCAACAGCGCATTAAACTTGCTCGTGAGATACAACAGATGCTTGATTCTGCAGGTAAACTCTCCTTGTTGATCACGATGGATGAGTTTTCCCCGATGTCTCTGCAAGGATTTGATATTGATTGTTATGTGTCGACCGCGTGCCCACGGATAGCGATTGATGACTATCTGCAGTATAAGAAGCCGATGATTACTCCTGTGGAACTGGAGATTGTTCTTGGCAGACGCGAGTGGGAGACCTATGTTTTTGATGAGATTCTTGAGTAGGTCTGCAAAGCCTTTTTATGCCCGAGTTTCCTCATGGTTCATATCATGAATATGTTATCTCTAGGGTGTCAGCCTTTAGATGTCCTGTTAGGAGGCGGCCTTGAAAGCGGAATCATTACACGAGTCTATGGTGAGGCCGGTACTGGAAAAACAAATCTGTGTCTGCAGGCTGCTCGTGAGTGTGTTTTATCAGGCAAGAAAGTTGCGTACATTGACACAGAGGGTGTTTCGGTTGAGCGGATACGGCAGATCTGCGTGGACTGCGATTATAAGAAAATCCTCCGTGATATCCTTTTTTTTACGCCGACATCGTTTGAATCACAAGAACAGATGATTTGCGATGCGATTGCGACGAAAGGAGTAGGTCTTATCGTTGTTGATACGATCACGATGTTTTATCGGTTGAATCTCGAGGATGATCGGGAAGGCGGGATTCGTTCGTTTACCCGGCAGGTGACGAACCTGCAGGTTGCTGCGCGAGAAAAGGATTTGTTTGTGATTATTACCGAGCAAGTGTATACTGATAAAGCTGGTGAGGTCAAACCGTTTACGAACCGAGATGCTGAGCATATGACGAAAACCATTCTACGACTTGATCGAAAAGGAATCGGGGAACGAGAAGCAACGATCATCAAACACCGGTCACAACCAGAAGGGAAAAAAGCGTGTTTTCGAATTAGTACTGTCGGATTGGAATAAAAAGAAAAAAGGATTGTGATATAATATTTTTTATAACCAATACGTTGAAACAAAAATCAAAATAGAGAACTAAAACTATTTAACACTAGTTATGATTTAATGAACAACTATGGATGAACACGAGGAAATCAGCTATAAAACACTCCGCAGACTCCAACAAGGAGAACAAACCTCTTCTGTTCTTACGAAAATCAATGTGAATTTCTACCAGGATCTTTCCTCATATATAAAAACTATTGAACAAAGCGTTGAAAATGAAAAGAATCCACTGAAACTCAAACTGTTCACTGATGAGGCTCAAAATACAAAGAAAATCGCAAACAGCATCTATGAGCTTCGAGAGAAAAAAATCGTCCAAGCTGCTCTTGCGACAGCACGTGGTGCATCCCCTGATCTCAAGAACCTCTTAGACATCGAAAAAAAACTTTATAGTGCTCTTGTTGAACAGATCGCGGTCTCTCGTAAGGAAATCTTTGAAGAACCAACAGACCGCCATTCAAAAAAACAACCAGCATCTCCACCGGTTGTTGATCAACCGAAGAGGGATCCAAATACAAATCCGATCGTCCGCGTCCTGGAAGATACACCTGAGTTTATCGGAACTGATGAGAAAACCTATTCGTTACGCAAAGAAGACGTGCTTTCACTCCCCCGTGAAATGACCGAACCACTCCTAAAAAAAGGGGTAGTAAAACAGGTAAAATAGGGCACCCTACATTTTTATATACCTTTCTTACTTACGGTTACAATCGAACTGTGATATCTATGAAGATTCCCAGGAAAATCAAACGATACTGTCCGTTCTGCAAAAAACACACGCTTCACGAAGTTGACAAGATGAAAAAACGGAAAGCAAGTGAGTTGAAACGAGGACAACGGCGGTTCAGACGTGCTACCAGCGGATACGGAGGGTTCCCACGACCAAAACCAGAGGGACGAGAGAAAACCAGCAGGCGGATAGCAACCCGATTTATGTGTACAGTCTGTAAAAAGATGCATCAGCCGCCAAGTATCCGGTCAAAAAAATTTGAGATAGAAGGTGAATAAACACATGGATCAACCAAAAAGCAGGTTCATTAAAGTACGATGTAATGATTGTGAAAACGAACAAGTCCTGTTTGATAAGGCAAGTACCACGGTCCTCTGCCACATCTGCGGCAGTAAACTTGCGACACCAAATGGTGGGAAAGCACGGATTAAAGGAACCATTTTAGAGACCATCGAATAAGGTTCATCTGCATGTTGAAGAAGGAGTACCCTGAAGAAGGAGAACTCGTTGTTGGTACTATTACCAAAGTCCAAGGCTTTGGCGCGTTTGTGTCACTTGATGAATACCCAAATAAAGAAGGATTCATCCACATTTCTGAAATAGCAACCGGATGGGTTAAACGCATCCGTAATTTTGTCAGAGAAAAACAGAAAGTTGTCTGTAAGGTTGTTCATGTTGATGCTGCAAAGAAACACATCGACCTTTCCCTCAAGAAGGTGAATGATCATCAACGCCGGGAGAAAATCCAGGACTGGAAAAATGCACAGAAAGCAGCCAAGCTCTTTGAGATGGTTGCGCAAGGGCTCAGTAAATCAGTGGACCAATGTTATAAAGAATTCGGTGATGGGCTCATCAAGAAATATGGGACGATGTATGCCGCATTTGAAGAATGCGCCTATGATGCAAACACCCTGAAAAACGATGGATTTTCTGGAGATTGGCTCAAGATATTCGATGAGGTTGCAAAAACCAGTATCACTGTTCCTTTCGTTGAAATCAAAGGCATGTTGCTTCTCACTTCATACCTGCCAGATGGGATTACTCATATCAAAGAAGCACTCACGGTCGCGGAAAAAAGCGAGTTTGATGACGTCAGCATCGATATCAAATACATTGGTGCACCTCGCTACATGATTAAAGTAAAGGCTCCTGATTATAAGATTGCTGAATCACAGATGAAAAAAGCAGTCGAGCGGGCAGAAACATTTATGACAAAAATAAAAGGCGAATGTGAATTTCAACGCGAAGTCGAAGAATAATGTCTGAGATACTCTATTGTAAAAACTGTCAGCGGTACACCATTCATCCGATCTGCAGCACCTGTAAAGAAAAAACAGTTTTAAACAAGCCTGCACGGTTCTCTCCTCAGGATCATTATGGGAAGTACCGTCGGGCGTTAAAAAAAAGGAATAAGGACGAACTGAGACAATGAAATTAGTTGAAATAAAGTACGTTGATAAAAAACCGAAACTTAAAAATCCGGTTTTTATCGAAGGATTACCCGGGATCGGGAATGTTGGGAAACTTGCTGTTGAACATCTCATTGATTCGATGAAAGCAAAAAAATTCGCTGAATTGTATAGCAAAGATTTTCCACCACAGGTGTTCATTAACCCGGATGGCACCATCAAGTTGGTCAACAACGAGTTTTATTATTGGAAAGCAAAGAAGCGAAGCCAACGAGATATCGTTTTTCTGACTGGGGATTACCAAGGGCTCTCGTCACAAGGGCAATATGAGCTTGCGGAGTCCATCCTTGATGTCGTGCAGGGTCTTGGCGTGAAACAAATGTTTA
Organism: uncultured Thermoplasmata archaeon; assembly: GCA_963835145.1. Classification (GTDB taxonomy): domain Archaea; phylum Thermoplasmatota; class E2; order DHVEG-1; family DHVEG-1; genus SM1-50. The sequence goes on from CAWIEM010000018.1 coordinate 97,784, forward strand.
CCCTTGGTGGGTATGGTCTCGGTCGGGAAATCAAAGAACCAAAGGTACTTTTTGCAACGACCGATGTGCATCTGGTGAAAACCATGAAAAAGTATGGTGCGGTGTTTAAGAAAAACGAGCCTGGCGGCGGCATCATTGGTGCAAGCGGACTTCTCCTTGGTCTGGGGAAACTCCGGGGCATGGCCGGTACCTGCTTTATGGGCGAGACCCCAGGGTACCTCGTTGACCCGAAGAGTGCGAAAGCGGTCCTGAAGGTTCTGACAAAAGCAGTGAACGTTGAAATCGATCTTTCCCGGCTTGAAGAGAAAGCAAAAGAGATCGAATATATCGCACAGCAGCTCAACGAAATGGAAACCATGGTTAAAGAAAAACCTGATGATATCCGGTATATCGGGTAACTCGGGTCATGTTTTTTCTTTTTTTTTTAAACTAAATGAAAAAGAAAGAAAAGAGAGATGGTTATATGTATCAAGATGAAGATAAGAGGAGGACTGTTGCATTTTTTTCTATCGACATTTCTTTGACGTTTGCTGCATGACACTTTCACAGATATCGTTACTCTTGCCAAGACCAAAGATGATTCCCGACCGATATCGTAATGTACATCTCCTGGTGGAAGTTCTGAAACAGTTCCATTGCCCATGATCGTTCGATGTAGTCCAAGGATGCCACCTTTCACCGTCATATTCGATGTCAACGTCCCATGCGGTGTAATTCCCGATGTTTTTAACGGTATACGAAATTGTTCCGAAAGGAGAACAAATTTTCATGGTTATTTCCAGAAATGTTTCTCTCAGCCCATAGGTCTTGAAACATCCGTCAGCATCCGGAAATATTTCACTCCAGGTGTTTCCATCGTCGATAGAAAGACATCGCGATTCCATTTGGGTAGATGTTTGTGCCATTACCAGAAATCCAGTAATAATTCTCAGTAATATTCGTGGTGTAGACAACAATATAATACGTCTGTCCCGGAGTCACCCAGATGTCATCAAAGTTGAAATCGATCCATGCGAATTGATCTCTTCTGTCGGGGTTCCATTCACAACAGGGAATTCGCTTGGTGTCGACGGAAGCAACAGCGAGGTTCTCATCGGTTAAATTATCTCGAATAGCAAGAACACAGGGTTGTGACGTCGATGCATTTCGAGCCATGAGGAATTGTACTCGTGTCAAAAGTTCTTTTTGTGGTATGAATGACTGTGCTACCGAGAGATTCGTATAGAATCCCAAGAAAACTTGTTCGACCTAAGGGTAATGATCCATCGTAATCGGTCATCGATTGATCGAGTTCATCGACATAGGTTGTTCCTACTGTGTTGTTTGTATAAGTTTTTTTTGCTGGTTGGTATGCTCCAGTTGCAACAGCCCCTAGTCCACCAAGGACTATAATACCATATTATACAATGATAACAGTTTCTTCATATTTACCTTCCTCTCTTATATTGTTGAGCAAATATTATATGAGTTAGTATATAAATATTTGTTACATATTGGAGCAAAGAATATGAAGAATATTTTTTTATTTCTGTCGTATTTGATCGAGAAAATTGCCAGAGGAATATTTTAGGACGTTTGTTTCAAACTGCTTTAAGATCAGAGACGACATGATAGTCCTGTTGTGTTTTTCTTTCTATCAAGATAATAACGAGGTAATGCCGAGTTTTTGTGGGGAGAGATAATCGAACTCTTTATGGTCACCAACATGTACCATTTCCTGTGGTTGTATCCTTAAGTTTTTTACAGATCATCGCATAGAAATCAGTGACTTTTTTTACCGTATGAAAGTCTGAGGTTGATGAAAAAATCTGGTCGAAGTAGCCGCTGAGCTTGGATTGTCTGAGTTGTACGTCAATGAACTCTTTCTTTGCATTAGAACTGATGATGAGAATGTAAGCTGTGTTGATAATCGCTTCAGGACTGATGGGACTTCGGGATAGATTTCAACGTTTTTTCGATATTTTAAGAGCATTTTTTCCCAATCAGCTTGAAGATCGAAGCGGTCGAACCAGTATCCGGGGTCGTACCATTCAATTCGATTGTCTCCTATCTTATCGTATTCTTCGAAGAGATATTTCTTTGCCGCTTCTACATCGACATGGTGTTGCTTGGCGTAGAGTGCTGGTACACCTTCGAGCCAGAATGCGTCTGCGAAGGTATGTTTTGCTATGGTGCCGTCGAAGTCAAAGGAGATTACTTTAATCATATAGGATCCGCTGATACATCCTGTGTCGTATTAAAAGTTATTCTGCAGAGAAACGAAGGTAGTTTCTGTTATACTTAGGTTTTCTGTACAGGTTTTTGTTTGTTTTTGTACATCAGTTGATATCCAATGACTGCAAGTATACCAGCAACGATGAGTACGATGGCGATGCTTATGGTGGTTGCAACATTCACGTCGGTGGTTGTATTTGGCAGTGTCATTCGTTTCATCCAGATACCAAGGAACGCCCAGAGAACGACAAGGCTAAACGCAATGTCTTTCCGTAATGCAAGCATAAGAATGGTAAGAAGCGTTCCGATTGCGACAATAAGGATCGTCCAGGTTAAGGGGGCAATCCCAAACCCGTCCCATTTCACTGAGACAAGGAATGCAGTAACATTTGCGATAGTAGCAACCGTAATCCAACCAAGATACACGGTGAACGGGACCTGAACGCAGAGTTTTTCTGTCATGGTGACGTTTGATTTGCCGATGTTGAGACGAGTATAAATTGCTAGGAGTGAGACGAGGAGGATGATCATCATAAGTAACGACAGGCCGACATATTCGTAATGCCACAGGAAAATCCAGGCGCTGTTTGCGATGCTGCTTACGACGAATAAAAAGCTGATTTGTTGCAGAAACGGCATCTTTATTTCTTCTTTTTTGAAGAGGTCTCTTGCTTGGTATATCGCGAAGACAACCCAGAGGATGTAGATGATGCCCCAGATGGAAAAGGTGATTCCCGCTGGTACAAATAAATTTGGGTATTTATCTGAAAGATATTCTGTTGTTTTTCCGTTCAGGGGAAGAATGACCGCAAGGGCGTTGACGATGATTGTGATAATCATCGCAAGAATGTTTCCACCTTGAAGTATTTTCTTTTTCCCTCGTGGTATCATACGATATACTCCTCACCAGAGAATCTCTTTCATCGAGATAAGCTTTATGGGCTGTGTAGACGGAAAAAAAATATTTTTTTAACGAGGGCAGGCTGCCAATCCATGTTTTGCTAAATACTGTTGGTGGTACTCTTCTGCAGGATAAAACGTCGTTGCTTTTGTAATTTCTGTCATGACCTTTTTTTTGTATTTCTTTGATTGTTCGAGATTCCTTTTTGATGTTTCTGCTACTGTTTTCTGTTCTAATGTATGGTAGAATATGACTGATCTGTATTGTGTTCCGACGTCAGGTCCTTGTCGATTCTTTGTTGTCGGATCATGGATATCCCAAAACACTGATAATAGGTCATTGTAGGAAATCTTCGCTGGATCATAGGTCACTTCAAGAACTTCCGCATGCCCGGTTTTATCGGTACATACATCCTCGTAGGTTGGGTTTTTCAGTGTTCCCCCCATGTACCCCACGGTTGTGGAGGTCACTCCTTTGAGGTGTCGAAACGCTTCTTCAACGTGCCAGAAACAGCCTGCTCCAAACGTGGCTTTCTCCATACGTAATCTCCATCTAGTTGCCTATTAAGGTGTTTTCTTATTAATATTTTTGCCTATTTTCAGGGGAGTAATGATGTCGTGTGAACAAAACAATAAAGAAATATATATGTCATTGCTATTTCCGTATTGCTAGTAGGGATTCATCGTGAAAGAAGAAGACATAAAGATGTTTCTTGACGATTTCAAAAAAGCAGATATTACAAAAAAGCTGGACATGTGGTACTTCGCAGTCGAGCAAGAAGCAATCTGGGAAGAAGCTCTCGCAGAAATGTCCATGATCGCACAAGCGACAAACCCGCAGAAAGGAAAAGTACTGGAAGAAGAATAAATGATGTGAGCACCCATGAATGAGGACGATAAAAAGGAGTTCATAGAAGATTTCAAGAAAGGCGACGGGCCGAAACGCCTGGATCTTTGGGATTACGCACTCGCCCAGCAAGTAATCTGGGAGAACATTATCGCAGACATGCAGAAGATAGCACATGAGCAAGGGGTTGACAAGGAACTCGACAAACTGATAGAAGATGATATGAAAGGTGTGGAATGAAAACCAGGTTACAAACCGACGTATTTTTTACTGACTTCCCATAATTTTTTCGCAGCGTTCAAATCATAGGTCTCTTTGTTTATCTGTTTGACTGTTTTTTTCTCAAAATACTCTCCACTGATTGTTTCGATATCAGATGAGCTTGCAAGATATATCGGGGTTTGCGCACCAATCGATGGTTCTTTTCCGAAGAGCTTAAAAAATCCAGCCGAAAACCAACCTGCGTCTCTCCCTAAGTTTGTCGCACTCATCCCCGGGTTAACACAATTCGCTGTTACCCCGGTTCCTTTGAGTTGTTCTGCCAACAGTCTTGTAAAAAGAATAATCGCAAGTTTTGAATGACCGTACACCTTCATTGCAGAAAAATCCTGGTTGAATTCCAGATCATTAAAATGAATCGTGCCGGAATGTAGCCCTGATGTGAGATTAATGATCCGGGCTGGCGCGCTTTTTTTCAACACATCAAGCAGAAGATTCGTCATGAGAAACGGAGCAAGATAGTTGGTGGCGAAGGTGTTTTCAATACCATCTTTTGATTCTCTTCGATGGTAATCCACGATTCCTGCATTATTTATTAACACATGTAAGGCGTCGTATTTTTTCAGAAATTCACTACAACATCCTCGGATTGATGCAAAGGACGCCAAATCACAATAGAGTACGTCGATGTTGTTATTCTTCGTTGATAGTATCAGTTCCTGTTTCGTTTGCTCTCCTCTCTGTATGTCTCTTGTGGTGATAACAACGGTTGCACCAAGTGTCGCGAGGCCCCGGGCGGTTTCTTTTCCTATCCCTGATGTTGCACCAGTGATAAGAACGATTTTTCCTTTCACTCTCGTCGCCTCCTTTTCTTTCACAGAGATAAACAATCATGTTATATTAAAATAATAGCCTGTGGAGAATTTTTTATGATGTTTCTTTTTTTTCATTAGAGGGTTTTTCGAAAGTTTTAAGAGAGAAGTTTACACCAACATTTTTATAAAGATATTCCTCTATTATAGGAATGGAGGAATCATCACATTAGAAAACTATGGATTGTTTTGATTTGTCTTGTACTCACGCTTCCTATCGTCCAAGGAAATTCTCTTAACCACACTCGGTCAAATGCACAGAGTCCGTCTCGTGCTGATTTATTAGATGGAGGATGGCTTGAGGAACGAGAGAACGTCACGATACTTCATGTGAATGGATCAAATTATCAAATGGGATACCAACATGGGTTCCTACTGCGAGAAAAAGTCCAGGAAAATATCCGTGCGTTTTTGCACTTTGCAAACACTTCTATCTCCTACGATGCGCTCCTAGCCATGTGGGACACTATGAGTGTGTATGTTCCGCAGGAATACAAAGAGGAGTTACAAGGGATTGCTGATGGCGCAAACATCTCATTTAACGATATCGCGGTATCGATCGCAGCGATCGAATATGCAGATCATGGGTGTTACGGCATCGCCGCGTGGGGTCCTGCTACTATTGATGGAAAATTGTATCACGCCCGGAGTTTTGATTTACCATCAACCATCCAAGATCCAGTGACCGGGAGGTATGCCCATGAAAATACCGTGCTTGTCGTCCGGAAACCAACCAATGGTTCTGCTTCGCTATGTCCTTCGATTGCAGGGTCGTTTCACACCGGTGGCGGCATCAATGAGCATGGGGTTGCTCTTGGTATTCAAATCTGCTGGAGTAAAGACCAAACCTTCCAGGGAAATCCGTATCATTTCCGGGTTCAACAAGTCCTTGATTACGCGACAACCGCTGAGGACGCGATACGCATAGTAAATACGAATCGGACACATGGATTCAACTTTATCATCTCGCAAGCAAGTCCACCAGAAGGTTTTATCGTTGAACAGACAGCGAACCTTACCTACGTTGGCACCTATAATGACTCCGTTGAATCCAAACATCCTTTTTGGGACATTGATCATGTGGTACGACGAACCAATGTTTTCTTGAACCGACCATCGCAGCCACCCAACGAAAACGCTACGACCCTACCGGCTTCATCGGATTTCTCAACCTGCTCCTCTATAAAAAAACCAATTGTCCGTTTTTTGCGGTCTACCAGTTATACTCATCCGTGAGCAATAAAATAAATGCATCCTGGAGCACCATGGATCTGAATGAAACCATGCGGGTATACAAAACGGGTACCGTGCAGAGGATAATATTCTCCTTAAGGTTGATCGAAATATTGGGGAAAGGAACAGGAATGGCAGAGGCATGGAACCAATGGACTGCGTGCCCAGATACCGGTGATATGGTCGTTAGTTTTGCAACTCATGACAAGATGGCATTCAAGACAGAGCCTCATTATTTCAATCTCTATCAACTGCTACAAGAACAACAACCATAAAAACCAAATGAAAGAATATCGCCTTCTTTTCATTTTTTTCTCCATACCATAATATACTTCATGTTCAATGCTTTCAGTCCATGCATGCTCCGCGTATCGACCTGTTTGAATGGTTGCTCCAGAATGCCCCCAACGCCACTTATAATCTCGCATTCAGCAACATTTATGGATTAACCGTGGAAGAATATCAAAAATATACTGGTTTTACACTACCAAAAAATTTTGATCTTGGTTCAAACGCACAATACGGTGCTTACGAGCTAAAAGAAACTCTGAGTGTGATGTATAACTGCACAACAGATAATATCGTAACGACCACTGGAGCGTCTGAGGCGAACTTCCTTGTGTTCTCCTCCCTCCTTTCTCAAGGAGATGAATTCATTATCGAACAGCCAGGGTATCAACCGATGTGGCTGACCCCGGAGATGCTTGGTGCTCGACGAATCAACTGGCCGAGAAAGTTTGAAAATATGTTCAGAGTTGATAGTGAAACACTTTCGAGCCTTATCACCGAAAAAACCAAGCTTGTTGTACTCACGAATCTTCACAATCCCAGTGGTGTTCTCGACGAATCAAAAAACAATCAAGACGATTGCTGAAGATTGCAGAAGAACATGGTGCGTATGTGCTGGTCGATGAAATCTTTCTCGATGGATCCTTTACCTCACAACCTTCTTGCTTTGGGATTCCAAATGTGATTGTGACGTCGAGTGCGACAAAGATCTATGGTTTAGGGGGGCTTCATACTCGGGTTGGATCATCGCGCCAGAAGAACTAGCAGTGCAATGCCAGAAGCTCAAAGCACATTCTACAGGTGCAGCATCCTATACCTCGGAGATAATGACTGCCCAGGTATTACGTAATGCTCGTGGTGAACTTATCAAACGATTCCAGAAAAGAGCGAAAACCAACCTTGATATTAGTCAAGAAATGGATAAATAACCACAAAGAGTGGTTTGAGTGGATTGAGCCGGATGGAGGAATTGTGTGTTTCCCAAAATATATAATGGATATTCCCTCTGTAAAACTCTGTAAATATTTATTTGAAACGCAGAAAATACTTATTAATCCTGGGACGTATTTCAATCAAGAAGGTTTTATTCGATTGTCATATGGATGTAATGAACTTTCGTTACAGAATGCATTAGACGCACTAGAGATTGGTCTTCAAGAATTGTAGGAGTCGTCATGGGTCTATTTTCTTCGTAATATGGTTAGGCTGATGACGTACAGCACCTAATAGTACAATAATCTCAAAACCTGGAGTGGATTTTTTACTCTCACCATTGTTTATTGCGATAGTATGTTGTATAGTTTTTGAACCACCTTGTATGCATGATGCAGTGACATCGATAATATCACCGGTTGTAGCGTTGACTTGATAGGTATAGGTGAAACTGTTTAGGTCCGGTTGACTATCATAGAGGGATGTGTTATACAGCACACCGTTTTTCTCTATTTTTACCTCATAGATATAATGGGTTGTTTGGTCACTCACCGGATGTGTAATGGTCACCCGCAGGTCTTGTGTTTCAAGGTTGTATGAAACAGTCATACCGGATGGCGCATTGGCACAAACCGTGTAAGGCATGACAATGAAAGCCACTAAAAATAGAAGGACGGGAACGCCACGTCTCCAAAATAAAACCTGCTTTTGTTTCATGACTATTTTTCTGAGTCTTCATAATAATCTCCCTTTCGATAGAGCTGCGAATGGTAATAAGTTATTTTAATATTATGGAAATGTAATATATCTTTTTATATATATGAAAAAACTCCTAGAATAAGGTGAATGCCTCCAAGGGTAAGTGAGAGATATGCAAGACGAAAATGCCATTGTACAGGGATATTTGTTTTTCCTTTCCGTCTGAGCATCGCGATCATCCCCGTGATAAAAAACAAGATAAAGGTCAGAATCCCTAAATAGACAATAAAAGGGAATTCCACCAATCAGATAGTAGGTTATTTCTTGGAACATACAATCACCTTCTGCTTTACGATGCGTATAGCAATTTCCTCTTTTTATGATATTCCAATATAATCTGGCATAAACGTTTGGTCATATATGTTTTTATAACGAAACAACGATTAGAACATATGATGATCACACATGTTCGGAAACGAACCGGGGAGCTTGTTGCTTTTAATGCTGAAAAAATTACGGTTGCTATTCAGAAGGCAATGCTTGCTTTAGATATGAAAAACAGAAAAAAAGCTGAATTCCTCACCAAACAAATCGTTGATTCTCTCCACGATAAAAAATCAACTTTCTCGGATGGTATCCCCGATATTGAACAGATTCAAGAAACCGTTGAAGATATCCTTGAGCAACGAGAAGAACGAGTGTATAAAGTCTATTCGTTGTATCGACGCTCTCGGGGGATTGCACGAGAAATAAAACAGTATTTCAAAATACGGGATGATCTGAAACTTGAGGTCAATGCCCTCAAAGTGCTTGAAGAGCGGTACCTCTTGAAAGATGAAGCTGGCAATATCATTGAAACACCAACGCAGATGTTCCGACGTGTCGCAAAGGCAATCGCTGCTGTGGATAATAAATATGGGACAAACTCGAAGAGAACCGAAGAGGATTTTTTTTCTGCGATGTGTAACCTTGAGTTTCTTCCGAACTCGCCGACCCTTATGAACGCGGGAACTGAACTCGGACAGCTGTCTGCTTGTTTTGTCCTGCCGATTGAGGATGGTCTTGAGGGTATTTTCACGACCCTAAAGAATATGGCATTGATTCAGCAGTCTGGTGGTGGAACTGGTTTTAGTTTTAGTCGCCTGCGGGAGAAAGGTGCGATTGTGAAAAGCACCAAGGGTGTTGCGAGTGGTCCCATCTCGTTCATTCGTATATTTGATAGTACAACTGATGTGATCAAACAGGGGGGGAAACGTCGTGGGGCAAACATAGGTATCCTCTCCTGCTTACATCCTGATATCGCTGAGTTTGTGACCGCGAAATCAGGGAAACGGCTCACGAACTTCAATATCTCGGTTGCTGCCACTGATGTGTTCATGCGCAAGGCGTTGAAAGGCGAAACACTCACTTTACGAAGCATAAACGGTGGGAAGATTGTTCGGAAGATCAATGCAGCAACCTTGTTTGATATGATTGTCAAGAACGCATGGGCGACCGGGGATCCTGGGTTGTTGTTCATTGATGAGATCAACCGGAGACATCCTTTGAAGAATGTTGGTGAAATTGAGGCGACAAACCCGTGTGGTGAGGTCCCGTTGCTTGCGTACGAGTCATGTAATCTGGGAAGCATCAATCTCGTAAAAATCGTGAAAAACGGGAAAATTGATTGGAAGAAACTTCGGGTGACCACACGACTTGCGGTTCATTTTTTAGATAACGTCATTGATGCGAATAACTATCCGTTGAAAGAAACAGAGAAGATCACGAAAGCGCATCGGAAAATCGGTCTTGGTGTGATGGGGTTTGCTGATCTCTTGTTCCTGCTTAAGATACCCTATGATAGTAAGGAGGCGTTGCGGCTTGGTGAGCGGCTTATCACGTTTATTGCAAAAGAAGCACAAGAAAAATCAGTGGAGCTTGGGAAACAACGTGGGTCGTTTATGAACTTTGAGTACAGTACTTGGCAGAAGAAGTATCCTGCGATGAGAAACGCGACCTGTATCACGATCGCACCTACAGGAACTATCAGTATCGTTGCCGGTTGTTCCTCGGGTATCGAACCCGTGTTTGCGTTAGCGTTCTTACGTCGAGTAATGGAAGGCAAACAATTGCCCGAGATAAACGAGACCTTCAAACGGGAGTTGATCCGACGTGGCCTGTATTCAGATGAATTGATTCGAAAGATTTCAAAAACCGGGAACATTCAGGATATCAAACTACCTGCAGATCTGAAAAAAATCTTTGTGACCTCGCTTGATATTTCACCAGAGTTTCATGTCCGGATGCAAGCCGCGTTCCAACGACATGTTGATAATGCGGTCAGTAAGACCGTGAATCTCCCAAAGGATTCCACGATGCAAGACGTGAGAAATATTTATCTGCTTGCTTGGAAGTTGAAATGTAAAGGGATCACGGTTTACCGGTACGGCAGTAAACCTGAACAAGTCTTGTATCTTGGTACGGGAAAACCGATCGTGATCACGACCGATTATGCGGGAGGCTGTCCAACAGGTTTGTGCCCGCTCTAATCCTGATAAAAACACAAATATTTAAGTATCGTAATGCGATAGGAACTTGTATCCTACGGATGAAATTGATGCACCAATGCTACGAGTAGTGTGTTTTTTTTGTTTGTTGGGATGACGTGTACGGACGGAGAGACGATGAAGCGTATTAAGGAAGGAGATAAGGTTCAGATTTTATGTGAGGCGAAATTAGAAACTGGTGAGCTTTGTTATAAAAATAATACAGAGAACCTCATTGAGATTGTAGTCGGAGAAGGGAAGTTTTTTCCTGCAATTGAGAAAGTATTACAGGATATGACTGAGGGAGAATCAAAGGTCGTGACGCTGGAATCTGATGATGCGTTCGGTCCTCATATGGATGACCTTGTCATTAAGGTGCCAAAGACCGTGTTTAAACCTGAGGTGAAACTGGAAGTTGGTTCGCGCATTAAGATTGATGCGCCCACCGGGAAATCTTTTGTTGGTACGATTGTCGCAATGGATGAGCAGACGTTTACGTTGGATTTAAATCATCAACTGGCAGGGAAACGATTAGTGGTGAACGTCACGGTTGTCTCGATAGCGGAGCAGCAAGTAGAACAGTAGGGTTTCCCTCTCGCTCCTCTCTTTTTATTAAAATCGCGTTGATTTTCCTCTTATATTTATGATAAAGATTTAAATATCTCTTTTGTTTTGCCTGAAAGAAGGTTTGATTAATATGATGTCAAATAAGAAAGCAGATCTCGCAGGGCCCGGTATTAGCACCTATAAAGAAGTAGAGAAAGTACTTCCAAAGAATTATAAGTCGTTACTGACACCAAAGGAAACACAGAAAGCCATTTTTGCAGCAAAATATTACATTGAAGAAAACTTAGGAAAAGAACTGAACCTTATGATGGTCACGGTTCCTCTAATTGTCGATAAGGAAAGTGGGGTGAACGATTACCTTGACAGAGACGGTTCACGTACACCTGTTGAATTCCCATGTGGGCTGGGTCTTTCGAAGCGGATCCAAGCACAGGTCGTACAGGCAGCAACGAAATGGAAACGTATGGCACTCAAAGAATTTGATATGAACGTAGGCGAGGGTCTGAATACCGATATGCGTGCGGTTCGGAAAGACTATTTCCTTGACCATGACCACAGCTCTTATGTGGATCAATGGGACTGGGAAAAAGTCATAACAAACGACCAAAGAAACCTCAAATACCTCAAAGACACGGTCAACAAAATCTGGAAAGTGATTAAAGGTGCTGAAAACCTGGTAATTCATCAATTCCCGCAACTCGAATCCAAGACTATTCCAAATCTTCCAGACAAACTTGAATTCTTCCACGCTGAAGAAATCCTGGAAATGTACCCTGATTTGCCTCGAAAGCAGCGGGAAACCGCAATCCTTCAGGATCACCCTGCGATCTTCATTGTTGGTATTGGCTCGGTATTGAAGGACGGATATCCTCATGAGATGCGCGCCGCGGATTACGACGATTGGATCACCGATACCTCAAAGGAAACAGGGAAACAAACCTATGGGTTAAACGGAGATATTCTCGTCTGGAACCCAGTGACACAACGACGACATGAACTTTCCTCAATGGGTATCCGGGTAACTCCGGAGACTCTGAAGAAACAACTTGAGTTATCTGGTCAAACAGATTTCCTAAAACTCCCCTACCACCAGGCGATTCTCAACAGTAAAATCCCGTTAAGTATCGGTGGAGGGATTGGTCAGTCAAGAACCTATATGTACCTGTTGAAAAAAGCGCACCTTGGTGAAGTGAGCGCCACGGTCTGGCCAAAGGAACTCAAAGAAATTTGTATGAAGAAAAACATACACGTTCTTGAATAGGTACAAACGACCTTTATGGTCGTCCTATTTCTTTTTTTCTTTTTCTTTGATAGCCGCGTCTTTTACTCCTTTTCCAAATGCTTTGACAACGCCCCACCTTTTTTTGCGCCTTTCCCAACAACTTCTCCGGTTTTTTCAGCAACTTCTTCTGCTTTTCCTTTCTTTTCCTCAGCCATTTCAATTCACTCCTTTTTTTTATATGTTTTTCTGTTCGATAATGGGATTTGGTCCAAGTTTTTTAATCTCAGCGACAAACTCAGTGACCACCGTTGCAAACTTTTGTCCTTCAGAGGCAGAGACGTATTCAAACCGTACTCGTTTCGGATCAATCCCAAGTTCCTCTAATAATTTTTTTAAGAGTTTAACCCTGCGGTTCGTCTTATAGTTTCCCGATTGGTAATGGCAGTCACCAGGATGACACCCTGCGATGAGCACTCCGTCAACTCCTTTTCTGAATGCTTCAAGGACAAACGCCGGGTCAACTCTCCCAGAACACATCACTCGGATTGATTTCAGATTCGAAGGATACTTCATCCTGCTTGTCCCGGCTAGATCAGCTCCCGCGTAACTGCACCAGTTACAGAGAAATCCAAGGATGTTTGGCTCGAATTCTTTTACCATATTGTTTTTCCTCTACGTATTTTTTAATTCAGTGAGAACCAAGGAAACAGCGGTTGGTACCGCAGATGCAACCTCTCTACTGAGATGTTCTCCAAAATCAACGGTGTTCTTCACGACGATACCTATCACGATGATCTCTTGAGGGAGATGCTCTTCTCCCAGTTGTTTTGCAAGAAGCAATGCTTCAGAAAGTGAGACATCATGAGGATTGCAGGAATGAACAGCAGGTGCTTCAGTCAGTGAAAAACGTTTGACCTCGCCTGTTTTGCTGTCATCCTGCTTGACTGCATCAACAAGGATGACTTTGTCAAACCCGCGGATCATGTCCAGGAGATTCATTCCTCCCGTGTATGCGATGTCCAGAATTACCCTTGAATCTTTCAAATGTTCGCGTAGTTCATTGAGGACATGGATTCCAACACCATCGTCCTGCAGAATCGGGTTTCCGACACCAAGCACAATCGTTTTCATTGTGTTCTCCTAGACTCGTGAGATTGTTTTTGAGAGGTTCTTCTTGTGATCATAAATATTCACAGTCAAAGGCATCCCACCAGGCAGCGTATGCGTCGCGCACCCAAAACACGGGTCGTACGCACGGAACGCCATTTCGACTTTGTTGAGCAGCCCGTCGTTGACGTTTCCTTTCTTAATTAAGCCTTTGGCGGCATCACGGACCGACATGGTGATTGCACCCGCATTATTCGTGGTTGCAACAATGAGGTTTGCTTTCTCGACTAGCCCGTTCTTGTCAAGTTTGTAGTCGTGGATCAAGGTTCCTCGTGCTGCCTCAACCACGCCGATTCCAGATCCTGGATTTCCGACCGGGTTTCGAATATGTGAAGAGGTGATCTCTGAATCCTCAATGAGTTCTTTGGCTCGTTCGGTTGCATACAACAGCTCGATGAGTCGTGCCCAATGGAACGCAAGTGTTGAGTTCACTGGTTTTCCCCCCAGGGTGTCGAACATGCGTTTGTATTCTTTCTCTGCTTGCGGGGTTGCCATACCTTCAGCCGCATTCAACCTTCCTAAGGGGCCAACGCGATATATACCACTTTTTTTCCCGTCTTGAAGTCCCCGCCATCCAATGCTTTTCAGGTACGGGAATTTCATGTAGCTCCATTCTTCGACTTTCTCTGCGATATGTTTTGTATAGTCTTTGCCTTCGAACTTTTCGACTTCGTTTGCTTCTTGGTCGCTGACTCGGATCATCCCGTCGTAGAAATTGACCTTGTTATGCTTGTCGACGAGTCCCATATTGTAGGTTTTCAGCGTGTACGGGTCAGAGCGAATAAGGTCCACATACTCTTTGTTTTTAAGCACAATATCATCAAATAAATTCAAGGTGAATTTTGCAAAGGTGTTACAGGAAGCAACCATGTCTTTGATTTCTTTGACCTCATCTTTTACCAGTCCCTTGGAGACACCACCGGGAAGCCCGCAGACCGGGTGTGTTGCTTTCCCACCAAGGATCGCGGTGATCTTCTGACCATACGCCCGATGTTTTATTACGTCCTTTGCAACATCAATTCCTGCTTTTTCTATGACACCAAGGATGTTTCTTTTTGCAGCTGGTGCTTCCGGGCCAACGACAAAATCAGGGCCCCCAAGGAAATAGAAATGTAGGATATGATCATAGATGATGTATCCGCAATACAACAGCTCCCTGAGTTTCTTTGCTGCCGCGGGTGGGTCGACATGAAACGCTGCATCCAATGCTTTCGCCGCAGCAATATGATGAGCAACAGGACAGACTCCGCAGATGCGAGAGGTGATCTGCGGCATATCCTCAGCGCGTCGTCCTTCTGAGAATTTTTCGAATCCTCGGAGCTCTGGGATCTGTAGGTACGCATTTTCGACATCACCGTGTTCATCAAGGAAGATGCTGATTTTCCCATGGCCTTCTAACCGGGTGATCGGGTCAATCGTTATGGTTCTCATTTCATCACCTTCCGGTTAATCAGTGACGCTGGTAACGTGTATTTGTAGAATGTTCCGACCACATCCCGTACCTCTTCGATGAGTTTGTCGACCTCTTCGTCACTCATCCCTTGTTCGGTTTCCACGCCAAGGATTGAGGCGAGCGCTGAAATCATACTTGCTCCCTGATCAAGAGCGTTAGGGAGTATTCCCCCACAGCCAGTACACGGCATGTTACCTTCCATGCATCTACCACGGCACCCAGACCGTGTTGCGGGTCCCATGCAAATCACGCTTTGTTCTAAGAAGCATTTCTCCTCGATTTTTTCCAGCTCGTAAATACGTTTGATCGTGTTAATCTTCTTTTCTGAGAGTTTAAACCGACATTCGTCACAGACTGATTTCAGAGGCGCAAGAACGGAACCCTTCGCAGGAAGCTTGTTTTCTACTATGGCGTTAAACGCATCCAGGATCAACCATGGTGGTGGCGGGCAACCAGGGATATAGTAATCGACTTCAACGACTTGGTGAAGGGGTTTTACCGCGTCGTAAAATTCAGGAATGGTAAGGTCTCCTTCTTTTACCTTTGATTTGGTTTTCGGGAGTGTTTTTTCAGGGTTTTCAGTGGAAGGGTTCTCTAGGTACGCAGTTTTGAAGACTTCCTCGCGATTCGCCATGTTTGCAAGACCCGGTACCCCGCCACTGACCGCGCAGGCACCAAATGAGATAAGAACCTTTGATTTCTTTCTGAGAAGTGTTGCAAGGTGTTCTTGTTCTGAATTACGGATACCACCGTTGAAAAAACAGACGTCAATGCTTTGATCCTCAAGTGCCTCAACATCTTTGTATTTTGTGTCAATAGCAACAGGCCAAAACACGATATCAGCAGCAGCGGTCACATCTAGGATTTTTTCGTCAATGTCAAGCATCCCGATTTCACAGCCGCCACAGCTTGCCGCCCAATACAATGCGATCTGGAGTTTCTTGCTGGATTCTTTTTTCTTTTTTTCGGTGGTCATTATCGTCACCATGATGTCACGGGAATCTAGGTGCCTTCCTTCGCAATTTATGCAAGTGTGTTGTTGAAGCGATCCCCCACGAGAGAGGTAAATAGGTGTTTGATGTAAATACTGAACAGATATATGTGTTTAACTGTGAATATTTCTACACAGAAGGGAACCTTTTTACATACCGTGCGATTTCCCTATCGGTCACTATGAAACGAGCAATTGTGTATCATGAGGATTTCAACAAATATGACCTAGGAACTGATCATCCACTCATCGGTGATAAACCAAAGAATATCATGTCATTTCTTAAAGAAAAGAGCGTGCTTTCTGAGTTTCAGATTTTTACCCCGAAAAAAGCGACAGAAGCAGACTTGCTCAAAGTACATGATCCTTCTTATGTGGAGCATGTGAAAAAGCTCAGTCAAACCGGTGGATGGCTTTCAGAGGATACACCTGCCCCCAAAGGGATTTTTGAAGTCGCGAGTCTGGCCACTGGCGGAAGTATGTGTGCAGGTGAAAAACTCTTTGAAGGATATGAGGTAGCGGTAAACCCGCTCGGTGGCTTTCACCATGCAAGCAAGGGGCACTCCTCAGGGTTTTGTTTCTTTAACGATATTGCGGTAACGATTGAATATCTCCGTGAAAAACAAAAACTCAAACGTTTTATGATCATTGATCTAGATGTCCATCATGGGAACGGTACCCAGGATATCTATATTGATGATAAAACAGTCTTGAACCTGTCGTTTCATCAAGATGGCCGGACGTTATACCCTGGTACCGGGCGTGTCGAAACCATCGGTCGAGAAGATGCAGCAGGTTATACCGTCAATCTCCCGTTTCCTCCTGGTACTGGTGGTACGAGCTATAGAATGGCATTTGAAGAAATCGTCCCATCAATCACCAGGCAATTCAAACCGGACATCATCCTCTATCAATCCGGTGTTGATACCCATCATGCGGATCCACTTGCTGACCTCAATCTTACCTATCAGACGTATTATCATCTGGCAAAAAGTGTTGCGGGACTCTCCCAGGAGACATGCCGGAAGCTTCTTGTTCTCCTTGGTGGAGGGTATAATAGTATCGCCTGCATTAAATCCTACTATAATATTTTCTGTGGACTCCTTGGGAACGATGATTTCTTAGAAGAAGAGGAAATACCTGATACCGACCCAGAAGAGGTTTACAACACTGTTCAGAAGCTGAAGCAAAACCTTAGTGATTACTGGAGCCTCTAACCCGTCTTCTCCTGATAACCAAATATTTATCTATCGAACCAGGATACCGGTTAGTTGGTCTCCGACTCGATGAATGAAAAATATGAGATTTTCTTCTCATGAGGTGTTTTTCATGACCAAACAACAAACCATGATGGAAACAAAAAACAATACGAAAAAAGCTATAATAAAAAGTGTTGATGGAAATACTGCTGCTGCCCATGTCGCGTACGCGTTTAGCGACGTTGCTGCTATCTACCCCATCACCCCATCGTCTCCGATGGGTGAAGAGGTTGATGCGTGGGCTGCCCACGGACGGAAAAACATTTTCGGTCAGGTCCTCAAGGTTTCAGAAATGCAATCCGAGGGTGGGGCAGCTGGTGCGGTGCATGGTGCGCTGAGCGCTGGTGCTTGTGCCACGACATTTACTGCCTCACAGGGTTTACTCCTTATGATCCCCAACATGTATAAGATTTCTGGGGAGCTGATGCCATGTGTTTTCCATGTGACTGGTCGTGCTATCGCAGGGCAAGCGCTTTCCATTTTCGGTGATCATCAAGATGTCATGGCGACACGGGCAACAGGTTTTGCCTTGCTTTCATCAAATTCCGTTCAAGAGGCGATGGATCTTGCATTGGTCGCACATCTTTCTACGCTTCACGCAAGTATTCCGTTTCTTCATTTCTTCGACGGGTTCCGTACCTCTCATGAGATCCAAAAAATCGAGATGATCGACTACGAAGATATCGCGAAACTCGTTGATTGGGATACGATTAGGAAACACCGGCAGCGCGCTCTCAATCCAGAGCATCCACATCAGAGGGGTACGGCACAGAATCCTGATATCTACTTCCAAGTCACTGAAGCATCAAATAAATACTATCTGGCTGTGCCTGCTATTGTCGAAGAAGAAATGCAGAAAGTCAGCAAATTGACAGGACGATCCTACCATTTATTCGACTATGTTGGCGCATCGGATGCAGATCGAGTCCTGATCATGATGGGATCCGGCTGTGAGGCTGCTGAAGAAGTCGTCGAATATTTAAATAAAAAAGGCGAGAAAGTCGGGTTAATCAAAGTACGACTCTACCGACCATTCTCTGCAGATCATTTCATAAACATCCTACCAAAAACCGTAAAAAAGATAGCGGTTCTTGATAGAACCAAAGAAAGCACCGGATTTGGAGAACCGTTATACTTAGATGTGACAACCGTCCTTCATGATAAAAAAATGGATATCCCGGTCGTCGGCGGCAGATACGGTCTTGGCTCTAAGGAATTCACCCCAACCATGGCAAAAGCAGTCTTCGACAACCTGAAACAAACACAACCAAAAAATCACTTCACTGTTGGTATTGAAGATGATGTCACCAAGACCTCGCTTCCGTTGGGTGAACTGATTGATACCGCTCCCGAAGGACTCATCCGTTGTAAATTCTGGGGCATGGGCTCTGATGGAACCGTTGGTGCGAACAAAGACGCGATTAAAATCATTGGGGATAACACCACCATGTACGTCCAAGGCTATTTTGCCTATGACTCAAAGAAATCTGGTGGTGTCACCATGTCTCACCTCCGGTTTGGAAAATACCCTATCCACTCAACCTATCTTGTGGACAAGGCAGATTATATTGCCTGTCATCAGTCATCCTACGTTGATAAATATGAACTTCTCGAAGGCATCCGTGACGGTGGAACATTTGTACTGAACTCACCTTGGACGTTGGAAGAAATGGAGACATGTCTGCCGAATTCACTGAAGAAAACCATTGCACAAAGACATCTGAAGTTCTACAACATCGACGCAGTGAAAATAGCAGAAGAAATCGGTCTGGGTGGTCGGATCAACATGGTCATGCAAACCGTGTTTTTCAAACTGTCAAATGTCCTACCGATCAATGATGCGATGACATACCTTAAAGCCGCAATTGCAAAAACCTATGGCAAGAAAGGACAAGAAGTAGTTGAGATGAACTGGAAAGCAGTCGACGCAGCATCAGCAGGTATCCAAGAAATCCATTATCCGTCCTCGTGGTCAAACCTGCCAGCTGATAAAACAGTAGTACGAAAAGAACCAGAGTTTATCACGAAAGTCATGCGGCCGATGCTTGCACAACAAGGAGATAAACTTCCAGTGAGTGCATTCCCACCAGCAGGTATTTTCCCTGCAGGGACCTCACAGTTTGAGAAACGAGGTGTCGCCATCAACGTCCCTGAATGGCTTATGGAGAAATGTATCCAGTGTAACCAATGTGCAATGGTCTGTCCACATGCGACCATTAGACCGGTGCTTGTGACACAAAACGAATTGAGCAAAGCACCGAAAGGATTTGACGCAAAGAAAGCAGTGGGAAAAGAAGCAGGGGATTTCTTCTTCAGAATGCAGGTCTACACAGAAGATTGCATGGGCTGCGGGAACTGTGCTGATATCTGTCCTGCAAAAGAAAAAGCATTGGTTATGAAACCTATTGCTACACAGATGGAGACACAACGACCCTTACAGCTCTATGCGGAGACGATTCCATCTCGTTTAGGTGGATTTGACAAATATTCGCTGAAAGGCTCTCAATTCCAGAAACCATTACTTGAGTTCTCAGGCGCATGTGCCGGATGTGGTGAAACACCGTACCTCAAGGTTGCAACGCAGTTGTTTGGTGACCGGATGATCATCGCAAACGCAACAGGGTGCTCCTCGATTTGGGGTGGTTCAGCCCCCTCAGTGCCGTTCACCGTAAATGACAAAGGATTTGGTCCAGCCTGGGCAAATTCCCTCTTCGAAGACAACGCTGAGTACGGCTTTGGCATGATGCTTGCAACAGCGCAACGCACGGGCAAAACTAGTGGATCTCATCACCCAAGCGATTCAAAAAACACAAGGAGAATTAAAAGACGCATTCACAAGCTGGGTACAAAACATGGACGATGCGGATAAATCCAAAGAATTCGGCGATAAAATCAAAACTTTGCTTGAAAAGAATCACAACGACGCGGTGCTTAATCAGATATGGGAATCCCGTGACATGCTGACAAAGAAATCAATCTGGGCTGTTGGTGGGGACGGCTGGGCGTATGATATCGGCTACGGCGGTCTTGACCACGTGCTTGCGATGAATGAAGACATCAACATCTTAGTGCTTGACACCGAGCTGTACTCGAATACCGGTGGTCAGTCCTCAAAAGCAACACCGGTTGGTTCCATCGCGAAGTTTGCTGAGTCTGGAAAGAAAACCAAGAAAAAGGATCTAGGACTCATCGCGATGAGTTACGGATATGTCTATGTCGCCTCTGTAGCGATGGGCGCGAATAAAAATCAACTCATGAAAGCACTCAAAGAAGCAGAATCATATCATGGTCCTTCGCTGATTATCGCGTACGCACCCTGCATTAACCATGGGATAAAGGCAGGTATGGGGAAAACCCAGGAAGAAGAAAAACGTGCGGTCGAATCTGGGTACTGGCCGTTATATCGGTATGATCCACGTCTCGCAGCAGAAGGAAAAAACCCGTTCCAGCTCGATTACCAGCCACCTAATGGCACCATCCATGATTTCCTGATGGGTGAAGTTAGATACGCTGCGCTTGTTCAAACGTTCCCTGAGGAAGCTGCGAAGTTACACAAACAGCTTGAGGATAGCACACTAACTCGTTATAAAGCGTATAAAGACATGACCGAGCAAAAGACGTAACCTCCTTAACGGCAGATTTTTCGTCTTTTTTTCTTTTATTTTCCATGAAAAATCAGAGGTGGCGATACTCTTATATAATCGATTCTACTTTCCTCGATTCGGTGCTCTACAGCTCATTATATGGAGGGAAGCACAATGAATGGTGCAAATCTTGATAAAGTCTTCAAACCAAAAAGTATCGCAGTGATTGGCGCAAGTGAAACCATCGGCTCAGCTGGATACAGGATTTTCCGAAATCTGATAGGATCGGGATATGATGGTGTTGTCTATCCCAGTGAATTCAAAACGAGAGAGTGTTCAAGGGGTACAAGCGTATCCATCCATCAATGAGGTTCCTAAAGTTGTTGATCTTGCGATTATTGCAACACCAGCAACCGTTGTCTGTGATGTAGTCGAACAATGTGGGATACGAGGTATCAAAGGTATTCTCATTATTTCTGCAGGGTTTAAAGAAATCGGACCTGAGGGTGTCGCACGTGAACAGCGTTTGTTAGATCTGAAGAAAAAATATGGGTTGCGCATCATCGGTCCAAATTGTGTCGGTTTCATCATGCCGTACCTGAATTTGAATGCGACATTTGCAGGTTCCATGCCGGAGAAAGGGTCTATCGCACTGCTTTCCCAGAGTGGTGCGGTCTGTGGGGCGATCCTTGACTGGGCTGCGGCGGCAAAGGTCGGTTTTAGTTCGTTCGTGTCTGTTGGCTCTATGCTAGATGTTGATTTCGGTGATTTAATTGATTACTTTGGGATGGACATTCACACCCGAAGCATTGTTCTGTATATCGAATCGATTACTGATGCACGGAAGTTTATGAGTGCGACGAAAGGGTTCGCACGTGCAAAACCGATTATTGTGATTAAATCCGGTCGGTTCAAAGAAGGAGCAAAAGCAGCTGCATCACATACAGGTGCTCTTGCTGGTGAAGATGTCATCTATGATGCTGCTTTCCGAAGGTCTGGTGTTGTCCGTGTTATGAATATCATGGATTTATTCAATTGCTCCTCGATTCTTGCGAAACAGCCGC
The DNA here is from genome assembly GCA_963835145.1 of uncultured Thermoplasmata archaeon. Classification (GTDB taxonomy): domain Archaea; phylum Thermoplasmatota; class E2; order DHVEG-1; family DHVEG-1; genus SM1-50. The sequence goes on from CAWIEM010000018.1 coordinate 119,821, forward strand.
GTCCGATGGGACCGAACATTGCAATTGTGACCAATGCCGGAGGACCTGGTGTTCTTGCCACGGATTCAATCATCGAGAAAGGTGGTAAGCTTGCAACCTTGTCTCCAGAGACGATTGAGAAACTCAATAAAGTGTTGCCGACACATTGGAGTCATGGCAATCCTGTTGACATCATCGGAGATGGTGACGAAGAGCGATACCAGAAAGCAATTGAGATTTGTCTTGAGGATAAAAATATCGATGGTCTTTTGATTCTCTGTGTTCCCCAGGTGATGGCTGACCCGCAGAAACTCGCAGACCGGCTTGTTGATATTGCCCGTAAATCAACCAAACCAATACTCACCTCATTTATCGGTGAGGCAAGTGTGTATCACGCACGAGAAATCCTCAACCGGAACAATATCCCAACCTACGCGTCGCCTGATGAAGCGGTTGAATCCTACATGTATTTGTATCATTATGAACGTCACTTAGGTCAACTGTATGAGACTCCTGAGGAGTTAAACATACAAACCACGGCTCATACAGAGATAATCAAAAAAATCTTAGACGCGGCAGCCAAAGAGAAAAGAACCATGCTCAATGAGAGTGAAGCAAAGACATTTCTCGAACTCTATGGGATTACTACGACAACACCGATGATTGCAGAAAATGAAAACAAAGCGGTGAAAGCAGCAGAAGAAATCGGATACCCTATCGTAATGAAGATATTATCTCCTCAGATTAGCCATAAAAGTGATGTCGGTGGCGTCGTCCTTGATTTACGCTGTGGCGATGATGTCAAAACAGCATTCAGAGCGATGACGAAACGGGCGAAAGAAAAGGTTCCTAATGCGACAATTCTTGGAGTAACAATTCAGAAGCAGGTGAACAACTATGGGTATGAACTGATTCTTGGGTCAAAAAAAGACCCTGTGTTTGGTTCGGTGATTCTCTTTGGATTAGGTGGTATCTACACAGAGTTGTTTAAGGATCGAGCGATCGGTTTTCCCCCTCTGAATCAGACCTTGGCACAGCGTATTATTGAAAAAACAAAGGCCTATGAGCTGTTAAAAGGATTCAGAAACGTCCCGCCCGTTGATATGAAGAAAGTCGAAGAAACCATGATTAAGTTTTCACAGATGCTTATCGATCATCCTGAGATTAAAGAAGTCGATATCAACCCATTGATTCCGCAGGGAAATGATCTCATTGCGGTGGACGCGCGGATAATCCTTGACCCTGAGCCGGAGAAACATCCTCATCTTATCATTACGCCATATCCAACCAAGTACATGAAACCTATCATACTAAAAGATGGAAAGAAAGCTCTCCTCCGCCCAATAAAACCAGAGGATGAAAACATGTGGCTGGAGATGTTCAAGACGTTCTCTGAGGAAACCGTGCGGTTCCGATTTTTCAGAATTATCAAAGACACGCCCCATGAGGTTCGTACGAGATTTTGTAATATCGATTACGACAGGGAAATTGGGATTGTCGCAGAAATGGAGGAAAACGGGAAAAAGCGACTCCTTGGTGTCGCTCGGCTTATCCTTGATCCTAGCCGAGTTGATGAAGCAGAATTCGCGCTCGTTGTTACAGATGAATGGCAACGACAAGGACTCGGCTCTGAGTTTCTGGATTACCTCATTGAAATCGCGAAAGATAAGAACTTGATAAAGGTCAATGGTGTCGTCCTGAAGGATAATTACCCGATGATTGCATTATGTCGAGAGAAAAACTTCAAGTTCTCAGAGGGTGACCCTGGTGAATACAAGGTGGAGTACGACGTTCTCCTTGTTGAAGGACTCACCGATGGAACCCTTGAGAGCGGCAAAAAAATCAACGATTCCGATGAAAAAGATAGTGAAAAAACAACAAAAAAAAATCCTAAAAAACCGGTCGGTGTTGTAAAATCATAAGACTGCAGAGGCATCAGAGTCTGTTTCCACGATGTTCACCCAGAAAATCGGAATGTCGGTGGGGATGTTTTTCTTCCCCTTTGTCTTTTTCGCCATTTGCCTACACCTCTCGTAGTTGTAGCGCAAGGGCGCGTGCGCGGTTTGCGACGACAAAGGATTTTGCGATAAATTCCACCTCGGTTGCTTCCTCGGGACCTGATACTTGACCAACAATCATCATTTTTTATCACTCCTCAATGCCTGTTTTGTCTGTTTTCTTTAAAGCGTGTTGTTGTACACCAAGTACCAGGGTCCTGTACACTCCTTACCCAAACCACATTCTCCAAAGATTTTTGTGATACGAACCACAGGATATCGTTTAATAACCACGTCATTGTTTATCGGTGCTCATGAACAAGAATCTGATCATTGCAATGCTCCTCATTCTTGTTTCGTTTGTCTGGGCAGGATCGTTTATTGTCGTCGATATTACCACAAAGGAGATGGACCCTATTGATCTGGGGTTTCTCAGGTTTCTTATTGCAACACCCTTGATGATACTGATTGCCGTATTAAGAAAGAAACCACTATTGCTTCCAAAAAAGGAGCTCCCTTGGCTCGTTGTGCTTGGACTGACCGGGGTGACTCTCTTGTATCTCTTCCAGTTCCTTGGTATTCATTTCACGAATGCACCAACCGCATCCGTACTGATTAACACCAACGTGATTTTCATCGCGATTCTTTCCGGCTTTTTCTTGCAAGAAACCCTGACAAGGAAAAGGGTGGCAGGTATCATTCTTTCGTTTATCGGGGTTTTCGTCATCATGTTTTCTGATATCTCAAAACAGGCGCTGACCTTTGACAATCTATTTTTCATCGGGGGCATCCTCATGTTGCTGTCTGCGTTTTGTTGGGCGCTCTATTCGTTTGTTGGAAAACGACTGTTAAAAACCTATGATGAATTTGTAATTACTACCTACGCGTTTGGTTTTGGAACACTTTTGTATATCCCCTTCGTTATCTTGCATCTTGGCCCTGTTCTTCAACAGACGTCACTGAATGGATGGCTCGCTGTACTCTACCTTGCACTCACCTGTTCTCTCTTTGGGTATCTCGGGTGGTATTATGCGCTGAAGCATATCGATGCAAGTAAAGCAGCGGTCTTTTTGAATTTCATTCCTCTTTTTACGATACTTATGTCGTTTTTCCTCGGTACATCTCTGACATGGTTTTTCCTTCTTGGCGCAGCCCTAATAATATATGGCGTCTACATAACACAACAATAATAATTTATAGATCAGAATTATCAGAGGAGTCTCCTATAGATATCTGTCTTGATCGCCAGAGTTTTATAGGTAAAAGGAATTTCTGCAATTAAAAACCTTCTTATAGGAGACCACATATAGGAATAATGGGAAGGTACATGAAAAAAAAGCTTCTTGGTTTGTTTGTTTGCATGTTGTTGATGATTTCTGCTGTTCCGATAGTGGAGTCTTTAAAAAATAGTGCGATAGATGGAACGATTCCGAACACCCCTCTGGCATGCATGGTAGAGAGCTGGCCTGAAATACAAAAGTCCCTCAACTCAGATGGTACAGATATGGATTTTTTTGACTGCTCTGTTTCTCCTGATGGGGATACTGCTCTCCTCGGAGAATTCGGTGGTGAAAATCAAAAAGGGTCGGTGTGTGTATTTACAAAAGAAAGTGCAAATCAACCGCCGGTCTTTGGGACTCCTAATCCTGGCAATGGTTCAACCAATAACTCTGTGAGTCTTAGCTGGAGTATCCCAATCAATGATCTTGATGGTGATGTGTTTTCGTGGACTATTAATTGTAGCAACGGACAAACTACCAGTGGAACTGGTGCATCGAATGGGACCAAATCACTTTCGCTCTCTGGACTCGTATATTTAACCACATACAAGGTCTGGGTCAATGCGACTGATCCTACCGGCAGCGGTCTGTATACAAGGAAATGGTACACCTTCAGTACAAAAGTAAATCAACCACCTCTTTTCAGATCACCAACCCCATCCAACGATTCAACCAATAACTCTCTGAGTCTTAGCTGGAGTATCCCGATCAATGATTCTGATGGAGATGCATTCTCTTGGACCATCCAATGTAGTAATGGACAAACTACCAGTGGAACTGGTGCATCGAATGGGACCAAATCACTTTCGCTCTCTGGACTCGTATATTTAACCACATACAAGGTCTGGGTCAATGCGACTGATCCTACCGGCAGCGGTCTGTATACAAGGAAATGGTACACCTTCAGTACAAAAGTGAGCCTTCCACCGGTTTTTGGAACACCCTCTTCGGTAAATGGTTCGATAAATAATCCTCTAAGCTTTAACTGGAGCATTCCAATCAACGATCCTGAGGGTGATGTGTTTTCGTGGACTATTCAATGTAGGAACGGACAAACCACCAGTGGAACTGGTGCATGGAATGGGACCAAATTACTCGAGCTCTCTGGTCTTAAAAATTCAACTACGTACAAAGTCTGGGTGAATGCGACTGACTCTACCGGCAGTGGTCTGTATAAGAGAAAGTGGTATACCTTTACCACAATGGCAAGTTCACCACCTAATCCACCAACCATTGATGGCCCAGCAAGCGGAAAAGCAGGAGTATCATATATCTATAATTTTGTCGCAGTCGACCCTGATGGAGATGATGTCTACTACCGGATTGAATGGGGTGACGGGTCTCCCGTTACAGAATGGATTGGTCCCTATCATTCCGGTCAATTGGTTATTGTTAGCCATACATTTTCGATAAGAGGCATATTGATCATTAAATGCCAAGCGAAAGATTCCTATGATGCATTAAGCGACTGGGGACAACTTGAAGTGACTATGCCAAAAGGAACGGCTTACATTCCTTCGCTGTTCTTGGAACTGCTTGAGAGACTCTTGGAGCGACTCCCATACGCGTTCCCGATACTGAGACAACTGCTAGAATATTAACAAATTTCCCTTTTTTTTATATTGATAAGCACAAAACATATAGTGATGCTTTTGATGTATAGGTTTTTAATAGGAGACGGTTGTTATAAGGTCTTAGAATGGAGGAAAGATAGGGGCAGACGTCATATTATGAGAAAAGGATTGGCAGTTGGAATCATTCTCTTATGTGTCGGAAGAATTATAAATAAAAAATTACTTTAAATACAATAGGGAATACAAACGAGATAATTAAAATTTAATCAATGGAATAGTATAAACAATATTTTAATAATCTATAGATCAGAATTATTAGAGAATTCTCCTATAGATATCTGTCTTGATCACCAGAGTTTTATAAGTAAAAGGAATTTCTGCAATTAAAAACCTTCTTATAGGAGACCATATATAGTAATAATGGGAAGGTAAATGAAAAAAAAGATAATTGGTTTGTTTGTATGTCTGTTGTTAATGGCTGCTGCTGTTCCCGCAGTCGAGTCTTTAAAAAATAGTTCGATAGATGCAACAGTTCCGAGTACCCATCTGACATACATGGTAGAGAGCTGGCCTGAAATACAAAAGCTCCTCACCTCAGACGGCACAGAGATGGATTTTTTTGGTTGTTCTATTTCTACTGTTGGTGACACCGCTCTCATCGGAGCGCCTCTTGATGATGACAAAGGAGATAATTCTGAGTCGGTGTACGTGTTTACAAAAGAAAGTGCAAATCAACCACCGGTCTTTGGGACTCCTAATCCTGGCAATGGTTCAATCAATAATCCTCGGAGTCTTAGTTGGAGTATCCCAATGAACGATTCTGAGGGTGATGCGTTTTCATGGACTATTAATTGTAGTAATGGACAAACTACCAGTGGAACTGGTGCATCGAATGGGACCAAATCACTTTCGCTCTCTGGACTCGCATATTTAACCACATACAAGGTCTGGGTCAATGCGACTGATCCTACCGGCAGTGGTCTGTTTACAAGAAAATGGTACACCTTCAGTACAAAAGTAAATCAACCACCTCTTTTCGGATTAACAACTCCATCCAACGGTTCAATCAATAACCCTCGGAGTCTTAGCTGGAGTATCCTGATCAATGATTCTGATGGAGATGCATTCTCTTGGACCATCCAATGTAGTAATGGACAAACTACCAGTGGAACTGGTGCATCGAATGGGACCAAATCACTTTCGCTCTCTGGACTCGCATATTTAACCACATACAAGGTCTGGGTCAATGCGACTGATCCTACCGGCAGTGGTCTATTTACAAGAAAATGGTACACCTTCAGTACAAAATTAAATCACCCGCCTCTTTTCGGAACACCAACCCCATCCAACGGTTCAACCAATAACTCTGTGAATCTTACCTGGAGCATCCCGATCAATGATTCTGATGGAGATGCATTCTCATGGACCATCCAATGTAGTAACGGACAATTCAATAGCGGAACTAATGTCACCAATGGAACAAAATCACGAAAGCTCTCTGCACTCGTTTATGTAACCACATACAAGGTCTGGGTCAATGCGACTGATCCTACCGGCAGCGGTCTGTATACAAGAAAATGGTACACCTTCAGGTACAAAAGTGAGCCTTCCACCGGTTTTTGGAACACCCTCTTCGGTAAATGGTTCAAAAAATAATCCTCTGAGCTTTAGCTGGAAAATCCCAATCAACGATTCTGAGGGTGATGTTTTTTCTTGGACTATTCATTGTAGCAATGGACAAACTACCAGTGGAACTGGTGCATCGAATGGGACCAAATCACTTGGCCTCTCTGGTCTTACAAATTCAACTATGTACAAAGTCTGGATCAATGCGACTGATCCTACCGGCAGCGGTCTGTATACAAGAAAGTGGTACACCTTTACCACAGCAAGTCCACCACCTAATCCACCAACCATTGATGGCCCAGCAAGCGGAAAAACAGGAGTATCATATAACTATAATTTTGTCGCAGTCGACCCTGATGGAGATGATGTCTACTACCGGATTGAATGGGGTGACGGGTCTCCCGTTACAGAATGGATTGGTCCCTATCATTCCGGCCAATTGGTTATTGTTAGCCATACATTTATTAAAAGAGGCACATTGATCATTAAATGCCAAGCGAAAGATTCCTATGATGCATTAAGCGACTGGGGACAACTTAAAGTGACTATGCCAAAAGTAACGGGTTACATGCCTTCACTGTTCTTAGAACTGATTGAGAGACTCATGGAGCGGTTTCCACACGCGTTCCCGATACTCAGACAACTGCTAGGATATTAGAAAATCACCCCCTTTTTTTTCTTTTTATTTCTGTAAAACCTCGATTTCTAAGGATACGTTTTTAAAGGAGAACATTGTTATTTAATTGTACAAAGGGGGAAAAGGTATGGATAAGAAACCTCTGATTGGAGTAAGTATCTGTGCTGTGATTCTTCTTATTCTTGCATCCTTGAGTAATGTTGTTGGATATCAGACAGTTCAATCATCTAATCAAACAGTAATAGACAATGAAGTGAATCAAAAGGAGGTGTTATTCCAAACCATCCTTGATATTGCAAACAACAAGGAGATCCAGAGAATTATACTCAAATCCCAGATAAACAGAGAAGGTTTCTTTAATCCAGAACTAAGATTCTCAGATATTCAATACTCCTATTTTAACGAAGAATCAACTCAAGCATATGTATCTTGTTGGTTTGATGCTTTCAAAGACTATCAGTAAATCAAAGATACATTCAATGACTTGAACAGTATCAAGTGAATAATCAAGGGATACAAAAGGAAATAACTGCTGTTATTGAAAAAGATGATACAATCAATAGGAGAATTAACGCAATTATCGAACTCAAAGTGTAATTGTGAAAATAATACAGGAGTTACTTCCTGGCCATTTCCAGTTATATGTTTAATTGCAGATTTCCTGGTTTTAATCGGAGTTATTTCTTGCTTTGACGCTTGGTTGCGGGGATATACTTATTGGAATAGCAGGGATTCTAATTGAAATATTTAATTGTCCTGGTTGGTCATAAAATATTCAAATTTAGTTAAACGCTTAAAACTAAAAGAAGAAATCAATGATAAGAAAATGTTTGGCGGTTGGAATCATTATCTAGTTTGTCAGAAGAATTATAAATAAAAAATTACTCTAGATACAATAGGGAATACAAACGAGATAATTAAAATTTAATCTATGGAATAATTTAAACATTATTTTAATAATCTATGGCGTATATCTCACTCAAAGAACCTAACAGGAATGGAACAAGAGTATGTTTTGCGTCGAATGCGGGAATGATGTAACAATCTTTCGAAATGGTGTCTGCTTCAGCTGCTATCTGAAAGCTACACAATTTTCTAAAGGACCAGCAATCCTTGATATTATTATGTGCCCTCGTTGTTCATCCTATAAATACAAGAACACATGGCTTCAAGAATCCTTTAACGATATCCTGAAACGGTACGTTAAAGAAGCGTTTACCATCAATCCTGAGCTCAAACATGTTGAAATACAAACCCAGTGTAAAGAGCAGGAGAGAATACTCGCTTGCATGGTGTTCATCTCTGGCTCTCTTGAGGATCAAACAATTACGGAGCAGCACCCGCTTACGGTACGAATCAGACATAATACCTGTGAGATTTGTTCTCGGGAAGCTGGAGGGTACTATGAGGCGATTTTACAGATACGCGCTGAGCAACGAACATTCACAAACACAGAGCTGAAAACCCTTCGATCCGCTGTTGAAACCATGGTCGGACAATTTCAAGAGAGCGGCAAACGAGGGTTATTTATTACTGATATTGCTGAAAAACGCGAGGGTCTTGATTTTTTCCTCAGTGAAAAAGGAACCGCGCTTTCAATTGCTAAAAAAATTCAGGAGCAATTCGGTGGTGACTTCAAAAAATCAGCATCCTCTGCAGGAATGAAAGACAGCAGACAAGTATACCGCATGACCTATCTTGTACGGATACCAACGTATCGTAAAGGCGATTTTTTCTCTTTCAATAACTCGTTTTTCTCTATTGTATCGCTTCATGCAAATAAGGTCCGTGCGCTTGAACTTTCAACGTGGACCGAGAAAGTGATTGATGGGAAAGACATTCAGCCATCAAGGATATATGGCAGCAAAGAACTCATCAGGGAAATGATAGTGGTCAGTCAGTCAAAAAACGAAATTCAACTCATGAATCCGAAAACCTATACCACCGTTGAGATACGGAAACCAAAAACCGCTTCTGTTGATACTCCAATGGTGAAAACGGTGAAACTGGATGGTTATCTTTTTTTGGTTCCGGAAAAAATCGGTTAATTGTTTTGTTGGAGGAAAGCGTTACTTTTCATTCGTTCTGCTATTTCACCAGCAATATTCATCATCATGAGCTGTTCTACTTCTTGCTTGGTTTTTGCATACGCAAGCGCCCACATAAGTTTGAGATAGGCGGTTTCAGGCAGCATATTCTCACCTGAGATAACGCCTGCTTTGATAAGGTCTCGTCCTGCGGAATACACTCGCATGTTGACTCGTCCGAACAGACACTGGGATGTCATGATGATTACTGAGCCGTTTTTGATAAGCTTGGTGATCCGTGGGAGGAGGATTGTTGATACATGGCCTAGACCGGTCCCTGTTAACACAAGGCCTTTTTTCTCTGTGATGTCCTCTGGTTTCATCACTGGATGGAAATAAATTATCCTGACGTCTTCCTCCATGTTTGTATCGGTTGCCACTGGTCCAATTGTCTTCTTCCAATATGGAGCGTCTAGTGTGATGACACCGTTTTCTACTTTTCCCAGTGGAAGGTCGTTGACGGTTTGAAACGCGTCTCGTCTAGATGTATGGAATTTTCGAACTTTGGTACCTCGATGAATAGTTGAGAAGGTATCAGAGATTTCCCCATGCATCACGACGACAACTTCTCCGATATCTGTGGTTGCGCCAACGGTTGCTGCAGCGATGAGATTCTGCGCTGCGTCCGAAGATGGCCGGTCACTGGATCGTTGCGCTCCGACAAGCACCACTGGTCCTGAGAGATTCTTCAGAAGAAACGATAATGCTGCTGCCGTGTATCCGAGGGTATCAGTTCCATGAGGGATTACCACGCCAGCTGCACCGTTGTTGAGTTCTTTGGCGATGATCTCCGCAAGGGCTTGCCAGTGGGAAACCTCGATGTTTTCGCTGAGCATCTGGTAGGCGACCTGTGATTTCACGTTACAGAGATCAAAGATTTCAGGGACTGAGAACGCGAGTTCCTCTGCCGATGAGGCAGGATGGACCGCACTTGAGTTTTTCCTCGATATCTTTTTTTCTCGGCATGCTGTTCTTGTGTAGTATCTTATTTTTTTAAAGTATTATCCTCTTAAGTATCAGAACTGTTTTATGGGAGAAACAATATCGGTGCTTGTATGCGAGTTGCATTAAAGTTCGCCTATGATGGAAAGGATTTTTCTGGGTATGCACGGCAACCTGGTCAACGAACCATTGAACAAGAGCTGTTAGATCTGTTGATTAAACGAAAGATTGTTGTTGATGCCAGAACATCTTGTTTTCGTACCGCGAGTCGTACTGATCGTGGTGTGTCTGCCTTGGGTAATGTGTGTGCATTTGATACTGCTTGTTCCAAAGAAAAGATTGTTAGCCAGTTGACAGAGGATAGATTAGATGTTTTCATCTACGGGGTGCAATCGGTCGAGCCTGGTTTTTATCCTCGTCATGCGAAAAGAAGGGAATACCGGTATTATCTGAAGAGAAACAATCTTGATGTTGATGCGCTGCTTTCTGCTGCAGGGTTGTTTACCGGTGAGCATAACTTTCAGAATTTCGCGCGGGTTGAACCGTTGAAAAACCCGGTTCGAACCATTGACAACATTGTTATCGTCGAGAAACAAGATTTTTTGATTCTTGATTTTTATGCACAAACCTTTCTGTGGAATCAGATTCGTCGTATTGTATCTGCTCTTGAAAAAAAGGGAAAAGGTGTCTTATCGAATGAACAGATTCGTGCTGCATTAGAACACCCTGAACAAAAGGTTGATTTTCAGATGGCATCACCTGAACCATTGATTCTCAAAGATGTTGTGTATGATTTTTCGTTTGAGTATATGAAGGATTACAAAAAGGACCTTCAGAGTTTTGAAAAAAGGATTGTCGCTTCGTTATGATGATTCTTTATTAATTAACAGATTATCACTGTATATTCTTTATGCGGTGACTTCAAGAGCTTTTACCTGTTGTGCTGCTAAGACTTCATTCATTTTCAGATAGGTCATGTCCATGTCTTTTTTCTTCGTCCACGTGTCTTCGAGTGGTGTGAGTGTCGCTTTGTTATTGACCATACCAACCATTTTATCGTTTTCATTGTTCATGACCGCAAGGACCGATTCGTATCCTAAGCCTGCTGGCAAGCACCCGGTCAAACGCAGAAGGATCTCCACCGCGTTGCACATGACCAAGTACGCTGACCTTGATGTCCCAGTTGATGACCTTTTCAATGGCTGATTTTATCTCGGCTGCCCCTCCTGTTGTTTCTCCTTCGGCAATCACGATAATGCTACTTTGTTTCCCTGCCTTATGCTGTGCCTCAAGCTCCGCGACAAGTTTCTGTATCTCCATAGGGGCTTCAGGGATAAGAATGTCTTCCGCACCACCACCAATACCGGTATACAACGCGATGTAACCTGAGGTCCGTCCCATGACCTCGATAATAAAAAGTCGTGAGTGTGACGACGCGGTATCTCGTATCTTATCGATTGCCTCCAGTGCAGTGTTAACCGCGGTGTCAAACCCAACGGTAAAATCAGTCCCATAGAGATCATTATCAATCGTTCCTGGCACACCGATTCCTTGGATGGGGAACTCTTGGATGAGCTGATGAAGCCCGCGGAACGAGCCGTCTCCTCCGATGACAATGATGCTATCGATGCCAAAGCGTTTGATGTTTTTAAATGCTTTTTCTCGTCCTTCTTTCGTAAGAAACTCACTACTTCGTGCGGTCTGCAGGATGGTTCCGCCATCTTTGATAATGTTGCTGACGGAATATCGGTTGAGTTGTTCGATGTCCCCCTCGATCATTCCTTGATACCCGCGTTTGATCCCAAATAGCGTGTTTCCATGATAGATCCCGGTTCGTACGACTGCGCGTATCGCTGCATTCATCCCTGGAGCATCACCACCACTGGTCAGTACTCCAATATATTTTCCCTGACTCATCCTATCACCTCTCTGCCATACTGAAATCATTTCTGCCATTTAAAACATTCCGGGAAAAAAAAGGTTTATTGTCCTATGGTCTGTTGTCTTGTCATCAAACGTGTTTCAACCTAAATATTTATTATGAATGAACTGTTCTTGTGTTGCTCGTGCAGGGGTAGCCAAGCCTGGTCTACGGCGACAGACTCAAGATCTGTTCCTGCAGAGGTTCGGGGGTTCAAATCCCTTCCCCTGCACTCATATGTTTCCAACAGGAGAAAAACCATCATTTTTTGTATGATCATGTTTTTTTGGTTAAAAAAAGAGATTTAAACCATAATAGTCAAACAAAACTTTCATAGTAATATTTAAATATTTAAATTAACTTATATTTATTGATGTCTGAAATAGAAATATTCAAGGCTCTGGCTGATCCTACAAGATTAAAAATTCTTGAATGTATTAAAGATGAAGAGAAATGTATCTGTGAAGTTATTCCTTATACTGGTAAATCTCAACCAAATGTATCTCTACATCTTAAAGTTTTAAAACAAGCAGGTTTAGTTAATGAACGTAGAGATGGAACAAAGATAATGCTTAGTATCGCTGACAAGAATATTTTTAAACTCGTTGATTTGGCTAAAAAATTTAAGTGAGATAAATGACACCGATTGATATTCTGTTTGCAGGCATTACGAGCTTTGGGAGAATATCTATCGGCTCACGTTTTATTTTGTTTGGTTCCAGCGTTTTTTATTGCAGGTGCTATGTCTGCTTTGCTCCCCAAGGAAAAAATAACAAAATATCTTGGAAGTAATGTTCCAAAATACAAAGCCTATCCATTGTCAGTAGTAGCTGGTTTATTGCTTGCAGTTTGCTCTTGCACCATACTGCCATTGTTTGCTGGAATAAAAAAGAAAGGTGCTGGCATAGGTCCTGCAATAGCATTCCTTTACACAGCTCCTGCTACTAACATTTTAGCAATAATATACACAGGAAGCGTTTTAGGATGGGAGTTGGCTGCTGCAAGAATAATATTATCAATTACATTTGCAGTTTTAATAGGTATCATAATATCTTCATTCTTTAAAGAAAAAGACGATGAAGATAAGAGTTCAGTTACTGAATTAATCAAAGAACCAGAAGAAATATGATAACGTAGACAAAACGTCTTCCAAGAATGACGTTCTGAGAACATTAAAAAAGCATTACTTGCTGATATTTTTTGCAACTTTGTTTGCAATATTGATTATCGGGGCAGCAAAAATCGGGAATGAACTAAAGATAATTGGTCTAACAATTCTGATTTCTTTAGTGCTGGTGGAACTAAAATTTTATTTCAATAAAGATGAGATAAAATGTTGGCTAAGTGAGACTTGGATGTTTTTCAAGAAAATATTTCCTTTGCTTTTGATAGGTATTTTTATTGCAGGTATTTTAACATCTTTGATACCACAAAATTTCTTAGCCAATTATGTTGGCTCTAATACTGTTCCTGCCAATCTTGGTGCTGTGCTGTTCGGAGTTTTCATGTATTTCCCGACTTTAGTTGAGGTACCCATGGCCAAGATGTTCCTAAGTTTGGGCATGGCATATGGTCCTCTACTGGCTTATTTGTTGGCAGACCCTGTAATATCTTTACCAAGTATACTTGTTGTGAGAAAAATAATGGGAACAAAAAGAACTTTAGTATATGCTATTTTGATAACAATATTTTGCACTATTTCTGGTTTAATATATGGATTTTTTATTGGGGTGTTTTAATGATAAAGGAGATATGAAGTATGAAAATAGAGATTTTAGGAACAGGTTGTCCTAAATGTAAGACAACCGAAAAGATTGTTAGAAAGGCTGTCGAGGAATTAGGGATAAAAGCAGAGATTGTAAAAGTAGACGACCTTCAGAAAATTGTCGACAGAGGTGTTATGATGACACCTGCGGTTTTTGTTGACGGTGAAGCAAAGATTGTTGGTCATGTTCCAAGTCTTGAAGAGGTTAAAAAACTTCTCAAAAAATAGGAGAAATTGAGACCATGAAACAAATTACGATTGAATGGAGACATCTTGATTTGGATAAAGGCACTTGTCTGCGATGTTCAAAAACTGGCAAAACTCTGAATCAAATCATCTCAGAATTGAAGAAAGAATTAAAAACAAAAGGAGTCGAAATAACATTCGTTGAAACAAAATTATCAGAGAAAGAAATACAGCAATCGAATATGATACTCATTAACGGTAAAACTCTTGAAAGCATTCTCTCAGGAGCAAAAGTTGATGAAAATTATTGCTCGTCTTGCACTTGTTTAACAGGAAATGAAACTTACTGCCGAACAATACAATACAATGGTAAAACCTATGAAGAAATCCCTGAGGAACTAATCCGAAAGGCTGTTTTTAAAACTTTAAATCTGAATGAAAAGGAGGGGCAATAATGTACGAAAATTAAAACATTGATATTGATTTTATTTACAGTTTTTCTTCTATTGTTTTTAAGTGGTTGCACCAGTAACAACACAGATGATAATTCTTCAAATGGAAACAACGATTGGTTGGAAAATTATACACCAGTTCATTCTGTTGGGACTGGAGCAGATAATTTCTGGATTAATTTTCCTTCTCGGTCAAAGTGCTAATCATCTGACATGGATTACAGAAGACCTAGAAGAAAAACCTGTAGTTTTTGTATGCCATAGAACAGGATGTAAGGGATGTAAGCCACAGGCAGACCGTGTTATAGCTCTTGGAGAAATATATGGAGAAGATGCAGTATTTTACGACCTTGACAACCCTTGGGAGGGATATGGAACTGCTACAGAAGATATTAAAAATAAATTTTATGAAGCGTTCTATTATGATCCAAATGGGGGATCAAATGTTATAGCAACCACTGGTGTTTTTACCCTTGTAAATGATAGTGGGGAAGTAAAAATTGGTTGGCATAGCTGGGAAGGAAACGTTGCAGATGCAGAAATGGAAACCTGGATTAAAGATACAATTTATTATTATCACATGAATAAATGAAGGTGATTTTACTATGAAACGATGGGTGAGTATCGGTGCAGTTATTCTTCTTGCAATAATAGTAGGATTATTCTTCTTCCATCGTTTATTGAAAGTGAAAAATTCGAAATTAAACCAGCAACGGATTTCACTGTAACAGATGTGAATGGCATTGAATTTTCTCTTAGTGACTACAAGGGAAATGTTACTATCCTTCATTTTTCAGGTCTTGAAAACCCTCTTTGCACCGAATGTCTTGAAGAGATGAAAGGACAAATAGTTGGAACTTGAAAAACTTGCAAACTCTGATGAAAAGAATGTTACAATTATTACCAGTTAACATTCGTAAAAATCCTTATTCTGAAAGTGGCAAAGTTATGGCTGAGCGTGATTTTGGTGTCAATGTTAGTTGGCATTGGATTGAAGATTTCAGTCCTTATCCCGTTGGTAGTAAATATCAAGATTATTGGATGATTGGTGGTGCTTTTTCTAATCCTTCTCTTGTTCTGATTGATGCTAATCAAAGTGTTGTTGGTGTTTATCATGTTTACTGTATGGGCAAGGGTAAACTTGATGGTATTCAAACAGCTGAATCTCTGAAAGAAGATGTAAATAATATAATTGCAGGCAACTGGGAAGGGTTTAAAGCCAAAAGTTATGGTAATGAATTAACCTTTGTTGGTTTTTTTGTCCTCGGCATTCTTACTGCTCTTACACCTTGTTCTATCGCACTTTTGGTTGCTATGATCTCTTATGTTGGTTCACTACAGAAAAAAACAGAGGAATCATCTAAAAGATATACAATTCAAGGTTTTTGGATTGGAGTTATTTTTACATTAGGTATGGCTTTTGTGTTTTTCATTTTTGGTTTGATACTCTCCTATATGGGAGTTTTTATTGAAGCATCAACAACGGTCTATCTTATTTTAGGGATAATACTTATTATTCTTGGTATTAATGTTTTCAAACCACTTAAAGAATTTATCTTTCGTAAATCTCGAAGTGATAATAGTTCATCAATTATGGACAAAGGACAAAATATTTTTTCTAATACTTAGCAAGAAATCAATTTATCTTGGAGCATTTTTCCTTGGAATACTGTTTTCTATCGGATGGGCACCATGTGCGATGACACTTATGATGCCTGTATTTGTTATAACCCTGACTCAGAAAATATCAATTCTTATGGGTGGATTATTATTATTTGTTTTTGGATTGGGTCATGGTGTTCCAATTATCCCACTATGTACCGCTAGCAAGTAGCATTCGAGGAAAACTTGGTAATAAATATGTATCTGCAGGTAAGTGGATGCAGAGAATATTTGGTATTATTATCATTACTCATCGGTATAATTATGGCAATTAAGATTTTGGGGAATTAATCTCTGGTAGTCTCTATTTAAGTTCTCCTTAAGGAATGTGAGTTAAACTTGAAGTCTAAATCCCTTCCCCTGCACTTTTTTTGTTTATAACGCTGTTTTCACTAGTGTTTTTAAGAAAAGTATATTAATATAGAAAATATCTTATAAATATAGATGATTTATTCCAATAAAGAGAGATATGAAAAAAATAATTGTGATCATCCTAGTTTCAGCGACGATTCTCAATATCGTCGCAGGTGCCTTTATTTTTTTTGATATTAAGACAATGAATCTCCCGGAAACAACCCTTACACTAGAACTCGTGGATCTCAACGCAAACGAAGCAGTGCTCCAAACAACTCTCTTCGTCAACAATCCGAATTCTTTCTCTATATTTTTACAAAACCTGACGATAATAACCGTCACCGATAACGGAGAAGTCATCAACCACCTTTTCATGGACGGTGGAGAAACCTACGCACATGAAAACAGGACGTTCACATACGCAGCAACGATACGATTCAACGGAACAATACCCAATCAACTTACCAGTAGAATCACGGGAACGGTCGGCGTCATGTTCCTTGGGTTGATAAAAAAAACGCTTCCACTTAAATTCACAATGGTTACATCTCTAAGCAACATCCTTACTCAATTTACGCTTCCTCAAATACACCTGGCGGGTAATTTCAGCGAGATAACCCAAGAAGGAGTGAATTTCACGGGTAATATAGAAATTACCAACCCGTACTCGTTTGACATGGCAATAGAAAACATCTCGGTAACCGTTGAAACCGAAACAGGAATGCAAGTAGGAACCGTTACAGTCCAAGGAAAAACGATTCCAGCAAAAACATCTCAGCAACAGACCGGCAGTGGACAGCTGCTCCTGAAAGCATTGGATGCAAAGACACTACGAATGACCGTACACGGAGAGGTTATCGTGTTGATCGCGGGCATTAAAAAATCAATGAACTTTTCCGTGGATGCAGACATCATTCCTCCTCATCTCGAACAACTTCTCTCCGATCTCCCAACCGATGCCTCTCTCACAGGGAAATACAAATTAACCCTCGGAGGGTTACTTGATCAGATCACGTTAGAGATAATAAATCCGAATAAGTTGACGTTCCATGCGAACGACATTACCGTACATATCTATCGTGTCGATAGAGATAAACAACGGCTGATGTGCAATGGTACTATACCCGATGGTGTTATCACCTCACAGAATACAACGATTCTCCAAGGAGATATGCTGATCCCTTACAGTCAGCTATTACCGCATCTTGGAGAAAGACTTTTTGCTGATCGGCTTCAGGTCATCGTACGGACGAATATCACGATTCAGGGATTGAATCAAACCATTTGGGTAGGAATGACCGGGTATCAAGATTTTCCGATTCATCGACCTTGAGTACAGTAGGTTTTATAAATAAAGAATAGTTCGAAATTCTCATGTGGGGAGAAGTCTTGTGAAGATACTCTATGGCGTCTGTGGAGAAGGACTAGGACATGCAAGCCGCAGTCGTATACTGATTCATTATCTGCAACAACAAAATCATGAGGTTTGCATTATCGCGGGTGGGAAGGTTTATACGATTTTATCAAAAGAATTTGGCAAGGAACCAGGAAGAGATATTGGCACGAATAAAGCAGGAGATCCAGAGAATATTAATAAAAAGTAATGCGCTCCTATTCATCAATCGAATAGTGAAACGTATCAAAATAAGTTTTCATTGAGTGATAGATATGCTTTCGAAGTTTTTGTACAGAACCATCTATCTCTACTGTACGGGAGCTTATAAGCGACGACGCATCGATTGCATGTATCATGGTCTGGGACAATCTTTTCATAATATTTTCCAAAGTTTCCTGCGGATGCTGACAGAACTCTTCATAGGTTATCGTGATGTAATCGCTCTTTGGCAATTTCTCGATGTTTTTCAGATAATAGTCTACCGCCTTTGAAGTGATTCTGGTGATAAGAAACACGCCACATTCCGGGATTTTAGAAAAGATGAATCGAAGTGGCTGAAGCAGCAAAGGATTCGAATAGAATTTGTCGTATATCTCAGACAACTGCGTGGTGTACGGGTTTTTATTTTTCAATATCACCGTGATTGCATTCAGAGCAGAGCTTATTGTTTTCAAAGGATGGCGGTGGATGAACACAAATTTTGCGTTGGGAAACACCTGCTTGATGTAAAGAAAATTCGGGAAATCATAGGGGTTTTTAAGAAGGATCGGTTTGTCGTTTCCTGCAATAAACTGGATTTTTTTACACATCTCTATACAAAGCGCAACGTTTTTTCTGGTAATAAACATCTGAACAGTTTTTTTGTTGAGAAGAAACCCGTATTCCTCTGCGAACTCTGCTGTTACTTTCAATCGGTCAATTCCTCTATCCTGCAGGCCTTTTTCCTTTAATAACTCGGTCAGATGCTGCTTTGCTTGTTCTTCTTTTTTCAAGTGGTGATTCAAGAGAAGCTCGTTGTAGTTGATCAGATGATATGCAGTAACTGGATTGAAGCTCCCTGTTTCAGTAAGTATCTTGTAAAGAATACTAGTTCCTGAACGATGCAAACCAAGAATAAAAACTGGTTGGAACGTAATCTGCTTGAGTTCTTGGATGAATTCTCTATCTGGGTTGATTCCCATGTCTTTTCCTTACCACGTGATATACCCAAGTTTTTCTACTATTTGCAACACCTTCTTGACGCTCTCTTCAGGAGACTCTGTATCGGTATTGAGGATAAGCTCTGGATGCTCGGGTTCTTCGTACGGGTCATCAACTCCAGTGAAATGCTTGATTTTTCCTTCAAGCGCTCTTTGATACATGCCTTTGACGTCACGTTTCATGCAGATCTCCACAGGGCATCGTACATAGACTTCAACGAATCTTTCTATTTCCTTTCTTGCATTCCTGCGCTGTTCTCTAAAAGGTGAGACAAAGGTCGCGAGCACAATAACATTATTTCTGGTGAGCATTTTCGCAACAAACGTGACACGTCTGATGTTTTCATCTCTATCTTTTTTTGAGAACCCGAGATCACTGGTAAGGCCCTGGCGGACGACATCCCCGTCGAGTCGTTCAACCGTGTAATCCTTCTTTTTTAAAACTATGGCAACCTGGTCTGCGATAGTTGTTTTCCCGCAGCAGGGAAGCCCAGTAAACCAGACGGTGAAACCCTGGTGTTTTTTCATAGATATTATTCCTTCTTTTTCTTTTCAGAAACCTTGGTGGAGGGTTCTCGTATCATCCCAGCACCAACAGTCTCATTGGTTGCTTCATCGATGAGGATTATGCTACCAGTGGCTCGATTATGCTGGTAACTATCATAGAACAATGGTTGCGCAGTACGCATCGTGATACGTCCGATGTCATTGAGTCCTAGTTGCGTCGCCTCGGTTATCCGATGTAAGGTGTTGATGTCTATCTTGTATTGGATTTCTTTGACAATCCCTTTTGTTTCTCTCGTGGTGTGACGTATGATGTACCTGGTTCCTGAGGTTAATGGTTTTGTATTCATCCAGCAGACCATGAAATCAATGTTCTGACCGATAAATGGCGTGTTATGCTCACGAACAAGCATGTCCCCACGGCTGATATCAAGATCGTCTTTGAGTTGCACAACCACAGACATCGGGGGAAAAGCTTCATTGATTTCTCCTTGTGGGGTTTCAATCGACTTGATGGTGGTCGTAAACCCAGAAGGCAGTACAGTGACCGTGTCTCCGGGTTTGAAGATCCCGCTTGCGATTTTTCCGGCATACCCTCGGTAATCATGATGTTTGTCGGATCGCGGTCGGATCACATATTGGACGGGGAACCGACAGTCAACAAGGTTTTCGTCACTGCCGATGTGGACGTCTTCAAGATGGTACAGCAAGGTGGGACCGTGGTACCAATTCATCTGGTTTGATGCATGGACCACGTTATCACCATGTAACGCGCTGATAGGAATAAATGTGATATCTGGTATCGTGAGCTTTGAGATGAAATCCTCTATTTCGTTTTTGATGGTGTCGTAGACCTCTTGTTTGTAGTTGACGAGGTCCATCTTGTTAATGCAGACGACAAAATGTGGGATCTGCAGAAGCGAGGCAATGAATATATGACGGTGGGTTTGTTCCGTAACCCCGTTACGTGCGTCTACAAGGATTAAGGCAAGATTCGCGGTTGATGCTCCAGTCACCATGTTCCGTGTGTACTGGATGTGCCCGGGGGTGTCTGCAATGATGAATTTTCTGACCGGGGTTGCAAAGTATCGATAGGCAACATCTATGGTAATCCCTTGTTCTCGCTCTGCTCGTAGACCGTCGGTGAGCAGTGCGAGGTTGAGCTCTTCGCCGCGTTGTTCACTCAACCGTTCAAGGTTTTCCAGCTGGTCTTGAAAGAGGGTTTTACTGTCGTAGAGGAGCCTGCCGATAAGTGTGCTTTTTCCATCATCTACGCTTCCTGCGGTGGTGAAACGGAGCAGATCCATGTCGAGATAACTTTTTTGTTCCATTTTAGAAGTATCCCTCCTTTTTCCGGTCCTCGAGCGCGTTTTCCGATCGTCGGTCATCTGCCCTAGTGCCTCGTTCTGAGATACGGTATGCTGCAACCTCTTGGACGATCTCTTCGAGAGTTCGAGCATTTGATTGTATTGCTCCCGTACAGGTCATGTCTCCAACGGTGCGGAACCGTACGGTCATGGATTGGGCTGTTTTCTTTTCAGCGGCATCAAGATGCAGATAGTCAGAGTACGCATAGATAACGCCGTCTCGGATGATACAATCTCGTGTGTGAGAGAAATAAATCGAGGGGATCTGAATTCGTTCTTTGAGGATGTATTGCCAGATGTCCAGTTCTGTCCAGTTACTTAAAGGAAAGACTCGGAAATGTTCTCCGATGTGTTTTCGTCCGTTGTAAATGTCCCAGAGTTCTGGACGTTGGTTTTTTGGGTCCCATTGTCCGAAGTCGTTTCGATGAGAGAAGAATCGTTCTTTGGCTCGAGATTTTTCTTCGTCCCTTCGACCACCTCCGATTGCTGCATCGAATTTATATTCATGGATAGCGTCAAGGAGCGTGGTAGATTGAAGGTAATTCCGGCTCGCGTGTTTCCCTGTTTCTTCTTTGACGCGTCCAGTGTCAATGGATTGCTGAACGGAGCCAACGATTAATCGAACATCAAGGTATTTAGCAAACGTATCTCTAAAAATAAGCACTTCAGGAAAATTATGTCCGGTATCGATATGTAGAAATGGGATCGGGATTTTGGCAGGGGAGAATGCTTTTCGGGAGAGATGCCCGAGCACAATAGAGTCTTTTCCACCGGAGAAGAGTAACACCGGTCGTTCGAATTGTGCTGCAACTTCGCGGATGACATAGATTGATTCTGCTTCAAGTTTCTGCAAATGGTTAAGGTTATATCGCTTCATGGGAGGGATACCTTTATACAACAAACCTTAAAAAAACCTTCCCAAAAATATGAATCATGCAAAAATCATATTAATCACATCAGTAATCATCAAAAAAGGTATGCTTGCTAGTATGGTTTCTTCACAGATTAATTCAAGGAATATCTCCCAAGAAAAAATCCAGCAGTTTCAAAAAAAAATATTTTCTTTTTATCGAAAAAACAGACGGGAATTGCCCTGGAGGAACACGACCGATCCCTACAAGATTCTCCTCTCTGAATTTATGCTCCAACAGACACAGGTAAATCGAGTTATTTTGTATTATGAGAAATGGATTGCTAAATGGCCGACCATTGACGATCTTGCGTATGCATCGATCGCTGAGGTTTTACAAATGTGGATGGGTCTAGGGTATAATACCCGAGCTGTGAATCTGCATAAAGCTGCACGGAAGATTGTCGCTAAGTTTGACAGTGATGTGTTGGAGACAATGAAACATTACAAAGAAATTCCTGGTGTCGGGAGATACACCTCACAAGCAGTACATGATATTTTCAACAAACGCTAATCTTGTCACAGTTGATACAAACATACGACGGATATTCATAAAAGAATTCAATCTATCTCAGAAAATTTCTGATAAAGAACTCTGGATGCTTGCGGAAAAATGTTTTCCAATGGGAAAAAGTCGAGACTGGCATAATGCATTAATGGATTATGGTGCATTATTTCTTACAGCGAAAAAAACAGGGATTAAATCAAAAACGCAACAATCACGATTCGAAGGATCTGACCGACAATTACGAGCTCGTATTATCCGGATTCTTTTACACAGCGATGAATCGCTCACGAATATGTCAAGAATCCTTAATGTTGATAGTTCGTGGCTTCAGCGGATCCTTGAAAAACTCGTCAGAGAAGAGATTATTACAAAGAAAAATAATCGGTACTACTTAAAAGAATAACTTTTCGATTTTGCATGAAAAAATCCAATATTTGATTTTTCAATAATTTTTATATAGGACCATGTGTTGAGACTTCTTTGGTGAGTATTGTTACTCAGGTGGCTGGAGAGAACTCTCATCTTGCTTCGTGATATGGAGAGAAAGAAAAACAACACATAAAAAAGTATACAGTGCGTGAGGAGAAAAATGCAAAAAAACGTAACAAATGGAAAAAAAAGCATTTTAGCACTGTTCATTGTCTTATCAATGATTATTACGATGCCTGCCGTCGTGTTTATTTCTCGTGCATTAGGGGGTGGAACAGCATACTGTTCTGATATCTCTCCAACGTATATTAACGCAAGTAGCGATCACATCGAGCTTATTCAAAATCGCTGCGCAGACAAATTACATTGACGGGGCTGGAGCTTATTTTGACAAGGTATATGTGAATTTTTCAGGTGCAGGCTTTAGTACATCAGACTTAAATCAATTGATCGATGGTGAAACAGCGGGTTTAAGTATCTGGTTCGATTCTGACAATCCAAATGGTGATGGAACTTTTGATATTGAATCAGACACGCTGATCATCCCGAGTAGTATAAAATGGATTGGGAACCAAACACGAGTTACATTACCCCGTAGTAGTGATACACAGTTTACTGAAATCAACACCAATTTTACCTTCTATGTCATCATAAGAACATCCAGTACGATTACCGATAACGACATCATCGCAGCATTTATCGAACGTATCTGGATAAATGCCTCGAATGCGACACTTATGGGGACAACTACCGCAACGATAACCGCTGATACAAGCAATCCTTCTGTTGCGCAAAACGCTTTGATTGCTCCAAACAGTGGTGAAAAATGGTCTGGAACACATACCATAAGTTGGGATCACACGCGTATAACCGATAGCCATCTTCTCGCTACTCCGGTAACGTGCTATTACAGCAGTAATGGTGGTACTACTTGGACTCTGATCGCAGCCAATGAGGCAAACGACGGAAGTTATTCTTGGGATACGACAACCGCTGGAGGAGATGGATCAAATTATAAAGTAAATATCACAGCGGTTGATGGTGCTGGAAAAATCGGGTACGATATCTCAAATGCGACTTTTCAAATCGATAATACGCTTCCTGGTTGCACCATTGCGTTTAACCGATCATCGACCTATCTTAAAGACGGTACGAAACTGAAGATTTTTGCGAATTTCACAGAAGGTGAATCCGGTGTCGATGAATCGACTGTTAAAATCAGTATTGATACGACAGGAGATGGCGATCTAACGAACCATTCGATGTCAAAGGCGAGTAATACTCATTGGTACTATGATTGGACAGTCCCGTCTGGCTCTGATGATGATGGGGTATTTACAGTTGAAATCTGGGCGCAGGACAATGCGAGTAATTATTTAAGTCCATATCCAGCGACTGATAATTCAAAAAATATCGATAATACTGCTCCGTCTGTGTCTCCGGCTACGATGTTATCACCGGATGGTGGGGAGAAATGGTCTGGAACACATTCGATTACATGGGTAACTGTGGGAATTTCAGATCTCCATCTCGTAGCAAGTCCGATTACACTGTCTTACAGTAATGATGGCGGCGGATCATGGACCCAGATTGCTACTGGTCTGGCTAACAGCGGGAGCTATTCCTGGAGTACGATGAGCGTCTCTAATGGTTCTAATTATCTTATCAGAATTCTTGCGGTTGATCTCGCGGGTAATAGTGGGTATGATGTGTCGAATGTTACGTTTGTGGTGGATAATACTGCTCCGGTGTGTGCGATTGCGTATAATCAGTCTGTCCTGTTTTTGAAGGATGGGATGAAGTTGAAGGTTTTTGCGAACTTTACTGAGGGTTCTGCTGGTATGGATGAAGCATCGGTTCGTATTAGTATTGATACTGCGGGGAATGGAAGTCTTGCGAATGTGTCGATGGTAAAGTCTGATAATACTCATTGGTTTTATGGGTGGGTTGTTCCTGCTGGTTCTGATGATGATGGAACAGTGGCGGTGAGGGTCTGGGGGCAGGATAATGCGAGTAATTATTTGAATCCCTATCCTACGACTGATAGTTCGAAGAATATTGATAATATTGTACCGACATGTGCAATTTCTTACAATCGATCTGCTACGTATTTAAAAGCTGGAGATACATTAAAAATATACGCGAATTTTAGCGAGATACCATCTGGGATAAACCCAACAACGGTCATGATAAACATCTCAACAGCAGGAAATGGCAGGCTGGCTAATACCACAATGTCTCAAACAAATAATTTACAATGGTTTTATGATTGGACCATCCCGTCTGGTTCTGATGATGATGGGGTATTTACAGTTAAAATCTGGGCGCAGGATAATGCGAGTAATTATTTGAATCCCTATCCAACTTTCGATGGATCAAAGAGTATTGATAATACTGCTCCGTCTGTCTCTGCAGCAGCAGTATTATCGCCGAATGGTTATGAAGCATGGTCTGGGATGCATTCGATTCTTTGGGCGAGTGATGATATTACAGATTTACATTTTGTAGCAAATCCAATTACGTTGTTCTATAGTAATAATGGTGGGGGTTCATGGAATCAGATTGCTTCTCTTTTAGCGAATAATGGGAGTTATTCGTGGAATACGACCAGTGTGCCTGATGGCTCTAATTATCTTATCAGAATTCTTGCGGTTGATTTCGCGGGTAATATCGGGTACGATATCTCGAATGCCACGTTCACAGTGGATAACACCGTCCCCGTGTGCTCGATTGTGTATAATCAGTCTATGGTGTATTTGAAGGATGGGATGAAGTTGAAGGTTTTTGCGAACTTTACTGAGGGTTCTGCTGGTATGGATGAAGCATCGGTTCGTATTAGTATTGATACTGCGGGGAATGGAAGTCTTGCGAATGTGTCGATGGTAAAGTCTGATAATACTCATTGGTTTTATGGGTGGGTTGTTCCTGCTGGTTCTGATGATGATGGAACAGTGGCGGTGAGGGTCTGGGGGCAGGATAATGCGAGTAATTATTTGAATCCCTATCCAACGATAAATACAATAAAAATAATTGATAATACAGCACCGGATTGTTCTATTGAATATAATCTATCCAAAACTTTTTTCAATGTCGGAGATGCGATTAAAATTTATGCAAACTTCACTGAAACAGAATCTGGGATAAACGAATCAAGTGTAAAAATCAATATTGATACCGCTGGGAATGGAGGGTTAGCGAATACATCGATGGTAAGGACCAATAATACAGATTGGTACTATGGGTGGACGATACCTGCTGGTTCTGATGATGATGGTGCATTTACCGTAAAAATCTGGGCGCACGATAACATCAGTAATTATGTAAATCCCTATCCGACAACAAACGCAATAAAAAAGATAGATAACACACGCCCAATATGTACAATAGCGTATAATAGATCAGCTTTAACTTTCAAAGCAGGAACAAAACTGAAGATATACGCCAATTTTACCGAGTTAGGTTCTGGAATTAACCCTTCATCAGTTATTATCGGAATTACGACCGCAGGAGATGGAGCTCAGAGCCCTATCGCAATGTCTCAAACGAATAATACTCGGTGGTATTACAGTTGGACCATCCCCTCAGGATCGGATGATGATGGTGTATTTACTGTAAGCATCTGGGCGTCTGATAACGAAAGTAACCAATTAAATCCAGTTCAAACCACCGACAGTTCTAAACTTATCGATAATACCGCACCAATATGTACTATTGCATACAACCGTTCGGCAACATATTTCAAGGAAGGAGATAAATTAAAAATTTACGTAAATTTCACTGAGTTTGATTCAGGAATGGACGAGTCCTCTTTGAAGATCAGTTTTGAAACCGTAGGGAATGGTGATCTAGCGAATACATCGATGACGAAGATCGATGATACACATTACAATTATGAATGGACGATCCCCGCAGGTTCTGATGATGATGGAGCAGTAACGGTGAGGGTCTGGGCGAAGGATAATGCGAGTAATCTTTTAAGTCCATATCCCACGACAAGTACGACTAAACAAATTGATAACACAGCACCTTCTGTTCCCGCGTATGCATTGAAATTCCCAAATGGTGGAGAACAAATCTCCGGAATACAGACAATTGCATGGGGGAATGGTGATATTACGGATTCACATCTTGCAGCCAGTCCGATCACATTGTTTTACAGTAACAACGGTGGTGCGTCGTGGGTTCAGATTACCACCGGTGAGGCAAATGATGGTGAATATTCCTTAAATGTAGGAACCTTAGCTGATGGATCGAACTATAAAATCAATGTTTTAGCCGCTGACCAAGCAGGAAACACCGCAAATGATACATCAAATGCAACATTTACCATAGATAATACAAATCCGACTTGTTCTATCTCTTATAATCAATCTGGCATCTACTTTATGGAAGGGTCGAACCTGAAGATTTATGCGAACTTTACAGAGGCGGATTCTGGTATCAATGACTCTTCGGTGAAAGTGAGTATTACGACTATAGGGAATGGAGGATTAGCGAATACATCGATGGTAAAGACTGATAGCACACATTGGTACTATGACTGGACGGTACCTTCTGGTTCTGATGATGATGGTGTGTTCACCGTGAAAATCTGGGCTCACGACAATGTTAGTAAAGCACTTATTCCCTGGCCAACGACTGATAGTTCGAGACAAATCGACAACACCGCTCCTCTTATTTCTTCTGCTATGGTACTCACTCCCAATGGCGGAGAACTGTGGTCTGGGACGCATTCGCTAACATGGGTGAGTGGTGATATTACGGATTCACATCTTGCAGCCAGTCCGATCACATTATTTTACAGTAACAACGGTGGTGCGTCGTGGGTTCAGATTACCACCGGTGAGGCAAATGATGGTGAATATTCCTTAAATGTAGGAACCTTAGCTGATGGATCGAACTATAAAATCAATGTTTTAGCCGCTGACCAAGCAGGAAATGTAGCTAATGATACCTCTAACGAAACGTTTACCATTGATAATACCCCTCCAACCTGTTCTATCGGTTATAACCGCACAGAGACCTCCTTTAAGCAAGGAACAACGATAAAAATTTTTGCAAACTTCACTGAAATTACTTCTGGAATGAATGAAACGATGATACAGATCAACATTTCGACCTCAGGAAACGGGGGTCTTTCAAACACCACATTACACAGAATTAGTAACACACAGTGGTACTACAACTGGACAATTCCCTCTGAAGTGGATGATGATGGAACATTCATCGTAAAAATCTATGCAAAGGATAATGCAAGTAATAATCTCGACACTTATCCAACCATAAACACCGCGAAGCAAATCGACAACACCGCTCCGACGTCTGCCCTCAATGCAATCATATCTCATTACCATGACACCTCGACGTATCTTACAATCACCGCTTCAGCATCTGATGTACTAAGCGGACTTGATACTGTGAGTTTATTCTTCTATAATAGCACTGATAATTTCACTTGGGCAGGTCCTTACAGATATGCGATAAATGCAACCCCTTGGAATGGAGTTTCTTGGAACTTTAGTTTCCTGTCCACGAATAACAGTGGATATTATCGATTCTACAGTGAAGCAGCCGATAATGCAACAAATATTGAGACTGCACCCATCACAAACGACACCTGGTGTCTGTATAATTTCACCAACTCACCTCCTAATGCTTCAAAAAATCCCTCGCCCGCGATAGGGGCTACCGATGTAAGTATTAGTATAACACTCAGTTGGATGTCGGGAGGAGATCCAGATGAAAACACAGTCACATACGATGTATATTTCGGCACAGACTCAACACCTGACGCAACTGAATTAAAGATACGGAATCAAACAACAACCTCATACAATCCTGGTACGCTTTCCTACGGGACAACCTACTATTGGTTGATCATCTCACGGGACAATCATAGTATTGGAACTGTTGGACCGATCTGGTCGTTTAACACAGCAACTGCTCCTCAGAACCCAGGTGGTGAGTATATATCATATCCTGGAAATATTAGACCAGTAGCTGATGTAGGTGATTTCTACTCTGGATATTTAAATGAAACAATTACTTTTAATGGATCAAAAAGCAAGGATTCTGATGGAAGTATCGTTGGATATCGTTGGGATTTTACCAACGATAGTATTTATGACACTGCGTGGTTAACCAGTGCAATAATAACACATACGTATACACATATTGGCACGTATAGGGTGAAACTCCAAGTAAAAGACAACGAAAATACAACAGACGATGATACTGCAACTATTACGATTAAACCGCATCCGTTTATCAACGTGTCTCAAGATTCCATAACCCAGATCAAAAACACCTTTGGGCTTCACCTTACCACCCCATTCTACGCAACCGATAACAACGGTGATGGAATCGTTGACACCTTTATCGACCCCAATCACCTGCTAACACTTGTTCGTTTTGTAAATATTAATGAAAACGCATCCTTCCTCCTCTCAACAGGAAATGATATGATCCCAGAGTTCTTCTGGGATACCAAAGCAAATAAAACAGTGCCTCTCACCTTTATTCCTGTTCTAATGACAGAAACCTGGATTAATCCAGAAGCACAAGAAATCCTTATTATCGCCGATGTCGAAAAATCAGAGTGGGTCTATCTCAAGATAATCGACCCCTATCCCCCTGACAAATACCAGAATTTCACACTCACCGTTAAAACAACAGATGATAGAATCATTTCGTCGAACATGATATGGCGTGAAAACGGAAACATCTTTCTTCTTGACGATTCATCAGTACAATATATCTTCACCTACGGGTATACCCTTCTTCCTCCTGTGTTGAATCCACCGGATGGAACGATATTAAACACCGCCAGACCAACAATCACGATTGCGTTTCTTGAGGAAACCATCCTCACTAGTGCAACCCTCGAAAACAATAACATCCTTGATCAACTCACAACCATCGACCATAAAACATACATTTTCACTCCTCCATCAGACCTTGTCGATGGAACCTACACCCTCCGTCTCACTGTACAGGATAATGAAGGAAACACTCTGACATCTACATCAACGTATACTATTAGTATTGTGAAGATACAAACTGGAGAAATTCCTTGGCTCATCCTTATATTTATTGCGATTATTTTCACTATTACAGTAATCCTTGTCATCCTTAGAAGGCGCCTCATCTTCTAAAATAAGCGACCATGAGAACTCATTGAAATCTGCCTTACTTATTGGAGATTTTTGCTATATTTTTTATATTCTCCTCATATATATGTCTCAGTAAATTTAATATATAACGCACGTGCATATTAATTACTAGATATGAGACTTATCGGAAAACTGATAATAATCATCTTTATCATAGGTATTCTCCTTGGTGCATCAGCATACGTTATCCTTTATACTGATGATAATAATAGCAACGATGGAGCGGACAAAGAACCCCCTGAGATCATCTCAATCACAGGGAATTTTTCAATAACCGCTGGTAAGATGGCTGTCGTCTTTGTTGATTTTGTCGATAACGTCAATGTCACCGAAGCGACCTTGTATTATCAAATCGCTGGGTCAACGAGTTGGAATGCAGTATCAATTCTGAATGGAAGTGCAAGCATCAGTATTCCGTCTGATGCCACGAGTAATTATTATTACTATGTGACCGTAGATGATGCTGCAGGAAACGGTCCGATTGGTAAACCTTCGACGGATGGTTCAACGTTTTTCACTATCACGGTAAAACCTCCTACTAATGATGATTTTACCCATACAGTTTTTGTCGAGGAAACTACTCGGGAAGGTTGTCGATACTGTCCTAATGTTGGAACTATTTTAGAGGAATTAGAATCCACGCAGAAGTATCGTTTTTATTATGTGAGTATGATTGTAGACAACAGCAAAGCAGCAGAGTACCTTACTTCTGTCTATAATCGTCTAGGCGATCCAACTGTCTTCATCGATGGAGGCTTTCATGTTATATATGGTGGTACGAATCCTGAATCAGATTATACAAGTGCGATCACGGCTGCAGAGAATCGAGAGGTTTCGAAAATCAGGGTGGTAGTTAGCGCGGAAAACACGACCGATACAATTACGACAAATGTCCTGGTAGTAAATGGAGAACAATCTACCTATACTGGACGGTTACGTGTGTATCTAACCGAAATTGTGTCTTCACAGTATAACGATTATAATGGGATGAAGTATCGAAACGGCTTTGTCGATTTCATCATGAATGAAGACATTAGTGTGCCTGCGAACAGCAATAAAACTTTCTCAGCAGATTGGCCCCGTGGAGCCCTTGATTTCGAGAATCTTAAAATTATTGCTGTCGTGTTTAGTTCTACAGGGAACAGCGCATTTTCAGATCCTCCAGATAATACAAAACAATTTTCCGCTCATTATGCTGACGCGGCAAATGCGACATATGTCGTACAGGGCGTACGAAACCTTCCCCCTGAAGTCGGAATTCTCTCCCCACAGAAAGGAAAAATATATTTCCGAGGGAAAACCATCTTGAACTTCTTATATAAAAACATGTTATTATCAAATACATGGATTATAGGAAAAGCCTCGATTGATACCTATGCGAAAGATGACTCCTCGATTGAGCGAGTCGAAATCTATGTGAACGACAAGCTTGTTGCGAACATGACTGCGCCACCGTATAATTGGACGCTCTCTTTTAAGGTAATAAAAAAACCATTGATTCCGAAAATTTATACGATTACGGTAAAAGCATATGATGATACTGGTAAAACCGCAACCTCAAGCCTTGATGTCAAGGCATGGTGGGCGTTCTCATTTTTTAGTAAATAATCGTCTACTGTTCATCATCGCGACGATATTTCGTGCGAAGACGACAGAAAAGGGATATAGACCTCTATGGATGTTTTGAAGTATCCTTTTCATAGTGTATGAAGGCGTATAAAAATGGGCGTACATTTGTTGTACTCCTCGAAGCAGTTCCTCCGGCGTCATCTGCTTTGGTTTGAAAACAGCATGTCCCATGTTATAATATTTCCAATCTTTCGTTAGAATTCTCTTCTCGTCATCAAGTTTGTTAAACAAAGGTGTTCCCGGGAACGGAGTAAGAATGGAGAAATCAGCGACGTCAATTTTTAGATCTTTTACTGCCTTTAGTGTTTTTTCAAAGACATCTGGTGCATCGGTATCAAATCCAAACATGAATTCGCCGATAACCACCATATGATAGATATGGATATTATAAATCGCTTGTCGATATTCCTCAACCATGTTTGTTGTTTTTCCAACAGCATCGAGAGTGTTTTGAGAGATTGATTCAAACCCAACAAGCCAGGCAACACACCCTGCTTCTTTGGAATGACGAACTAGTTCCTTATCATGGGCTAAGACGTCGACGTTTCCATTGCAGAAGAATTTTTTATGTAATCCTTTCATTTTTTTGAACAATTCTTTTGTGTATGCAGGGTCGATTGTAAGCGATGTATCATAGAACATAAGGGTTTTTTGTGGAATTGTTTTGA
The DNA here is from genome assembly GCA_963835145.1 of uncultured Thermoplasmata archaeon. Taxonomy (GTDB): domain Archaea; phylum Thermoplasmatota; class E2; order DHVEG-1; family DHVEG-1; genus SM1-50. The sequence goes on from CAWIEM010000018.1 coordinate 152,065, forward strand.
TTTCATCAATGACCTCTTGTATTGGTCTTTTATAGAAGGAAGTGCCACCCTGGATGTTTGTCTCTGGGCAGAACTCACAGTGATACGGACATCCTCGTGTCGCCTCAAGTGCACCGGTCATAACAAATCCAGGTAAGTTGATATTTGTTGGAGGGAGACTCATAGAATTGTTGTAAGGTGGCGCATGATAGAACGGTTGTAATTTTTTTTGCTCGATATCCTGTAAGATAGTGAGCCAACCATATTCGTTTCTCCCGATAAGAACGCTATCGGCATGGTGTTTTGCCTCTTCAGGTAATCCTGATGCGTGAAACCCACTGAGAACGACAGGAACACCTTTCTTTCGGAAATTGTCCGCGATTTCATAAGCTCTAGGAGCTGTGGAAGTGACAAAATTGATAAGGACGACATCATACACGTCATTATACTCAATCTTTGTGTATCGTTCATTCACAACCGATACCGTATGTTTTTTTGGTGTGATTGCAGCAAGCTCACGTGCCTGCAGCGTGGGAAGGATAGCGAACGCGGTGAGAAGTGTTTTATCAAGGAATTTGTACCGGGCACCCCCCATCCAGACGGTCTCCACAATCAGTATGTTCATTGCTCCTCACTGGAGAATTAAGAGACAGCTATTTAAGGAATTGTACCTATTTCCTCTCTACTTTGGGACCTCTATGAACCCGTTCTATAACCCATTGTTCCTAGGTAAGATTCTGAAACGGTATCTTGTTGATGTAAACCGACTGAACAGAATCAGCGAGGATGCACTTCGGAGGTATCAAGATAAGCAACTACGGCGGCTTGTACGATTCGCCGATACTGTACCCCTGTATCACGAGAAATTCAAGCAAGCTGGAATTCATCCAGCTGATATTACTGGTGTTGTCGACCTTCAGAAATTACCGTTTATCACCAAAGATGATATCAAACGACACTACCCAAATGGCATTGTTTCTTCAACGATAAAAAAAGATGCTCTTATTGAGGTTTCCACTTCAGGTACCACCGGTAAAGTCCTGCCTATCTATGTCGATATGCTTGATATCGTCATGGGTTTATTTGCGTACATACGGACTCTTCATGAATACGATATGAGTGTGTGGAAGAACAGGATAACGATCATCGGGGATTTCGCGCCACATACTGCAGAAAGCGGGTATGTCACCAGGGGGTTACAGCCTCGTTTTAATTTATCTGGATTATTTAAGAATATACAGTGGTTGAACACGAACGATGACCCGAAAAGAGTCGCTACCGCGATTAATGATTTTCAACCGGAGTTCATCGGCGGGTACGTCGGGATGCTCGGTCATCTTGCATTATTAAAAGAAACAGCGTTAGGAAATGATATATCCCCTCAGTATATTGCCGCAACTGGCTCTGTTCTTGATCCTTCCCTGAAATCATTCATAGAAAAAACATTTCATGCGCAGGTCTTTGAAGTCTACGGAGCCACCGAATCAGGACTTATTGGGTTTCAATGCAAACACGGCAGATACCATCTCATGTCTGATCTTGTCTATGCAGAGTTCCTCAGTAATGGACAACCGGTGTCTTCTGGTGAAGCGGGGGAGATGATCATCACAAAATTCTATGGGAAAGGAACACCGATCATTCGGTATAACGCGATCAATGATATTGTCGCCCCCCTTGATGGCACCTGTTCGTGTGGCATGGCTGGTGCTTTAATTAAGAAGGTGTACGGACGAAATGACCTCGCGATCTATCTTCCGAATGGAAACGTGTTGCTCCCCTCCTCTTTTTCAGAAATCTACAGCAAAATCCTCTACGAGTTAAAAACAAACAAGGTCAAGAACACGAAGATCATCCAACATGATCTCACCACCCTTGAGATTCAGGTAGTCATTGACGATACTCTTCGAACCATTGGTCCTTCTGTTGAAGCTATCTTTCAGTTCATTCAGAAAGGATTTGAAGAAAAAGCAGGCCCTGGTGTCATCGTGACCGTCACAGAGGTTGATTCTGTTGACACCTCACAGGGTCCTCGTATTGTCTCAATGATAGATAAAACAAAGTATACCATCACCCACTATCTTTAGGATACACAACGGTTTTTCTTCGGTTTTTCAGAAAGTTATTTAAAGGTCAAAACCCTAATAGAATTAACAATTGATAATTTAGAGGGATACTATGAAAGTTGTACTATGCAATGATGGAGTTTGTGTTCCTCCGAAATGTCCTGTTGTGGATGTTCGGAGCGATAAGGTGATTATTGGTGAAAAAACAAACGTGTGCACCTTAACACGCGCACAGTTCGATATTTTAAAAGAGAAAATAAAGAACGACGAGATATAAACCAATCACCTGTTTTTTTCTTTTTTCTTTTTTCACTGCTTAGTGGTGAGGATATCCAGCGATATTTTCGTTGTACATCTGAATGCTTTCTTCCATAAGTTGTGTGAGGTATGTCAGTCTCTCTGCATCAGTCTCACAACCATACACGGCAAGCGTCCCATAGACTGTCGTATATTTGGGTTTTACATCACCATGGTCGTAACCCAGGGATATTACGGTAAACATCGGGATTCCCCCTATATGATCTTTATCATAGATGGGCTGAGCGTTTTTCAACTGGTCGATCGTGTGATGAATATTTACATAAATGTAGGCAACCGTGGAGTTCTCAAAGGTGATAAGGGTGTGAAACATGTCCTGTTTTCCAAAGTCAACAGAAAACAGGTCTTTTACCACAGGGTACATCACATCGCATCCTGCACAAGAATCACCGCTATAATGTAAAAACACTGGCCCTTTTGATAAATTCTCCAAAACAAACCCTGGATGAGGCTGATTATCCACGGTTTCAAAGGTGAAATTCGCAATGGTTTTCGGCTCGAGTTTCAGACAGCTCAAACAAAGAACCAGCACAATCCCGGATCGAACCTCCTCATACACAGGGGTGAATGCAAGCATACCTACAAGCGAACCAGAAACAAGCAAAAGCGCAGTGACTTGGACAACAAGCATTTTCTTCATAGTTTTACCTTCTCTCAAAGGTGATATGCTTCTGCGGGCACGCTGACACGCATTTCCCACAGAGGATACACTCCGGGTCTCGATGCATGTTCGGTACATCAATCCCCATCGGACATTCATAAGAGCATACATTGCAGTGTGTGCAATCCTTGGTATCTACTGAGATATGTAAAAAACTAATCTTATTAAAAGGAGCTAAGAGTGCACCAACCGGGCAGAAATACCGGCACCAGCCCCGCTCGATCAGAAAGATTAACACAAAAAACAGGATGAAAATGATGAGTGCGACTAAAAAGAAATTGTTCGGGATGAATTTCCCGGGATTCAGAATCAATGTTGGTATCGTTCCAGTGAGAAACCCAACCGGACAGATATCAGTGAAGATAAACCCGATGAGATAAGAAGTGACAAACACGAAACCGATAAGGAGAAAATATTTTGTATATCGTAAGTACTTCTCAGCTTTATGTCGGCCAAGTATCCTTGCAATTTGGTATTTTTTAAATTTTCTGGCGATGCGTCCTGTTCCCCTTTGAAGCAAACCGATGGGACACGCCCAGCTGCATACCGCTCGTCCTGTTAAAACACCAAGAAACCCAATAATAAGGAGAGGAAATAAAAATAATCTCCATGTGAAACTGCCTTTATCTACGCTTTGTTCCAATGATCGTAACGGGCATGCTGAGGTTGCCGCTGGACACGCCTGACAGTAAAAAAAAGGATAACAAAACCCGGTTTTCAATCCAGGATAGCCAGGGTACCCGAGGTTCGCAGAAAATAAGAGAATAATTTGTGAAATCAGTCGTTTTATTTGTAATTTCATTTAACTCTCTTTCGCGCCAACACTATTAGACTTACTCCGATGGCAATAATAAACAGAACCACTTCAAACCCCGGAGTTTTATCATCATTGCCGTCGTTCCCATTCGTATTCTCGGAAAGATTAACATTCTCTTTTAGGGACGATGTCCAAGTACCACTGGTTTTTGCCACTACCTGGCAGGTGATATAGGTTGCGTCTGCATGTTTCAAAGTGACATTGGCTTTGTAGTTCCCAGCACTGAACAGAGACATAGAGACATTTTGGATATCGGGATAACAGATACCGGTTCGTCCGTTACATTCCTCGACAGTCACTCGGAGCTCTGATGGGGTATCACCACTGAGAATCACAGAGAGAGTTACGGTTGACAGCGCGGTAGGGGCTGTTGGGGAAAGAGTTATTTCTCCAAACGTTGGTCCTGCTGCTAATGTTGAGCCAGTGGTTGCTCCAAAAACACATATGACAACAGCAAACATTATGAGTTTTTTTTCGTTCTTCATGTTTTTCAATTCTCCCTCTAATTTTTAATGAGCACTTCATCAAGCTTTAATGCAAGACTTGTGTAAGTTTCATAACCCACGTGGGAGTAATAAATATTTCCTTTTTTATCAAAGATGTAGAGAGTAGGTACACCCGCTGAAGCGTAGGTGTTCTGAATGGTTCCTTGCAAATCATCCAAACCAAACGTCCAGTCTAACGTCACGTTAACCTGGTTTTTGAACTCATCGATAGTGTTTTGGAGCATGGATGCGGTTTCTCCACTTGATACCCAGACGTCTATCGAAAGGATAATGACATCATTTTTTGAATAATTTTCTGATATCTTTTTCAACTCAAACATCTGAAACATACATGGTTGACAGTTCACCGCCATGCAATCAAGTACAATAACCCTCCCATAAAAATCACTCAGATGTTTCGTCTCACCATCCAGAGTTGTAAACGCAAAATCCTCACCAGTAGTACTTTTTTCTTCCGTACAGCCAGCGAAAACTATAAGAAAAAAAAATAGAAAAACAAGGAAAAGAACAGACGGCTTTTTTATTCCTGAAATCATCATCACCAAACAAGTATTTATTGATGAGGTTTCAATTTCTGTATGAGCATGTCTTTTGGCATTGCACCAACGAACCGATCAACTAAAGCCCCGTTCTTAAACACCAGCAACGTCGGTATGCTCATGATTTTATGTTTCATCGAAGTCTGCGGGTTTTCATCAACGTTCAGCTTCCCGAACACGATTTTTCCTTTCATTTCTCTTGCAAGTTCCTCGATGACCGGTCCGATCATTCGGCAAGGGCCGCACCAGGGCGCCCAGCAATCAATCACAATCGTCGGATATTTCTTCATCGTCTCATCTATATCGGCATCAAGAAGGTGAATTGGTGTATCTGGCCATTTTTTTTCCATAGTTTTTCCTCCAGTCATATATTGTTTCTTTAGTTGCTCAAGTTTTTTCTTTTTAATTACTTCTAGATCATCCATTTATCCTCGAATAGCAATATCTCCCTAATTAATATTTGGACTAAAAAAAAAGACAGAAAAAACCTTATTTAAGTGTATCCTGGAGCCATTTTCTGATTCTGAGGTATCCTACCTTTTTTTCTCCGTCAAGCCAGAGGATGGGTGCGGTTTTTTGAAGATCCTCAAACACGTTGTGGGATTTCGCCAAGGTAAAATCCTCTTCGCGCCACTGGTTCAGGTCATGCGGGAAGGTAACGATGTCAACATCATTTCTCCCGGCCAGTAACTCTTTTGTTTCCTGGCATTTGACGCAATGTTCTAAAGAGAACAAGATAGGTTTCGTAATATGGACACCTCACTAACGATTGTACATTCTCCCATTAATGTTGAAATGTTACATGACTGAGTTTGTTTTATAGTTTGCTCTACAAGTGAATTCTGAGTGACAAAACTATTTCAACTCTTTTCTTTATTCTGCCCTAGAAAACATATGATTGAAAATCATAAGGTTGTCAGAGATCCGATTCATGGTGATATTAAAATCACCGGAATACTGGATGATTTACTTAAGACTCCTGAGGTGCAACGTCTCCATAACATTAAACAACTTGGATTCGCCCACCTGGTGTTCCCTGGGGCGCATCACACCCGATTTGAACATTCCCTTGGCAGCTCCATGATCGCGTCTCAAATTGCCGACATCCTTGGTCTGAAGGAGATGGAAAAGAAATTGATCACCTGCGCTGCTCAGTTACATGATATTGGTCATGGCCCGTTCTCGCATACCTTAGAATCGATTCTTTTGGAGAGATTTGGCGTTGATCATGTCGATCTCACGGAGAAACTGATTCTTGGGAATTATGATATTTTAGATGCAAAAGAACAACAGTTTATATCCGCACCTAAAGTACATGAAATCCTTGATAAGCATCAGGTAAATGAAAAAGATATCGTGAATATCATCCGAGGGAAACTGTCGAAAAAATCATACCTCAGTCAACTCTTGAATAGCACGATTGATGTTGATCAATTAGATTACCTCATGCGTGATGCATACTATACGGGTGTTGCGTATGGGATGATTGACCTTCAGCGCCTCTTACAGACGATCATGATTCATAAAGGGAATTTGACGATGATGCGTAAAGGGGTCAATGTCGTAGAAAACATTCTCATGGCGCGTGCATTAATGTATTCATCTGTGTATTTCCATAAGACCGTACGTATCCCAGAACTCATGTTGTCAAAGGCACTGGAGGAAATACCAGATGCAGAGCCGTTTGAGTTTTTCCGGATGACTGATGCTGAGATAATGACCTCACTAAAAACCATGGGCCGGTTTCAACAGGAGATTATCACGCGCCTGAAATATCGTGATCTCTTCAAACAGGCATACGCGATCTCACTGCAGGATTTAGATAAACAAGGAATCAAAGCTGTGAAACGGCTTGAGGATGTGTCAACCCGGCGGGAGAAAGAACGCGAGTTGGAAGACATCTTTTGCATCCCTAAAGGTCATATCATCATTGATATCCCACGTCCTGAGTTGTTACGGGCTGAGCCACGAATTAACAAAACCGATATCCAGGTTATGGATAGAAATGAGATAAAGACTTTGGATGATTTTACCCCTGTCGCTAAAGCGATTCGTTCGCGTATCGCTCCGGATTGGGCAATCATGCTTATCACCGATGAAAAATATCGAAAGACTGTCGCCAAAAAAGCAGAGAAAATCTTGTTTTCTTAGAGAATAAGGAGAGAATGGGGAAGTTTGAAGGTGGTGAGGAGAGATTAAAAAAAAATTTTGCCTCCCCCATTCTTGGAGTTGATAAGGAGAGATAGTATATAAATTTTTTTATAGAATTAATATATATTCTATAAATACCTTCCGATAAATTCCTCTTTTCCTTAGAGAATGCATCAAAATAATATGTTAATTTATAAGGTCCTTTTAATAGAATTAATAAGCATGTCAATCGTTGAATGAACCACGTCGGTTGAAGAAATATAGTGTCCAGCGAACATGTTTGCGAACAACAATCGTTCGTCGTCTGCAAACCCGAGGAGATCTGCAAATACGTTTGCCGCGTTCCAAGCATCACCTGCACCAGTGGATCGGTAGACTGTTGAGAGCGGTATTGTAGGTACAACAATAAAGGTGTTACGGATCGAACAAGAAAACAGAGTTGTATGTAAATCAATGCGTGCTGGTATCTTCTTTTTCAATAATAACGCAGCAGTAATCATTTCCTCTTGTGTTTTATTGGAACTGTTACTGTAGTATCGTAGTTCATTTTCATTGAGTCCAAAGATATCCAACTGAGGATTCGTCAACACCTTATTTATCAGCTCAGGGATATCATGTAATCGAGGGGAGGGATCACCAGAGTCAAAGAAAGTTCTCACCCCATGTTTCTTTGCAATCTCAAAGACCTTGCAAGCAAGATCGGTTCCGGAGCGATTTAGATTCCAGTTTGTAACCCCGACAAGATCCGCGGATGCAATCAGCTCGCGATCATGATCATTCAGCAGCTCAAAGCTAAAGGTAGCAACCGACCCAGGATCCCCGATCATAATGTTTGCATGATGTTCCTCAAACTCAAGTGCGGTAGTGATCGCAAGGTTCCCATCGGTTTTGACACCAGAAAGGTCCACACCGCTGTTTCCTAAAAAATACTGTAAAAGATGCATACCTAATGGATCGGTGCGACAGATCAAATGAGCGCTGATACCAAGTCGTGCGAGCGCGAGAGCGGTATTCGCAGCGTTTCCCCCCTGAGTAATCCGCTGTGCAATCCCCGGGAGGTTTCCGCCTCCTTGTGCTGCAACAGTTTTTACCGCATTACATGTCTTTTCTACCGTATCTAAGGATACGAAATGATCGACAAAGAAATCAGGAAGCATCACCACATGGAACGTCGAAATTTCCTTTCTATCAAGACTTTGTAGTGTCTGTAGTAATCGTTTCTGAAGGGAAGACTCCATTCACACACCACCAACAGTATCATGCACCCTCTATTTTAGTTTAAACGCTTTACTTTTTTTATATTTTTGACCTGAAAAACAATAAAAAACCGGCCAATTAGAGAAAACTATATATATGATGTCCGTACAGATATAGTGCGGAAAAATTTAGAAAACCAATGACAGGAAGCGATCATAAAAGGGCATGAAAATGGAAAGGAAAGAATTTTTATGACAATTATAACACTAGATGACCTATCAAAAGCCATTGCACACCGTGTCGGTATCGACATCGAGGAAGCACGACGTGACGCAGGGTTCGTCATGGATATTTTTGGATTTGACGACCGTGTCATCGACAACGTGCTTGACCCTGAGGATCGACAATTGTTCTACATCCTTGAAGAGGAAGGCATGCTAACGACCGAACGGGAAGAAACCACGTTGTACGACGGTCGGGAATGGCGTACCCATTACTGGCGTCTGAAAAAAGATACGATCTCCCGATACTCCAAAGAGATTGGCTCGGAGCGCAGCGCGCTCATTGTCGATAAGAAACAGCCAAAGAATATCTCTGATGATGATATCTACGGCACCATGGATGACGAGATGTGGGTGACAACCCGGAAAATAGGGTAAACACCATCTTTTTTATTTTTTTTAGCAATAAATTTATTTTTTAATAAACTTAATAAGTTACTTCGAGTTGTGGATTTCCTTATATTATAGTTTCTTTAATGGGTGAGTGTATGGCAAAACGAAAGAGTATCATAAGTTCAGAATCTGTTACCGAAGGACATCCTGATAAAATGTGCGACCTGATATCCGACGCGGTACTTGATGAAGCACTCAGACAGGATAAAAACTCCAGGGTTGCTGTAGAGACCGCCACAAAGAACGGAGGCGTCATGATTTTTGGTGAAATGACTACAGACGCCTACATCGACATCCCGCATGTGGTCCGCGACACCATCAAAGGAATCGGGTACACCAAATCAGAATACGGTATAGAATGGGAAACATGCTCGGTTTGGGTCCAGATTACAGAACAGAGCCCCGATATCTCCCAAGGAGTCACTGCAGGAAAAGGCCTGCATAAAGAGCAAGGCGCAGGCGATCAAGGGATGATGTACGGATATGCCTGCAACGAAACCAAGGAATTCATGCCACTGCCAATACTTCTGGCGCATAAACTAACCAAACGATTATCGGAGATCAGAAAAAGTGGCCGAATTTCGTACCTACGGCCAGATGGTAAATCACAGGTGTCGATTGAATACGATGAAAAAGGTAAACCCCTGCGAGCCCATACGATTGTTGTATCGACACAACACGATGGTGGAGTCTCCCATGATAGGATACGAAAAGATGTTATCGAAACGGTGATCAAACCCGTCTGTAAAGAATGGATAGATAAAGATACCGTTTATCATGTGAACCCCACAGGTGCATTTATCCGTGGTGGTCCGTACGCGGATGCTGGATTGACTGGACGAAAGATTATAGTTGATACCTACGGGGGCATCGGCAGACATGGGGGCGGTGCATTTTCCGGTAAAGATCCGACAAAAGTCGATCGTAGTGCTGCCTATGCGACACGGTATATCGCAAAAAACATTGTCGCCTCAGGTATTGCAGAGAAATGTGAAATCCAGTTTGCTTATGCGATCGGAGTTGCAGAGCCGGTTTCCATTAATATTGATTGTTTTGGGACAAATAAGATTTCCCTTGATACCATCGAGTCACTCATCCGAGAATTTTTCCCCATTAAACCCGCTGATATTATCGAGCAGCTTGACCTGCGCCGACCGATCTTTAAGAATACCGCCGCCTATGGACACTTTGGACGGGAAGACCCCGATTTCACCTGGGAGAAACTCGATAAAGTAAAACTTTTAAAAAACGAAGCAAAGATCTAAACCCTCTCAATTTTTTCCCCTTTTTTTTATTAAAGTAAGGCACTTAGGATATGTACTGAAAAAAATAAAGGGTTTTACATGATGGTTATCATTTAACAGTTATTAATCAATGACGTCCACCTTATATAACACATGGTGTTTTGGACATTCCATTTTTCCATACACTTTCTTAATGGTGTAGATTTTTCCATTTTGAAGTGCTGTGCTGGTACAGATTTCAAAAGTGTCGCACCCGATGTTCTTGCATATTTTTTTTTCCACCGTTGTTGTTAATCCCTCTGTAAGTTCTTTTGTGATAGCAACAGTTAAGGGGAGTTCTTCGACTTCGACTACGACAACTTTTCCTTCATGGATACCGCACTCATGGTGTTTATCTCGTAGTTTTGTGATGCGGTATTTCCGTCCTGGTTTCAGGTTGAAACACACTGTTTTCAGTTGACAGTTTCTGCATTCACTATTGGAACCAAGGTAGGTGAATTCTTCACCTTCGACGGCGAGTTGTTCGCCAACAAGTGTAACAAGAACCACTATATCACTCCAGTTATCTTCGCTAGTTTCTTTGCGGCATCCTCAGTTAATCCTAGCTCACCAAGGATCGTATATCGATCAGGGCGTATCTTCTGTGCGCCCATGAGCGCCTGGATAATTTTTTTCTTAGGGATGTTCAATTCTTTCGCGGTGGTCGGGGCACCAATCATTTTTAATGCATCACGGATTAGTTGCCAGTCACCTCCATGCAGGTACATCATCATGATAGAACCTACTCCGCACTGTTCTCCGTGTAAAGCTTTTCCTGGTGCGGTGGAATCAAGCATATGCGAAAACATATGTTCAGCACCGGACGCGGGGCGAGTGTTTCCAGCAACGCTCATGGCTACCCCTGAGACGACCATGCATTTTATAGCTTGCCAGACTGCTTCTTCAAGTCCTGTGCGGATATCCTCAGCTTTATCAAGTAACAGTTGAGATGATGTTGTTGAAAGTGATGCAGCAAAGGTACTGAATTCTTCGTCCTTTAATCGATGAGCAAGCTCCCAGTCTTTGACTGCGGTAAGATTTGATATCACATCAGCGCACCCTGAGGCAAGCATGCGATAGGGCGCTTTCATAATGACCGCGGTGTCGGCAAGGACTGCCATGGGGGATACCGCTGATTTTGAGATGGAGCCTTTCTTGTCTTTTAAGGATGCACGTGGTGACGCCATCCCATCATGTGATGCTGATGTCGGGACGCTTACAAAATTCATAGAAAGCTCATAGGTTGCACATTTCGTGACATCGATGACGGATCCGCCGCCGACGCCAAGTAAGAAATCTGAGTTAGTCTTCTTAGCTTCTTTTATAACTGTATTAACCTCGCGGATCGTGGGCCACGCAGGCAGAACATCTCGTTTGATTAAGGGTAAAGAGAGGACAATCATGTTGACCTCGTACCCAGCACCAGAAAGGATCTTTTCAATCCGGTCACCAGATATTTTTTTCGTGTTCTTATCGCAGACAAGCAGCACGTTGTTGCTTGGTGCGAGGTGATTGCAGATTCCTTTGATTTGATCGGTCGTGTTATGACCGACGATGACTTCCCTGGGGAAAATCATGGTTTTGAATTTAGTAAATCGCTCCATGGTGGACTCAGGGGAGTAAACTGCAGGTTTATTATATTATTCTTTTGTTGAATAGCACTTATTTTTTCCTTTATAAAAGATTCTCTATCTGTAGACCTTCAAGATAGTTTTATTTAGAAAACAACATTATATTTGGTATTTGTTTATTCCTTTAAGCTAAATAAATACAATTTCCCCTGTAAAAATGATTTTTTAGGTAATGACATAGACATCTAAGATATCTATTGATGAGTTGTTGTGGTCGTTCGTTGCTTTGACTTTTAGTGTATGCAACCCACGAGATGCTTGGAGATCCCAGGTAAATGGTGTTTCCGTGTCAATGGCTTGCGAAACATCGTCAATGAAGAATTCTACTGAATTGGTGTTTTCAGCTGTAACTTGTACAGTGAGTGGTCCAAGAATTCGTGCAGCTGCTTTCTGTATGGGGAGTTTTTTAAAAAGTGTTGGGATTCCTCTGCCAAAGAGATAGGTGTGATAGTAGAGCGGTGTTTCAAGGTGTACTATCGGGACATTCGGTTTGAGGTTTCCATAGACTCCATCGATGTACATGACACCGGTGCCATTGCCGTACCATTCTGCGATCATATCCGCATCATAGGCCATTCGGAACCAGCCGTCCTCTCCCCATTTTGTGCCCCAGCTGTTTTTTACAATCCAACAGTTCTTACTATCATCATATCCTACGATGGTAACGACGTGTCCCCCGACCGTTCTTCCCTCATGATGTTTATACACGCCTCCAAAGTAGTAGAAGAAATCTCTCCAGAAATGAATGCAGATGACGAGTGGCCCATGGTCGATTAACGCTTGTTTCATGGAACTGATATTGTGGTCGACCCATCCCCATTCAGTTATTTTCACAGTCCTATTCTCCCACCCGGGGAGACTTTCAAAGGTATAATCAAATGCTCGATGCGGATCAGGGTAGCATCCTTCATCAGGTACGCCATACTCCATGAGATAGTGCGCTGCATCGACGATATTGACATAGCCTTCTTCAATGCTTCCTCCTGCATAGAAATAGAGATGATTATCTGAAAGATCAGGGTCATAAAGCTCCTTGAGTTGGTACTGCATTTTAGTTTCCAGGGCTGCACAGAGACCAAACGCCTCACAGGTAGGTGCCGGTGACTGATCTTTAATTGGAGTAGTATAATCAGTTCCGTTGATATCCCGCCAACTGAACGCAGACGGTAACGCGAGTATTTGTTCAGCAGTACCAGTTTTTACGATACTTACAGAAGTAATTGGGAGTAGTAAGAAAACTACCCAGAGAATCGTAATTGTTTTCTTCATAGTATTTCCCCTACATAATACATAATATTTTGCCTTTATAATAATTGTTATTGGTCCTTGAGTCGAGGGTAAATTAATATATGGTCTTTTTCTTAACCTTGAAATAATGAACCTTCGAACAATTACAGTACAGCAAAAAATGGGCCTATACCTTGGTATTTTTCTTGGAATCATTGCAGTGATTATCATTGGGTATCTCCTTGCACCAACCCTAGTCTATGACCAGTGGATCTGGAAATATTACTGGGGGCCAGTGGTTGCTGATGCATCGGGGCATTCAGTTTCTTACAATGGCGTCACCGCACTCGAAGGCTATACGATTCTTTCGGAGATTACCTATGGAATTATCCTTGTCTGCGCCCTCTATGGACTGTACAAACTTTTAAAGAAACTTGAAATCAGCATTGATTGGTATTTCTGCATTGCCTTGTTTCCATATATCCTGTTTGGTCCAGTAACTCGCGTCTTGGAAGACACCAATTATTTTTCTGAACCCGCTGTGTACTGGTTCATCTCCCCACTGATATACTTTCAGACGACGCTGTATGTGCTGAGCTTTCTCTTTTTAGGGTATTATCTCCAAAAAAGAGCATTTAATGCAAGGAAAGCACTGTTGATTCTTCTTTCTGTTTTTGTTCTTATTGATAGTTTCTATACAATTATTTGGGCTCTTGGAATCCGCTATGGTGCCTCTATTATTGAACCTGGTTTCTTTTACGTTCTGTCCATTCTCGCATTTCTCCCTCTTCTTTATCGTATTATAAAAAAACAGATGATGACGGTAAATACCGTTATTTTCTCAGGTGGGTTGCTTGTTGTCCTGCCGTGTTTCTTCCTTATTGGACGATGGATCATAGGGGATCAATGGAGTGGTTCTTATGGTACATATCTTAATGTGTTTTTGCTCGTTATCGGTCTTGTTGTCCTCATCGTGACTTCTCGTGTACCTGATTGCGTGGGTCTATCGAAAACACGAGACTATCGTGATGTATAAAAATCCGTTGAATCTCTCAATGCTTGCAGGACATCTAATTGACGGGATAACAAGCTACATTAGTATCTATGATCCTTTGAGTATGGGGTTGCCGTCGTATGTTGAGAAACACCCAGCATCAAACGGTCTCATGGAGCTGTGGCCACCGTTATTTCCCATTGTCAAATTCCTCCTTATCATTATGGTTATTTATGTCTTTGACGTCGTCTATAAAAAAGAACTGGGGAAATATTCGCGATTAGTTAATCTCCTCAAAATCGGCATATTCATCCTTGGCGTTTCACCAGGATTGCGGGATCTGTTGCGGGTGACGATGGGTGTGTAGACGTGTCGTAATGATCTATCATGCAGAGACAACAGAATTATAAACACCATTGTTTTTTCTTCAGAGATGATGAGGCGGCATCCTGATTGGTTGAAAGTACGAATTGGTGGAGGAGAAAATTATTCTAAAGTAAAAACTCTCCTGAGATCTGCAAAGTTACATACAATTTGTGAAGAGGCCAGATGTCCTAATATCGCTGAATGTTTTGGAGGTGGCACCGCTGTTTTTCTAATTTTAGGAAATGTCTGTACCCGAGACTGTAAATACTGCAATGTTACCCATGGGAAGCCTGGCTCCTTAAACAAAAATGAACCACGAGATATTGCAGAAAGCGTAAAAACCCTGGGGTTGAAGTACGTGGTGGTAACGTCGGTGACACGAGATGATCTCCTGGATGGTGGGGCATGTGTTTTTTCTCAGACCATACAGGAAATTCGACAGTTGAATCCAGTAGTTCACATTGAGGTGTTAATCCCTGACTTTAAAGCAGACCGGACTGCGTTGCAGATTATCGTTGATAGCACTCCTGACGTCATAAACCATAATATTGAGGTCGTTGAGACATTATTTCCAGAGATACGGCCACAAGGAGATTACCAGAGGAGTTTATCCGTGTTAAGAACAATTAAAACCATGGATAAACAGATGAAAACAAAATCAGGATTCATGATTGGACTCGGAGAAACTAAGGAACAGATTCTTTCAACAATACAAGATCTAAAAACGGCACACGTTGATTTTTTAACAATAGGACAATATTTGCAACCGACAAAACAGCATCCTGAGATTAAGAAATATTACACGCCAGATGAATTTCAAGAGTTTAAAAACATCGCACTGGGTCTTGGTTTTGCTCATGTTGAATCAGGACCGCTGGTTCGGAGTTCCTACCATGCACAGAAAGCCTTGCAGTAGATGTTTTTAGAAGAGGAACTTTATAAGAAGACAATTGAATACGCGTACGGATTATGCGATCTCAATCCATCTATAAGGTGCCACAGGGGAAACTGCTAAAAATCTCTATAGAGTACGATGAAAAAGATAATGTTATCAGAGACATTCGGATAACTGGGGATTTTTTTGCCTATCCTGAAGAGGCAATTGAACTGATGGAAACGAAACTAAGAAATACGTTGATGGAACGATCACAATTACAGGAAACGATACGTTCAATCATTACTGAATATCATATTCAATTTATTGGCGTTGATCCTGAAGGCTTGACGCAAGCGATCCTGATGTGTAAACCATGAAAGAACAATGGAGACTGCTCCAAACAGGTTTGAACACTGCTTTTTCAAACATGGCGGTAGACAGAGCGATACTGGTCGAAAATAGCGAAGGCAAGGTTCCTCCTACCGTACGATTTTACGGATGGATACCCCCTGCTATTTCTATCGGTTATTTTCAAAGTGTAGCTGAAGAAATCGATGTAAACGCATGCGAAAAACTTGGTGTTGATTATGTTCGGAGAATGACTGGCGGAGGTGCTGTGTTTCATGAGAAAGAGCTAACGTACAGTATCGTGATCCCCGAATCTCATCCAGAAATTCCAAAAAACATTATGAAAAGCTATGGAAGAATATGTGGGGCGGTTATGAAAGGATTGCAACATTTAGGAATTGAGAGTGAATATGCTCCAATCAATGATATCGTTACTGGTGGACGGAAGATTTCAGGAAATGCCCAGACAAGAAAGTTAGAAACAGTTTTGCAGCATGGCACAGTTCTCATGGATGTTGACGTTGACAAAATGTTTTCTTTACTAAAAGTACCAAACGAAAAGATAAAGGATAAACTAATAGCAGATGTAAAACAGAGAGTAACGTCGATAAAGCACCTTTTAGGAAACGAGGTAAGTTTTAAGGAAGTCGCTGAGGCAATGAAGATAGGCTTTGAGGAAGAATTTCGTGTTGAGTTAATTGAAGGAAAATTGAGTAAAGAGGAATTAGCGTTGGCAAAAAAATTTGAAAAAGAATGTTTTTCAACAACGCATTGGAACAACAGAAGATAATATGAGCCCAAACAGCGATTAGATCTTCATTATTTTTTAGATAAGAAAAAGACCCAGTGTTTCCGCGTAATCTTTTACTCGAAGATACTCTTCTCTTGGAACAGGGCAGGCGATCTCCTTGTATTCATGAGCATGATATTCAGGTCGGTACTGCCCCATGACATTGACGGCAGCCTCTAGGGTGTTTTTCTGGATCCACTCAAGAATCGGGCGGGAACAACATGTTGCATGGTTCGGTAGTACCAGATGTCTTACGATTACTTCACCTTGCTGATACGCAAGCATATGATTTCGTTTCACAACAGCTGTATATCCATCGACCTTGGAGAGGCGTTTTGCGCACGAATCATTTCCGTATTTAAAATCAGTCAGATAGATATCCATCACCCCGTGCAACAGTTTCATGGTTTCTTCTGAACAGTACATGTTTGAATTCCATACCTGTGGAATATTGCTGTCTAATTTCTGTAAGACATTCAGGATATACAGGAGATTTGATGTTGGGTCCCCACCGACCCAGTTCACGTTTCGCGCGCCCTGTTTTTTCCGTTGGTTAATGGTTGTGACAAGCGCTTTTGGTTCTATGGCTACACCACAAGGATTCTGGCTGATATCCCAATTCTGGCAAAAAACACAATTGAAAGTACAGCCTGAAAAAAAGATCGTATATGATGGGACAAGCACTTTCTCTTCACCGTAATGTAAAAACTCAGAGGCAATATGCGATTCTTGGACACCGCATTTCCCAGCGGTTTTTTTTCGGTTTACCCTGCATTGATGTTCGCAGAAACAACACGCTTGATACAGACGCTCTGCAAGTTCGATTTTCAGATCAAGAAGTGACTGTTTCGGTGTAGTGTCCTGCACCTTCATCAACTGAAGCGCTTCGTCATGGGTGCGCCATAGTTCGTCAGTTGATTGGGGCTGCTCAAACGAGACCGGGATATATTTGCAATCAAGATACTGTGCGGTGCCCTGTTCTTCAAGAATATCATAGATACTTTGGAAGGAGCGCTCGTATCGTCATCATTTTGTTGATATCGTCGTAGAGAATTAAAAACTATTTTTTATACTGATCAATATCGACTTCCATGCCATCCCGGGCTGCTATCACTTGAATCCCAAGTTTCTTTGAAAGTTGTTCTGCAATCTCCCATGGTTTTGCTTTCACCATGCCCATACCAAAATGCGTCAGAATCGCAAGTCGTGGTTTGTTTGTCTCGATGATCTGTTCTGCCTCTTGTAAACAGAGGTGTTCAATGGTGCTTTTATCCTCCAACATCACGACATTGACAATAAGGATGTCTCCGGTAAAATGTGATGCAAGACCTGTAAAATAATCGGTATCGGTGATCAGAGAAATCGAGCTGGTTTTTCCTCTGAAGTTTATGCCATATGTTTCAACCCCATGTTTCATCCGTATTGGTGTTTCAAAAGAGATGTTCCCTACATGGTATTTTCCTTTTTCTTTGAGAATCTCGATATGTTCGACTTGCTCCCGAGCGTATTTGAGAATCACCGGATCATCTTGCAGCGCATCTCTTGGAGCAAACACGACTCCTTTTTTCTTGAATCCCCCGTTTGTCATGGCTTCTATCATTATGTTGATGTCGTTTGAATGGTCAATATGTCGATGTGTCAGAATAATACCGTCCAAATCCATTGGATTGAGCTTTGGTTTGCTTGAGATACAACGAACGAGGGAACCTGGCCCAGGGTCAATCATTACGTTTGTATCATCAAGTGTTAGCCAGATTCCACCAGATGCCCGGAGCTGTTTCATTACAACGAAACGTGCACCGGCAGTTCCTAAGAATTTTATTTTATTCATCTTCTCTCTGAATTGAAAAGAAAACTATTTGCAGAGCATAGCTTATTTCCAAATATGAATCTTTCCGATTATACGTATTATCTTGTTAGGCAAATACCTGCCGGACGTGTTTCTACCTATGGTGCAGTGGCAAAAGCTCTTGGAAATAAACGATACGCAAGGGCTGTTGGTAAATATATGAATAAAAATCCAGATGCTGATACAATGCCCTGTTTTAAGATAGTTAAATCTGATGGTAGTCTGGGTGGATTTGGTCTCGGAATTAATGACAAGATACGAAGATTAAAAAAAGATGGCATAGAAGTTAAAGACGGAAAAATCATTAATTTTAAATGTGTGTTTTTTGATGATTTCAAAACAGAGTATCCCTTAAAGAAAAACAAATCATAAATCTGGTAGATTCTTTACTTGAAATAATGGATATTCCTTTATTCTCAAACCAGTTTCTATATTGGGTAACTTGTGATTTTTTAAGCTCTTTTTTATGTAGATATACTCCTTTTATATTGGGTGTTGCCTGTATCGTCTTTTCAAGAATTTCATCGTCTATATTTCCTCCTTCTATCTGGTATGTTGGTATCATGTGACCAAATGCTATCTTTTTTGCTAAGGCAAATTCGGTGAATCGTGGTGCATAATGGCCTCCACCGATTCCGAGGAGAACGGGGATGTCATTTGGATACTCTTCTTCATAATGATATTTAGCAAGTAGTTCAAGCAACGATGATGCAATAAGAGATGCGGGTTCTTTTTGTTGCCATTGAATCTCTGTGCTGCCGACTTCTACGAACAGGGTGGGGATCTTTAAGAACGGTCCGTGGTGGGTGACTTCATAGCAGACTTGATATTTGAGATCCGTTGGTTGAAGGTTTTTTTTAATGAGGCGAAGAAGATGCGTCATCATTCGTGGAGCTGCAGGTACTAAGTGTTTTTGGTTTTCCACCGAACTTCGCATCGCCGTAATTCCCGATGGGATGGACAGTGAGGGTTGGTTCTCCCATTTTACTGCGATGTCTTGAAAGAAAGATAGCTATCTTTGGTTCGATGTGAAGTTGTTCGTATATTTCGGTGTCGATGTTTTCGTGTCGTATTTTTTTATCTGGGATAGTCACGATCACCAGATTGTTCATCGAGGTGTGTCTGAAGACAGGGGTGTTGTAAAAAGTGCCGTGTTCCTCCCAAGTTGTTTGTTCTAAAAGACTGTTTTTGATATTCGTACTAGCAGGGTCTTCGGTTGAAGAAATTATAAGGACGGTCATGTAATCCTTGAAACATCAAGGGTGTTTTTGTAATTTGCGACACTATCTGTTTTGTTGACTGACGAGCTGTTTAATCCTGTCGACATGAACAATATAGCGGATACGTTCTTCGACGGTGCATATTTTTGCGATGAATTGAATTTCTTGCGCCTCTTCTTCTGTCGATAAAAGTCCGATTACTATCATGCAATGAAGGGTTGTTTTGCTCCTTATAAAGTCTTATTGTACAGATGTTATCCATTTATATAATTATTATATTTATAAAAATAAGGATAAACCAGTAGAATTACTTTTTCATTATAAATCAATCAAGAGAGTCTCTTTTTTCGTAGTAATAACAATGAACTGTATGCACTTTTTTCTAGATCTCCGCTCATGTGTTCTTTTTCCCTAATTCCTCTCTCGTTGTTCATATCAGAGAGTTTCATTACATTTTCATTGCGGAGCACGGTGATGAACATTGGTTTTTAATAGGTCATCCTCATTTGGGGAGAATGATGTCAACTCTATCACCGATTATCTGCAAGGATTATATATTACGATTTGAAAAAACCCTGATAATGGGGATACTCAATGTAACCCCTGACTCGTTCTCTGACGGAGGACTATTCAATGATGTTGATACAGCGGTTGCCTATGGGAAAAAAATGGTTTCTGATGGGGCTGACGTTATTGATGTAGGTGGAGAAAGCTCGCGTCCAGGTTCAGCACCTTTATCTGAAAAAGAAGAACTGGCCAGAATTTTGCCTGTAGTGACACGACTCCTACATGAGGTTTCTGTTCCCATTTCTATAGATACCTATAAACCACTGGTTGCAGACGTGTGTCTGAAGGCAGGTGCACATCTCATTAACGATATCACTGGATTGACAAACCCGGAAATGAGGAAGGTTGCGGTAAAACACAACGTCCCTGTTGTCCTCATGCATATGCGAGGAACACCAAAAACCATGCAGCAGAACCCTGTCTATCAGGATATGATTGGAGAAATTAAGGTATTCTTTCAGGAACAAATTGCAACCGCACGCAAAGCAGGAATTCAACATATCGTTATAGACCCAGGGATTGGTTTTGGAAAAACAGTAGAGCACAACCTCCAGATATTGAAGCATCTTGGAGAATTCAAGATGCTTAGTTGTCCGATTATTGTTGGACCCTCGCGGAAATCCTTTATTGGGGTTATCACGGGTTTATCGGTAAAAGAGCGTCTTGAAGGAACCTTAGCTGCAATTACAGTGGCTGTTATGAACGGAGCAAACATGGTACGCGTCCATGATGTGAATGAATGCAAGCGCGCTTTACAAGTCGTGGATGCGATTCGAGGTGTATAATGCCTATAGTGTTTCTAAGCCTTGGGTCGAATATTGGTGACAGAGAGGAACATATCAGAAAAGCATTCACTCTCCTCGCTAACATCTGTAAAGTGAGACGAACATCTCATTTGTACCTCACAGAACCGGTTGGGAATACTGAGCAGGATTGGTTTTTGAATTGTGTCGTCGAGGTGGAGACTGATGTTGATTCGAAAAAACTGTTGTCTTCCATCAAATCCATTGAAAGAAAACTGGGGAGAAAAAAGACCGTGAAAAACGGGCCGCGGATTATTGACATCGACATCTTGTTTTATGGGGATTGCGTGGTTAATACAAAGAATCTTGTCATCCCTCATCCTTTGCTGCAGGAACGTCTTTTTGTTCTTCAGCCGATGATGGATCTCAATCCCGGCTTTGTACATCCTGTGTTAAAAAAGACGATACAAGAGTTATATATGCACCGACCATGGGCTGAGATGGTAACACCTTACAAATAGATGACGTTTATATCCCTGGTGTTTATTCTCTACAAATAAAAAAGGATGATATGAATGAGGCTCTGTCGGGAATTCTATTTTGATGCTGCCCATTTTCTGCCGAATTATAAAGGAAAATGTGAGAAACTCCATGGCCACACATATAAGCTAGAAATTGTGATTGAAGGGGGTGTTAAAAAAGATGGGATGATCCTTGATTTCGTCAAGATGAAAGAAATTGTCGAGATTGAAGTAATCGAGAAACTGGATCATCAGCAGTTGAACGCTCTGTTTGAATGCCCGACCGCTGAGCATATTATCAATTGGATAGCTGAGCAGCTCAAAGGAAAGGTGCCGTTGTATTCGATTAAACTCTGGGAGGGGCAGGGTAAGTGGGTAGAGAAGATCATCTGAACCGATGATTCTTCGCTGGAAAAAACCAAGAGGATTGGAGCTTGTGGGAAGTATTCGAGAGTATTTTACACTTATTCGGCCATACGGCATCCTTTTTTTAGGATTCACACCCGTATTCGGTGCAGTGTGCAATGGTGAATTTCGTGCGTTCCATCTTTCTGTTCTGCTCATGATCGGGTTGTTTACTCATGTGTTCGCTTTTGTTCAAAATGATTATTATGATGTCGAGGTCGATCGGCGATCAATATATGTTGCGAGGCGTCCACTCACTACGGGTACTATTTCAAAGCATCACGCATTCTTGGTTTTTGTTGGTTCCTTTCTTCTCTGCGTGGTGTTGGCGGTCGTGTTTGTTTTTTCCTGGGCTTCGTTCCTCTTTCTTCTACTGTCATTTTTTTTAATGACATTGTACAATAAATATAGTAAACGTGTCCCTGGCATGGAATGTGTGTTAGGCGCCGGAGTGTTTGTTTTCGGGGTTTTTGGTGCACTGACCGTTTCTGATACTGTATCTCCCTTATCGTTCATTATTTCGTTTGTTGGGTTTTTCCAATGGATGTTCAGTGTTGGAGTCTTAGCAAATTTAAAGGATGTGGAGTTTGACGCAAAACTCGGAATTCGGACCACGCCGATCATGTTTGGTGTACATGTAAGAGGACATGAGCTGAAAAAACCGGTGGTTTTTATCGTGCACGTGTATGTGATGCAGTTTTTGTTTATCATGGTCGCTGCGCTCCCGTTTCTTTTCGGGTACACTATGGGAAGCGTCTCAGGGGTTCCGATTCCTTTGCTTTGTTTTTTTGTTCTCTCTGTAATCCTTTTCTATATCACGTATCGAATCCTGTCCGCTCCACTTCAGAAACGTGATACCTTGCTTCGTTGTGGGGGGGTGCATGAGGGCCTTGCCTTGGTTTTGATTCCTATTGTTTTGACGAGCTTTCTCATTGAGCACATTGGTATTCTTTCTACGTTGGGGATCATTTTTCTTATGTTGTTCTGGCCGCTCAGCTGCCTACGTCTTCTCTATGGCAAGACGATGATTCCTCTGGAGTAACCCTTACGATTTTAGAAATCATTAAATACCACTGAAAACTTTCGTTCTTTCATAAAAAAATGTGGGGAGGTGAAAAATGGTAAGCATAAAAGAAATAAAGAGCACAATAGCAGTAGCAATAGCCGCAGCTTTTGGTTTTATCATAGCCTTAATCTGGAAAGATATAATAGTTGGTTTAATGAAACTCGCTGGGCTTTGGCAAGACGGTGGACCAACAACATGGGGCGGTGCAGGTATTGCAATATTCGTAGCAGTGATTATAACTGTCGTATCAGTGCTCGGAATTGTGTTTATTTCAAAATGGGGCGGCATAGCACAAAAGTAAAAACACCCCTCTTTTTTTTTTAAAAAAAAACAAATAAAAGTTCAATTATGCAGTACATCCACATTTTTTCTGCCGGAGCAAACGAACTTGTTCATCATACGAATCAACAAAGACATCTTGCTGCTCATATCCTATAGCAAATTGTTTCTCCAGTGGGCTGTGATGGCGATAACTCCGCTGTACCATTTCTTTAACAAGTCGCTCATGTCGAAGGTATAATGCTCTCTGTTTTCCTTTCCATCGTAAGGTTTCAGGATGACGTGCGTACCCTTTTTTATTATTTATAAGAATTGACCAGATTGCATGAAGCTCTCGATGCTCTCCAAGTAAATGGTTTCTGCAGAGTTTTTCTGGTGGTATATCCCATATTCTCATAGTAACAATCAATTTAGGTGGTGGAAAGAGATGCAAGATGTTTGATTCGTTTCACGGTATTTGGATGCGTGCTGAGCACTTCAAGGATTTTGTCTCCGGTCTTGAGATTTATTTTTTTTGTGGAAAGCATCATCAGCTCGTTCTGATCAATCGTACCACTCATGTCCAGGTCGATATCCTTCAGCTCACGAATCTCGTAGAGTGCTCTTGATGGGTCATTGATGAAGAATGCTTTCATGCCTTCGGTCTGTTTTAATGCATGTTTAGGTATCCTTGCAGTACTAACGGTAAGTTTATACAATGCTGTTGCGAGATAATGAGGTTGATTCCCAAGTTCAGCACTCCCCTGATCCGCATAATATTCTCTGATTCGTGACCCATACATCACCAGAAGACTGGTGATGAAGTAGATGACAAGTGCGAGAATTCCGATCGCGATTGCTCCTCCGCTGTCTCGGTCTCGTCGCCCTATACCTCCCCATAAAAACGAAACGTAAATCATATAACAAATCATCGGAATCACACTGAGGATAGTGATTACAGCAACATCTCGATGTTTGATATGGGATATTTCATGACCGAGGACTGCTTTTAGCTCATCTTCATTCAACAGTTCAAGAAGCCCTTTGGTGACACAGACGCGTGAACCTTTTTTGGTTCGTCCAAACGCAAATGCGTTCGGGATGGGCAACTGTGAAATACCTATCCTTGGTGTGTTTGGTAACCCTGCTTTTTGTGCTAGCTCTGCGACCATCTGATGAAGCTTTGGATATTCCTGTTCACTGACATATTTGACTCGCATCGACCACTCAACAATTTTCGGTCCAATCGCATATTGTAAAAGAACAAAACCTGCAGCTACTCCAATGATAAGAAGATAGAACATAAATCCGCTGATGTGAAGATAGTATCCTATTCCGACCAGTATTCCGTAGAGAATCGCAAACATCAGGCTAACCAAGATGTATAATCGTGCTTGTAACCACATAGTAATCAGTGCCTCCAAGGGGATGTATAAAATACAGGATTTAAAAGTTTCTATAGCCTGGTTTCTTTTTCGTTTTCTCCCGCATAGTGAGGATGTGTAAGAGAAGATATCTACAGTAGAGGTTCGATACGCGCTACATAAAAAATATATAGGAATCTGATGGACTTTATTATTTATAACTCGGTACTTTCTCCTGGTTTCAACACTTTTATCCTCTGTTTCATACCAATTTTTTCCGCATATTCCAATAGTCTTTTTGGCGGTTCATCAAAAGGCTCCCGCGAAATGGAGAACGTCCCCCAGTGAATCGGGATAAGCAAACCTGCATTCATCATCACCAGTGCGTCGAGTGCATCCTCTGGGTTGAGGTGATGCTTCCTATAATAGGGAGGATGGTAGCCGCCAATCGGCAGGAACGCGATGTCGATTGTAAATTGTTTCCCAATCTCTTTGAACAAATCACTCATTCCCCCATCCCCTGCATGATAAAAAGTTTTTCCTGCTTCGATGATATATCCTTGATAATCAACTGAAAAGTGGAAAGGAGGTCTTGCGGAGAAATGAAACGCAGGTACCGCAGTTATTTTTATCCCATTGATTTCTGTACTATCCCACCAGTCCAGTGGTACAGGTTTATGCCTTGTCTTATGAACGATTCGCTGCAGGGTCGTATGACACACTACTGGCACATCCTGATGTATCATTTGCAATGAGCGCAGGTCAAGATGGTCAAAATGACCATGGGAGATGGTGATAAAATCGATATCATCAAACGAAGTGGATTTACTGTAGAGAGGTACTTTTCTCTTCGGACCAATCCATGCTATCCGTTTCACTAGGAGCGGATCGGTGATGAATTTACACGTTCCGGTATCTACCAGAACTGTTCCGTGGCCGATGTAGTTTATATTCACGAAATTAGGACATTAATAATGTATTCATTTCAATGTCGCTTGATGAAAATACCCCAAAGCAGGATTGCATTAGTTTTGATAGAAAAATTCGTATCGCGGGTGAAAATATATATTCGAGGTTCCCTCATTTTTCATGAATTTTAAGATATTTTTAGGTTTCTACCAATATAATAAATTACGATCGAGATTTAAAAGCTCATGAGTAATCTTTTATATGCAGAAAGCATTTCTTATGCTGGCTCTGTAATGTCTGCTATGGTAAATGGGATGTGATTTGGTAAAAAAACAAAAGATCTTTATTAGTATAGAATTCTTACCTAACGGAAGAACGAGGGAAAAAAAAATTGAACTGATGTTTATGGAGATGATTTTATGAAAACTGATCCTGAAATTGTAAAAACCCTTAGAGAAGAGGAACGATTAGGAAAACTTCAAAATCATTCATCCAGTAATTATGAGGAAATAGGAATACAAAATACCCCGGTAGAACAAGAGGGATATTCAACAACAAACACCAAAGAACATTGTCGCAACGAAGAAAAAAGGACGATTATTGAGCTTGTAAGCGCCCAAGAAAAATATGAAACTATTTTTGAAAATTATTCAGTTGCTATCACATTAGCAGATACTGAAGAACGTATTGTTTCTTGGAACAAATACACTGAAGAACTCTTGAATATGCAGGAGAACGACTTATTCATGAAACCTGTGAGTTCCTTGTATCCACCAGACGAATGGCAAAAAATACGTAAAGAAAATATTCGCCAAAAGGGAATCCGGTATCGAATAGAAACGAAAATGTTTCGAAAAAATGTAGGACCATTTGATGTCGATATCTCCCTTTGTATTTTAAAAGGATTTAAAGGAGAAATAGTGGGTTCTGTTGCCATCATAACAGACATCACAGAGCTGAAGAAAACAGAGAAGGAATTAAAAGAATCTGAAAAAAAGTACAGAACGATTTTTGATAACTCTGCGGTTGCCATCACATTAACTGATGAGAATGAAAAGATCATTTCCTGGAATAAATACGCGGAAACCTTACTGGGGATGAATAAGGATGATCTTTACCTGAGACCTGTTCAGGACTTGTATCCGGTTGCTGAGTGGCAAAAAATTAGATCACAAGATGTTCGGCAAAAAGGAATGCAACATCATCTTGAAACAAAAATAATTCGGAAAAATAATGATCCCATTGATGTCGATCTCTCATTGAGTGTGTTAAAAAATCATGAAGACAAAGTTATTGGTTCGATCGGAGTCATCAAAGATATCACCGATCAAAAACGGATGGAAAAAACGTTGGAAGAATCTGAGAAAAAATTTAAACTCCTCTATGAAAAAGCACCGGTCCCGTACCATACCTTATCACCAACTGGTCTTATTACAGATGTAAATGAAAAATGGTGTCAAACATTGGGATATATGAAAGAAGAGGTACTTGGTAAATCAATATTCGATTTTGTTTCCGAAGACGAAAGAACGAACGCTCAGGAGTCATTTGCACAGAAGATCGTTAATGGAAAATCATATACGGGTGGTCATGAGCGAGAGTACCGAACAAAAGCTGGAGAAAAAAGACTCTTTGTAATCCATGATTTCTTATTATTTGATAAAGATAGCAGAGTAGTTTCGGTCTATACCACCATGGAGGATATCACGGAGAATAAGATAGCTGAACAGACTTTAAAAGAAAAAATTAACGAACTGGAGCGATACAAAATCATCACGGTGAATCGAGAGATGAAGATGATGGAATTAAAAAATGAGATAAATGAGTTATGCACACAACACCATGAGAAACAGAGATACTAAAATCAATGAATATAACACACTTTAAGTATTGACACCATTTCAAACTTCGGATAATAGATCATTCTACATTTTTTTTATATAATAAAATGTGTTCTTTGTTTGGTTTGCGCTTATGGTGTTGTTATTTTTTTGGATGTGAAGAAAAAAAATCCCATATCACATTATTTGCATTAATATCATGAGACATTCTTCCAACTAGAGCCTCGGGAAGGTATTGGTATCCATCTGGCCAGGTATGACCACCGTTATAGATCGTATACAGAATTATTTCGGTATTATCGGTACCCTCACAGTAAATATCTCGTTGAACCCAGGTATGATCTGTTGGGTCGGTATCTGGAAGTAATGTTATATTAGGTATAATGGAGCAATTATTATGCGTAACCCAATATCGCACTGATTCAGGTACCGAGATGACCGTCCCACGTGGTTTTCTTGGAAAACCAACCTGGCCTCCTTCCCAGGGAACAAGAGGATCTTTTGTCCCACTCATGACGCAGACAGAGATTGGTACGTCGGATATGTTATAATGAAGTAGATCGGTTGGTATTGCACCAGCGACAGGGGCGATTGCCGCGATTTTTTCAGGTATCTCAAAAGCAAGTCGATAGGACATCATTGCCCCATTTGATATTCCCGTGACAAATATTCGGTCAGGGTCAATATTGAATTCTATGGTGAGATTATCAATGAGTGCGTTGAGGAAACCGACATCATCAATATTTTGTTGATGTGCTGGATCTGTGACATTTTTTCTACCATCATTCCAATTTTTTTCGATACCATCAGGATAAACAGCAATAAAGTTTTGTTGATTTGATAACACGTTGAACCCGCCGAGGGTAAGTGTTCTTTCCATTCCCTCGCCCGTGCCACCACCACCGTGAAGGACAAAGAGGAGTGCAGGGGAGATATTCTCTGGTAATGAAGGTGGTATGTGGACACGATAGGTGCGTTCCAATCCATTGGTCATTATTGTCCTGGTGAACGTATGAGGATTTTCTGGGATTTTATACATGCATCCTGCTAGGAAGATAAGAATGATGAGGAAAAAACCGATAAGTAATACTGGAAGAATCTCAATAGTTTTTCTTTTCATGATGGTTCACGCTTTCTCTGTATTCAATTTAATACATTATATCTATTTAATTTTTTACCCAATTTATTCCCTATTTCATTTAAAAGTTGAGGTATTCCAACAAAATTGAAGTATTCAGTACCTAAGTTTAATCTTTAGTACAGATCTTGTTGAAATATGGAAAAAATGTAATGATTTTATTAGCAGATCACAAGATTATTCATATGTCGAATTTACGTCAGTTCAGTAATCTCTTATTACCGTTATAGTAAAAGTTCTGTATCTAATAACAAAAAGAGATATTGATATTATAGAGGTTTTTGTCTCTCTCAAATTAACGATGAAGTGTCGGGGGCGGACATCAGTGTTAATTGTTCAATTCTCTACATTAAAAAATGACTAAAATCGTGTGTTTCTTCTATTTAGATATTATTTATATTTTTCTAGAATTGCTTGGTCTTTTCTTATGACTTTTGCAACATGACCTTGTAAAAAATTTGGGGATATTTTATTGATAATGGAAAGCATTGTCCACGCTTTTTTATATGCAGAAATATACTTTTGATCGGTTGTGAGTTTACTTTTATTATAATAGGTTCTTGTGAATCTTTTGATTTTATTTTGCATCTCTGTTTGATATATTTCTAAAGATGGAAGCTCCCCTAGAACATATTTAGCGGCAATACATCCAGAGAGACTACCTGAGAAGATTGCATTTTGGATTCCAGATCCTGTCGCTGAATCAACTAATCTTGCTGCATCCCCTACAAACATAACATTGTCTTTTACTAGTGGTTGTAATGGTAACCCTGAGGGTATACACGATCGAAACGTAGACAGAACTGTGTAGTTACCATTAGTGATGAAAT
The DNA here is from genome assembly GCA_963835145.1 of uncultured Thermoplasmata archaeon. Classification (GTDB taxonomy): domain Archaea; phylum Thermoplasmatota; class E2; order DHVEG-1; family DHVEG-1; genus SM1-50. The sequence continues at coordinate 181,197 of CAWIEM010000018.1, forward strand.
TGATGTAGTTCTTTAATAATTCATCTAAATCTACGTTTTGTCCACCGGGGATACCTAAACCAATATTTGCTAGTGTATTACTCTTAGGGAAAACCCATGCATAACCAAATGGGGCATACGGTTTATGGAACCATAATTTATTACTCTTAGCGTTAAAATTGCTTTGTACTCTACTTTGTATACATATGCCTATATCTTCTGGTTTTAACCTAGTGTTTAATCCTATTCTCCTTCCGACTTGACAGGCGATACCACTGGCATCGACTATAACCTTTCCACTGATAATTTCTTTGTTGTCCAGGATTACTTCATTTGGTGGTTTGAAATCGCTCATACCAACACCGAGGATGAGTTTTACATCTTTTTTTCTAGCGTTTTCCAATAATCTTTTTTCAACATAGTTTCTATCAATAATGAACATTTTATGTGTCTTCAATTTGAAGAAATACTCCTTAAAATTTGATACATTAACGTGAACAAGATTTATTTCATTTTTAGGACAATTGATTTTGTCTAACTCTAATAATTCTCCTGTGACATCAGCGATACCCTCTCCGCAATGAGCGGGGGAAAAAGGTTCCTTTCGACGTTCAATTACTGCAACATTTACTCCTTTTTCAGCTGCATTGATAGCCGCAGAGGCACCAGCTAAATTACCACCTATTACAACAACATCGAACATAATCTCTTAAATAATGAGATTTTTAAACCTATACTTAAATGTTGACATATTCTATCTTATTGTTTTCATGGCATGTATATTTAAATAGACGACTTTTCATGCTATCACTTGAAATAGAAACTAAGGAGATTAAGATGAAACTTAGAACCACAATTCTTGAATATTTACGTCTTTTTCGTTTTCATGCGGTATCCATGGAAACAACGATTATTCTTATTGGTGCTCTTATCATGGGTCAGCGTGACTTATTACTCTTATTCATTATTTTTCTCATAGGGTTTTTTGGTCATATCTGTGGATATGTTCTAAATGATTATGCTGATCTTGAGGTTGATAAAAAATCTCATGAGCTAAAAGAAAAACCACTTGTTAGCGGTATCATTCCTAAAAATAATGCTTTAATAGTTGCTTTCATAACAGCACTTTTTTCGTATATCCTTGTTTTTATCTTTTTTCAAAATTTACAAACTATATTGTTTTTAGGATTAGCTACCGTGTTAACTATTCTATATAATTTCTATGGGAAAAAAATACCTGGTTCGGATGTCATTGTTGCTGGAACCATTGTTGTGTTCTTCTTTATGAGTGCAAGTAGCCTCTCAATGCCGTTAACAAATCTGGTATATATTGTAGGTTTGATACTTTTCTTTGATATAGTATTTATTAACATTGTAGAGGGTGGCCTTAAGGACGTCGATCATGACTATCTAAGTGGAGCTAGAACATTAGCAACAGTAACAGGTGTGAAGGTAAAAGATGGGAAACTAATAACCACTGGAAAATTTTTAGCAATTGCATATACGATTAGAGCTATCTACATTTTTATGATTATTTTATTAGGTTTTGAACCCAAGATTAATATTTGGTTATCAAATAGTTATTCTAGCATTATCGTTGAAGTAATTGCGATTATCTTTATAATTCTTGTACTCTTTGGCTCCTACAAATTTTTAAGTCTTAAAGTCTTTGATAGATCAAAAATGAAAAGGTTATATGGTGGGATAAATGCTGCTTCTGGTGTTTTATATATAGTAATGTTATTTCCAATTTTAGGATTAGAGATAACTCTATTTCTACTTTTGTTTCCTGTTACTTGGTATACTGTTTTTAACACAATTCTTTATGGCAAACCTATGCAACCACGGGTATAACCACTTTTTTTTGGGAAAAATTATCACATGGTTTTCGGCTGTAAAAAAGTTTCATGTAATACAACATTTGATAAAACGAAATCTAACCCTGGGAAAAACATTAGAAGACGAGCCTATGGATTAAAACGCATGAACATGATTGGCTATTGTAATTTCTATCAAATAATTATTACTTGTTTGAGTTTATTTTCATCTAAACCTTATGAATTCAGCGATATGTGTTTCATCGACTGGTTCTTTTTCTGACTCAACTTTTAAAGAGCCTTTGCATGATACATGAAATCTCCAATAATGCATCCTTAACATCATTTTCACGTGATGTATTTTTAAGACCTTCATAGTGACATTAAGAGTCACATTTTCTGTGTTTGTTTTTAAAACAAATCTATGTGGTATTATTTTTCCGTTTTCCAAACGAAGATCATCACCAACAAAATCAATGTTTTTTGGTAATACGTTGATATGTCCCTCTTTTATCTTATTTATTACCAGTAATGGTTGACCTAAATTCATATCTTTGAAAATGGCAGCCCAAGTAACGGTGAAGTTTTTAAAATTTATTTTTCCCCAAAACCATCCATGATTTTTCGCAGCTTTTGATCTAACATCCCAATTGTGATCATGGTAACCTATTCCACTAACGTTTATTTGTTTATCATTTACTATAAGAGTGCCCTTTACATCTGCTCTTGGTAATAGTACTGCCCACCAATCGCCACCAGGATTTTTCCCCTTCCAACCCCTTGTTTGTCCTTCGAATCTTAGATTTACTGAGGTATCATTGATTTCAAAGCAAAGATCATAAACCCAGTTTCCCGTGTTTTTGTCAATATATCCGTTTATTACTTGTTTACCACCTAATTTTACTAATGGAATTTCACATGCCGCCTCAAATTTTTTTAGAGAACATCTCTTTCTGTTGTGTACAACCAGCTCCCCATCTTTATAAATATCTAGCCTTTGAAAGATGAGTACTAATCGTTTTTTTATAATACTGAGTAACCTTACACTCATCTGAGCACTATATCCATTATCAAAAACAGCATCAAAATACCACCATTCTGTAAAACGTGGTGCTTCTGATCTATGAAACCCATCATCTTTTATGGAAATATCCTGGGGTGAAAAAACAAATGGGCTATTTTTATTACTTTTATAGATTCCTTTTTTCGTATCATTCATCTTAAGGATAGTAGAAAAAATCATCCCAGTGATTACAATGAAAAAGAAATTGATATTTATCATGGCGATCCATTTTGATATAGAGAATGATATTTATGATATTTTTCATAAAAACAGTAGTTCCGAAGGTCAGCATTGAAAGATGCATATGGGGTGAATGACATACAATATTTTGGGATATAGGATGCACTCACCCCAATACACACAAAAAGACATAGATAAGTTCCTTAAAAAATCTATTAAAAACGATTTCAATGATCGCCTGTCTCTACCGATGGCGAGGAACTACTCGTACACTAAGAAAGATATCCTGAACACCGTATTATTCGCTGTTACTGAAGACACCTATGTTGAATACGCTGCAGAACATCTCCTAAAAAAAAGAATGATGTCTCCTCCAGTAATGCTGTGTTCTACATCTGAACAAGCTTACCAGTAAGACCGTATTTTTCACCTTTTAGCAGATGAACACCCGCCTGCTAGATAAAGCATGTCGGGGGCGGGAACTATCCCTCAGGGTTACAGTTCTCTCTATAAAAGTAGGTTGAAAACGTGCTTATAAAATGCCGGTCCGGTCATGTATTTTTCAGCTGTCACTCTATTCAGTTGGGTTTTTTATAGCAAACTTGATTGTACAGCGAAAATAAGGTAAAATCATCTTTTTGATTTATTTAATGACTGAGGGTTTCTACATATACTGATCTCATCTAGAAACTTTTATATAAGGGGGAGCATATGAAATATATAAAATGAGATATGGGGGTCTTATTCAAGATGAACATTAAGATAATTAAAAAATGGCTTGTAGTTTGTATACTATTGATGTTTTTTGCCAGCGCGTTTTCTGGAATCTCCAAAAAAACAACGAATACATCAGATCTTCCATCCTTGATAAAAGTTTCTTCTGAGATATCTGAGAATTCCTCTCTATTACAAGGTTCCTGGCAGCAAATAAATGAAGATGGTTTTGGGGATAAACACAATGTGGGTACCAGAGCAATGACTGTTTTTGCTGGATATCTTTGTGTTGGGGTGACGAATTTCAATTTGAGTAGTAAAGAGGTGAATGGTTGTGAACTCTGGTGTTATAATGGAACAGATTGGATCCAGGCAGTAGGAACTCGTTCAAGTGCTTCCATTGGCCCGGGATTTGGGAATAATGACAACGCTGAATGTTCGGTTTTAATCGAGTTTAAGCATATGTTATATGCGGGAACCGCAAATAACAAGAATGGATGTGAATTGTGGAGGACAAAAAATCCCGTAACGGGACCATGGGAAAAAGTAATAGATAAAGGATTTGGATATGCTTCGAATCTTGCAATGTGGTCCGCAGAGATATTCATGGGGTTTCTTTACATTGGTACGATTAATTTTCCCAAAGGCTGCCAGATATGGAGAACATCTAATGGGAACGATTTTGAAGCTGTTGTTGGCGGTCGGTCACACACACCGAGTGGGTTTGGAGAATCGATGAATATCTACGCTTGGTACATGAAGGAATACAATGGTAAGTTACTTGTGGGAACGCAAAATATATTCGGTGGAGAAATATGGCGAAGTACAAATGGTAATACCTGGGAATGTCTTGTTGGACTGAAGGGAAAGTATCCACGAATTTTTCAGATAGATGATCTGAATTGGGGAATCAGAACTTTGACTGTCTTCAAAGGAGATTTATATGCTGGTACTGCAGCAATACCAGCGTTAACAGTCACTCTCAAAATAAGGGGAATTGATGATAAACCTCATGAGGTAAAAATTTTTAATTCTCCGGAAATAGGATTGCAGATTTGGCGGTCAAACCCTAGCGAAGATCAGAAATGGCAGTGTATGGTCGGGGGATATACAAAGAAGAACAGTTCGGGGAATGGATTTGGTGATAATCATAATATTTATGCATGGGCTATGAAAGTTTTTAATGATTCATTGTATGTTGGCACATTTAATGTTAAACGGGAAAATATTTCTCTTAATCTAAAGGACATGATTAAATATATTATGAAGAAAGGAAATCTTGTGTACCTACTTGGTGCAGATTTAGTTACGAAAAAAGGCGATGGGTGTCAGGTTTGGAAGACGGACGACGGTACTCATTGGATCCAAGTTGTTGGTAATGAAACAAGTGGTCCGGGTAATGGATTTGGGGATGTAAATAACAACGGGATACGATCGATGTCAGTATATCAAATTAAGAATACAAATACGCTAATTATTGGAACAACAAACGCAGTAACAGGTTGTGAAATCTGGAAATACCAATAACGTATTCCAATAATATAATTAGAACAGATTCCATCAACAACCGCTAGAGAATGCACCGAGCCAAAGTTCAACACGAACTTAGGGGATTTAATCGTCAATTTTTCAGTAAAAATAATAATTTCATCAAAGAGAGATTTGGACTGTATTTTACTAGTAAAAATTATGGTTTTTCTCCTGGGAAATAACCATGCTAATAAATAGCATGTCGGGGGCGGGATTTGAACCCGCGACCTCCAGATATCTTAGCGTTAGCTACAAAACGAACCTTTGAGCTGAGCTTATGAGTCAGGCGCTCTGGCCAAGCTGAGCCACCCCGACGTGACAGGATGCAGAATAGGGATTGTTTATAAAAAACTTTCTTGGTAAAAGAACATCATTCTTCTAAGGCAAGTTTTTTCTTTCCACGTAAAAAAACAACAGGAATTGAATCATGGTTCAATCGTTTCCGTAACTCCGTGTCATTGGTAACAACCACCCCATGTGTTTTTTTCGCGGCTTCAATAATTGCATCATCTGCGTTCCCCGCTATAGTTTCAACGGTTTCGTAACGCTCGGCAAGTTTCAATGACGCTACTGCTTTCAGTTTCCTCGCACTGGCTGTCTGCTTGGAGAGCACCTCGAGTTCTTTGATTACCTCAGTAGGGACAACAATACAATATCCATCAAGTAATCTGAAAAGTTCTTTCTCCCAATCAATGGAAAATTCAAAAAACATTAGGAAAGCACTACTATCTAGGATCACTGTTTTGTGGATTTTATCTCCCCGTAGCCTATCAAATGCCATTTTCCTTCAATGCGCCTGCTCACCGCGATCCGCTGCCCTTGATCAGCACAGACCGGTAATTTCAGTTTTACTCGGATCCAATCTGGTCGAAGCTCACTGATGATACCAACCGTGGTCGCAGTCCCAACCGTGAGCATCAACGGCTCATTGGTTTTCAAAGGGTCCACATTCTTCTCATCAACTGTTCCAACAGCACGCTTCAACAGACACATCGATAAATCAAAACTATCAAGGACTGGTGGAAGTTGTCCAGGTCTTCCAACGATTTTTCCAGCAAGAGAATCTGATTTTACCATCGTGGGATCAAGCTCAGTCCCAATGGCTATCAATCCTCCAGGTAACGCCGTATTTGTTAAGGTTCCGCCAGTTATCAACGAATGTGCAGTTGTAAAGATTGGTTCGAGGACTTGTTTTCCTTCTACTTCCCGCTTTCGTCCCGGTGCAATCTCGATTTTTTCTCCTTTCTTAAGCGTGCCTTGGAGGAGCGATCCTCCGACGACGCCACCTTTTAATTCATTGAGTTTCGTGCCAGGTTTATTCACATCGAAACTCCGTGCAACGTACATGAGTGGTGGTTTTTCCATATCTCTCTTTGGCGTCGGAATATGTTCTTCCATCGTTTTAATCAATACATCAATATTGATATCATGATGTGCACTCACCGGGATTATCGGTGCGCTTTCGGCACAGGTGCCTTTTACGAACTTCACAATCTGTTCATAGTTTTTAACCGCGTCTTCCTCAGACACGAGGTCGATCTTATTCTGAACAATAATAATCCGTTTCGCACCAATGATTTCTAACGCCATGAGATGTTCTCGTGTCTGCGGTTGTGGACATACCTCATTTGCAGCAATAACCAGGATTGCGCCATCCATGATTGCAGCACCAGAAAGCATGGTTGCCATCAGCGTCTCATGACCAGGTGCATCAACAAACGACACCACCCGAAGTAATTCAGTTTTACCTTTACAATTCGGGCAGGTTTTCTGCGTTGAATAACACGCAGGATCATCACACGTTGGACACTTATAAAACGCGGCATCCGCGTACCCAAGACGAATCGAAATACCTCGCTTCAACTCCTCGGAATGCTCATCGGTCCATTTACCGGTCAACCGCTGGGTGAGCGTAGTTTTTCCATGGTCAACATGCCCGATCATTCCGATATTGACTTCAGGAGGCTTCGGAAAACTCATTATTGTTCCTCTTTCTTCTCCTTAGGTGACGATACTTCCTTCGTTTCTGTTTTCCCTTCAGCTTTTATAATTTCATCAATTGGTTTTGCACCAGGTTTCATGACCTTCATGTTTACCTGGACGATCTCCTGGTTTATCGTGTTTCCCCGGACTGATTTCTTCTTTCGTTTCCCCCGTTCTTTTGGTTTATAGCCAAGGCCTCTACTCAGGAGTAATCGTCTTCGAGCAGAACCAGGGATATCATGTCTCATCGGAAATCCATCTTTATCAGTCCCACCAGTGATCTGCAGTTTATATCCTGGAAGCGAGACGAAGATACCGTCAACTTCGTCGTTGATTTTTTTACCGATCAACGAGTTTGCATGATGTCCACTTACAGCGATGTTGTATGATTTTCCAGATTTTATATCGTTTACGACCACTTTGAATTCTACCATGGTTTTTTCTCCTTATAATTCTTCTTTCTACAGAGTAATCTTATAACGTAGTGTTACAAGAAGTGGAATAGCGAGTATTTTATAAATCTTCTCCTTAACAGAGAACCACTATATTGTTCTGCGGATTTTCATAGGGTTTCTACCCTGTTTTTCGTTATCTTTAAACACTCAAAAAGAATTTAAGGGATAAGACCATTCCAGTTCGAACTTTAATCATGGATAAAAACGTGAGAGAATGTACACCTTAGCAAAAATAAATGATACGGTTCGAGTGCCTCCAGAACGATTTGGTGAAGATTTAAACGAAGCAATACGAGATATCGTTCAAAAAACATTTGAAGGAACCATCCGGCGGAACCATGGGTTAATTGTAATTGTTGATAACATAACACCCTTAGGTGACGGCATTGTGATTCATGGTGATGGCGGCATGTATCAGAAAGTGGAATTCGAAGCACTCACCTTCAATCCGATATTACAAGAGATTATCGATGGTATTGTCTGTGAAATCGTTGAGTTCGGTGCATTTTGCCATATTGGACCTCTTGATGCCCTGTTGCATATGAGTCAGATAATGAATGATTACGTTGATGTTGATGCAGAAAGCGGACGGATTCAGGGAAAAGAAACAAAGCGGATACTCAAAGTTGGTGACCCGCTTCGCGCGCGTATTGTTGCAGTGAGTTTAAACGAGTTATCTGCGCGGGAAAGCAAAATTGGTCTTACCATGCGGCAGCCTGCACTTGGTACCCATGAATGGCTGACCGAGCCAAAAGATGAGAAGCTGGGCGAAAAAAAACGAGAAGATCGAAGGGAAAAGCGGGATGATCGGAGAGGGCGGAAATGAAGAGTTTAAAGGCTTGTAAAAATTGCCATTTCTTGACGGAGAAGGATCGTTGTCCGAATTGTTCTGAGCAGACCGTGAATCGATGGCGCGGGTACGTGATAGTTCGCGACCCTGAGCATTCCCAGGTTGCAAAGAAGATGAATATCCTAAAGCCTGGTAAGTATGCCTTGAAGGTTAGTTAAGGATGTATGTCTTACCTGATGATTTGAAGGACACGTTGAAAGGGTATATCGGGGATTTGGTGGATGAGCCCAGGACTTTTAAAACTCCTTAAAAAAGAAAAATTCATTGTTTCTGTAGGGGATAAGGTAACGTATACCTTGCTAAAGCACGGTATTACTCCTATTCTTTGTATTGTTGACTATAAGCTAGAGCGGAAACCGTACCCCTCGGAGATGAAAGCATTTATCCAAAGGTTTGGTACGATTCGTCTTCAGATAAAGAATCCTCCTGGAACTATTACCGATGAATTGTGGGATGCGATTAAAACCGTTTTTAAAAACCTAAAGAACGGCCCTGTTTGTATCGAGGTAGATGGAGAGGAAGACCTTGCTTCGTTGGCTGCAATCTACCTTGCTCCTGGAGGCGTAACAGTAATATATGGATTGCCGAATAAGGGGGTCGTAGTCGTGAAAGCAACCACGGCCCATAAACAGAAAGTAAAAAAAGTATTAGATAGAATGTGATGTCCTATGGAAATTGAGATTCAATCAAAAACCGATAACCTCTTGCTTGGAAGAACAGAAGTACGATTTGTCATCCTTCATGAAGGAGAAGGTACTCCAAAACGGGAACTGATACGCAGTGAGCTTGCTGAGAAACTGAATGCGAAGAAAGAAACTATCATGGTTGATTTCATGCGGTCTTCTTTTGGTGCTCGAAAAACAGTCGGTTATGCGAAGATTTACAAGTCTATTGAAGATGCGAAAGCAGGTGAAGCAGACCCTATTTTGAAACGTAATGGCCTGGGGACGAAGAAGAAACCAAAGAAGGAAGCCAAGAAAGAAGGCGACGAGACGAAAGAAGCACCCAAGGAAAAACCTCAGAAAGCAGAGCCAAAAGCACAACCCGCAGAGAAACCTGCAGAATCAAAGAAGGAATAAAACATGATGAAACGAGAAGTGTTTAAGGTTGAAGGCGACAAAATTGTTCGACAACGACGCAGCTGTCCGAAATGCGGTGATGGTATTTTTCTCGCAGATCATAAGGATAGATTAAGCTGTGGGAAATGCGGATATACTGAGTTTAAAGCAAAGAAACCGGAAGAAGAGAAACCCAAAGCATAATTCGCCAGTACCTGTTCGTTCTTATGCGTTTTTTTTACTATATATTCTTATGATGATATCGATGCAGTTTTTTTCACCTTTATCTAATTCTATATCATATGTGATATGAACAAATAACTGGCAAGAAGGAAAACCTATTAATTCTTCAGCAGATTAGCCAGATAGTTCTGGACCTGTAGTGTAGCTTGGATATCACAGAGGCCTCCGGAGCCTCTGACTCGGGTTCAAATCCCGACAGGTCCGCTTGTTTCAACGATATCTTTCTAAAAAAACAATTGAATAGCGAGATTTTATTTCTTCTCCATAAATTTCTTGATTAATTTATAAAATAGTATTATAGAAGAATAAATTTTTTTCATTCATTCTCTATTAACAAAACCGTAGCTTTATATGCAACATATTGATGTAGAGACATTCTCCAACGAAATTTCAATTGAGGTGAGTGATTATGGGAGAAGCTGAGAAGATACAAAAGAGTGCTTTTTACGTCTCACTCTCAAAAGATGGAGTAACTACAAAGGTTGAGAGCGATAACGTCTCTGAGATTGTCGGTCTTTTAAAAGAAGATGCGCTAGAATGGATGGATTTCACGGTTGAAAACATCAATGAAGATAGCTTTTTCATAGCGACCTCATTAAAATTTAGCCTTCAACTGGTTGCCAGCGTGCTTTCTGAGCGGTATTCTTCCTATGAGGATTTGGACTCAGAACTTGGGCTTATGTTACCTGCAGTTCGCGTTGAACGATTCGATGTAAACGTCTGTTCACTGCTTATTTTGATTCGTAAAAACCTGATTATCACCATTCATCCGAAGGAAGTCGTACGGTTAGCGAAAATTTACCGATATGCCGACATCTTCATGAAGAAAATCCGTCAGGATCTTCCCTGGATGGATAAACTCACTATTCTGCTGACTCGAATCATTGATGAAAACAACCAGAAAAATTTCAATGGCCTTCGGATGATCGAAGAAGAGGGCGATTATCTCGGTAAATTTCTTGTTGACCCAAAGTCATCACGAGAGAAAATCGGTCAAGATATCTATACTATGAAACATGCACTCATTACCTATTTGAATACCTTATGGGCGTCATGGGATGTTATTAATTCGCTTCGATATGGTGACGCAGAAACAATCACTGATAACCAAAAATTATTGCAGAGAATCGGGATTCTTGGTGATGATATTAGTCGACAAATCTCACTTGCAGAACACATGAGTGAGGTGCTTGCTTCTGGACTTGAGGTTCTGCAAAGCATTTACAATAATCAACTACAGATCCTCAATAACCGGCTTGCGCTTATGGTTGGATACCTGACTATTATCGGCACAGCACTTCTTGTACCAAACACCATTGCAACAATCGCGGGGAATCAAATGTTTCCCTTCACAACAATGGACATACCAGCCTATCTCGCTCTCATCATTGGATCAACGATCGTAGCTACAATTGTTTCCTGGTGGGCAGTAAAGAAATATGGTCTGCTCCCGAAAAGACCTGACGAAAATGATGCGCCAAAGAAAAGAAACAGAAAAACGTAATTAGAGTTTAAAAAATCTTCAGGATCATTCTCCACGGAACCTTTTTCATATACTCTTTATAAGGTTCACCGTACTGTTTTATTAAAAGTTTTTCTTCATCGATAATACTCCAAATCATTATGGGGATTGCGACAGCAGCGATAATAAGTGCGAACACGGAATAGAAAAACAATGCAAGACCAAACCCGACGATGAGCAGGGACGTGTAATGAGGGTGTCTGATGTATTGAAAAATCCCGGTAGTGACGAGTTGTCCTTTATACGTTTTATGCCAGAAAATTTCCCATTTAAAATAGACGAAGGCACCAAGAAGAAAAATGATACACCCCAGAATAACGATTATTAATTTAGGTAATGGAATTTCCCAGACACCATAATATGCGGTGAGTGGTCCGATGAGTATAATAAGAAGTAATGGTGCATAGTGTACGATGAACAATGCTCGTAGTTCTTTGGGCGGCTTGTAGTGGAACATGGGTCTTAGATAATTTGCATGCCGCCTTTGCCAATCTCGATATTTTGTGGTTTGAGCGTGTGTTTGGTGCTTCGCATTTTCATGACTGCAAGCTTCCGTCGATCCATGGTTGGATCAAGGCTGAGAATGATGACGCCATCTGCTAGGAATTCTGATAGTCCGTCACGGGAGTAATTCGTAGAACCCGATGGTAGCTCTGAGGTGACAACTGCTGTACACTTTGATGTTTCTAATGCGTTCATGATGTAATGTAGATGTAATCGTCGAACAGGAAAATTACCAGTCGAGATCTCATCATGGTCAATATTGTCCGCTTCGCTGGTAAACTCAGGATTGTTGATGTAGATAGGCATTTCAGAAAGGGGGGTAATAGAGTCCAGATACGACACGGTCATAATTACCAGAAAGAATTTCGTTGACCATGGTTTCATAGATGAGTTTTTTGTTGATGTTGAGGAATAAGAATTTTACTTGTCCGCTCTCGATTGCTGGTTGAAAATTTATACCGAGTTCTCCTGCTTGGAGAAGGAGGCCTTCGATTTTTTTATCGAGAGTTAGGTAGAGGCATTTATTCCCTTCTTGAACTCCTTTGGCGATAAATTGGTAGCAGAAGATAGATTTTCCGCTGCCTGGTGGACCTGAAACTAGCGTGATGCTTTCTTTAGGGATTCCACCTGATAATAGTTCATCAAGTCCTTTAATGCCGGTTTTAACTCGTTCTATTTTTCTCACTGTAGCTGTATTATCCGTTTGGATGAGTGCCATGATCCACCCTCTAAACTGTATAGGTGTGCGTATATAATTATTTTGTCGTTTTGCTTCCCATCTTGCATGATTATTATTGACATGGTTTTTTCATAGTATATTAATATTTATGAAAATATTTATATATTTATAAATTAAAATATATAATGCAGATGAATGAGAATGAATGACATGAACACGAAGGACGTTAAAATCTGGATCTGGGTGCAACACAACAGAATACTCAAAGCCATATCAAACAAAGAGGCAGGCACCCTAACCATCTACGACGAATGTGATAACATCATCCTGCGACGAACTGGACTTTCAAAACAACAAGTCAAAACCATCGAACTCATTTTTGCGACCTACAACCTCAATCGAATTGGTGACCACAAAGAACCATTTACTTATTTGTAAACAGGAAGCATCACTTGTCGCTCTGGATACACTTTTATCCCTTGACCGGAAATCTCCAAAGAAAACACTTTTTTCTGATGATTCGAATACCGCATTTTCAACACTTCAATTGCGTTCTCCCGCCGATCACCCCGTTGAATATTATACAATACAAGAATTCCATCTGCCAAAAACTCCTCAATCCCAGTGTCACTAAACCGGATTGGAATCGGCTCGGTCTCGGTAATCAGAAACGATGTCGCACCAGTCTCTTCAAAGAAATTGAACAGTTGCTGCAGATAGACTCTGTAGTTTTTCTCTTTACTAATCGACGCAGAGATAACAGCGGTCAGGGAATCAACCACTATTATCTCAGGATTAAAATCCTTTGGGATAATCAACGGTTTAATCTTATATGATAACTCTGTCGCCGACCCGGACCCGCTCACCGACCCAAACTTCATACGCAAAATATCAAGCGGATTAATCTTTTGAACAAGCAACTGCCCAGAATCAATGTATTTCTTGGCATCCCACCCGAACACATGCATACTCCGTTCGATTTTCTCCATACTCTCCTCAAAACTCACATACATACAATGCTTTCCCTGAGTCACCAGATTATAACAGATCTGTCTGCAAAACGTGCTCTTCCCCGTCCCCGTCCCACCCGCGACTAACACCGAATTTCGCTTTGGAATACCACCCTCTGCGAACAACTCATCAAACCCAGGAATGCGGGTTTTCAATACCGGTTCTTCTTCTTTTTTCTTATCAACCTTGGTATCAGCCATAGGAAAATCGCTCTCGTTTAACACTCTTGAATCAGATATCTTGAAAACTTTACTATTAACTCTAAAGAATCCACCCTTGGCCTATCTGAACATAGATGTCGATGACATTGAGTTGAAGGAGGATATCCTTCGTCCCTGGTATGATCTCGATATAACTTTGTGCAGGAGCCACGGCAATATTTATGTATCCGTTGACCGCATAAATCCCAAGAAGATTATGCAACGATTCATTCCAGGCGTTCGGATATGCGGTATAAATTCGTATATGTCCACCAGGTTGGATAGTATCAAAATGAGTTCTGTTGCTTGAGTAATTTGTTCGGATGAAACAGTTCCCCTCTCCATTTGTTGAATTTTTCCCGGGAATTGTAATAACATGAACGAGATCAAAATGAAGTGTTATGGTATTTGTGTTGTTTACTGAAGAAATCGAAGGATCCGCTCTCATTACCGGTACTCCATCCGGTTGTTGTACGATCAGCCCTCCACCTTCAAGAATATATGTTTGATCAACAAAATAAGAGTTATCTGCTGCATATTGGATAGATGTCAATGGAACTGTACCCGACGGAAGAGATCCCGGTGGTGGAAGAACAGTGATTTTATATGTAGGATTTTCTTTGACGCTTACTTCACCAAATGCTTTTGCAGTAATGAAATACGGTAAATCTCTACTACCTAATGTTATCATAGAAGAAATGGGTGCAGATGATCGGGTAATACCTTGTAAATCAATCATGGATTTCAGCGTTGAAAACTGATTCGATACAAGATCCATATGTTCTGCTTCTTTCTGTTCCATGATCTGGGGAATGTAGATTAACTGAATCATTGATATGACGACCGAGACAAGCGCGACCATCAGCAATGCTTCTATTACTCCTGCAACCGCCTGATTGTGCGTCCCAAATTTTCTATTCTTCATCTCTCCAACCACTTCCATAACCTATTTCCATCACTTATATTTTTTCTTTCCCCTTGTTTTTAGATTTTTCTATATACATGACTGTTTTCCTACCCTCGTTTCATCCTCAGAATAAAGCCAATAATAACTCCCAACACTGAAAGAAATACAACGATAATGATTACAGGAAAGGGAATTTCAAGATCAAAAACAGAGAATCCTTCAGCATTATTTCCCTGTGAGGTTGATTGTGTAATGGCAACTGATGTCGAGGCCGTTGTACTATCACCATCCTCATCTGTCACGGTGAGTGTCACGATATATGTCCCTGGAGTCGTATACACATGGGTTGGTGAAAGACCGGTTCCAGAGCTGTTATCACCAAAATTCCAGTACCCAACGATTGCTCCTTCTTCATCATGACTTCCAGACCCGTCAAACATGATCGCCCCATTGATATTTCCTTGATATGGTCCCCCAACATCTGCTATAGGTGCTTGATTATCTGGATTGCCTGACGAAGAATTCTTTTCAACCACTAGCGTGCATATGACTTGCGGTGACCATTCCGTATTGTCTTTCACCTGGAAATAAATAGTATGCGTTCCAAGTGATAAGTTTGTTTTACTAAACGATGATGCTGTACTAATTACACCATCTTTGCTCGAGAGCCATTTATACGCAATGATAGAGCCGTCTTCATCTGTTCCATGACCACGAAACAAGACTGCTTCTCGTTGTTTTGCTGGGGTTGGTGTTATCTCATCAATATATGCTATTGGTGCATGATTTACTGGAGGATTAATGGTAATACTTGCTGTTTTTTCAGTTGACCAGACATCATCATTGTCTCTAACTTTGAAATAAATCGTATGTGCCCCAATTGAGAGAGTTGATGTGCTAAATGATTGCTCTGTGTTGAGTGTTCCGTTTAGGTTTGATCGCCAATTATAACCAACTATAGACCCGTCTGAATCAATTCCTTGTCCTGTAAAGGATATTAATTCCCCAAAATTTGCTGAGGTTTTTGAAATCGAAAGCGATACTGCAATTGGTTGTTGGTTTCCACCACCCGGTTGTTCAGGTTGTTTGAAATATCCAAGTGGATACTCATCGATATTTCCCCCTGAAATAGCATACGGGGTGTCTCCAATACCATCACTATTGTTATCATATTTGTTATAATCTCCCCAATAGTTACCCTGGCCATTTTCGCTCCATGAATTTTTAAAGGAATCTTGGGCATTTGGATAATTTGTTACAAAATTGTTACGAGAAAAATTATTGGAATATGATTGAAAGACGTACACTCCGTATATGTCATTATCTAGAATGGTATTATCTGTGATTTTACTATAATTTGAAAAATACGATAATTGAATTCCTTTTTGATTATGTTGAATAATATTATTCTCGATGATATTCTGATCTGAAGCCGTCAAACTTATACCCGCTGCATCATTATTCGTAATGAGATTGTTACGAACAGTTATTGCATTACAATGATCAAGGGAAATTCCTTCACCTTTATTATTTGACATTTTGTTATCAGCGATTTCACTAGTTGTTACATAAGAAAATGTAATACCGTCGAAACCACTTCCTCCCGCGTTTCTTAGGGTTAGTTTAGAGATATGGACATGAATTTCACTATCACTCGTTCCATGAGCATTTACAACATGACCGTTTCCTCCACCATCGATAAAGGTGGTATCTTTGTTTTCACCAACTAATGTTAAATCCTTGGTAATAACCAAATTTTCATTGTATGTCCCGCTTAAGACTGAAACAGTATCACCAGCAATTGCAGCAGTAATCCCCTCATGTATGGTTTCATATGGGTAATCTTGTGTTCCGTTCCAGGGTCCTGCGGTATTGCTATCATCAACATAAATGGTTGTTCCAGCAGCAGGGCAATTCTCAATTAGAAAAAGATTTCCGACTAAGCAAACTATAAGCATACTCATAACGAACGCTACTATCCCTTTTCCGAGTATCATCTTCTTATCCCGTTCCGTCTCTCTAATAGTATGTCAGGTTCTCTGTATAATAGTATATAAAAGTACGGTGTTAAACTATCAGAGTGAAAAAATCCCTTTCCATGAGTGAGCACCTCTTTCAATTTCCTCTTTTTTCTTCTGTTTTTGTCGCAATGTTTAAATACTGTTAAATTAACTTAAAAATATATAAAAAAGGAATTGTTATGACAAGTGAACACATCTGGGCCTGGCTCCAAACAAAAGGAAAAATCTTCAAGGTCATCTCAGACCCAGAGCGAGGCATCATCGAAGTCATCAACGAAAAAGGAGAAATATTAATCCGAAAAACAAACCTGAGCAAACGACAAGTTGAAACCGTTGAAAAAAACTTTTTACATCTTATCGCAAAAAGATTAAACGGACGGGAACCTTCTACATCGTCTGAGAATCGAGACGCGTTCGACCCTATGATCTCCTAAGAAAACATGTTCACCCGTCTCTATCTTTTATATTAAAAAAAATATTTTCGTTGCATTTTAAACAAAAAATTAATAGCCTGTATATGGATTTCCCTTACGGATGCAAAAAAAGGTTATGATCGTTGATGACGATCCTGATATTCTTATTACTATTCGTGAACTCTTTGAATCAGAAGGATTTGAAGTCTACACCGTGCCATGCGGAAAAGATTGTATCGATGAACTCGAAAACGGATTCAAAGGTGTCATCCTCATGGATATTATGATGCCGCATATGGATGGATGGACAACCATTCGTCAAATTGTGATTAAAGGCCTTAATAAAGGAAATGTCATTTCAATGATATCAGCAAAGGATGAATGTGATTGGAGATTTGATGATCTCAAACAATATATCCATCATTACATCACAAAACCATTTGACACCCAACAATTATTACATACTGTCAAAGGATATTTTACTACACCCCAATAAAGATTTTTTATGGGTCTCTATTTTTTCCATAAATCCATATGTTGTAATCGTTTCTTAAGAAATTCATCAACCTCATGATGGATATCGGAAACAGCCTTGACTTTCACCGGAGCTGAAATCTGCTTAGAGATCTGACCTGTTATAGGGAGCTGATACATCTGTCTCTGAAGTGTCCGGACATCGCTTTCAACTTGCACTTGTGTTATCTTCATCTGCTCCCGTAATTCCTGCATCTCCTGTTTCAACCCTTTAAAAGAGTCATAAAACCCCGTGTTTGTGTGTTCTTCCATATGCAAACTACTTTTCAACTGGTCATCTTGAAACGGAGATTCATGAATTAATTCAAAATATTGGTGAAGGGCATTCCTCAGAAGCTCACTATTACTCACACCCTTTTTATTGAGTTGCGTAACAATCTGATCCTCTTCTTCAGAGAGTTTGAGTGCAATCGTTCTGCGCATAGCAAATCCATCCCAATTCGCACCGTTAATATCTTCATCACATATAAATGTTGATGGTTTTACTCATTGTTTTCACAAAGTAAAATAAGAATCTCCTAAATGATTGTTCTCCTTTATTACATCCGAACCATCTGAGAAGTCCATTTTTTCTTTTGTTTTTCTGGAGATATATCTCCTTGTTTTGATATCTCAAAATTATGTACAGGTGTTTTACGTGATTCTTCAATGTAGAACATAATGCGATCAAATTTCTCATCGATACGTTTCGTTGAATCTTTAACATGATTATGATATTCACCTTGTAATGATTGATATGCATCTTTCCAATATTGTGTTTCAGTAGTATATCGTGTTTTCCAGTCGTTAATTTCGTTTTCGAGATGTTGGATTTGTATATGAAGTTGATACATGTAATACTCTAAAAAAGTGTCATGCTGTTGATCAACACGGTTTACCTGCTGGTTTACCACTTTTTCTCGGAGAAAATCTTCTTCAAGGTTTACCTTTTGGTTTACCTGGTTTACCTCTTTATAATCTTTTCTATTATCTTGATTTATCTTCTCCTGGCTTAAGTGGTTTACCTGGTTTACCTCTTTATATGGTTTCTCCCCATTTTTAACCTCATTTTGCTGTACATAGTTCCAGAACGCTTCGCGGATAATCGTGCTTGGCGAGGTACCTTTTTTTCGCATGGAACTAATAATATCTTCCTCCTGAGAAGTGAGCTTTAATGATATCGTTTTCCTCATTGAAATTTTCCCCTTAAAAATGCTGGTAAACCATGGTAAACCACTGGTAAACCATGATATAATCTAACAATCCTTTTTTCCTTCTGATGAATCGTATAAAACCGATGGTAAACCACCGGTAAACCGCGATAAATATTCTCAAGGTACTGTTAATTTGTGCCATCATCCTCGCAAAAGAATCATTCGGTAAGTACTTATACTTTTTTAACACGAAATACAAATAAAAACATAAAAACCAAAAATAGCTCGGTCTTCTCATCCAAAAATCACAAAGATATCGGTTATACTACAATACACTTTTCCCAACACATCCCGTGTTCTTGTGGTCCAAGAGACTTAGGATTCAATGCTTTTCTCTTCGAACACCTTCTTTTTACAAGATAGAATATATTCTTCACAAGTTCATAATATCTGTTAAACTACTTATACTGCATCAGAAAAAATATAGATGATTTTTTTTTTGAATGAACGTCTCTTTCTCTTTTATTTATAATGTATTCAATAGGAAGTATAATCGAGGAAAATGCTGCTCTAAGAATTCAAAGATACGTTCTATCAATGGGACTCTCAGTATAAACGGCATTTTCACGAGTAAAGGATCTGACCAGTCGCTTTCACTTCGATGTTCATCCCTTGCTTTTACTTGAACCTTATAATTTCCCCATTTTGACCAATTATGCAAGACACTAACCTGTTCACCGGATGTGTATGGCCCGAACCAGGCGCTGAAGGTCCCGTCCCCGAAACTCCATTTATAATAAAGTGTATCACCATCTGAATCGGATGTTGAGGCGTTGAAGGTGTAACTCTGTCCAACCTTCCCTCTTCTTGTTCCCGACGTTGTCAATGGTTTCTCGGGTGATGTATTATTCCGTGTAAAAAATGTGAGTGTTGGGTCTCCGAACAGGTTCATTTCATAGTAGCACCATCGTATACATTGACCGTTAATTTTTTTCAGATTTTCTTCTTTTGAATCCTGATTTGCTTTTCCAATTGATGTGATATTTTCTCCAAATACAGCGTCCCAAAAGAATCTGTGGAAGCGTTGTGACGGACCATTTGTACTACCTGGGGTTCCCCATCCATAGCGAGCACACATGATTGCTGCAAATGCTGCATGGGTAGTTTTTACCGTGAAGTATTCAGCCATGCAGTCTCCGTCATCAAATGCACCAGCATAGCAGCCCTGTGAATAAACAAATGGAAGAACCGTGTTTGAAAGACCCTGAATGTCACTCGGTACCATCCTCATAGTATGGGTGGTGCTTGAGTGTCCAAGATGATTGATGAAACGTACACCATTGTTGATACGACCGATGATTTCAGCAGTTGACCAGCCAGTACTCCATGGATAATTCAGATCAAACCTTGACCAGTTATGGTCATACAACCTGTCGAACGTATACGCATCAAGAGACATTCCAACCGTGGTGTAATGATTCGCGTGGGATCCGTTGATCAGTTCATCCATGGAATCATCGCCAAATGTCACTGGGTTGTTTGGTGGTCCCCAGAGATATTCTCCAACCATCATTGTAGGACCACTTGAATACCCGCCCGTGTTCATGTATGAAATCGTCTTTTGCACGAAGTTATTTGTCTCAGTGATATCACCAACAGATGCTCTTCCTACGTACACTTCAGCAACAAGATCAACATCACCACCACCCTCCCCATCATGCGGTTCACCCCATTTATCATCATCATTATAATTAAAGGATCCATCAAGACAGCCGTAGTAAAGATCAGATGGCATAGTAGTGGAATCTTGCCCAGCTTGTACCCACAACATTTTTGCTGGAATAACATCAGAATCACCACCAATGAGCACGTAATTGATTTCATTAGTGATGTACTCATTTCGAATGAAATCCCGAATGGTTTCTGGGGTCACTTGTCCTAATAATGTAGAGACATCGGTAAGTGTTTTAATTTCAGTTTTAAGCCCTTGGGCTTCATGAGCATCTTTGAGAGGAGTAAACCCTGTTTTCAGTTCATCGGTCGTCAGGATTAACAGATCATAGCCTGCAGTTGTAAGAGATGTAAAAGGGGTAATCCTATACGATGATAAAGAATCAAGAGAATCAACTTTCTTTGCAACTTCGATCCTGTCTTTTTCAAAACTTCTGTACAAGGGGCTTACTGAACCTATTCGTATGGTTTTTACTACTACGGTCACTTCATCAAAGTACGAAAGTTGTCCAGAAATTGGCTGATATTGTACTGGATACAGCAGAAGAATAAGGAGATTATAACCTCGGAAACTATAGGTGCCAACTGTTGAAAATAAAGTGCTTGGAAACACATTATCAGAAGAGTAAATTGTTGGATCTGTTGTTCCTTTCACGGAAACCGTTGTAAGTTCTGAGAGTTTCACAGGTTGTTCAACAGGTGCAACGGTAAAACCAGACCCTAACGAGATTTTAATCCCTGGCTGCACCGTGATTTCTGCGATTGTCGTTCCAGCTGGAAGTAACAGTGAGACGCCATATGCTGGGAGATTTGGTTCACCAACATTCCATACGCCTTGGCCATCTGGCATAATTACTTCATCGTAAAACTGATTGTTGATGACGATATGATGAATCTGTGGCGCAGTAAATGTAAAAATCTTCGTAATATAGTCATTTTCATTGCTGTTAAGACCCGCCACTAATGCAGAGCCAGATGTCAGCAGTAAAACAAGGGTGATAAAACCGACCTTCCAATACATACGATTTTTTTTAGATGTGTTCTTCATATTAGTTCCCTTAATGAATAATTAACAATTGTTAGTATAAATACTTACTCTTAATGGATATATGAGTTTTGTATCTATATAAATATATTGATAAAACCAAATAAAAACTCACGAAAAAGATCAATCACTGAAATAACAAAACCTTTTAACACCATGGCAATTCCCACACTATACCATGTATCCGCTTGACCAATGTAAAAAAGAAATCACAGCAGAACTACAGAAGGTGGTTGCAAAATACAACAGTAACGAAGCGATTAGATTAGAGATGCCCCCAGAAGGCATGGGTGACTTTGCATTCCCATGTTTTTCTCTTGCACCCCTTTTAAAAAAATCACCAATGGAGATAGCAAAAGAGATCGCAGCAAACATCCCAAAAAACAAATGGATTACAACGGTAGAAGCAAAAGGGGGATATATCAACTTCTTCATTGATACCACCTGTCTTACCACTACAACACTCCAATCAATTTTGGATAAAAAAGACAACTACGGTTATTTACCAAAAAAGAAAAAAAAGGTCATCATTGAGCACACCTCTGCAAACCCAAATGGTCCACTACATGTGGGACGGGCACGAAACCCAATTATCGGCGATACCCTCGTACGTATCTTCAAGGCAGCTGGTTATGATGTTGAATCACAATTCTATCTTGATGACATGGGGAAACAGGTTGCGATTCTCGCCTGGGGGGTCAACAACATTGAAGATAGACACATTCCGGTTTCTGAAAATAAAAAAGCTGATCATCAAAACGTTGGATTTTACCAAACAGCAAATGAACGCATGGAATCAGATGAAACCGTTGCCCAACAAATTGCTGATATTGTTAAGAAATTAGAACAAGGTGATCCTAAAACCATAGAGATGATCCATTCATCCTATGCACCAGTCTTAGAAGGCATAAAACAAAGCCTTTTACGGATCAACATTCAAATTGATACCTATATACCTGAATCCACTTTTATGTACGATAAAAGCGTCGAAAGGGTCATCAAAGAACTGAAACAAATACCTCATTGCCATGAGCAAGACAATGCTTTCTACTTAGACATGGAACCGTTTGGTATCCAAGGCAGAAACACCAAATTTTTCTTTTTACGAAGCGATGGTACTACCCTATATCCAACCAGGGATATTGCGTATCATCAATGGAAAGCATGCCATGCGGACATGCTGGTGAATGTTCTTGGTGAAGACCATAAACTAGAATCAAAACAGGTTAGAGTCGCTCTCGAACTTTTACAAACGAAGATTCTCCCGCAGGTCGTATTCTATGCGTTCGTCTCGCTCCCTGGTGGCAAGATGTCTACACGACGAGGACGCGTTGTGTATCTTGATGAACTTATTGACGAGTGCATTGAGAGGGCGTACGAAGAAGTCAAAAAAAGAAGAGCTAGTGAACTTACTGAATCTCAAATGAAAAATATCGCAGAGCTGGTCGGCATCGGATCTTTACGATACAACATCATAAAAGTCCAACCAGAAAAAGATATCATGTTTAAATGGGAAGACGCGTTAAATTTTGAAGGGAACGCAGTACCGTTTATTCAATATGCTCATGCCCGCGCCTGTAGTATTCTTGGAAAAACAAAGACGAAAGAACACAAGTTTGAAGCCGCTGTTCTGACTCATACCTCAGAGGCGGCACTCATCAAACAACTTGCACGATTCCCACTCATTATTGACGACGCGTGCAATAACTGCAAACCACATACCGTCGCAAACTATCTCTACGAAACAGCTTCTGCATTTAATCAGTTCTACCGGGATTGCCCTGTGCTCTCTGAGGAGAATAATGTGCTTCGCTCCTCACGACTCACACTTGTAGAAGCAACTAAAATTGTTCTTTATACTGCTCTTGATCTTTTAGGAATCACAGCACCAGAGGAGATGTAAATGGACTACAAGATCATCAACTGCGATTCTGTCGTTAAAAAAATAACCAAGAAAGACTCGCTTTTCCATGGGAATTACTGTGTTGATCCGTATCAAAATTGTGAATTTGGGTGTCACTATTGCGATTCTTCTTTTGAGAAAACAATCTACGTGAAAGCAAATGTCGTAGATATCCTGAAAAAAGAGCTAGAGCATAATAAGAACGGCAGGATTATCATCGGATCTGTGCATGATCCGTATCAGAAAACAGAAAAAAAATATAAACTGACAAGAACTATTCTTGAAACCCTGAGACAATTTAATTTTCCTTGTCATATTCTTACAAAATCGCCTTTAGTTCTGAGAGATATCGATCTTCTTTCTCAACTCGAATGCATGATAACCGTAAGTATATCGTCTCTGGATGATAAGGTTGTTCGTATCTTTGAGCCAGAGGTTCCATCACCAAACGATCGCCTTCAGACCGTCCAAACCCTTCGTAATCAAGGTATCACCGCAGGGGTAGCATTGATACCAATTCTCCCGTATATCGTTGAATCGGAGGTAGAATCAATCGTCAAAGCAGCACGTAGCATCGATGCACAGTATCTACTGCATAAACATTTAGAGCTGAAAGGAGACCAGGAACGACTTTTTAGGAATCTAATAAAAGCGCATTATCCGCATCTCCTGTCGAAATACGATGCGTTATATGATAATGATTTTAACCCTCGGAAAGAATATATCCAAGAATTGAATAATACCCTCTCAGGGTACTGTAAAAAATTTAAAATCTCTAATAAAATTACAATATAATGCTGAAAAAAATTCGTGTAGCTTATTATTTTTTCTTTTTTTGTTTTATCATCCGATCAATGAGTGTTTTTTCACCAGATTCTGTAACGTAATCCTGTTTAGCAACAGGTTTTTTACGTTTCAATATTTCATCGATTTTTTTCTCATCGGCTTGAACAAATATTTTTTCGTCATTTTCTTTATTCCTTATACGTGATGACCCTAAGCCTTCTGTTACTTCAATGGCCATGTCATCCTCTAAAGGAGCGATTCGTATTTCAGAAGAACGGTGTGAATAATCCATGGTGATCTCCTCAGAAGGAATTCTAGTGTTTTGTGGTTCTTCCTCCGCCTTCTCCTGACATTTGACAGTTCCGATCAGTTCAAATGCTTCAGCGATAAAATCTATTTCATCACAGGTTGGACACCAGCTGATAGAATCGCTTTCTGTGGAGAAATTTGGAGCGTTTTTATCAAATTGAACACTGAGCAATAGTCCTTTCGATTCCAAATCCTTTTGTATTTGCAATGAAATAAAGATATTCTCGTTTTTCTTCATGGTGCTCCCATCAGGGTAGATAGAAAATAATATAGTCTATGAGAATTTATACTTTTCTTTTTCTTAAAAATAGAGTATTTAAGAATAGTAAAAAAGATGAATTATAATAAACGTTTAAACGATATCTTCTTATAGTCAAACCAGACTTACGAACGTGGATGAGGAGACTATAACATGAAAAGAATCATGGTTGTGGATAACGAACCAGATATTGTTGATCTGACGAGAACCGTATTAGAACTTGGTGGCTATACGGTCGTACCCTCATACAGTGGTGAAGAAGCGCTACGGAAACTTGAGAAAGAGAAAGTCGATTTGGTTCTCCTTGATATTATGATGCCTGGTATGAGTGGCTGGGATGTCTTTAATAGGATTAAAAAGAAAAATAAAGAAATCAAGGTTGCGTTTATGAGTGTCTTAGATATTTCTGACAAACGGAAACAAGTCTTGATTGACGAAGGATTGGCGGATTATATCATGAAGCCGTTTGATAAGGAGACACTCTTACAGCGGGTCGATAAAATATTAAAAACTTAAAAATAACTTCAGGATTATTCCTCTAATATGGGATGTAAACACCGGGATGCAATAACAAGTTGAAGGTACCGCTAGGAAGGGAATCATGCGAAAGGAACCCGAAATCGTAAAAATCTTGCGGGACGAAGAACGATTGCGGAAATTTCAGATGAAATCATCAGGTAGCTGTGACAACGTCCAGATCCCTGAGGATACCTCGGTTGATACATCGCATGATACCATCATGATGGTTAAACCTGATGGGAAACAACATCTCAGTAACCTTGACCAGGATTTTACTTGAGCCGATTTACAGAACCGTCCTTGAGACGTCCATGGTCGCTTTTCTAGTTGTTGATATACAGGGTAGGATTATCTCATGGAATACCTACGCTGAGATGCTCTTGGGAAAAACTAATTTAGAGCTCTTTCTGAAATCAATCAAGTCTCTCCTTCCAACTGATGAATTAATAAAAAGAGAGTCATACTCGAATAAACAACCAAGGCTTCATCATCAAATTGAAACCAAGATTCTTACAAAACATAACGAATCATTGGATGTAGCTGTCTCACTATGTGTTTTGAAAAATAACGAAGGAAAAAGTCTTGTTTCTCTATATATCATCAAAAATATCTCAGAGCAAAAACAAGCAGAGCATAGGCTTAATTCCATCATCGAATATGCAGATGATTCTATCTATTTGTTGGATAATCGTTGTCGGTATCTCATGGTAAACAATGAGCTCTTGTCACGGCTTGGTTATTCCCGCGAAGAGGTGCTAGGAAAAACATTTAATGATTTTCATTCCCCTCAGGAAACCAAGGATTTTACTCAGAAGCTGACTTGGGTGTTTGAACATGGGTGCCCTCTCAAAGATGAACATTGCAGAGAAGGGAACTGGTTTTTAAGAACTTTAAGTCCAGTCAAAGATTCGATTGATGCTCGTACAACTGCGGTCTTAGTGGTTTCAAAAGACATTACTGAGAATAAAAAAGCAGAACAGCTGCTGGTGGAAAACGAAAAAAAGTACCGGACCATGTTTGAATTCTTCCCTCAAACGATAGTACTCATCGATAAGAACGGCAAAATTTTAGACGTAAACGAACGGATTAAGGAATGGCTAGGTTACGAACCAAGTGAGATACTTGAGACCAATCTTTTTTGTGTACCATTTTTCACAAAAGAATCAAAGAAAACTGTAAAAAAGAATTTTTCTAAGAGACTGTTGAACAAGACGATTCCTCCCTATGAAATTGAGATACTGACCAAAAGCGGTGAAAAACGAGTGGGCGTCGTTTATACAACTCCCTTAAGAGATGAGCAGAAGGAAATCATCGCTGATCTTATGGTAATCTCCGATATAACAGAACGAAAATACATGGAGGAGGCTATGCGAATCAAAGACAGCGCAATTACCTCCTCAATCAATGCAATTACGCTTACTGATCTTGAAGGGAATATTACATATGTGAACAAATCTTTTCTCCGCATGTGGGGGTATTCCAAAGACAAAGATGTGCTTGGAAAACCAATGGTGCAGTTCTGGAAAATGAAGGGAAAATATATTGAAGTCATGGATCAACTGGTGGGAACAGGCGAGTGGGTCGGAGAACTTACTGGTATGCGGAAAGACCACTCCACGTTTCAGGTGCAGCTTTCTGCGAATATGATCAAAGATAAATCGACTAAACCGATTTGTATGATGGGCTGCTTTGTTGATATCACCAAATATAAAAAAGCAGTAAAAGCATTAAGTGAAAGTGAAAAAAAATTCCAAGTGGTTCTAGAAAATTCTCTTGACATGATTTATCAGTTGAATATACAGAAAGAAACATGTGATTATGTCAGTCCTTCTTCGGTAAAAATCGTGGGGTATACTTCTGAGGAAATGATGTCTTTTACTTTAAAACAGATAGAAGATTTAATCCATCCTGAGGATAGCGCTCGATGGAAAGAACATTTAAAGATGATAACAAACTATCAAAAAAGAAGAGATGTTGTTCAAGCAATCGAGTATCGTATCAGACACAAAGTATTTGGGTATCGGTGGATAAGTGATACCTGCTCTGCGATCTTTGATGAGAAAAATGAACCGATTGCTATCGTTGGGACTATTGAGGATATCACGGACCGGAAAAAGGTCTGGGCTGAACTTGTTAAATCAGAAGAGAAATATCGTATCCTTGCGGAAACATCTGCCGATGGAGTGTTTACGACAGATTCGCTTGGTCGTCTTACCTATGTTAATCCCTCATTTGAAAAATTGTGTGGGCGACGGAAGAGCCAGATTCTTGCGACACCGTTCCGGAATTATCTGCTTGAAGATTCAATCTACTTTTTCCAACAGATTTTTATTGATGCTAGAAAGAAGAATGAAAAAATTGAGAATGTTGAATTAGAGCTTGTTGCTGGTGATGGTGGCATCACTCCAATTGAAGCGAACATTGCACCATTGAAGAAGGAAGCCGAATTTAGTGGTGTGGTTTGTACAATCCGTGATATCACACAACGTAGAGAAATCGAAGATGAGTTAAAGAAAAATGAGCGTCTAAAGACAGAGTTTATGAATATCGCAGCTCATGAACTTCGGTCCCCAGTCACGCCTATCAAAGGATATCTCGACCTTATTATTCATGATAATGAGAGTAATGACAAGATTAAAAATTGGGCGAAAATTAGTCTACGAAACGCTGAGAGACTCTTAAAACTTGTCAATGATATCCTGGATGTTTCACGTCTTGATAGCGACACGATGCGGTTTGATATGGAGAAAATTGACCCTATTGAACTCCTTAATGAAATCGTTGAAGACATGAGGCCTGCGATAACAAATAAAAAACTCGAATTCCGTGTTAACATTCCGACACCACTCCCGCATATCATTGGTGATAAAAATCGTCTATCGCAAGTGTTGAAAAATCTTATTGGCAATTCCCTTAAATTCACTGATTGCGGTTTTATTGCTCTAGAAGTTGAAAAGAAAGAAAATCACCTTCTCATTGCTGTTGTGGACACAGGCATTGGGATTTCAAATGATGAGTTAAAGAAGATTTTCACAAAATTCTATCAGGCGTACACGGGTGAAGATCGCAACAATGAGGGGACTGGGTTAGGGTTGTTTATTTCAAAGGAAATTGTGAAAAAACATAATGGGATAATCTGGGCGAGAAAGTGATGTTGGGAAAGGAAGTCGATTTGTCATTCAACTCCCCTATATCTATAAAATGACGGTTGATTTTAAAACGTGATGAAGAATGACTGATGTCAAAAATTCAGAAGTAATTGGCAGCATCTTGCGTGCGCTATATGCAGTTGCAAGCCGACGTACCACCCAAAGTTTCGCAACAACCGTTATTGGCGCTATCATAAAAACACTTGAGCAAAACTACGAGTTTTTGAGATACGTACACATTGAAAACCTTGAGTACGGGAACACCGATGTTATCATCAACATCTCTAATGAAATAGATTCCGTTGATCCATCCAAAATTGGAACAGCGGTTGAGGCGATAATCCGGATCGTCTACATGGACCTAGTAGGAAAAACAGGTTTATTCTTTATGAAAGAATTAAAAGAACTAGCGGGGGAACAAATTATTACAGAGTTGAGAAACTACGGTGTTGACCTCGCGCTCCTCCAAACAGAACAACGATATATGCATAGACAGCAGCGAAAGAAAAAACAACAAGCACATGCAAGAAAAAGCGATGGTGATTCAGGGAAGCATCAGGATGACGTAAGTCTTCTCGGCTATAGCTGGAAAAACGTCGGATCCTGGAAATATGATCCTCTACAAAAAACCTGTGTTCTCTACACCAAAGAGGGAAGAGAACTTGATCGGCTGAATCTTGATACGATCATTGAAAGTTATGTCACGAATCTCACTGAGGAATACGAAGACCCATCAGGCCAATACCACGAAGATATTGCGCTGACCGAAAAAGAAATCGAGCTTCTCAATATTCTCTATTCACGGGATATGGATGCGGAGACAGCAACGGTGGTTCTGCATGTTTCGAAAATCGAGTTTGAACACATCGTCCGCAGACTACTTCAAAGTGAACTCCTTCATTACGTGTCGTTTAATGAAATCGAGCTAACCGAAGAAGGTATTACACTTCTCTCGGAAAAGGAAAACGAGAAAAAGGTTACATCTCCCGCTTAATTTTCTTTACTTTTTAAGAGGTTAAAAATATAGAATTCCATTTCTCCGCTGGAGGCGCTGTTACCATCTACGTCGTAGACTTTTGTTTCGAGTGTGTGTTTCATGAACGCTTTTTCGTTCCATTGCCATAATACCGGGAATGTTGTTGTCTCATCTTTCAATACGCCATCAACGTAGAACTCTGCTTTGCTGAGGTGCTCATCAGGGATTCGTACACTGACTGGTCCAACGATGATTGATTTGAAGAATGGCACAATCTTCCTGTTTTTCATGTAGATAAATCCGTCAATAGAGACGTTTTTTAACCTAAAGAAAATCAGTAATCCTCCCATTGCACCGATACATCCACCTAGTACGATACCCAGCCAATTTTTCTCTAAAAAACTTTTTTGAGGCGGGATTTCATAGGCAAAGTAGAAGTATATAGCTGAGGAAGATAGATATCCCTTGCCTTGTAATGCCTGAGCGTTGATTTCTAGGGGGTAGGTTCCATTTTCTAGATACCCTGAAGGTGTATACGTATAGCTCTTGTCATCTAAGCTTAGGAGATTAGATTCTATGTTAATAGAGTTAAATGTCGCAGAGATAATAGTAACCGGTACGTTATAGGTGATTTTTATCGTTGGATTGTCTCCGTTGATGACTCCTCCATCTGGTGGTGAAAACGTCACTGTAAGTGTTGGGAAAATATTGTCGAATGTAAATTGATATTCGGTCTCCGGGTCATCAAATACGTAGATCTTTTGATTTTCTCGCCAGAATTTATCAGACAGAAATTTTTCTATTGCTTGTTGTAATTGACACTGGTGCATTAGGGTATTGATCATTGACTTCGATGTAAATCCACTGTTCTTTATCAACGGTCACATACATTATTGCTTGTTCATTTGCATCATCAACCACTATATTTTGTACGATACCAATGGTATGTCCTATTGTAAAAATCCGGTCGGTCGTCGTATTCCAAAAGAACTCCGGGACTGGGTCATCCCCTATCGAAAGGAGAAAACAGATATTGTCGCTGAGAGTAACTGGGCGATTATGGACGGCAGTGAGTATATGATTCGGGTCAACAAACGTATCGACGATCCCATTACCATCAGAATCATAGCAGGAGAATTGTTCACTCAACGTAAGATTATATCGAGCATTGAGTAGTGTGAGTTGTGGAGCTGGTATCTTATGCATCGCTAATGTAACAATATATATGCTGGTTCTATTCGTCCCATTTTTTCCTTCATTATCTGTCACTGTTAAGGATACGGTATATGAACCATTTGAATAATATGTATGGGTTGGTCTGCTCCCATTCCCTGTAGTTCCGTCTCCGAAATTCCAGGCGTACCTGCTGATTGTTCCGTCAAGATCATAACTTCTGGATCCGTTAAACCTGATTTCCTCGAGTACAAACCCGCTATATGGCCCGCCATGACATGCTATCGGTTTTTTTGTGTCATTGGTATTTCCTGCGATATCGGTAGCGTTGATAACACAGAAAACTTTTCCAGGACTTCCCTGTGGTACAATCACTTTTTTATAGTAATTGTTTCCCATTGAGTCCATGTTTGCTGTCATTTTATTGCTGTTGTTGTACCAATACTCGATAGTAACATTTGACACTATGGAATCATCCGTGACTGTAACACCAAACGTATAACTATTGGGGAGATCTTCAAAGGATGGTCCATAACGGTTTATCCGTATCACCGGTCGTCGCGTATCAGTAATTTTAACTTTTTTATTTTCTGTGACAGCATGGTTCCCCCATTTATCGGTTGCATAGAAATGATAGGTGAGATTTGCGATGCTATGTGCAAGTTTTACTGTCTTAACAAAATAGTTGCCATGGGAAATCGCCATCGTCGAATTGTTCAAGATATTGCCATGACTCCAGACAACATAGACCTGAAGATCGGATGCAACTGCATCTTTCGATGTCACTGTGGTATTAAAGGTGAAATTCATAGAGGGTGCACCAGAAATCGGAGAATTATCTTTTATGGTTGGTGGGTCCCCCGGGCGGATAGAAAACGTGCGATTCACCGAATGATTCCAATTTCGTGGGTCCTTTGCTATAATATAATAGGTGTAATTACCGGTTGGTGAAAATCGTTTATTGCAATAATACGTGTTCCCTGTTTTATTTTGGACAATGCTGAAATTGCTTCGTTGTCCGTTTGGATTTGTAATGTTCAGGTACACATCTTTAATTTTTGTGTTATCGGTGATGGTCACAGAGATGTTAGTGTATTTGCCTAAGGTCTGTGAACTTGGAGATGCCTGTGGGGTTTCAATATGAGGTTTTATCGTATCGAGAAGTGGTCCATTATCTGTATTTGAAGCGTAGATGGTGTAAGGACTTTCTGCTATCCCATCACCGTCATTATCAATTGCCCCTTCACTGATTTCATCGTAATTATCCCAGTAATTGCCACTGAGTTTAGTCCCTCCGATGATGTTAAGTCCATCTGTTTTCGTTATATTCCAGGAGTTATGACGTAAGCTTTTATCTGCAGCATTCACGGCATTGTCATGGAAATAGTTATTGTAAATAGAATTATCAATAGTAAAGAAATCAAGATAGATGCCATATTGGTTATTGTTGTTGATTTCGTTGGAGTAGATATAATCAGCTGTGGAGTTATAGAGTCGGATTCCTGCAAGGGTGTTAAATCCAATGGAGTTACTGGAGATGGTGTTGTTGTCATCAGCGCTGAAATACATCCCATCTTTTTTATTGTAGGTGATGGTGTTCCACTGTATTGTATTGCTGGAGCCAATGATCATGAGGCCATAATTCGTGTTTCTTCGGATCGTATTTCCATTGGTAATTATTGCCCAGCTACAATTTTCCAAGACAAGCCCTGAGTCGTTGTTTGTGTTTATCTGGTTATTGGATATCGTGGAATAGTCACTATAATCATTTAAATAAATGCCAGAGTGGTTGTTGTAAGAGCAGTTGTTGTTGACAATATAGTTATCATTGCAGGTGCTGTTGAGGAACACACCGTTTGCGTCGTTGTATTGAATCACATTGTTGTAAATTTTATTCCCCCCTGAGGAATAAAGGTACAATCCATTCCCGTTTCCTTTGATTGTATTGTAACTGATGTTGGTGTTACTATAAGACTGATTTAGCCGGATACCGTCCCTGTGTTCTCCTCAATGATGTTATCGTAGATAAGATGGCCATCGGAGTTGTTGAGATACACTCCATGGTATCCATTGGAGATGATATTATCAGTAATGATAGATTTCCCGTTGTTAACTTGGATGTTGCTACCATTTCTCGTTGATCCGTTATTTGTGATAGTAAAATGACTGATATTGACATTGTTCGCGTTGACTGTGATGGTAGTATCTGTTCCATTTCCATTAATAATGGTAATGCTTCGGTCTTCTCCAAATAAGTCTATTCGATAATTGATAGTCAAATTCTCGTAGTATGTGCCATTATACACAAAGATTCGGTACCCATCTGTTGCGTTATCAATAGCATCTTGGATGTGGGTGTATGTTTCCCCTGGTCCGACGTAGAGTGTTGGTGGTGTATCTGCTTTGCAATTCTCAAAAGGGACGAAAAAGCGTACGCAGTTTGTAAGTAAGTAACATTACAATTATCACTATGAGAAACTTTCTTAGTTTCATCCCATCCTGTTGCATATGTACTTGCATATGCATATCTGCTTTTATCATAAAAATATTCCTATGTAGAGGATGGAGAAAACAGGTAATCTTAGCGTTCCCAGGTCATTCGTTTGTCAAGATACGTTGTCCAAAACAATCGTAGATTCTCAGTAAGAAGATCGTTATGATCAATAATCATAAATCCTTTTCGAATCACAAGGTCAATATGTTTACCTAGGCTAAGTTGTTTTATCTGGTCTTCTAAAAGGTCTTGGATATTGATGTAATCACGTTCTATTTCAACATATAATCGTTTGTTTTTTTCAAATGGTTTTTTTCTTGTTCGCGGGTTGTCAAACCATTTTTGTATGAATTCCTCTGCATTTTTTTTCAGCATCACTGGTGGTCCTGCATGCAGAACGATTTTCGATAGTGTTATTGTCTTTGGATGAAGAACAATATACACGTTTGCTTTCTCAATAGAAAATGTGGCATCAAGAATCGTGAATTCATACTGCTCGCAGAGCTCTCTAATTGATCGTACAGCTTTTCGTACCTGCGGGTAGAGGTTTTCAGGGATAATTTCTGGTTTTGGTAGTTTCACGCCGACGAACACGTTTGTTCCAATTACTTTCTTGATTTTCTCTAGCGACCAGGGTTGGAGTTCGTTGGGAAAGAAGAAGGTGAGACGCGGTTTCTTTGTATATTCCTTACATGCGGTAATGAATAGCTCAAATTTATCTTTTGAGAGCGCAGAAGCGACGTTTCTTTCAGAGTCCACTGGGTCGATGAAGGTTAGCGGTGTCTCAAAAAGAGGGAACGTTCCTTCTTCAAGAGTGAGTGTTTCTCCATGTCGCCAGTATTGTACATTCTCAACCAGTTGTTGAAACGTTTTATATTTTATAATCATGATTTCGCAGAGGTATCCGGAGAATCCTTCGATTTCTGCTTCTGCGCCATAACAACCGATTCCTTTCAGGAATTGTTTGAAGAGTCTGACTTCTTTTTTCTGTGATTCTTTCAGATGTTTTTTCACATATCTTGTGTGCAGTGGTGTGCGATCGACTGCGGAAAGTTTCTGCGACGCGAACTCTATCTTATAGCAAGGGACAAGTTCGGTTTTATAGCCCTGGAACACACCTCGGACATAGGGGTGTTCAGCGAAGCATTCTTCTTGTTGTTCAAGAATTGCTCGTCCAATCGTAAGGCCTTTTTCTTGCAGTATTTCTCGCGAAACTGTGGTGGGAAAGACAAGGAAAAGGTCGATATCAACCGAAGTTCGTATATAGGTGTCTTTTGCGGTGGAACCGACTAGTTCTATGGTGATTGGTATCTTGGTTTTTTTGATTTCTTTGGCGACTTGTTCTTTGAGTGTTTCGATGACGCGTTCTATCTGTTTTTTTTCTGTTGCGTCTGGCGTGATTCTTTTAAGCACGTTGATCTCAATTGCTTCTGAACCAGGGATCATTCATGTCTCCTTTAGGAATCGTTTGACAAGGTAGAATACCGCAAATGCAAGGAGTATCCCACCGATTACATCGGTTATCCAGTGGATGGCTAAATAGATAACTGAGCAGATCACACAAATGGCGCAGAAGTATGCAAGGTAGATGAATCTTTTGTTGTCGGTAAGGGAGACGGTTTTTGCAACGAGCAATGCCATTGCAACGTGGAGCGAGGGGAAACAATTGTTGTTTGTTGTTGTGGCATAGAAGAACTGTTCAACACCAGGGATGACTGTATTTAGTGCTGAAGCTGATCCATAATAAATATAGACGTTTGTAATTGGGAGAAACAGATAAAATGGTAATGCAATCGCGTAGATAATCATCAGTGCATATGCAAATGTTTTCATTGCTTTTCTCTCATCAGCAATCAGGAAATAGAGTAGTGAAAACCATA
This sequence comes from uncultured Thermoplasmata archaeon, assembly GCA_963835145.1. Lineage (GTDB taxonomy): Archaea > Thermoplasmatota > E2 > DHVEG-1 > DHVEG-1 > SM1-50. The sequence goes on from CAWIEM010000018.1 coordinate 216,217, forward strand.
GCGTAAATGGGTACAGAACAATGTAAATGAAGACAAAAAAATACACGAACACCGGTGTCCAGTTTTGTGAAAACCAGTAGACGACCCCATCTTCAATCATTTGAATCGTAGGTGTAAAGTTATTACCGACGAGTCTTGTCATAAATGAATCGATGATGTTTACTTCGATAAGGTGAACAGCGACAACAACAATGATAAAAAAAAGATATACGTAATGATACGAGATCATTTGTTTATAATCTGACCATGATGTTCTCCAGATTTTCTTTGGGACGAGGAACAACATTCCAATAAAGAACAGGAGGAGATTCAGCACCCCTATGACAACAAACCAATAGTCTATGATTTCACCGCCATCTTATAGTGGTACTTCCCTGAGGGTTGTATAAATTGGTCCTTTTGGAGTGAGCTCGCTTTTTTTAAGTGTAATTGATTGTACCTTTTGAATAGTGAATTCGACTGCCTTGTAGTTTTCTATCACTTTGAGGAGTTGGTCTTTATTTCTTGCTGTTTTTACGCGGCCTACGGTTAAATGGGGAGAAAACCCTCTGTTTTCTTTTTTAAATCCGAGTGGTTCAAGTTTTTCATCAATGGCATGTACAATGGTTTCAATGTTGCCTTCATCAGTGATTCCAATCCATAAAACTTTCATATAGTTTTGATTGGGGAATACACCGGTTCCTTTGAGTGTGATGGGAAATGGTTTTATTGTAAGCACCGATTCTTTCATACTCTGTTCGATTATATCGATATGATTTTCATCGGTGTCTCCAAGGAATTTTATCGTGATGTGGATGTTTCCTGGTTCAACAAGTTTAACATCAGCACCTGTTTTTGCTATCTCTTTTTCAAACGTAGTTATCTGCGGTGTGGCTTTGATATCGATTGCGATGAACCCTCGAAAGGTTGACATAATATCCTCCGATTTGTATCAATAAATCATTTACCTCTTTAAAACAGTATTTCACCTCGAAAAGCCTGAACCGGTGTTCTTTTTTTATTGTTCCAGTTTAATAGCATAGGTGTTCTGCGGATTTACTACATGGATCATGTGAGCTTGTTGTTCAGTCATGATGTTCTCTGCAAGCAGGTTTTTTGTAAGCTTGGGGACTGTTTTTGGTCCTAGTACCGCTCCTGGACGTCGAAGGTCATCAATATAATCCGTTTCCATAAAAAACCGTGCACCTTTCTGTAATGCCTCAACAATATTCTTTTTAATTGCAAGAACAGATGGCATAAGACCAAAATTTTCATCATGTGTAATTAGCGGAGGTGAAAAATGCTTCACTATCTTTTCTGGATTTAAACCAACTTTTCTACCAATTTCAACAAGCTCTTTGACATTGCATGGGTGTCGTACTTTCTGTGTGTAGGACAACGGGTACTCCAACGTCTTTTGCTTTCTGCATACCGTAGAAAAGAATATCATTTGAATCCTGAAGAATTTGTTGATCGACAGGAAAATGTGGCCGTCCGATTTCACCGATGGCGATACATTTCCGCTTTTCACATAATACAGCTGCTTCATCCATCCCCTTTTTCATGATTTCGATTGCTGTCTCTCTTCCGAATTTTTCTTGCAACGGCAGAATATCAACAGGATACGGACCGACAACAACAAACACACCGATTCCCACAGCAGCACGTATCTCCTCTGCCATCTGTAGCGTCTCCTGATAGCAAGATTTGTAGCTTTTCTCTTTCATTACAAGAACTGGCATGGGATATTGACAGAGAATAAAATGGGTTCCACCAGCATTTTGGAACTCTCGCACTGCATCAAGAAACCTGCCATCTCTCCGAAGATGTAGATGATTATCAAACAAGATCACGTAACATACCTCAAAAAGATAATAAAAAAGAATGATATAAAAAGATAGAGTATGAAGCAAGACTTATACTTCAGTCTCATTCTGAGCGTTTTTCTTTCCTGAGAAGATCTCGAGAACATCGCGTGCGAGAATCCAGCCAATGTATCCCATGAAGAATGTGAAGAACCCTATGATGCTGTAAATGACGATATTTTTTAGTGACTCGGTTCCGTCTTGAATCATCACAATGGCCGTACCAGCAGCAAGATAGATAAAGATCAATAAAAAGATCCATTGTAACGCACTCATGGTGAAATGAAGATTCATAAAAGGCCGTACCGTAATCGGTCCCTTTCTCCCAGATTTTTTTACACTTTTCCGCGAGGTTCGAGTTACTTCTTCGACCGTGTATTGAATTGTTGGCGGAGGAAGCGGTATGTGTTTGGTTTCCTCCGTCTCTTGTTTTTTTATATTTTGTTTTACTCGGTGTCTTATATGAAATGTTGTCATGGGAAGCACCTTTAACGGTGCTTTTCTTGTTTTGAGATTACGAGAGAGTCTTTTATTGCTGATTTTTCTTATTGACACCTTTCTTCCTCCTAATGAAGTTTATTGTTGAGTGATCCCAAAAAAGCAACTGCTGAGGACTATAAAAGCCTGTTTTGCAGCTACCTATGCATCTACAGGGCAGCTCATTATCCCTCGGCCATGCAGCTCTTTATGCACCTACATGCTCGATAAAGTATCCCCGTAATGTTCTTACGCATCTGCGATGATGCTGATGATATCCCCGTCTTTTAGCGGGTGATCTGCACCGATAACACGATGTGCGCGTGCATCGATTCCCCTGATGAAATGATCCCCTAGATCAGTATGAACTTTATAGGCGAGGTCTTTTGCAGTTGAGCCTCGTGGGATTAAATGTGCATCAGGCAGCACCCGTCCTTCTTTGTCGGTGAGATGATGTTCGTCTTCAACTGGGTAGACGACGATGAGATCAAGCATCCGTACTGCTTCGTCGACGCATCGCTGCACACCTGTCGACCCGTACTTTGCGAGTACATGTGTTCTGATGTATTCCAATGCTTTGAGTTGTTTTTCGGTGATTTCTTCTTTTTTTAGTAGCGTAAAATCATTACTACCTGGTGTATATGCAATTATTCCTTTTTCTGCCGCGTTGCTGAGTGCAAGTTCACTTTCTGCACTGGCTGGAATAACTATGTATTTTGTCAGTTCGTTTCTTTTTGCCATGAGGTTCTCTGGTGCTTTGTCACATTTGTTAAACGCGATAATGATCGGCTTGCTAATCGCGCGCACATAGTCTGTGAGTTTGAAAATTTGCTCATCTTTCCACTGAGATGGTTTGGCCGTATCAAGATTGATTTTCCGTATGGCTCCTGTGATATGTTCTTCCTTTATTCCCAGTCCTGTGAGCTGCTCTGCAAGCATTTTTTCTATTTTTTTTCCTTCAAGTTCACATTTTCGTGCAATAATCTCCCAGCTTTTCTTGATGATGCCAAAGAGCCAATAATTGATTTCTTTTTCTAGAAATGCAACATCTGAGAGTGGGTCATGGGCACCCACTTCGCAAGGATTTCCTTCTGCGTCAGTACTTCCTGATGCATCCACGATATGGATAAGTGCGTGTGCTTGTCGTAGATCATCAAGGAACTTGTTTCCTAAGCCTTTTCCTTTATGGGCATCAGGGACTAATCCGGCAACATCTATTGCTTCGATAGGGACAAATCTGATTCCATTGAGACACCGTGAGTTTCGAGGTGTACATGTTACATGAGTATCTTGGCAGGGGCATGGTTTGCGGATGTACATGACACCACGATTTGCTTCGATCGTGGTGAAAGGGTAATTGGCAACCTCCGCATGGGCTTTGGTTGCAGCGTTGAAAAATGTGGATTTCCCGACATTTGGTTTTCCAACAATACCGAGTTGCATTTTTTCTACTCCAACATTTCTTTTACTTCATCAACAACATCGACATCGCTTTCAAAGCGTTTAACCTTTTCAGTGGCCTGTTCTTTTAAGACATCTTGAAATGAGATGCCTTTCTTTCCGAGGAGTGTTCCTTGTATTGATGCGGTTTTTGAAAGGAATATCTCTTCCCCAGAAACGTTCCCGAAAATCTCAACCTGTTCAGTGATATTGACCGTGCCTGTAGAGCTAATGTTTCCATGGATTTTTACCTTTTTTCCACAGAAGACGTTCCCAGTCGCTTTCAACATGCCAAGGATCTCTGATTTCTCATCAACCGAGATGTTTCCTTTGATGTCGTAGTTACCTGGTAGTTTACATTCTTTGCCGATTTGAAGACTTCCTTCCACTTTTGAATTTGATACGCTGATAATGGAGTTATTAGGTAAAAAAAGGAATGATTCCGAAATAGGTATAGTTCCTCCCTCGTTTTGTTCAAGTTCTTCGAGTATGCGTTCGATTTCTTCACTTCGTCCCATTTTCAACAACTGCATGAGATATACAAAAATATATATAACAACTGGAACGGGGTTCCTGATATTAATCCACCCTTTCGCTTCAAACCCTTTTTCAATTTCGACACTATCACCAACATCCAAATCCCCTTTGAGCGATAGTGTCCCTTTAATCTTCGCTTTCTCCCCCAAATAAACATTACCTCCGCTCTTGATATCTCCACCAATCGTTGAAAAAATATCCACACGCACATCGTTTGTCGCCTCAAGATTTCCATCGATAATTGCGTGTTCTCCGACAAAGATTCGACCATCAGTGTTGACCCCAAATCGAAGCAGCGATCGATCACCGATTACCACATCTCCTTTGGTTATAATCACTTGTTCCTCAAAATAGGTTTTATCTGGAATAACCAGCGTTTTTCTGTCAAAAGTCATTACTCAAGCGGTATTAACTAATATATTATAAAGTCAACGGCGTTTCATTTCCCTGCAAAGAAAAAAATTGATATATGTAATGCGTATATGTCGGTGAATCTGCAACGAGTACGCTCTATAGTGAACTCGTACGTAGGGAGTTTTGAACATGGCCACAAAACAAACAGAAGTGCAGCTGGAACAAAATGAACAAGGCAAAGAGGAGTTACCTCCTATCGATAAATGGATCCAGGGCATTAAATTTAAAACAACTGAGGAAATCAAAGTCCCCGAAAGTCTCCTAGATCAGGTTATTGGACAAGATCAGTCCGTTGCTATTGTCAAGAAAGCAGCTGAACAGAAACGACATGTGATGTTAATCGGTGACCCTGGAACGGGGAAGTCCATGGTTGCTCGTGCCATGACCGAGTTTTTACCGAAAGGGGAACTTGAAGATATTATCGTCTATCCAAATAACGAGGATACTAATACTCCAACAATCCGTGTTGTTCCTGCGGGAAAGGCACATGAGATTATTAAGACGCAGCGAGAGGAAGCGAAACGAAAAGGGGAGCAACAAAACAGTATGATTCTTGGCATTGTTTTGTTGATTGTGACGTTATCCCTCGTTGGGGCGATAGTCACCCAGCATTTTGAATATGCGATTTTTGGTGTGATTGCAGCAGTCATGGTGTATTTAATTGTCGCAAGAGGTGGGTTTTCTCAGAGACGGGAACTGCATATGATTCCGAAGCTCCTTGTATCTCACGAGAAGAATGATGTACCCCCGTTTATTGATGCCACTGCTGCACATTCTGGTGCGTTACTTGGTGATGTGCGTCATGATCCGTTCCAATCTGCTGGGTTAGAAACCCCACCGCATCAACTCGTAGAAGCTGGAGCGATTCACCGGGCGCATAAAGGAGTGTTATATATTGATGAGATTAACACGTTAAGTTTACCCTCGCAGCAGCATTTGTTAACCGCGATTCAGGAGAAAAAATTTCAGATCACGGGGCAGTCAGAACGGAGTTTTGGTGCAATGGTAAAAACAGAACCGGCACCATGTGATTTTATCCTTGTTTCTGCGGGGAACCTTGATGCGTTAAATGGAATGCATCCTGCGTTGCGATCTCGTATTCGAGGATATGGATATGAAAGTTATCTGAACTCTGTGATGGATGATTCTCAGGAGAATCGAGAGAAACTGATTCGGTTTGTTGCTCAAGAAGTAAAGAAAGACGGGAAGATTTGCCATTTCGATAAAGAAGCGGTCGCGGAAGTCATCCATGAGGCACAACGACGAGCAGGCCGGAAAGGGAAACTGTCATTACGATTACGAGAACTTGGTGGTTTGATCCGGGTTGCTGGGGATATTGCCTACGAGCGAGGAGACAAAATTATCACGCAGCAGCATGTAATTGAAGCAAAACATATCGCTCGGTCATTAGAACAACAGGTCGCAGATCGGGCATTGGAGTCACAGAAGAGCTATCGTTCCTTTAGAACCATGGGTGTAGAAGTCGGTGTTGTAAACGGTCTTGCCGTCCATTCTGCTGATCCTTCAATGAGTGAGTTTTCTGGTTTGGTCTTGCCGATTGTTGCGGAAGTAACCCCTGCAGGATCACAATCTGAGGGAAAGGTGATTGCAACCGGTAAACTTGGGGATATCGCAAAAGAATCAGTACAGAACATCTCTGCGATTATCAAAAAATATATGGGCAGGGATATCTCCAAACATGACATTCATATTCAGTTTATTGGCACGTATGAGGGCGTTGAGGGGGACTCTGCGAGTATTTCTCTAATCACCGCTGTGATTTCCGCAATGGAGAATGTTCCGGTGCGACAGGATGTTGCGATGACTGGCTCAATTAGCATCCGAGGGACCGTACTTCCGATTGGTGGTGTAACAGCAAAAATTGAGGCAGCTGCTGAGGCCGGATTGAAGACTGTGCTTATCCCGAAGGCGAATCTGAATGATGTGCTCATTGAGGATAAATATAAAGATATTAATTGAAATCATCCCAGTCGAGACATTAACCGATGTTCTGCAAACAGCATTAGTCGGTGAAGGAAAAGAGGAGTTGTTGCGGAAATTAAAGGCAATGCGACCTCCGAAAATCATTGGTAAAGTGGAACTGGAGTCAGAGCGGAAGATACAAACTCCTCTTAAATCTGAAGAAGGAAAAAATTAAAAAAAAAACAGATTATTTGTTAAAAGCAAAAGAAAAAGTAAAAATCTTCCTTCGCGGTTCGTTGGTTTGATATGAAGGCGTTATTTATCGGGCGTTTTCAACCCTTCCATCTGGGGCATTTATTGTTGTTACAACGACTGAGTACGCAGTATGCGGAGCTCATCATCGGTGTCGGGTCTTCACAATACCGTGACACCTGTGATAATCCGTTTTCTGAAGTGGAACGAAAACAGATGATCACGCAATCATTAGATGCTGTGGGAATTCATAAGTATCGAATTGTTACAATTCCTGATATTCACGATCCACCTCGATGGGTTGATCACGTCTGCTCCATTGTCTCAGATTTTGATGTTATCATTGCGAATAATCCATTTACGAGAAAATTGTTTTCCGAAAAAGGGTATGTGGTGAAGGGAACAGCATTTTTTGATCGGAAACGATATTCTGGAAAAGAGATACGTAGACGAATAATTCAGGATGAGCCATGGGGTGAATTGGTTCCCGAAGTCGTGTTTAAAATTATCAACAATATCGATGGCGTTAAACGTGTAAAAAGTGTGTCACATTAATTTTATTAAAAATAAATTTTTTGATAAGAACTGTACAGATATATTTATATAAAAAAAGAAACAACGTATCATTATGACTGGTGCAGGTGAGGTTTTGATTCATAAAATTCGTGTTTATCTTGAACTTCTCAGGCCGTTTACCCTCCTAGCCCCCCTGATCGTCTCCAGTAGTGTCATGATTGCTAGTCTTGTGAATTCTGGAACTACCGATCTTTCTTTTGTTTCCCTTCTTTGGACTATTCTATCTGCAAGCTTTTGTTTCGCATTGCTCAACGGTGCCTCCAATGTATTAAATCAGGCAACTGATTGGAAAGAAGACGCTCTCTCGAAACCGTATCGTCCGATTCCAAAAGGGATCATCACTCCTAATGAGGCCTATACGGTCTCCTTTTTCTTGTATACAGTCGCGTTTCTTCTCTCCCTCGCTGTAAATATTCTCTTCAGTTTCTTTATTTTCCTCATCGCGTTTTTCTCTATTACGTATTCACTACCGCCACGCATGAAAAAATTCCTTTTTCTTAATCAACTATGGGTCGCTCTCCCACGAGGTTTCTTTGGTATTGTTGGTTCCTGGAGTGTTTTTGGGAATCCTTTTGAACCACTTCCGCTAGCTATAGGATGCGTTGCTGCTCTGTTTCTTTTCGGAGGAACTGCAACAAAAGATATTTTAGATGCAGAGGCAGATCGAACCGTTGGAACTAAAACCCTGGTGAATGTCTTTGGAGTGAAAACAGCCACATTTTTCTCGCTTGTTTTCATGACAGGTGCGTTTGGTTTGATTATTCCACTGGTGTATTTTCATATCATTCATTATACTCTTCTTCCCCTTGTGTTTCTTGGTATTTTAAGTGTTCTTATCGGATGGTTGATGTTTCATAAACATAAAAATACAAAATGTGAAAACACATCAGCCTGGACGTTGATGTATGCAACATATTTTATCTTTGCACTCAGTTTCGCCGTGATAACAATTTCTTTTTCTGCATAACCCTGATTCTAATATCCAATAATAAGGCTATGACTGCAACAATTACTGCAATGACGATAAGATAAAACCCTGTACTAAATCCCCAGCTTGACTGCATAATTACTTCTTCTGATTCAATTGAAATAGCAAGTACACCTTCGCCTTGGACAGCACCAATGCTTGTTTCAATTAATTTTGTTGTCCCAAAATAAAACGATGGCAGCAAGATACATAGAAGAACAACTCCAGCGATGCTTAACAAGAGTGCATATTGTTTTTTCTTTATTTTTTTCAAAAGGACCGCAAAGCCCAGGCTCAGACATGCAAGTGATGCAAGCGGGATTATTGCTCCGAGAAACATAAGGAACATATCAGGTATTTCCGCGATATTAAGCGATGTTTCTCCATAGTACTTTCTTGTTTCAATCATTACTCCAGGGTTTACATACATTGCCGTGGTTTTTTCTGCTGGTGGTATCGTACTCGAACCAGTAAACAACCACCACGGCTGGAAAAATGATAGGATAATAAAAAGGATGGCAAGAGATTTCAACAGGGAGGGAAGTGAGAATTTTTTTAACAATGTCAACACAACAAAAAACCCAAATACGACACACAAGAGCAAAGAGAGGACAGCTGGAAGCAGAGAATCAACTGTTGTTACAAATGTGAGATGTTTATCATTGGTTAGCTCCACTTGTTTTCCCCCGATAAGTTCATCTTTTATATAAGCATTGATTGTATATTTGGCTGGGGGAAGGGATACTGTTTTTTCATTTGTTTTTTCAATGGTTTGATTATCACGAGAGATTATAAATTCTATATTATTATCCATAAGAGGATTTCCTTTCGAATCAAATAAATCAATAGTAAGATCAAAGATTGCTGAAAATTTCATACGAATACTATTAACTGCATCAGGAACTGTTACGTGAATATCGTCAATAAAATCCCCGTAACTAATTTGGAGACTGTAATCCCCTCGAGGGACACCTTCGAATGAGAAAATTCCTTTACCGTTCTCGAGAGGGGTTAATTGAATGGTCCTGTTATCTTTGGATGTTACAAGCAAGGGTGTAATTTCAACACCTGGTGGGAAATCAAGAGAATCGGTTACGATGACACTGAAGTTATAAAGTTCAAGGTTGACTTGTTCATTCAATTTTTTAATGGTTTTTTGTAGTTCCTTATCATAGATAACAAAATCTTTATACTCTGCTCGCAGTGTATAGGGATCTCTCATATTATAGGGAGCTTTAACAATTAATTCCCCGTTTTTTTGTGTAATATTTTCATCATAGAGTATTCCATCTTTATTCGTCAACCAGCCATGGATTCCTGGTATCCCGCGTCCATGTTGATCAAGAAATGTGAATTTTATTGTTCGTTCCCATGTACAAAACACGGTCACCTTCGTATTCTTATCTAAACGAAGAATCGTTGAACCCGTGAAAACCTTCGTTGCATTTCCTCTTTTTAAATACACCTTAACAAGGTATTCACCTTCCAAAACACTTGAGAACGTTTTTTTTGCTCTGGTAAAAAGTGATCGATTTGCAGCTCCTTCAACAATCAAGCGTCCTTCATGATGGAGTTCGATCCACATAACTGGAAACGCACCGCCAGTTAGGTTGGACAGCCATGGATGGGTAAAACGTGTGCCTCCGAATCGGGTGATGATAGTTACATTATACCGTTTTTGTTCTCTTTCAAATGGAATATCACCGGAACGCTGACGCGATTTTACTAATGTTTGATACATGTGTGATTCTTTTTGAACAGCGGTGTATCCTCCGGTGTCTGAGGCGAAGACTTCTACATCAAACTGAACCATGAGATCCGATGGTATCGTTACATCATGACTGTGCCCTGGTTTGTACGAATGTCTCCCAAAATTAATTGAAACGTAATCTATCTCAGTTCCAAGGAAGTTAACATATTCCTTTTCTGCGACTTTTAACTGGATACCATCACGTTCATCAATCCCTGATGTGACGATTCCTTCGTTCGAAGCAAAAAGAACAGCATTTGCTTTTCCCTCCTTTCCCTCGCCATAACACAACCATGCTTCTTTTCCGAGGCTGGCATCATTTTTAAAGGAGATAATCCATTCGCGATCTTTAGTGGCAGGATTCTGATTTAATTGGTATTGTTCGATTTTATCATTCTCCCCGTAGAAATTCAGATACGGGTAGATTTCTCCAAAGTTTAGAGATTCAACAGCAGCACTCCGTGATTTTATTGAGATGAGCGAACCAAATCGTCCATCCACATTATCGATCCCTTGCACGGTCGCATCTTTCAACATCTCATGTTTAACATGAACATTTATTCGTTTTTCATCAAGAGGATAATAATAATATCTATACAGTGCGGTTGTCTGAATATCTTTCTTTTTTGATTCACTGATAATACCAAATTCAACCATTAGGTTTCCATCAACGAAGATTTTTTTATCAACAAAAACCTGATCGGAAGAGCTTTCATCTTTTTCTTTACTTCCATAGTAATACGAAAATGCAAATGATACGATTTGATCTGAGCTAAAAATATCAAATTTCTTGGTATCTTTCTTTTGTTTTACGACCACTTGAATGCAGGATCTATCTAAAAGCTGCCCTTCGTGTCCTACCGCATAGACACAATACCCGTCTTCCTTGATTCCGTAGAATCTTGCTTGTGCGGATACATCAGGTAAGGGAGACGAAGAGTAGTTTGCATCTTCAATGCTCACATGATCCGTATAGTTTGGTTTTGGTGTTTCGCTATCTGTATAGTAAATGAAGTATCGCTCCGTTCCATCTGCGAAAGTAGGGATAAGGAATATGATGTTGCATTCATTGATATAGGTATTCTCTCCTGCAACTTTTATAATACCATAGATTTGTGATTCTAATTCATACCAGTTTTCTTTATACCAGCAGCAAATTCGTATGGATGTTTTATTTTCATTTTCCGTCCAACACATTTTTTCGAAGGTGATACGCAGGTCGATTGGTTGGTAATGGGCTGTAGAATCGTTTGTTGGAATAGGAAGCTCTAATTCTTGTCGATATGACCATTCTGTGTGCCAAAATGGAATTACATCTTCCTGCGAGGATCCTGGTATGCTTGCCGCTGGGAAGATAAGCAGAAGAAGCATGGTGACTATGACGACGTTTGACCCTCGCATAGGTCTCCTTTTACTATATTTATAAAGTATTTCTATATAAAAGAGTTGTTTTGTGGGTATAAGAACCTTTTTAATAGAAGGACTAAGCCTAGTGCATGTGTTTCTTTTTATCTTTTATAAAAATAACAGAAATTCCAATAATTTCGTATTAAATTGGTTGGATAAAATTTAGTTGCCCAAGTTCCCCTAAAATAATGAGTACGGTGAAGCCTATTGCATAGAAGAGATATGTTACATACATCAATGACCATGCTTGAACGTTTTCTAAGGTTTCGCTTTGTTGTTGTTTGAGCATTAAGTAGAAGATGAAGAAACTTGGTATGATGAAGATTGTAAGTGGTAACAAATACAAGTTAATCATGTGATAATGGACTAGAATAGGAATCATTGCGAACGGAACGATAAGAAAGGGGAGGGATATGAAGGCTGCTTTTCTGATGCCAAAAGTGTTGATAAGGGTTCGTGTTCCTGTTATTCGGTCTGCTTCGCAATCAACAATATCTTTTGTAGTCATTGCTCCCATGAAAAACACGAGTGCAATTAGGCCAATTATCAGTGGGACCATCTGAAACGGGTCACCAAATACGCTCCAGGAGGCAAGGATGGCAAACAATCCTCGAGGAATAGCGATCCAGACTTGGTTTACAAAGAGGAATCGTTTCATCCGTGGCGGAAGAGAATAGACCACGGTGAACAACATGATCAGGAAGACAAACACTCCAAACCATGTGTTAATCGTAACCGCACGAAGCAAGGCAAAGAGGTAAAGAATATATGCGATACTTTGTGCCTCATCACGTTCCACAACCCCCTGGGGAATTGGACGGTACGGTTTTGATATTTTATCTGATTCTACATCCGTTGCCTGGTTCAACGCGTTTGATGCTCCATTGAGAAACGCTAAAGTAAGGCTTGCTTGACCAATGGTGATCCACCAGTTCGGGAACTCAACGAACTTGTCGTTATAAACAAGACTTGCGAACATGATAAACATAGAGACAAAAAAGGGTGCAAGTAAGGTAAATGGTCTGAGTAAATCGAAGTATCCTCTAAATTTTTTTGAAAGAAACCTGTTTTTTGAAAATGGTTCTTTCATGGTTAATTTTACCAACATTATGACACCATGAACTCGGGTTTTTCGTTGTTGTGAATAGGGACGGATATTATATTAATTGCTCTATAGGGCCAACGTACCATGATGTTTATGATTTCAAATATAAATATCTTTTTATTTTTTAAAAAATAGTGGAATAAATTTTTGTTTAAAAAAAAAAATCAGACCGAGCCAGTAAGCATCTCTTGAAGAACTCGTGCTGAATTAATCGCACAATTGATTCCTATACCTGGAGCTTTCACGCAATCACCAATTACAAACAGGTTCTTTGCTGGTGTCTGTATCTCTGGTTTTGCGTTGTCAGTAGTTTTTGCAACACCATCTAAGTGCCAGACGGCTGGATATATAGCCCAGCGAAGCTGTGACTGAAAATTTGGTATTAACCGTTCGAGATTTTTATCTAAAGCTATTTTGAGCGTATCAAGAGTTTTTTTATCTCGTGCTTCTTTCGGTGTACAAATGATGTATGATTGAACAAGATGATGTGAGGGTGGTGATAATCTAGTATCCGGTACAGCGGACATAAAATCAATCATGCCGACCGCATCGTTTCCATCAACACCGATATCTCGTTCAATGAAATGAAATGTCTTTCCTAGTAATTGAGTATCCACATTTTTTATGGAATGGTAGGCACAGAGACTGCCGGTTCCTTGCAGAGATTTCACCATTTTTACATATTCTTTTGGAAAATCTTTCTCGTCAGCAATGCAGAAAAGGTTCTGTACTAGTAGTGTTGAGACAATGGTATCAAACCTATATTCTTTATTCCCAACCATGACTCCGATTGCTGTTGTTCCATCAATGAGAATTTTTTGTACCGGCGTTCCTGTCTGGATTATTCCACCACGGCTTGTGATAGCCTTAGCTAGTTTCTGATGTATCTCCCCAAGGCCGTTTTTTGGGTATCCGACTGGTCTTGAGCCTTTTAAAAGAGTGCGTTGTGCGCGGAACATTTCACCTGTTGAAATACGATCAAGATTATTAACGGTGGAAATCGAACGAGAAAAAATCTCAAGAACTAGTTTCATTTTTCCTTGTCCATATTGTTCTATTGTTTTTGTCATTGAGACATCATCGAGTCGTTTCATAGTTTTTTCACTTGCGAGTAGAAGTCGTAGGATGTTCGGAAGAATTTTGAGTTTATCCACGCGTGAGAGAAATGGGAAGTCGTATCCGTTTTCTTTGATGAATCCTACACTTGATTCAAGCGTCTCGATATGATCGTCAAGGGTTGCAAGCACACCATTAAGATTAGACATGACACCACCGCCAATCGCATGGTACCCAAGATCTAACATGTATCCTTGCAACATCTTCTTATTAAAAATCGTTTGAAGATCAGGTTCTGAGAAAGGGACGTTCATCTGAAATCGTGAGAGTAGCTTTAGATACTGATCAACTGTATACGATGAGGCGTCAAAGGAGAGCGCTCGTCCTCCTATTAGGGATTCTTTTTCGAAAATCGTAACCTTATATCCTTTTTTGGTAAGCAGAGCGCCTGCAGTAAGTCCGCTAATGCCAGCTCCGATAATGCAAATCTCTGAATGGTTTTTATTGCCCATTTACATCCGTGGCCTAAAGAGTTTTTCTCCGATTAAATGTGCGAAAATAATGTACCATGCGGTCGGGAAGAAAATCAGGATTACTGATGGGACAATCCCGATTACAGGTATTAGTATAATCGGCACGAGTGAGTAATCGAAGGAACGATTGGATTCCTATGTATTTTCGTATTACATCACGATTCATCACACCAACAGTGAGTGCCCCGATTACTGGGGGAATCTCAAGAGCACCAAGACCAAGAATTCGTAGCAATCTCGCGTACACAGTAATTTTGTTCATCTGCGAGTAGGAAAAAGGTGTTGCTATTTGAGTGTTTCTAGTGTTTTACATTGTTTTGGGCTGTAGGAGCGTCCCATGCAGTATAAGATTCGAGAAAATAAATCCAAGTCCGGGGAAGAACATGAGGATACCTGGCCAAGGGTTACTCTGGCTCATCAGCATAATCGGTACGATAGTAAAATTGATCATGTAGTGACTACCAATAAATTTTCGTGCTCGGGTCCGTTCAAAGCGCTCCATTGTCAATAATTTATGGGATAGGAAAAACATCAGTATCCCAACAAGGATTAGGGACGCCCACTGAATGTATTGAAAGAGGGAAAGCGTTCGAATATTCCAAAGTATAAAAAACGGTAGGAAAACAACTATTAGGTCTGCGAGTTGGATGCCGTACGCGAGTGCTTTGTAACTTGAGGATATATGTAGTTTTCCTTCATTTATCCGTACTCCCATCTGGATAGCGAGTGTTCGTGCTCCTCTGTAAAAGTCGTTTTCAATATCTTTCATTCCTCCTGCGACTATTTGCATAAAAAGGACTTGAATTGCTCCAAGTACACAGACGATCCAGGTGAGGGTGTCAGCGAAGTGAGTGTGCCAGTAACGGTACTTGCTCCATACACAATTAATAAGAAAACACCGATTGCAACAAAGAAATCGGTGAGAGGGAATTTCTTGCTTACCAAATCATACAGACCGATAAATGATGCGGATGCTGCAAGGATTAAAAGCGGGAAGAAACGTTGCGTAGTTATTGCAAGATATAGAGAAATACAAAACGCGACAGCCATGGATGTAAATGCAAAGATCCATGCGTTCCGAAGGGAGATTGTCCCACTGATCAATGGTCGATCACTAATCTCCTTTGATGATTTGTCAATTCTGTAATCGATAATATCATTGAAAACGAACCCGAAGGTATGTCCCAAGAATCCAATAAGGAACAACAGAATCAGGATGATGATGTCGTATTGCTGCATCGCGATGGCGCCCATCACCGGTGATATACCTGTTAGGACTGCGTTGAATGACCGTGCAAGTTTCAGATATTCTCGTATCATGATAGATTCTTAGAAATACAAACAGCATAAAAATCCATCGATAGTAACAACATTATTGAAATTTAAAGAACTCTGCGATATACAAATTGTTGATTGATTCGATTTCTGAATCAACGGTTACTGAACCAGTACACTTCACATGGTATGAAGTATTTAACACGTTGCTGTATGGAAAACCGTTACAACCAGATGTGTAGAAGTACAAATCTTTAAGAATACGTTACCGTATCTTTTTTCTTCATGATAATAACCAAACAGAAAAACCTCGAGGAGATTCTTCGAGTTCTTGGGAAAGGTCCTGTTTTTCTTATTGGGTGTAGTGAATGCGCAACTCTTTGTCATACGGGTGGTAAAGATGAAATTGATGCGATGAAAGAGGCGCTTGAAAAAAGGGAAATACCGGTGTCCGGTTGTGTTGTCCTAGAGCCTGCGTGCCATCTGAATAACAGTAAACGCAAGTTGAAAGAATGTGAAACGGAGCTTAGCAGATCCGAAAAGATCCTTGTTTTTGCATGTGGTAATGGTGTGCAAACGGTGGCTGAACTCTTTACTGATGAAGAAGTCCTTGCGGGGACTGATACCCTTTTTTTAGGGGAAATTTCCCGTGCTAATGAATTTGATAAGCGGTGTATACTGTGCGGGGAATGTCTCTTGGATATGTTTGGAGGGTTTTGTCCTGTTACACGATGTCCAAAATCTATGCTCAATGGTCCCTGCGGTGGGTCATCTGACGGAAAATGTGAGATTAATTCAGAAATGGAATGTGTCTGGGATTGTATCTATCAAGAATTAAAAAAGAAAGGTAAGTTGGATGTATTAATGGCTATTCAAAAACCTAAGGATTGGTCGAAAGCAGCGGAGATGAAGAGGAGAGTCTAACATGAGCTATCGGAGTAACCTTGAGAAGATTCTCTCAGAAGGACGGTTTGCGGTCACCGCTGAGATTGGACCGCCGAAAGGGTCTGATGCGAAAAAGATACGTGACAAAGCTGAGCTTGTTAGAGGATCTGCTAATGCTTTTAATATCACGGATAATCAGACTGCTGTCGTAAGGATGTCAAGTTTTGCCGGGTCTGTGATTCTTCTTCAGATGAATATGGAGCCAATCATGCAGATGACGTGCCGTGATAGGAATCGTATTGGTCTGCAGAGTGATGTGCTTGGTGCCGCTGCACTCGGGGTTCGGAACATTCTTTGTCTTACTGGTGATCATCAGTCATTTGGGAATCATCCTGCGGCAAAGGGTGTTTTTGATGTCGATTCGATACAACTTCTTCAAATCATAAAAAACATGCGAGATGCGGGAGTTTTTCAGAGCGGTGATCCTTTGCTTGCTGAACGACCAATTGTGTTTCTTGGTGCTGCAGCAAATCCGTATGCAGATCCTTTTGACGCTCAGGTTGATCGTCTGCGGAAAAAGATTGATGTTGGAGCAGAGTTTATTCAGACACAGAGTGTCTATAATATAGAGAAGTTTTCGAGATGGATGGATGATGTACGATCGCAAGGACTTGATAAGAAGGTTCATATCCTGGCTGGTGTCACTCCGTTAAAATCCGTAAGGATGGCGGAGCGAATGAAATTTCATGTTCCTGGGACTGATGTCCCTGATGTGGTGTATCAGAGGATGAAAAACACCATTGATCCTAAAAAAGAGGGGTACGCGATCGCGTTGGAAACCATTCGTGAACTAAAAGTGCTTTCCGGGGTTCATGGTATTCATATCACTGCTCTGTTTTGGGAAGAGATTATTCCAGCTCTTGTAAAGGATGCAGGATTATTCAATCAGATATAATGTCTACGACTTATTATTTTTTATAAACATTTTTTGTCCTTTTTATCTGTTGAGTTTTGTTGTCATTTTATCATTTCGAGATTTTATCGGCCAACCTTTAAATATAATATTGACAAGAATTAACATGTTAATATGAGACAAGGTATGGATGGAGAGAAACGGTCAATGAGGATTGATAAACGACTTTTCATTATCGGTGTGATGGTTCTTGTGACTGCCATGGTGATGGCTACGCAATACTCGGTAACAAAAATTGGGTACGAATTAAATATCGTTCACCCTTCAAACAGTAATATACGATTCATTGGATCCGACAATTCTTCAGATTCAGTTCGTGTTTTGAGGGTTGCCGGGTCAAATACTACGAAAGTCTCCATGATACTCAAGTTTGGTAACATGAGTATTAATCAAACAATCACGTATTCTGCAGCCTTTGGAATTGTCAACGAAGAAAAATTCGCTGTTAACATTACTCATATTAATGTGACTTCCTTGAATTGGACGTATATGAAGATCTGGCTTCATAGCGACCGTGATGCAGATGCAAGTGACAACACGAGTGATCCTAGTAGTGTTTTTATGTTTAACAATGGAACTGTCGTCAATGCGAGTAACACTACTGCATGGATCCTTGCTGCAGGAAACAATAATCCTGGTGACATGTGTAGTAATGTCTCAGATAGAACAAATAATAGTTGTAATACAACTTGGGATCAAACCGCTCATGTTCGATTCTCAGAAAATAATACCAACGCGACGACGAACGTTTCTGATTACGTATGGGTGCAGATAGTAATTGAGGTCCATGATGTTGTTGATTTCATTGGTCCACATACTGGTACTATATTCATCAATTTTGAAGCGGAATGATTTTCATAGATGAAACGTCCCTCCTCTCTTTTTTTAATATTTTTAAAAAACTCTAGAATAAGCCTCCTTTCTCAATACTAATTGATAACAATATTAATATATTTCGTAGGTTATATAATGATAATATTGATTCAGGGGTGTATACTTCCACGAATCACAGAGACTATTGAGAATTTTGTAAGAGAAAAGGAAGTTCATTTACTATGCTAAATCGACTTGGAAAACTCATTGAAAAAAGACCATGGCTCGTGGTCCTTATAATAGTTCTCATAACAATCGGTTTCTCTGTGTTCATCCCCTCTTTAGAATTCAAAACAAACTTTGAGGATTTCGCACCAGACAGTGAAGAAGTACAAGCCAACAACCGTATCTCTGATTATTTCGGGATGAGTTCACAAACAATCATTCTATACATAGAAAAGGAACAAGCAGATAGTGTAATTGATGTGCAAGCACTCCGAGATCAATACAATCTCCAAAAAGAACTAGCAAAGATTCCCGAAGTCAATGATTCGATATCCATTTTTACCTTTCTAGAGCCGGTCTGTCAAATGGAATTTAATAGAACAGTTGAAAACTGTAGCGATGAACAGCTGAAGACAGCAATCAATGATCTTCTCAACGAACAACCATCTGGAGAAATGACACTCTTTAATACCGATGATGCGAATGAGCCTATTGATTATAAGAGATCCTTCCTACGTTCTAGTGGAAGAGCGGTGGAAAGTGCTGACATCAAAAACTGCTATATAATGAAAGACAATAAAACACTTATTTTTTCCTTTGAGGTCTATTCTCTTTCAGATTTTCCTTCATCCTTAAAACCATCGTTTTCTAAAGTGAATATCATGGAATGGTATCTCGATTTTGAAAACTCGTTGCTCCCATCTGAATATAATATGGGATATCAGATTGCTGCAAGGATTGAGCCAACTGTTCCAAATTGGGAAATCGGAAACGGACTGCGTGAAAATATTCAGCTGTTTTTACAAAAAATCCGAAATCACGAACTGACGTCTTATAAAAAAACAGCGTACCTCTGGATTAGACCCCCCGGTCAAGAGATGTTTTTCCCTATTGAGCTTCAGACGGGAAATGTGACCTTTGATTCAGAAACAAATCGGATTGATGTCGTAGTCTCGCGACAGGAACTAAGTAATTATGGTATCGCCCTTCAGTATGGATCATTTGAAATTCCCGCAAAATTGACAAATTTCTCTGCAGGGGTTCGGTATTATCAGACTCCGTTGCTGCATCGACCTGGAGGACGTATTGTGATAAACACTAGTTATTTATTTGATCATATCGAACAGATCCAATCCAGGCCACTTCTTGGTTCACTTGTGTCGCGGATCCTTCAAAAACTTGATATCAATCTAGATGAATTTTCAGGTCTTTCAGAGGATATGACTAGTTCAGAGTTTTTTCCATCTACAGTCTCATTAGCCACAATTCAAACACTTTGGACTCAGGCTGATCGAGCACCAGATAGTGGTGTTTCAACAACAATATTTCCTTTGATACCACAGTTGTTTAGTGATCTGCGGGTGAATGCTTTATCGTTCATTTCCACTGAATATATTCAGACAAAAACTTCTCATGCGAGTCTTTGTATTGTTCAACTGAATTTGCAGGGTGGTGAGTTGGAGGAACTCTCTAAGATCAACACCAACATTCTCGACAAAATCAATAATCTAGATGGGCAGTACACCAGTATCTCTATTCAAGCAACAGGAGAAGGCATCGTAAGCACTGAGATAACCAATGTTGCAATGGATTCGATGACGATTATCGGACCAGCTATTTTTATCATCATCCTCTGTATCTTGTTTATCGCGTTTAGGAAACCATCCTATTTCCTTCTTCCTATTCTCGTGTTTGCTTTTTCTTGTGTGTGGCTGTTTGGAACGATGGCTCTGCTCGGAGTCTCATTTAACATCATCGCAGTTGCCCTTCTCCCTCTGAATATTGGCTTAGGAGTCGAGTACTCCGTCAACCTTCTTTTTAACTATCGAACAGAAATAAAAAAAGGACGAACTCCAGCAGAGGCAATCCGTCTTTCTATAAAAGAAGTTGGTCTTCCGATTTTCTTAGCATGGTTTACCACATTTATCGCGTTTCTTTCCTTTCTCAGTGCAACACTTCCTCCAATACGAGACTTCGGTATTTTCCTCGCGTTAGGTATTAGCTATACCTTCATAATTACTATGACATTGCTCGTTGCTTTGCGTTACATTATCGATCGAAGAAAGCCGACTGTTAGTGCAGCATCCAAGGAACAAACCTTTTCGATGACTACAGTCATGAGCCGAGTTGCGCAAATACTCCTTCGCCATCAGAAAAAAGTATTCCTGGTCACCATACTTATATGTCTGGTAATGGGAATCGGGTTTACCCAATTGAAATCTGGATTTAGCATGACTCAATTTATCCCACAGGATAATCCCGCGATCCAACTCTCTACTCGGATCAGTGAGGACTTCCCCTTTTCAAGTCAAGATCAAGAGTACATACTTATCGAAGGAAACGTAGCGACCATTCAAACGTTACAAGGTCTTCAGTCCTCTCATCAAAAGATGAACGACGATCTATATGTTGCTCGGAGACCTGATGGGAGTACGAAAACAGAAAGCATTGTTTTTATCATTCAACAGGCAGTAGCAAATAACTATTCACTTGTTACAATTATTTAATATCGATGAAGCAACAGGATTACCGAAAACCGATGATGATGTTCAACAGGTATATGATTACTTATACACGAGTGCTGAATATGAGATGCAAGTATCTGGGTTGCTCTATAAGGATGGAAACGAGTATACTGCCACTATTCTTCGTGTCTATGTTGATCTTAGCTCGAATAGCGATGATATGACAAAACAGTTTGAACAACTGAATAAAGAATTAAGTGATGATCTAGCAGATTATGGTGAAACGACATCCATTATCACAGGTAATCTGCTGATTACCTTATCTATTCTGAAAAACATGACTGAAAGTCAGATTCTATCAACGGTGATTTGTTTCGTTCTTGCGGCGATTATGCTTTCTCTTATTTATCGCAATCCTCTCCTTGGGTTGATTGCGATGATTCCGGTCACCATTTCTATTATTTGGGTCCTGGGAAGTATGTATTTTATTGGGTATACTTTAAACATTTTAACGATCATGGTCACCTGCATCACCATTGGTGTTGGTATTGACTATGCATGTTATATCATTGAACGATTCCGCTTTGTTGCTGATCAAACTGGGGATGTGACAAAAGCGGTCACCGAGACGATTTCAAGGACAGGGAGTGCTGTTATGATCGCTGCTCTCTCCTCTATGTTTGGTTTTGGTGTCCTTGCGTTTGCTCCAATTCCTCCCATGCAGCAATTTGGTATTATCACAGCTATCACGCTTATTTACGCGTTTATTACTTCCATCTTTGTTTTGCCGTTGGTACTTGCGCGATGGGCGAATTGGAGAAAAAAACGAAAAGGATATATTATCCATCCAGGTGCCCCAAAGAGACTCGACGGTATTGCTGACGACTCCGAGTATACCGGCGAACAGTAAAGTATCTATAGAGAATGATGATACCTGTGAAATAAAATAATTAAGGGGTTAACAGTTATGCCACAAAAACGAATGAAAAAAATTTTAGTGACTGGTGCCGTCGGTCAGATTGGCTCAGAACTGACAATGATGCTCCGGAAAAAATTTGGAAACGACAATGTACTTGCTACTGGGCGAAAAACCAAACCAAGCCAAACTCTTCTCAACTCAGGTCCTTTTGAGTTTATCGATATTGGTAAACGAGAAACGATTGAGAAAGTCGTAAATGACTATGATATCGACACGATTTATAACATGGCTGCGATTCTTTCAGCGGTTGGAGAAGAAAAACCTCTCTTGTGTTGGGATGTCAACATTAATGGATTGTATAATTGTTTAGAGGTTGCACGTGAACATAGCATGGTTCGTGTGTTTGTTCCCAGCTCTATTGCAGCTTTTGGCCCGGAAACACCACGAGATAATACGCCTCAGGAGACAATCCTCAGACCAAAAACGATGTATGGTGTGACCAAGGTCGCTGGCGAGCTCCTCGGTGATTACTACGTGAAACGTTTTAATCTTGATGTGCGAGGGGTCCGATATCCAGGCATCATTAGTAGTGAAACCCTTCCGGGTGGTGGAACCACAGATTACGCAGTCGAAATCTTCTACGAAGCGATTAAAAACAAGAAATACACCTGTTTCTTACGAGCTGATACTGCCCTTCCGATGATGTACATGCCTGATTGTCTGAAAGGGACACTTGATCTAATGGACGCAGATGTTACCAAATTGAAACATCATTGCGACTTCAACCTTGCCGCCATGAGTTTTTCTGCTGAGGAACTTGCTACTGAAATCACAAAACATATCCCAGAGTTCACCTGTGATTACAAACCTGATTTCCGTCAGGCAATCGCTGATTCCTGGCCACGCTCTATTGATGATAGTGCTGCTCGAAAGGAATGGGGTTGGAAACCGAAGTACGGCCTTGGCGACATGACAAAAGATATGCTGCAAAAACTTGGTAAGCGTTACGAAGAAGGAAACCTCCTCGTTTCTTAATCCTTCTTTTTTTCCTTTGTTTACTCCATAGAAAGTTTTATGTGCTACTCAGTATTCTCCTGTCTATTGTGAGGTGAACCAACGTTGCCGCAATTAGAGGAAGTTGGAGTAATTATGAAAGGAAATATTGATGGAATTAGAGGATATTTGGGTGCTGAATCTGACTTTCTGCTCAAACATACCTGTACGAAAATCAGAAAAGAATCCTTACATCTCCCTGGACCTGATTTTATCGACCAAATTTTTGTTGATACTGACCGATCAACCCCAGTACTTCGTAACCTGAAATCATTGTTCAATCACGGCAGGTTAGAAGGAACCGGGTATCTCTCGATATTGCCTGTAGATCAAGGTATTGAGCATTCTGCTGCAGCATCGTTTGCCCCGAACCCGATGTATTTTGATCCGGAAAACATCGTGAAACTTGCGATTCAAGGTGGTTGTAATGCGGTTGCGTCGACCCTCGGTGTTCTTGGTGCTGTCTCACGGAAGTATGCGCATAAGATCCCGTTCATCGTGAAAATCAACCATAATGAATTACTTACATATCCAAATAATTTTGATCAAATCATGTTTGCGGGTGTCGAACAGGCGTGGGATATGGGTGCTGCTGCGATTGGTTGTACTATTTATTTTGGTTCTGATGAATCAACTAGACAGATCCAAGAGGTGAGTCAAGCGTTTAAGTACGCCCATGAACTTGGAATGGCAACGATCCTGTGGTGTTATCTACGGAATCCTGCGTTTAAAGTAGATGGAAAAGATTACCATACTGCTGCGGATCTCACCGGTCAGGCGAATCATCTTGGTGTTACCATTGAAGCAGATATTGTGAAGCAAAAACTCCCTGATATTAATGGTGGGTACGTCGCGCTTAATAAGGGTGGTGTGAAATACGGGAAAATCGATGAGAAAGCGTACACAGAGCTCTCGTCCGATCATCCTATAGACTTAACGCGGTATCAGATCGCGAACTGCTATATGGGACGTGTTGGATTGATTAATTCCGGAGGTGCATCTGGGAAAGATGATTTTGGACAAGCGGTACGAACAGCGGTCATCAACAAACGTGCAGGTGGCACCGGTCTGATTTCCGGGAGAAAAGCGTTCCAGAAGCCCTTTGAGGATGGTGTGAAACTTCTTCATGCGATTCAAGATGTCTACCTATGTAAGGAGATCACTGTCGCGTAAAGAAATACATTTTTTTCCTTTAATGGAGGATTTCTAACATTCCTTTTAGAAAAGAGACGTGTTTGATCCTTCCTTAGTAAATGAGTACTGCTTTCACACCTCTTGCATTTCGGATTGTTGAAAGTAACGTACCTGGGATTTGTTTTTCGGTGATGATGTAGAGTCGTGGTTCTTCTGTGAATTCAAAGTCATCGACGATTGCTTGTCTGATGCTGATGTTGTTTGTTGCGATGATGGTTGCGACATCAGCAAGTATTCCTGGCATGCTCGGGTCTGCGGGAATGATTTCGATGACACCCCATTTCATGTGCGGTGCGACTTCTTTGAGACTACACGTTGGTGCAAGATTGGAAAAAATCCTAAGAAGTTCTGGTTCTTTCGTGATGACGTCTCTGGTCGCGGTAACAGCGCGACGGTCGACCTGGAATGCTCGCGCGATTTTTGAATCAGCAAGTTCAATAGGGCCGCAGTAGAAATTGTTGTTTTGTATTTTCACTCCGTATTCAAGCATTTTTTGTGCGATTTTTTTTCGTTGGGGGTAGGCGTTGAAGTAGTGTTCGATTTGTTTCCACATGGTATAAATTAGTACATTGAGAGTATATAAATACTGTTCTTTTTATCTTTTTTTCACCCTATAATGTATAAAAATATACATTGACGTACAAATTTAGAAAAATTTATATACTCTCAAACAAATAATATCAACTATGAAACGAACGAAAATCATTCTTGATGAAAATGATATACCAAAAAAATGGTACAACATCCAGGCAGACCTCAAAACACCCATGGACCCACCACTCCACCCACAAACCAGACAACCCATCAGCCCAGATGATCTCAAAGCAATCTTCCCCATGGAACTCATCAAACAGGAAGTCAGCAGAGACCGATACATTTCCATTCCATCTGAGGTCAGAGAAATCTACCGTATCTGGAGACCATCTCCACTCTACCGAGCGCGACGACTTGAAAAGGCGCTCAAAACACCAGCAGAAATCTATTACAAATGGGAAGGTGTTAGCCCGGCAGGGAGCCATAAACCTAACTCTGCGGTCGCACAAGCCTACTACAACAAAAAAGCAGGCATCGAACGACTCGCTACTGAAACTGGAGCCGGACAATGGGGATCCGCCCTTGCGTTCGCCACTCAACTCTTTGGACTCCAATGTCGCGTCTATATGGTGAAATGTAGCTACGAACAAAAACCATACCGACGAATCCTCATGGAAACATGGGGCGCTGAAGTCTTCCCTAGTCCAACCACGCTGACCAATGCTGGCAGAGAAACCCTTAAAAAAGACCCTCAAACCTCAGGAAGTCTTGGGATCTCCATCAGTGAAGCGGTAGAGGATGCAGCAACCCATGACAATACAAACTATGCACTTGGGTCTGTACTCAATCACGTGGTGTTACATCAAACCGTGATTGGCTTAGAGCTCAAGAAACAGTTCGAACTTATAGACAAATACCCAGATATCATCTGTGGATGTGTCGGCGGTGGAAGCAATTTTTCTGGAACGAGCTTCCCTTTTGTACGTGACAAAATCATAGGGAAAAAACCAGATCTGAAAGTCGTCTCCGTTGAGCCACTCGCCTGCCCTACCCTCACCGCAGGTGAATACCGATATGACTACGGTGATTCTGTTGGTCTCACACCCCTTTTAAAAATGTACACGCTCGGTCATGATTTTGTCCCCTCTGCTATACACGCAGGAGGATTACGATATCATGGTGATTCACCGTTGCATTCCAAACTCACCAAAGAAGGATACATGGACGCGCTCGCCTACAATCAACAAGAGGTATTTGAGGCAGCGATGTTGTTTGCACAAACTGAAGGATTCATTGTAGCACCGGAATCAGCACATGCGGTACGAGCAGCAATTGATTTTGCAAAGATGTGCAAGAAGAAAAATGAAAAGAAAATCATTGTATTTACCAACAGTGGTCATGGACATTTCGATCTAGCTGCTTACGACGCGTACCTGAACCATAAAATTGTGAACGGTGAATATAAAAAACCTCTGATAAAGACAGCACAATAATATCTCTTTTTTTCCTTTTTTCTACCTTAAAATGTGTTACACCACTAGGTTTATGTACCACCGTAGTTCTTAATAAAGGGGATTTGATATCACCTTTTAACTGTAGGATTTCTTGGGTTAGGAACTATGAAGGAATTAGATATTACCAAACTACGACACGGAACCGATCTCGTAAAAAAAGGATTTGCCAAGATGCAGAAAGGTGGTGTTATCATGGATGTCACTACCGCAGAACAGGCAAAAATAGCGGAGAAAAGTGGCGCAGTGGCAGTAATGGCTCTCGAGAGAGTACCTGCTGATATCAGGGCTCACGGGGGTGTCGCACGTATGGCCGATCCTACCATTATTAAAGAGATCATCAACACGGTCAGTATTCCCGTGATGGCAAAAGCAAGAATCGGGCATTTCGTCGAAGCACAAGCCTTAGAAGCACTTGGCGTAGACATGATCGATGAATCTGAAGTACTCACCCCTGCAGACCCCTTCTACCATATCGATAAACGAATCTTTACTATTCCGTTCGTCTGCGGCTGTCGAAACCTTGGTGAGGCATCCCGGCGTATCTGGGAAGGCGCGGCAATGATCCGTACCAAAGGAGAAGCAGGCACCGGCAACATCATTGAAGCAATTCGACATCAACGCATGGTGACAAGTATGACCCGAACATTAAAAACCATGGAGACAACAAAGTTAAAAAAAGTGGCAGAGGAATATTGTCAAAGTTACGTGACCTCGTTTAAAACCTTAACAAACCAGGAAGTTGACGAAAAGACGATTGTATTTGGTGATTCAACATATAGCACTCTTAAGAAAGAGGTTTATGAGGTTTTAAAAGAAATCAAAGAACTGCAACGTCTCCCTGTTGTTAATTTCGCTGCTGGGGGGATTGCAACACCAGCGGATGCAGCAATCATGATGCAGTTAGGGAGCGATGGAGTATTTGTCGGGTCAGGTATTTTCAAATCGAAAAATCCTGAGAAACGAGCAAAAGCAATCGTAGAAGCAGTTGCTCATTATGATGAACCCGAGACGATTGCGGAAGTTAGCAAGAATCTTGGTGAGGCGATGCTTGGTATTGAAATTAGTACAATCCCAAAAGATCAACTTCTCCAGGAACGAGGTTGGTAGCAATAGTCACAATTGGTGTGTTGTCTCTTCAGGGTGCCGTGTCTGAACACCTTGCATCGATGAATCGTGTTTTAAAAGAAGAAAAACAGCCTGGGCAGGCCATCTTGGTTAGACAGCCGCGTGATATTGATGCTTGCGATGCGTTGATTATTCCTGGTGGAGAAAGTACTACGATTTCTCGGATTTTAGTCAATTCAGGGATGCATGATGCGATTCGTCAACGCATGAAACAGAACAATATTGCTCTTATGGGGACTTGTGCAGGATGTGTCATCCTTGCCAAAGAACTGACTGATACAAACTCTGATGTGCAACTCTTACAGGCAATGGATATGCAGGTCGAACGAAACGCGTTCGGCAGACAAAAAGAATCTTTCGAAAGACCTGTGAAGGTTAAAGGATTTATAACGCCTTTTAACGCGGTTTTTATCCGTGCGCCATGTATCACAAAAGTTTGGGGTTCCTGTGAAGTTCTAGCTACAGTAGAAAAAGAAATAGTTATGGCCAGGCAGAATAACTACCTGGCGTTGTCGTTTCATCCCGAGCTCACTGATGATCTCAGGATTCATCGATATTTTTTAGAGATGTTGTGATTACGCCTTCATGATTGCAAGCAGGAAGATACCAAGAGCGATAAGTGCTCCAACAACAGCACCAATCACCGCGATAATCCCGTTAACAATCGTCCCTGAAAAGTTTAGGAGTTCAACTGGTGCTCCCATGAAACTTAAAAGGTTTGCGCCCCAGAGGAATATTACTCCGACAAATAATCCGATAATGATTAAGATTGCTCCAACTGCTCTGCTTTTACCAGACCCAAAATAGGCGGTAAAGATACCTGCGATTATACTTGCTATTGCAAACACCAGCGTCATCATGCTTAGAAAATATTGTACTAATCCTTCCATTTTTCTTCACTCCTTAAAATTTCGTTCCCGTTAGCGTTTTTGTGTCAATTACTCCTTCAATTGTTCGTATCTTGTTTACCACAATATCGCCAAGGCTTTCGAAGTCATCTGCTTCGATTTTTGCGATGAGATCATATTCTCCAAATAAAGGATGGAGTTCAATGATCTGTGGTACCTTTGAGAGTTTATTGTACACCTCATGCTCATGTGCGGGCGCGGCACTTATTAGGACGAACCCAATTGCCATAAATTTTACCTTCCTCACTCACCGTTATATTGTCATGAGATATAAGTCTTACGTTATTTAATGGTTCTCTTATATCTGAAAAACAGGGATTTTACGTTTTTTACTTTTCCTACGTTATGAAATACATAAAAAACGACATACAATAAGGTGAACTCTTTTCATGAAATATTCGTTGATTTTACCTCTTTTTCCGCTGGTATGTCTGAATAAAATTCTCTATACTACGGTCATAGGTACGTTCAACGATATCGGGAAAGAAACACGCGGGAAGCTCATCTCTGCTCCTGTGATAGCTGAGACATTCACAACAGAGTCCTTTCTTACTACACGGATAACTACAATTACACGCAATTTTGTTTTTTTGTATCTTACACTCTACCATAATTACTGTGCTCCAACTAATTTTTTAAACTCGTTTTCATCGATGATGGTTAATCCAAGTTTTTTTGCTTTCTCGTATTTTGAACCAGGATCCGTTCCTACAACCACATAATCAATATCTTTTCCAACAGCGGATGCAACCACACCTCCGTTCTTGATCACCAAGTCCGAAGCATCAGGTCGGGATATAGATTGAAGACCACCGGTGAACACAAACTTCTTTCCTTGTAATTTCCCTTCTTTTTTTGTTTCTTTTGTTCGGATCCCAATATCTTTTAGCTTGTTTATCAGTTCGATATTTTCCTCGGTTGCAAAGAATGTTGCGATCGCCTCTGCGGTTTTTTCACCAAGACCGTGAATCTGCGTTAATTCCTCTGCTGTTTTTTTTGCGAGTTCATCGATGGAATGATACTGTGATGCAAGCAGTTGTGCAGCAAACTTTCCGACATGACGGATCCCTAAACCGTAAATTAAACGCGCCAAACCCTGGTGTTTACTTTTTTCAATGGACTCAAGCAGATTCTCCACTGATTTATCCTTAAAACCTTCCAGAGTCAGCAAATCTTCTTTCGTAAGCCTGTATAAATCCGCGATGGTATCCACAAGGCCTTTTTCAATGAGTTTATCGATGGTTTGTCCACCCAAATGATCGATATCCATTGCATCCCTTGATGCGAAATATTCGATACGCCATTTCAACCGTGCTGGACATTGTTTATTTGGACAGCGGACAGCAACCTCATCTAACGTTCTTATAACATCTGATCCGCACACAGGACATTTCTTCGGAATTGCTCGTACTTTCTCTTCACCTTTTCTTTTTTCAATAATGCTTTTGACAACTTGGGGGATCACATCACCGCTGCGCTCCACTAGAACCATGTCACCGATGCGGATGTCTTTG
The DNA here is from genome assembly GCA_963835145.1 of uncultured Thermoplasmata archaeon. Classification (GTDB taxonomy): domain Archaea; phylum Thermoplasmatota; class E2; order DHVEG-1; family DHVEG-1; genus SM1-50. Next base: position 245,895 of record CAWIEM010000018.1, read on the forward strand.
CGTTTTAATTCATCAAAATTATGCAATGTTGCTCGAGATACCGTTACTCCGCCAACCTGGACCGGGTCGAGGATTGCAACAGGGGTAAGTGTACCGGTTCGTCCTACCTGTATCACGATATCATTCAGTCGCGTGGTCGCTTGTTTCGCTGTAAACTTAAAAGCAATTGCCCATCGTGGGTGTTTAATTGTCGAGCCTAATTCTCTCTGTTGAGAAAACGAATTCACCTTCAGAACAACCCCATCGATCTCATAATCCAGGCTTTCTCGTTTCGCTTCAAGATCTGCACAGAATTTGATGGCTTCTTCAATATTTTTTACTTTTTTAATTAAGGGGTTGACACGAAATCCTGTCGTGCGTAATATTTCTAAGGCTTTTTCATGGGTTTGGAAATCTTTGTCTGAATGGGAAATATAATAAATGAACGTATCAAGTGGTCGTGCTGCGACAATGCGGGGATCAAGTTGTCGGAGTGATCCAGCGGCCGCGTTCCGCGGATTGGCAAATACCTGTTCTCCTTTTTTTTCTTGTTCTTTATTGAATTTTTTAAATGTAGTAATCGGAAAGTACACCTCACCGCGTACCTCTGCATTTTGAAGTTCTAGACCCTTGTAATCGAAGAGGGATACTATGGATTGTTCTCAGGTTCGCGGTGACGTCATCGCCTTGTATTCCGTCTCCTCGTGTCGCGCCTCTCACAAACACTCCATTTTCATAGATGAGCGCGATACTGACTCCATCTATTTTTGGTTCACATATATACTCAACATCAGCAACATTTTTTTTAACACGTTCATCAAACTCTCTGAGTTCATCGTATGAATATGCATTATCCAACGAAAGCATCGCGATTTTATGTTCCACGGTTTTGAATCCTTTAAGTGGTTCTCCTCCAATCCGTTGTGTCGGGGAATCTGGTGTGATGAGATCAGGAAACTCAGCTTCCAATGCCTCGAGTTTTTTGAGAAGCATGTCGTATTCGTAATCAGAGATCACCGGGTTGTTTTCGACATAGTACTTATAATTATGATGATTGATTTCATCGCGAAGTTTTTTGATTTGTTTTTTTGCTTCGTTTTTATTCATGTCCTCACGCACCCAGTATTTTTTCAATGTCCTTTAAGGAATAGGTATTGAGGATATCTTTTTTCTCAAGCCATCCTCGTCGTGCGGTCGCAATCCCGAATCTCATGAAATCTAAATGATTGATGCTATGTGAATCGGTTCCCAGGACGAATTGTACACCGTGTTCTTTCGCAAGTTTTACATGTGTATCATCAAGGTCCAGTCGATCTGGGAATGAATTAATCTCAAGCCGGGTATCGGTTTCTTTTGCTGTATCAATGATTTGTTCGAGGTCGACTTCGTATGGTTCACGTTTGCCGATGAGTCGACCGGTTGGGTGTGCAACGAAATCTACTTGTTCGTTGTCCATGCCTTTGATGATCCGCTTGGTCATTGTTTCTTTATCCATTTTAAACGCAGTGTGAATACCGATGTACACAAAATCAAATTGTTTTAGAATCTTGTTGCTGTAATCAAGTGTTCCATCTGTTTTAATGTCGCATTCCGTGCCGCAGAGAATTCGTAGATTTGGGAATTTCTTGTTGAGTGTTTTAATCTCTTGAAGTTTTTTCTTTATTCTGTCTTCGGTCAGTCCGTTCGCGATCTTCAGTGACTGTGAATGATCGGTAATCCCAATGAACGAGTAATGACGTTGTTGTGCGACACTCGCGATGGTTTCAATAGAGTCACTCCCATCACTCCAGAAGGAATGAACATGGAAATCACCGTTGATCTCATCGTACCCAACAAGATTCGGCAATTTTTTCTTTTTTGCTGCCTCGAATTCACCACGGTTTTCTCGTAGTTCCGGTTCGATGTATGAGAAACCAATTTTCTTATAGATATCTTCCTCGGTTTTTCCTGCGACGTATTTTTCTGTGTTTTTGTCAAATAAGCCGTACTCATTGAGTTTGTATCCTTTTCTGATCGCAAGGCCGCGCAGGGTTACATTGTGATCCTTTGAGCCGGTAAAATATTGGAGCGCGGCACCATAGCTTTTCTCCTCAACGACACGAAGGTCTACCTGGAGATTGTCATTCAACAGCACACTTGATTTGGTCGTTCCTTTCGCCAGGACCTGTGCAACCTCAGGATAGTGGATAAAATAATCCATAATTGTTTCAGGGTTTTTTGAGGATATAAGAATATCCAGATCACCGATTGTTTCTTTCATCCGACGCAGGCTTCCAGCGATGTTGATTTTCTCAATCTGTTTGCATCTTTTTAGATAAGTAAGATATCTGGTTCCATCCTCGTATGCGACATTGAGAAGTACTCTGCCACTTGTTTTTTCACGGAGTTGAATCCCCCGCAGAATATTTCGTTCAGTAATCTCACCGAATCCCTCAAGCGTTCGTAGCTCTCCTTTGTTCGCTGCTTCTCGCAGTTCTTGGGTATTGGTGATACCAAGGTTTTTGTATAATGCAGCAACCTTCTTTGGCCCAAGCCCAGGAATACCTAGTAAATCAATAAGACCTGTTGGCACTTCTTTTTTCAGACGTTCAAGATATTCTAGCTTTCCTGTTTGTACTAGTTCTGTAATCTTCTTGGCGAGTGCTTCACCAACCCCTGGAATCGATTCGATTCTGCCTTGATTCACCAGCTTTTCAATATCCTCATCTAAGGCTTCGATAGTCTGCGCTGCAATCCGATACGCTCGTGTCTTAAAAAAAATCTCTCCTTTCAGATCCAACAGATTTGCAATCAAGTACAAGATATCTGCAACGAACTGATTCTTCATACACACTCAACATGTCTTATTGGAGGTAGACGACAACTTCGACCTCGTCACCATCATGCAACTTGAGTTTCTCACGCAGAAAATATGGAGAAATACATTCAAGAACGATTGCGTAATGACTCCTTTTTGGAAGTACGATTGCTCCTTCATACCCATTGATAGTCGCCTTGAAACACACAACACTCCCAAACGTTCGATTCTCTGCCTGAAACTCATTGATCAAGATGCCGCCGCAGTTGCGGAGTAACCGTAGCTTGTTTCGTTCAATATATTCGATCTCGACGTTGAACGTTCCTGGATAGGCAACAAATCCGAGTTGCTTCTCAAATTGATCAGCGTATCCTTTTTGTCTGGTGTAGTACTTCCCCTCGCCCATCCCTGAGATTAATTTTCCTTTGAATACGACTTTAGTGGAAAGATCAAAAATCTGTTTATAGGAAAAATACTCATTTTCCAGTAAGTCTGCTCCGGTGCTCGTAATCTGAATCAATTGCTTCTTCACTCCAAGTTCCCGTGTAATCATTTGTTGTGTATCAAGCTCAAGCAGGTACCGTGACGCAGTCTGTTGACTGGTTTCCAACTGTTTTGCAAGCTCATGGGATGACAACTCAATCTTATTGCGAATCGCCCCGAGCAGCGCAAGTTCCTTTAACGTTTGCAACAGATATGGTTTCATGTGCTTCTCAAAGCTCCCCCAATCATTTATTTTCCAATCGTTTCAACAAGTTTTTTCCCTTCAGCGGTAAACACGTATGTATTTCCTTTTTTTTCGACGATGCCTCCGGTGATGAATTCATCGATGACGCGTTGTGCAACCCTTGGTATCATACGATTTTTTTTCGTTATACGTTTGATATCGGTTTCCCCGGAGACAAGCTCATCGAAGATAACTCGTCGGAACTTATTTGCAAGTATGAACCCTTCATCCATAGACGTACCAACAGCTTAATTTAGAGGTATCACATAAACCTTTTCAAACTTATGTTCAGAAACATTCCCCCGATACTCACCGCGAAACAACTCCTAGATCGGTCGATACGTCGGACAAAAAAAATCCAGATTCATGATCGAGATAAACGCTATGAGATAAAAAAAATCATCATTTCACGTACCGAAACCTTCATCACGGATCTTACGTCCCAACTGGAGTCATATGTGAAAAACTTTCCATCAATTGACAAACTGCCGTTGTTCTATCAGGAGATCATTGATATTAAGATTGATACGGATAAACTAAAGAAATCATTAGGTGCGATTGACTGGGCGCGGAAAACCACCCTGATGGTCTATTCAACACAAAGCAGTTCCTTAATAAAATCTGGAAATGTAGAGTTCCTGAAACAAAAACAAAAAGAAATCTACGGTCGTGTATCATCGATCGTAAAACAAGTAGATAAAAATCTCGTGTTTCTCTCAAATGCACAGAAGATATTGAGAACGTTCCCTGATATCGAGGATATTCCAACCGTGGTCATCGCTGGGTATCCCAACGTGGGAAAATCATCACTCATCAGACAACTATCGGCTGCAAAACCAGAGGTTGCACAGTACCCGTTTACGACAAAACAGATCTATGTTGGGCATATGGAAAAAACGGTTCGTTATGAGAAAAAGCAGTATCAAATTATTGACACGCCAGGGTTGTTAGATCGACCTCTCTCAGAGCGGAACAATATTGAGAAGCAGGCGATCGCTGCATTGCGGAATCTTGCTGACCTTATTGTGTTTATCTTTGACCCTTCAGGAACCAGCGGGTACCAGATGAGTGAACAGACATTGATGCTGGAGGACATCAAGAAGTTGTTTTGTGATGTCCCGTTTATCATCGTGGAAAACAAGGTTGATGTAAAGAACACCGGTTCCGCGAATCGGAAGATTTCGTGTACCACTGGGGAAGGAATCGAGGAGCTGCGCCAAGAAATTCTCTCTGTTCTTGACCATATATAATCTCTCGTAGGTGCATATCCTGGTACATGTTCATCTGCGAAAAATGCTCTTAAAACAGAATATCGATATCGTTTCTAATAACAACTAGGAAAGGAAGAACTTAGATTTTTTTACCCTCTTTTTCCCCCTCTATTCTTCCTTCCTATTGTTTCTCTTAAAAATATTTTCACTCTAAAAAAAATATGGTGAACACATATTCTAAAACAATTAAAAAACAATAAAAACTGTTTTTTGTTTTTATCATCTTACTTTCATGGTCTGAATGATTTCTTTGCCGAAATCAGTGACTCCGTAGAGTCGGACGTTTTTCCCACCGGATCTTTCCTCCACCATGTTCAGACCAATGAGGGATTCTTCTTCACGATACCGTGTTTGGATTCCACGTAAGGCACCAATCACGTTTGATGAGGTTGCACTAATATGGTACGCAATCTCAGAGGTGTAACTACAGTTTGGGCTAATTTCACAGAGATACTCAGTAACTTTTCTTCGTATATTGCTACGTCGAAGAGCCCGTATCGCAACCGATCGTTTGATCTCGATAGAGCGGTCTATAGTTGTTTGTTCCAGCATCCCATCGTACCTGTTAAAAAGCGAATGATACCTCTTTTAATAAAGTATTCGCTACCGGATACCTCGTTACATATACACCTGCACTAATGCCTGCATATTCACTTATATATCCTGGTATCTATGCAAGTAATTCTGTGATGCAGATAGGTATGCACCTGCATATGCACCTTCATATAAGAAACGTATAAAAAACAGAGTGCGGGCGCCGGGATTTGAACCCGAGTTTTAAGCTTGGCAAGCTTAAGTGATACCAGACTACACTACACCCGCATATCAGGATTGTAGAAACCATGAAGCAATCATCCCTTAAAAAGTATTACGCTGGTTCTGCAATAGTATCATCCTCTTTCGCACGAAATATTATACGAGAAACTATATAAATACCAAAGAACCTTTTTATTTTGAAAATCATGAAACGTATCGCTTTCCTATTGTTCGTTCTCGTCTTGGTTGTAGGGAACTCGTTTACTGGGCTGGCTGTTGATAAAAAAAATATTGACAGCGGTCATGATTTTTCTCCACAAGATATTGAACTCGGTGACGACGCATTTCACGGACATGGAATGCTTCCGTATACCGAATGGTGGTACTTCGATGCGATGTTTTCCAATGGCTATTCAGCCCAGATGAGCGTTCGTATTATCAGCGCATTCGGGAAAGGGTTTGTTTTTCAACGGCTCGATCTTTACAAAAACGGAGTCTTGATCACCCACGATTCCACCTCATATCATTTGAAAGAAATCTTTGCGTCCTCAAAGATTCCCTTAGTTCAGATTCATGGAAAAACAATACTTGCCGGGTCCATTAACAATACCACCGGGAACTTCATTTATAACGTGTCATTTGATTTTCCTGGAAGTGCTGCGGTGTTGCATTTTGTAGGGTGTACAAAAGGGTGGAAAGGACAGCATCAGTGTGGGGATTGGTGGGCAGTAGTTCTCCCTAGAGCAACAGTAACAGGTACGATTACGATTGACAATACGACCATCAATGTAGAAGGTATCGGGTATCATGATCATAATTGGGATGTCAGTGCACGAGCATGCTTTCACTTTGGTTGGTTCTGGGGTAAGTTCAACTCACCAGAATACACCGCAACATGGTCAGCGATTCTTTCGACACGAGCAACAGTGCAACCGATTATGGTTGTGAACAAAAAAAATGCTGGATATATTACTATTCCTTCTGAGACGATCTGGTTCTCTGCTAAAGACGTCCATCTGGACCATTTCATGTTTGTTCCACATTTCTTCAACATTGAAACCATGACCAATAAGGTTTTTCTTGTGGTAAATATGGAAGTAATTAGTGTCGATCATGAGCGATTCATGGGGTTTATGAATTATTGGCGGTACCATGTGAAATGCAGCGGCATTTTCATGGTTGATGGTCATGCAGAAACCGTTGATGGTGTATTTATCGCTGAATACTTACGTTTCCGCTAAATGATGCTGTAAAAGATCGAGTTTCTTTGGTCATGCGTTTTAATGGTTTGCTGAGATGTCGTCGGGCGCAGATCGGGACCTCATAGAACCCTTTTGTGATAGTGCGTGGTTTTTCTTGGATAATTGGGGTAACGCTGGTTGTCCCACATTTGATGCACTTGTACCCCTGTGCGGTTCCTTTGGATTTCATATGTTTGCCACAGGTTGGGCACACCGGGTTTTCTGTTTTCACCATCACGGTGGTGAGATGTTTGATCTCAAGTTTTTCTATGTTAATAGTGAGTGGTTGCTGACGGATACCACCGTATACCTCAACGATGTCACCAATACGTAACTGTCGAACAATATTCCGGAATTCTTTGGTTGGCTCGTACGCGGCACATGGTATAGTTCCTGTTGAATCTTTTATGTTGAAAAGAACATGTCCACCTTGAATCGTGACGGGGATTTTCAACAACGAATCCTTCGATTTTGATTGATTCAAAAGCATGAATCTGAGTGATATATTTTTTTTCGAGATGATCGTCGGTTCCTTGGTTTGTCTCGAACAACAACCAACTTTCGACTGGTTCCGAGTGAACTTTTTTTTTTGCGATAACAAGTTCTTCGTCGTCGTTCCCTCGAATTCCAAAAAGAATCGGGCAGGGTGAGTTTGGGACAATCCGATTATGATGATTCAACGCATCATAATTATCAAATGTACTAGGACAGTCTGCATCCATTAATTGAACAGATTTTGCATCAACCTGACGTTTTGTTCCCCATCGCTGCTGAGGTCGGTACGCAATGAGCTCGAAGGTTCTATCAAGCGGCTCCCAGGAGATCGCCGCCGTCGCACCAATCAGTCCTCTACTATTCTTGTATCCTTCGAACCTGGCCTGTTGGTTATTTAATATATTCTGTACTTCATCAAGAGTAACAATCTTGGTGACTGCGTTCTGATATAACTCCACATCCGGTTTTTTTAAGAGCAGAACATACCCTGGATTCGTGTTCTCATCGTCTATGCGCGCTTGTGCGTCAACGGTTTCTTTCACGATAGTAGCGAGGTGTTTCTGTTCGCTTTCATCAAGTTCATTGGTGAAGGTGAGTGAACAGAACACATCCTGTCCGTTGATTTCCCCGATTTTCCGTTTGATTTTCCCACCAAGTTGCCCAACATGGAGACACAAGGCTCCGTTTCCCCGTGTCTTCCACGGGATATTTGGGTTTAATCGGACGAGACGCGGGTAGCCGATAATCTCATACTTCATTGTGATTTTTTGAATGATGGTTCGTGCCACATACGTGGTACACCCGCCCGTGGTTGAGTCAGTGTCGTCGACGCCTATCCAGATGGTTTTTCACCAAAAACGTTATTAGACAGGTCGTACTTTAAGTTTCATTACCTATGGATAGAACAGAACTCCTTGCAAATATCAGAGAATTTTTGGGGAGCGCGGGTTTTTCTGTCTCAGACCCGTATGCGATACGCCTCCCAGGTTTTGATCTAGTGGCAAGACGAGATGATACCCTCCTTATCATAAAAGTACTGTCGAACATTGATGGGTTGTCAGAAGATGTGGGAAATGAGCTGCGCGCACTTGCGTGTCTGCTGAAGGCGACCCCGTTGCTGATTGGGGAGAAAAACGGCGTAAGCACTCTTGAGGATGACGTGGTGTACTTCAGATTTGGTATTCAGACGGTTACCTTATCGACGTTGAAAAATCATGTTCTCGAGGAAATCCCAGTGCGAGCCTATGCAGCTCCTGGTGGATTATACGTGAACCTTGATCCGGAAAAGATTCGAAGGTTGCGCCAGGATAAAAATATTTCACTGGGAACGTTCGCACGTCATGTACGCGTGTCTCGTCGGACCGTGCGGATGTATGAGGATGGAATGAGTGCGCGTATTGATATTGCTGATCGGATCGAGGATATGTTTGAACAATCAGTGACCACGCCAATTGATTTACTCAAGCCACTGATGGGAGAAACCGAGCGGTTACCGTCATATCATAAAAAACAAGAGCATATGAAAGAATTCCAACGTGAAGTCTTTTCTTTACTTCAAAGTGTTGGGTACAAGATTATCCCCATGGATCGTTGCCCCTTTGAAGCATTAAGCAAAGAAAAAGAAAAAATTCTCTTAACGTGTGTACAAGAATATAATAAAAAACTTGTAGAAAAAGCACATTTCATTAGTAGTATTTCAAAGATAATGGAGAAGCATGCAGTGGTGTTTACCGATAAAGATGTCAGTAAAAAAAATGTGGAAGGAACTCCGATTATTATGAAGACGGAGTTGAAGAAAATCCGTGACCCCGAGGATGTGTTTACGTTAATTCTCGAGAGGATAACCGCTGAATGACCAAGATTTGCCTAACACAAACTTTTATAAATAAGATTATTATTCCCGAGAACTACGTTACCCTATGGAGTGACTAAATAATAAAGTTAGTCGATGATGTATCATGGCAGACAGCAAAACTGTTGAAGCAGTTCAGAAAGCAATCGAAGAATCCAAGAAACTTGAAAGGAAATTCAAACAATCGGTAGACGTGGTCATAAATCTGAAGAACATTGATATGAACGATGCGAAGAACCGTATCGAAGATGAAGTGATGCTCCCTCATGGACGAGGCGTTGAAGCAAAACTCGCTCTCTTTGCAAGCGGTGATCTCGCGCTTAAATCCAAAACTCACGTTGACTTATTAATAAAACCTGAAGAAATCGAAGAACTTGCCAAAGACAAGAAGAAGTTTAAAAAGATTGCAGATGAGTATGATTTTTTTATTGCCGAGGCACCGTTAATGCCAACCATTGGTAAAACACTCGGTATCATCCTTGGTCCTCGTGGAAAAATGCCAAAACCGGTGCCACCAACCATAGATATCGCAAATATGGCAAAGAGCATGCGGAAAACCGTTAAGATCCGATCGAAGACTACGAAAACCATTCACGCGACCGTCGGACGCGAAGAAATGAACGAGCAACACATCGCAGATAATATTGATGCAATCCTCAAACGACTTGAAGGAAAACTTGAACGCGGGAAATTAAACATCGGCTCAGTGTATGTGAAGACTAGCATGGGGCCACCAATGAGAATATTCTGAAGGTGTCAAGAAATGGCGCATGTTGCACAATGGAAGCATGGGGAGGTCACGGAGATCACATCTCTATTAACTCACCATAAAATAATCGGCATCATTGATATTGGAGGCATTCCAGCTCCACAGCTTCAGCAGATGCGAGGGGGCATCAGAGCCAAAGCACAAATCCGATCTGCGAAAAACACGTTGATTTTAAAAGCATTAGACGAAGCAGAGAAGCACGTGAAAGGCATCAGCGCGCTGAAAGCTGAGGTACATGGCCAAGCCGCAGTTATTGCCACTGATGTAAACCCGTTTGCTCTTTTTAGAGAAATCAAGGCGACGCGGAAAAACGCTCCTGCAAAAGGCGGAGAAACCGCTGCCCATGATATTGAGGTTCTCGAAGGGGATACCCCTTTTAAACCAGGTCCGATCGTCGGAGAGCTTCAGAAAGTAGGAATCCCGGCCGCTATTTCAGAAGGAAAAGTCGTCATTAAAAGCGATAAGGTCCTTGTTGAGGCAGGGCAGAAGATTTCAAAAGAACTTGCTCAAATGCTTTCTCGTATTGATATTTTTCCCATTGAACTTGGATTGAACTTACACGCTGTCTTTGAGAATGGCAGCATTTACAGACCGGATGTCCTTGATATTGACATGGACCGGTTCATGGGCCAGTTACGAACAGCATCATTCACTGCATTAACCCTTTCAATGGAGGCCGGATGGGCAAACACCCAGACAATTCGTCCTCTGTTGACCAAAGCATATCGGAGCGCATACACCCTTGCGATGGAAAGGAACATTTATACCAAGGAAACAATGACGCCGCTCCTTGCCAAGGCACATGCTACGATGCTGTCTGTTTCATCACAGGTTAAACCTGTTAATAAAGAGGGTGAAAAAACCCCAACAAAGTAGGAGGAACAAGCCATGGAGTATGTATATAGTGCGATGCTTCTGCATTCCGCAGGCCAACCAGTTACCGAAGAGAACGTAAAGAAAGTTCTCACTGCCGCTGGAGTAAAAACTGATGCCGCACGAGTAAAAGCATTGGTTGCTTCACTCGAAGGTGTCAATATTGACGAGGCAATAAAATCTGCCACCGCCATCCCAGTCGCAGCACCTGCCGCAGCACCTGCTGAAAAGAAAGAGAAAAAGAAAGAAGAAAAGAAAGAAGAAGTTACTCAAGACGAAGCAGCAGCTGGACTCAGCGCCTTATTCGACTAAGAATGCAGTGGTTGTCATCACACAACCCTCTTCTTTTTGTTTTTTAACTCATTTTTTGGTAGACTACTCTCTAGAGACCCATCCGAATAATCTCACAACATTCTCAGAAAATTAGAAGAATGAAAGGTGGGGGACGGGATGCATTGGATGGGAGGAATGTGCCTTTAGTGGAAAGCAGATACCTAAAGCAGCCTCCCCAATGTTTACTGTGTCCCCCAAGTACAAATAAACTTGGAAAATAAATACTTTTCCCTTCAATTTTCTCTCCTGTTGATTTATAAACCAACTGGAGGGCTAAAAGCGGCCGTTTTATCTAGAAGAAAGTGATTCCTGCTGATAGCTTACTGGTAGCCCCCGACCATGAGACTTGGATCACCAAGAAGCATAAATTCCTCAATGGTGAAATAATCGAGTCCGACATTATTATTGTAGTCGTTCTGTGAAGCGGTCATCATCTGTCCAAGACATACTCCGTCTTGATATGCCTTGAAGAAGTGGACGTCAAGGTACCCGGCGCCTCCATAGACTCCATTGCTGTCAACCCATGTATAGGCCGTCCTGGTCGACCCAATCGTCGCAATGGCACCTCCGTCTTCTTTTGTAAGGAGAATCCCGGCGAAACATGGATAGAACATGGATGGGTCTTCAGAGAGTTTGAAGATGCGCGTTAGCAGATGAGCCGTTCCCGGGAAGTAGTTTTTCAGGTCAGTGAAGTTGAAATCAAGTTTAGCTGTTAGACAAGCATCAAAGAAGATAATAGGGAGTTTGTTTCCATTTTTCAAACCAGTGATATAGGGGGTGAAGTACCAGATCATCCCTCTGTGAGAGAGTGAATTTGGTCGGTAGGTTCCCCAGCCATGTTCGAACCCATGGCCAGCGTAGCTGACAAACCCTGCACCTTTGTTAATCGCCCGATTGAAGCTCCATGAATGGAGGTTATGAGTTGATGTCCATAGGAATGTTGTGTCAAACCCGATTAGATTTTGCGCAACCTTTGTATTCGTGATTTCGCCTTCATAGACAAATGGTGGCGCTCCCCGGCATGGTGGAAACGTATCTCCCCCTGCAAGAACAATTCGTTTAAACCAGATTTGGTTGTATGTTTCTTCTTCATAAGTGATGATTTTGTTCACGATCGTGCTGACCTCCGTTGAATCAGTGCAAGGTAATCGACCGACGTGAACATCAGCGTATAAATCAACACCGTCAAGATCATTACCATCATGGTCTATTTCACCAAACCGATTGTTCGCATTTGAATCCCAATTGCAGAAGTCTCCACTGGCATCGTAGATGTCTCCGTAATACAGGTCCGAGAGAAGATCTCTCTCCCACCAGGATGCAAGCGTAGCTCGGATCGGAAGTTTCTTCATATCACCAACGAAAAGTACATAGTGGGTGTTCCAGTCCTCGACTACGTGTTTAATGAAGTATTTAATTCTTTCAGGATTGTCTCGGCCAATAAAGGAGCTGTAAATTTCGTCGAGTGTTACCAGTATGGTCGGAACACCATACGCGTTCTTATGTTCAACGAGAGGTTGAAGGGGTCCAGAAAACTCAGATGGAGTAATAATCACCAACGAATACACGTCAGATGAAATGGGAGCGGGTGATGCTGCATCGTAGGTGATATGGATAGTAAAATGTGTAATAAACTGAAGAAGATGAGCATTTGGAAGATACCGAACAGGCGTAATATGACAGGATACAAACAGGACATGTTCGTTGTCCTTGTTTAACCCTGCTCCTGTAGTAATGCTGTACCAACTATTTGGATAGGCATCATTGCTGTTGTGATACTCTTCATTGAGACGTCCTTCTATTGGAATGATCTGATCGCCAATCTTTTGTTTCGACGGCACGGGTCTGACCTGTTTTTCCACGCTCATGGTCTGTATCAATGAGGGTACGATATCGACTGAAGTTAAACGAGCACCAAGGGGGAATTCGAAGGTTTTAGAATAAACCGGCATCAACGGACATCCTTCCTTGGTCATGACCCCGTCTGCTTCACTGACCACGATTTCACAAAAGTCATTGTTTTCTTTCAGAATTGGTATTGAAAAATCGATACTGCATTCAACGGTTTCCACCTTTCGAACATTCGTCTGAGCTACTGCTGGTGTTGCGCTTATAATCATGAACAGAACAAGTATTCCAGCTACGATTACTTTATTTTTAATTACGTTCTTCATATGGTATCCCCTTGGAGATAACGAATTATGTTCCCCTTTATTAACGTTAACTCTCTTATATAGATATGAGGGATCACATTATTTAAGGCTTTTTATAAAAAAACGGGATTTACGCTCGGGACGGTCTGTCCACTGCAAATCACCTGTTGCTCAAGAGAGAATTTAAATATTAAAAGCCGTATACTGCCTCACTTCTACCAGATAAAATAGGTGAACTATGGGTAAAGGAATAAACGCTGCACGCCAACTTAAAAAAGCACGAAAAAACCAGTTGTGGAATGATCGATATTACAAAAAACGAGTTCCTTCATTTAAAAGAAAAATCAGATCCTCTGGAGGCGTTCCGCAGGCAAGAGGTATCGTCATTGAAAAAGTCGGTATAGAGGCAAAGCAACCGAATTCAGCAATCAGAAAATGCGTTAAAATCCAGCTTATTAAAAACGGCAGGCAGATCACTGCGTTTGCTCCTGGAAACCATGCCATCGGATTCATTGATGAACACGATGAAGTTGTGGTCGAAGGTATTGGCGGTCGAATGGGTCGTAGTTATGGTGATATCCCTGGTGTTCGATTTAAAGTAATCAAAGTAAATGATGTTTCCTTAAATCAGCTTGTAAAAGGAAAAGTTGAGAAGCCGATGAGACGATAAATATGAGTGAAAAGAAAGATATACAACCTGGTACCGCGTTTTTCCCGATGTTTGAGAAATACGACATGAGTGTTGTGAAGATCGAAGATCTAGGACTTCAACGCTACATCAATTTAGAAAAACAAGGATTTTTTCCTTGGTGCACCTCATGCGAATAAGATGTTCGGGAAAGCGAACCTTTCGATTATTGAACGTCTGATTAATATCCTCATGAAAACCGAGATGTATACCGGGCAGAAAACCAAAGCCTACAAGGTCGTTCGAA
>CAWIEM010000019.1:0-225568 GCA_963835145.1 uncultured Thermoplasmata archaeon
GTTATCACATAGTTGACGTGGTGGTGGACACCGTCTCTAAAGGGGCTGTCACAAGCTGGGACTTCACCAGCGTGGTGACTGACCACATGATAGTCGCAAGCTTCGCGTTGGACACTCACACTATCACAGCTTCAGCGGGCGCTGGTGGAAGCATCACTCCCTCTGGAGAGGTGTCTGTCAACCACTTCGATGTCCAGCTCTTCACCTTCACAGCAGACCCTGGCTACAGCATCAGCTCGTTATTGGTTGATGGTCTCCTCAGACTCTGGCTACTCTGCACCCTTCATCGGCGTGGTAGCAGACCACACAATTGAGGTGAGCTTCTCGTTGGTGAGTCACACAATTAACGCCATAGCCACTGAGGGCGGCTCTATTACCCCCTCTGGTCTGGTGCCTGTGACTCACGGCGCTGATCAATCCTTCACTATCACAGCTGACCCCGGTTATCACATAGTTGACGTGGTGGTGGACACCGTCTCTAAAGGGGCTGTCACAAGCTGGGACTTCACCAGCGTGGTGACTGACCACATGATAGTCGCAAGCTTCGCGTTGGACACTCACACTATCACAGCTTCAGCGGGCGCTGGTGGAAGCATCACTCCCTCTGGAGAGGTGTCTGTCAACCACTTCGATGTCCAGCTCTTCACCTTCACAGCAGACCCTGGCTACAGCATCAGCTCGTTATTGGTTGATGGTGCTCCTTGAGACTCTGGCTGACTCGTGACCTTCATGGCGTGGTAGCAGACCAACACAATTGAGGTGAGCTTCTCGTTGGTGAGTCACACAATTAACGCCATAGCCACTGAGGGCGGCTCTATTACCCCCTCTCTGGTCTGGTGCCTGTGACTCATGGCACTGATCAATCCTTCACTATCACAGCTGACCCCGGTTATCACATAGTTGACGTGGTGGTGGACACCGTCTCTAAAGGGGCTGTCACAAGCTGGGACTTCACCAGCGTGGTGACTGACCACATGATAGTCGCAAGCTTCGCGTTGGACACTCACACTATCACAGCTTCAGCGGGCGCTGGTGGAAGCATCACTCCCTCTGGAGAGGTGTCTGTCAACCACTTCGATGTCCAGCTCTTCACCTTCACAGCAGACCCTGGCTACAGCATCAGCTCGTTATTGGTTGATGGTGCTCCTCAGACTCTGGCTGACTCGGTACCTCTTCATCGGCGTGGTAGCAGACCACACAATTGAGGTGAGCTTCTCGTTGGTGAGTCACACAATTAACGCCATAGCCACTGAGGGCGGCTCTCATTACCCCCTCTGGTCTGGTGCCTGTGACTCATGGCACTGATCAATCCTTCACTATCACAGCTGACCCCGGTTATCACATAGTTGACGTGGTGGTGGACACCGTCTCTAAAGGGGCTGTCACAAGCTGGGACTTCACCAGCGTGGTGACTGACCACATGATAGTCGCAAGCTTCGCGTTGGACACTCACACTATCACAGCTTCAGCGGGCGCTGGTGGAAGCATCACTCCCTCTGGGGAGGTGTCTGTCAACCACTTCGATGTCCAGCTCTTCACCTTCACAGCAGACCCTGGCTACAGCATCAGCTCGTTATTGGTGGATGGTGTTCCTCAGACTCTGGCTGACTCGTACCTCTTCATCGGCGTGGTAGCAGACCACACAATTGAGGTGAGCTTCTCGTTGGTGAGTCACACAATTAACGCCATAGCCACTGAGGGCGGCTCTATTACCCCCTCTGGTCTGGTGCCTGTGACTCATGGCACTGATCAATCCTTCACTATCACAGCTGACCCCGGTTATCACATAGTTGACGTGGTGGTGGACACCGTCTCTAAAGGGGCTGTCACAAGCTGGGACTTCACCAGCGTGGTGACTGACCACATGATAGTCGCAAGCTTCGCGTTGGACACTCACACTATCACAGCTTCAGCGGGCGCTGGTGGAAGCATCACTCCCTCTGGAGAGGTGTCTGTCAACCACTTCGATGTCCAGCTCTTCACCTTCACAGCAGACCCTGGCTACAGCATCAGCTCGTTATTGGTTGATGGTGCTCCTCAGACTCTGGCTGACTCGTACCTCTTCATCGGCGTGGTAGCAGACCACACAATTGAGGTGAGCTTCTCGTTGGTGAGTCACACAATTAACGCCATAGCCACTGAGGGCGGCTCTATTACCCCCTCTGGTCTGGTGCCTGTGACTCATGGCACTGATCAATCCTTCACTATCACAGCTGACCCCGGTTATCACATAGTTGACGTGGTGGTGGACACCGTCTCTAAAGGGGCTGTCACAAGCTGGGACTTCACCAGCGTGGTGACTGACCACATGATAGTCGCAAGCTTCGCGTTGGACACTCACACTATCACAGCTTCAGCGGGCGCTGGTGGAAGCATCACTCCCTCTGGAGAGGTGTCTGTCAACCACTTCGATGTCCAGCTCTTCACCTTCACAGCAGACCCTGGCTACAGCATCAGCTCGTTATTGGTTGATGGTGTCCCTCAGACTCTGGCTGACTCGTACCTCTTCATCGGCGTGGTAGCAGACCACACAATTGAGGTGAGCTTCTCGTTGGTGAGTCACACAATTAACGCCATAGCCACTGAGGGCGGCTCTATTACCCCCTCTGGTCTGGTGCCTGTGACTCATGGCACTGATCAATCCTTCACTATCACAGCTGACCCCGGTTATCACATAGTTGACGTGGTGGTGGACACCGTCTCTAAAGGAGCTGTCACAAGCTGGGACTTCACCAGCGTGGTGACTGACCACACGATAGTCGCAAGCTTCGCGTTGGACACTCACACTATCACAGCTTCAGCGGGCGCTGGTGGAAGCATCACTCCCTCTGGAGAGGTGTCTGTCAACCACTTCGATGTCCAGCTCTTCACCTTCACAGCAGACCCTGGCTACAGCATCAGCTCGTTATTGGTGGATGGTGTTCCTCAGACTCTGGCTGACTCGTACCTCTTCATCGGCGTGGTAGCAGACCACACAATTGAGGTGAGCTTCTCGTTGGTGAGTCACACAATTAACGCCATAGCCACTGAGGGCGGCTCTATTACCCCCTCTGGTCTGGTGCCTGTGACTCATGGCACTGATCAATCCTTCACTATCACAGCTGACCCCGGTTATCACATAGTTGACGTGGTGGTGGACACCGTCTCTAAAGGGGCTGTCACAAGCTGGGACTTCACCAGCGTGGTGACTGACCACATGATAGTCGCAAGCTTCGCGTTGGACACTCACACTATCACAGCTTCAGCGGGCGCTGGTGGAAGCATCACTCCCTCTGGAGAGGTGTCTGTCAACCACTTCGATGTCCAGCTCTTCACCTTCACAGTACAGACCCTGGGCTACAGCATCAGCTCGTTATTGGTTCATGGGCGCCCCTTAGACTCTGGCTGACTCGTACCTCTTCATCGGCGTGGTAGCAGACCACACAATTGAGGTGAGCTTCTCGTTGGTGAGTCACACAATTAACGCCATAGCCACTGAGGGCGGCTCTATTACCCCCTCTGGTCTGGTGCCTGTGACTGATGGCACTGATCATCTTTTCACTATCACAGCTGACCCCGGTTATCACATAGTTGACGTGGTGGTGGACACCGTCTCTAAAGGGGCTGTCACAAGCTGGGACTTCACCAGCGTGGTGACTGACCACATGATAGTCGCAAGCTTCGCGTTGGACACTCACACTATCACAGCTTCAGCGGGCGCTGGTGGAAGCATCACTCCATCAGGTAGAGGTAGTCGTTAACTACGGTGATGATCAGGAATTCACCATCGAGGCTGACACTGGCTACGATATAGCAGATGTCCTTGTGGACGGCTCCTCAGCAGGAGCTGTAAGCTCGTACACCTTCACCAACGTTCAGGCCAGCCACACGATTCAGCCAGCTTCACTTTAGAGATTCACCAGATCGCCGCCATCGCCACCACAGGTGGTAGCATCTCCCCATCAGGCATAGTCAATGTGCTTCACGGCTACTGACCAAGCCTTCACCATCACCGCCGACACAGGATACCACATAGTTAGATGTCACAGTTGACGGGCCCTCAGTTGGAGCCGTCTCAAGCTACACGTTCATAAGTGTTCAATATGACCACAACATTGTCGCCACCTTCGAGGCGGACACCTACACTCATCACCGCATCCGCAGGAACAGGCGGAAGCATCACTCCATCAGGTAGCAGGTAGTCGTTAACTACGGTGATGATCAGGAATTCACCATCGAAGCTGACACTGGCTACGATATAGCAGATGTCCTTGTGGACGGCTCCTCAGCAGGAGCTGTAAGCTCGTACACCTTCACCAACGTTCAGGCCAGCCACACGATATCAGCCAGCTTCACTTTAGAGATTCACCAGATCGCCGCCATCGCCACCACAGGTGGTAGCATCTCCCCATCAGGCATAGTCAATGTGCTTCACGGCTACGACCAAGCCTTCACCATCACCGCCGACACAGGATACCACATATTAGATGTCACAGTTGACGGGCCCTCAGTTGGAGCCGTCTCAAGCTACACGTTCATAAGTGTTCAATATGACCACAACATTGTCGCCACCTTCGAGGCGGACACCTACATCATCACCGCATCCGCAGGAACAGGCGGAAGCATCACTCCATCAGGTAGCGTAGTCGTTAACTACGGTGATGATCAGGAATTCACCATCGAAGCTGACACTGGCTACGATATAGCAGATGTCCTTGTGGACGGCTCCTCAGCAGGAGCTGTAAGCTCGTACACCTTCACCAACGTTCAGGCCAGCCACACGATATCAGCCAGCTTCACTTTAGAGATTCACCAGATCGCCGCCATCGCCACCACAGGTGGTAGCATCTCCCCATCAGGCATAGTCAATGTGCTTCACGGCTACGACCAAGCCTTCACCATCACCGCCGACACAGGATACCACATATTAGATGTCACAGTTGACGGGCCCTCAGTTGGAGCCGTCTCAAGCTACACGTTCATAAGTGTTCAATATGACCACAACATTGTCGCCACCTTCGAGGCGGACACCTACACCATCACCGCATCCGCAGGAACAGGCGGAAGCATCACCCCACAGGACGCTGTGACTGTGAACTACGGCGCAGATCAAACCTTCACCATCACTGCTGACACAGGATATCATATCGCTGATGTCCTCGTTGACGGAAGCTCAGTTGGCGCTGTATCATCATACACATTCACCAACGTAGTCGCTGATCACACAATCCAAGCACAGTTCGCGGAAAATCCTTTACGACTCTGGATGCCATTTAACGATACCACCGTCCCTATACCCAGATGCGTCAAGTTACGGCAATGTAGGAACACCTTACAACGGGGTAGCCTGGGAATCAATCTACGGAGGCGACTATAATTTCGACGGCACAAACGACTACATCAACGTCGCAGATGACCCGTCTCTGGATGGAAGCGGCACCTGGAATACACTGTCTATCGAGCTCTGGGTTCGACCAGACTCAGCGAGCTCATCTGGCCAGAGGATTCTACGGAAAGGACCAAGCACTGGAACAGCCGTGAACAGTTATCAGGTCGGCTTCCAGACTACAGGCGGACGTCTGTACTTTGATGTCTGGCAAACTGGAAGCACTGCGAGTGCGTATTATGAGGTTGAGTATACTACGACGTTAAGTGCGGAGACATGGTACCATGTCGTCTGTGTCTACGAATCTGGTGTAGGTTCAAAGATTTACGTCAATGGCGTCGATGTGAATGCTGTTAGAGTTGGAACAACAGGTTCTCTGTCTGGGACTATTTGTGAGAGCCATGCTCAACCCTTGTATATAGGATGCAGGTATCATACGACGAATGGGCCAGACGAACTTCTTTAACGGACGTATTGATGATGTTCAGATATACTCTGAGGCGCTTGACACCCACAGTTATCCAGCAGCACTACGATGCAACAAAGACCGCACATGCTGATTACACGATCACTGCATCTGCGGGAACTGGAGGAAGCATTTCACCAAGTGGCTCTGTTGCTGCTGCGTATGGGAGCGATGTTACATTCACTATCACACCAGATACCGACTACCACATCCTAGATGTTACTGTGGATGGTGTACCACAAGGAGCAATCAGCTCACATACGTTCTATGCTGTTGCTGAAAATCATGCGATTAGCGCATCCTTCGAAGCTGATACTACCACAGTTACCATCACAGCCACCGCAGGAACCGGAGGCAGCATCACACCCACAGGAGCCATCACAGTAAACTACGGTGAAGACCAAGCCTTCACCATCACCGCTGACCCAGGATACCACATCGAAGATATCCTTGTCGACAGCATCTCACAAGGAGCCACCAGCTCCTACACGTTCTATGATGTGACCGCTGATCATGCTATCACTGCAACCTTCGAACCTGATACTGTTACCCACACGATCACCGCCTCTGCAGGATCAGGCGGAAGTATCTCTCCAACGGACCAGTGTCAGTAGGTGATGGCCAGGATCAAGCATTCACCATCACCGCTGACACTGGGTATCATATCCTTGATGTCTTGGTTGATGGTTCATCTGTTGGTGCGGTCTCTACATACACCTTCACCAATGTTGTAGCTGATCATACCATAGCAGCTTTCTTTACGTTAAATGCACTGCTTGTTGACTCAACCTTCGATGCTAGCGCTGACAGTACTGCACTCATGACTAACGGTGCAGGCCAAGATTGGTACGAGAGCAGAGGTACTCTATCGAGTACCTTGACACTTGACGAAAGCAACGTGGCTGGCAATATAGGCAAGAAAGCGGCCATCAAGACGTATGACTATACGGGGACTAACTCCGTCTACCTCACACAGGAATTCGCCACGCCACAGACTGGCAGCTTCAGCGTCTCTGCTGACATCAACATAGATCGGATCTTTGCTGATAGTCAGAGCCTGAACCGTGGAGCATACATATTCCTTGGAGACTCATTAGGCACAACTACTCCCAATGCGGGCGGTGCTAGGCGCTTCGTACAACTCGCCTTCTGGGACAGCACTCCAGGCACCGACAGCGACATCAAACTGGTGGCTAGGGAAGAGAATAACGACGACACGACGCCCCCCCACGATCCATGGCTTGATCCATCCACCTGGAATGAGGTGGCGACTGGGCTAAGCTACGATACGTGGTACAACATACGGATCGACGTCCACTTTGTCGCTGGTACTAGGGGCTCGTATGACGTGTACGTTAACGGTGTGCTTGCTAAGGCGGGTATTATTGGGTATGAGCAGTACACTTCGACGTCAATTACCCACATCAGCTTCGCAGGTGGAGGTGTGAGCACTACTGGATTCGGCAGAGGCGACTTCTACGTCGACAACGTCTATTCACCAAGCCAAAACATATTGTCTACAAGTGTTGTCGGACAGGGCTCGATAACAAAGGTACCGAACGATGTTTACGCTACGCTCCAGGACAACCTGTCCAACTAACCGCTGTACCAGATGATGGTTGGAATTTCGCAAGCTGGAGCGGTGCTCTATCTGGAAGCACGAATCCTGCTATCGTAGTGATGGATGCAGACAAATCAGTCACAGCTACCTTCACTAGTACAATGTATACGATCACTGCTTCAGCGGGTTCCGGGGGTTCGATTACCCCGTCAGGTAGCATCCAAGTTACTCACGGTGCAAATCAAGAATTCACAATCACCGCTGACACTGGATATCACATCCTTGATGTCCTGGTGGATGGAAGCCTCTGTCGGTGCAGTCTCAACGTACACCTTCGACCAACGTTGAAGCAGGTCACACCATAGCAGCTAGCTTCGCTGAAGATATAAATCCGTTATTAGTTGACGCTAATTTTGACAGTGGAAGCATCGGAACATATACGATTAACGACAACGACAATTGATTTCACCTTAAAAACAGAGCCATTAGTAAACGGAGATGTTCCCTCGTACACATACTGGACTAATTTTAAAGTATCAAACGTGTTAGATCGACAAATAACCTTCAAAGTAACAAACGCAGACGATGTTAATTTTCTCACAACCACAACTACAAGAAGCCCAGATGGTCTACAGCTACAACGGTGAAGACTGGTTCAGGTTTACTACACATAGCTACTCTAGTGGAACCTACACCTTCTCAGAGACTTTCACAGGTGGCAACGAGGTTCAGATAGCGACATTCTTCCCGTTCTCATACACAGACATGCAGAATGTATCTCGCATCACTCAGCCCAACATATGTTACGAAAACGTTGCTGGGGTTAAGCGAGGAAGGTAGAAATATTGACTTGCTTAAAATCACCAATTCTAGTATCCCTGACTCAGGGAAAGAAACAATATATATTGTTGGCAGGCAGCATGCAGCAGAAACCTGCAGCTCTCACATGCTGAAAGGAATGATTGATTTCCTTATATCAGATAACACCGATGCACAAAGATTACGAGATCAGACGGTTTTTTATATCGTCCCTATGGTGAACCCTGATGGTGTCTACCTGGGCAATAGCCGTGTGACCTCAGAAAATAGAGACCCGAACAGAGACTGGTATCCTGACTAATCATGAAAGCGTTGAGATAGATCTTGTAAGAGCCGATCTACTTGCGAAAGACGGGTTATATGGTGTCGATCTTTTCCTTGATTGGCACAGTCAGGTAGATGACACCAGCTGGTACAATTATGTGTATTCGACCACCGGAAACACGTTTTTCCCAGTCCTATCCTCCTGGACTGACTTTGATGTTCAAAGTGCCTCTGGCTCATCAACATATACCTTGGCCCATTGCACAGCGAGAGCCTACTCTCTTTACAACATCAATTATGATCTCACCTACACTGTAGAACCTACACCACACCTCTCAACCTGGACGATTAGTTCCTTAGAACAACAAGGAATAAACACCGCATACGCAATCGATGAATACTTTTGACATACCTTGGATATAACAGTTATCGGTAACGGATCCGTAGAGATTAATCCTGAAAATCCTAAATATGCTAATGGTGTGATGGTTGAATTAACTGCGAATGCGAATCCAGGTTGGATTTTTAGTCAATGGGATGGTGACCTCACAGGAAATGAAAACCCTGTTGTTATTATAATGAATGAGAATAAAAGCATCATCGCAACGTTTATCGACACAACAGAAAAAACAACAATGCAGGATATCGACTCTGGATCAATATCACCAACTGGGGATTACCGCTGGCTTGATGTCGCCAATCAACCCTACAGCGCAACCTACAGAGACAAGTTATAATTATACCCAAGCAACCGTCAGCGTCACCTACAACACCCAAGGAACCACCCTCACAGGAACCCTCCAAGCGGTGAACCTCAAACCAAACTTCGCCTACCAACTCAAACTCGTTGGAACACCAGGAACATCCTTCAAATGAACAGATCGGTCTTGCAGGACGCTGGTGGCAGGAAGAATGGAACGGAACCGCATGGACCAACGGACAGAACCTCAACAACAAAGGCGATGGCTCTTCACCAAACCCAAACGACCTGGTCTATTTCTCAAGACGGGACATCACTGATGCAACAAGCCCAACCGGTCTGCACTATAAATTCACAGGATACCTCTTATTTGATTACTTCATCACCGACGAACAAGGAGATGCAACGATTCTTTTTGAAACAGGAAGCTGCTACCATGTCCTCTGGAAAACAACACAACGAACACACACCAGTGATGACGGTCCTCTAAAAACAACCACGTTTACCGCAGACACCTCATCACCAGCCTATGATACAAACTACCCAGAACAAACCATTGATATCTTTGGAGAATGGGAACGACTCCCCATCGGCAGCGTCCCTCTCTCACCAGGTGATTATACCGCACAACTCATCCTCACCGAAGAATCATTCCACGGAGACGGCGGACAATACGCAGGCAACTGGGCAGGAGCCATGGGTGCGACCATACAATTCAACACCGAAGAACTATAAGAGAAAAAGAATCGACTACCTGTGTAGACCAAAGACGTCTCGATTCATTCTGTCGATAGAGGAAACGAAGACCCCTCGAAGATCAAGGAGTCCTCCGCACTCACCCTGCCCTTGCTTTGGATTTATTCACCCAAATCGTTCCATATTCATTTCGGCATCTTTCTCTAAAACACTCCTTACCTCTGTATGGGTTTATGTATCACTTGTGGAGATACCCATCAGGCTCAATCTCGAATCGAATAACTCGCGATCGACCAGATGGCGATCCGTGGAATTTGCAACGAATCTTGTTACCATAGAACCGAAACGTTTCTATCGCGGGGGCCAGCACCATGTCTTGAGAGTTTGTTAAATATCACTTGGGTTCCCATGATAGTGTTCCAGTAACATGCGGTAAGGACTCTCCGGCAGGGAACTACGCTAGCTGCTGCAGTCACATTGAAACCCTAGCCCAGCTGGGCATCGACGCGACCTCGCTAAAAAATCTAGCAGAACAGCCTTAAGGAGATACTTGCCATCGATCCCCGCCATCGTTTAGCCTCATCTCAGCAACTCATTGAGACATGCGGAGATCCGTAAAGCCACGATACCAAAATACAGGTTCCCCAGCTGGGCATCGACGCGATCTCGCTAAAAAATCTAGCAGAACAGCCTTAAGGAGATACTTGCCATCGATCCACGCCATCGTTTAGCCTCATCTCAGCAACTCATTGAGACATGCGGAGATCCGTAAAGCCACGATACCAAAATACAGGTTCCCCAGCTGGGCATCGACGCGATCTCGCTAAAAAATCTAGCAGAACAGCCTTAAGGAGATACTTGCCATCGATCCACGCCATCGTTTAGCCTCATCTCAGCAACTCATTGAGACATGCGGAGATCCGTAAAGCCACAATACCAAAATACAGGTTCCCCAGCTGGGCATCGACTACCCTAGCATATCATGCAGGATATCTCTCTTAGATGTTTGTTACGCGTCGCCCCCTGGGGTATTTTTAGCGTGTCACAGCCCGGTGTTGGGACGGGAGTGGATGCACATTGAGCTGCGGTGCAGAGAATCACCTCGCTGCGCTGCGTAGCTGAACGTATTACTATGCTCCCCTGTTAGAACACAGAACAATAGTTAAAGCTAAGAAGAGAAACCGCGTTATGATTCTATAAGAGGGTTTTATGACGGAAACCGTTGACTCACTCATAAAAAAAGCAAACACCCTGTTTGAGGCAGGAGACAACAAGAAAGCATTCCTCTCCTACTACAAAGCATTACACCATGCGAAAGCACTCCCTCTCGTCATCGAATATATCAAAAAAAACAAAGACAACCTAGATGAAGAACTGGATCTGCTCAAAGAACTCCTCCGAACAAAATACAACATCCTTCTTCTCTCAGAAGCCTTACGTCTCATTCTCAAGAATACAAAAAAACTACTAGATGAACAAGAAGAGAATAAAGCGTATCAAGAATTCAAGAAACACATCCTCTCAAAACACCCGAAAACACCAGAGCAATACGTCGATATCCTCCTTCAACAAAACGAAAACCCCTTCTGGCAAGAGATAATATTCTTAGCTACACTCCTCCAAGAACAAGGGTTTACGTATTATACCTGCGACGTCGACCAACTCTGCCATGAACGAACACGAGTACGAGAGCAAGCCAGATTTGAACGCTCCTTACGAGAAAAAAAACCTGATATCTTCACAGAGATTGATTCCATGACCGGCCATGAATTTGAGGATTTCCTCATCGATCTACTTACCAGATTAGGATATAGAGTTGAACAAAAGAAAAAAAGCCATGAACAAGGCCTGGATCTCCTCCTGGAACGTCACGGAGAAAAGATTGCGTGTCAGGTGAAACGCTATAAGAGACCTGTTCGAAACAAAGCAATCCAGGAGGTAATCGCAGCACGAGATTATTACCGATGTCAGAGTGCACTGGTGATCACAAACTCTCGATTCACCACTGCAGCAAAACAACTCGCAGAACGATGTCATGTTGAACTCTGGGATCGAAAAAAACTCAAAGAACAAATCAAAACACTCATGTAAAACATCACACAATAACCCTCCTGAAGATCCCCCTCAGAGACAGCAGACATCACCATAGGCAATACAACAGCAGCGATGACTACCACAAAACAATCACTGAACCATGGACTTGTATAGCAATCGATAAAAAAGAAAACCACATTCTCACCGTACAGATTGATAACAATGCCAGGACTCATCCCTCATCTCATCGCAGGATCTGCACTATATCTTATCGGCAGATACTCCTTCAGAAAATACTTTGACGGTGCACAAAAAAGAACAGAACGATTTCTTCTGCTGTTTATCTGTCTTTTATTCAGCATCATCCCTGATGCCTTTCTCGGCATCTACTATGCGACCAATCTCCTCCCCTTTGAAACACTCCTCCCCTATCATATCACCACCCATCTGATCATCACCCCGATCGCTTTCGTTTTTTTCCTCCTGCTCATCATCATCGATTCAAAAAGAAAACCTATCTGGTTCCTCGGTATTTGTGCGGTAGTCGTACACATCATCATGGATCAATTCATCCAAGAATTCGGTGTGTTATACTAAAAAAAGAAGAATTGATACCGGGCTTCGGAATATCATCGTGAAGAATTTTACTGCGGAACCTGACGGAAGGTTGTTTGAGAATTATGTGTTTACTGAGCTTCTGAAGCTTGGTGTGATGCCAAAATACTGGCGGACAAAAATGAAGACCGAAGTTGATTTTATTATTGAGAAAGACGATACGGTTGTTCCTATTGAAGTAAAACTACGTGCTGATCCAGGGAAAATTGAACGAGGTTTACGATCATTTATCGAGTCGTATCATCCAAAAACTGCAGTCGTTGTGACCTATAAAGGGAAACACGGTCGTATGAATGTGAATGGGTGTACGGTGTATTTCACTGATGTTGCTGGATTAAAAGAACATGTCATGTGATAATCATTTCAATTGCTTTCAGTATTAACCTATGGCGGGAGTTTCTGATGTGGTTATATGGAGAAAAAACTTCCCATTATGATTCTCGCATCATGGTTTTTTAATTGGCTCAGCTCCCAGGTATTGCTCCTATGAACTCTAAAATGAAACACACTCAAAGCACATGGAAAGAAGCAGCTACCCTGAAGAAAATGACCGCTTTTTTTTCTTAATGAAAATCCGGGATAGTATACTGTCTGATTGTAGACGATTTCATTCGCCATTTTCTCAGCACCAACATACGTCCCACCCCCGCCATCGGTACGCTTCATCTTTCTATCAATATCCTAACGATGTACCTCTCCATCGAAAATAACACGTTTATTATTCATCAACGAATCACAATCCTCATATGAAAACTATTACAAACATGATTCTATGAAAAAAAAAGAAATTTCGTATTCACATCTTATCTATCTCATCTTCAATCTTTGCTTGAATACGACGGTCCACGCGTCTCTCCACCTCTTCAATGCTGAGATCAGGAGGGATAAAAGCAGGGTTTTTTTCAACCTTCCCACGCATCAAATCATTATACGCTTTTTGGATGGATCTCTTACTTGGAGTCTGTGTTTTATCTTTCAGCTCCAAAAACAGCGCATCGACAATCTCATCGATATCTGCAGTGCTTCTATCAATCTGTGCGAGTCTCCTATGGGTTGTCTCAATACGTTTCTGTAGGAACCGCTCTTGGATCTTATTCCTCGATAAAAGCAGGAAAATAACTACTGCAACAAGTGCAACGAGAAGGACAATTATGTTCCCATTGGATTGTAAAAAACTATTACCCTCTTCTGTTGGGACCTCTGCACCAGCTGCGATACTCACCATCCGGGTTGTACTAAATGTTTGACCCGTATTATCGGTCACGGTCAACGTCACCGTGTACTCCCCAGGGAATTGATAGGTATGAGACGGGTTTTCCCCAACAGCGGTGGTCCCATCACCGAAATCCCACAGGTAGGAGACAATCACCCCATCAGGATCATACATCCCTGATGCATCAAAGACAATGGTTTGATTCAAGGAAGCATTCTGAGACATGTTAAACCCCCCGACCGGCGGACTCCCCTCAGAGCCTGCCTGAGAAACCATGACAGTAAGAGGATCTGACCAGCTGCTATTCGAACCATTCTCATCCTGCGCAATCACCCGGATGACATAGGTTGAAACATTCCCCCATGCATGCGAAGCAGCAACCGACGTATTCGAAGCCACAAAACCAGTCCAATTACTCAACGACCCGTCACCCCAGTCAAAACGCAACCGCACCTGATCACCATCAGGATCAACCGCAGAGTCCGTATACTCATAGGAAGTCCCTACCTCGATAAACAACGGACCAGAAGGCTCCAGAGGCGTACTCGGAGGCTGATTCGGTGAAGACGGAGGAGGAGTCACTGGTGGTTCACTCGGAGGAGGAGTATACGGTGGAGGGGAACTCCCTCCGGTGACCGTCACACTCGCAGAAGAAACACTCACCGCAATATAATCTGACTCATTGGTCACCCGCACATCATACAGAGAAAGCGGTGATGTCCCAGAGGTGGACCTCGCAGTAAAATTAATCGTAACCAAAACCCCAGCATCGGTCACATTCCCCGGGCCAACAATTAAATCATACACATTCACAATAGTACCAGCCACATTATCAATAATACCAGGGTTAAAAAACGTGGTGTACCCATCAAAAAGATCTCCCTCTGACACCGATGTCACCTGAAGAAGCGACGGATTAAACGATACTTTTAACTCAAACGCCTTCACCGGTTGCTCGGGGACACACATTAACAGTGATACTCACCGCAGCTCCCGCGGAAACCGTCTGACTCACCGGGTTGATACTAATAGAAGTATCAGCTGCTTCAACACTAACAACTCCAAAGGAGAACATCACAAAAAACACAACAACACATACTTTTACTACCGCACAGGCATCCCTTGATACTTTTTTTACCATACGATCCCTCCTCATAGCTCATTACACCCACCATTCCTCACCAAAATGACTGGACACAAGCACCATATCTAACACCTCGATCTCCCCATTATTATCCACATCCTCATCGAATCCACCCCAAACCACCACTGTCACCATACTGATTCGAGATTAACACAAGATCCAGAACCGTAATCGACCCATCACTGTTCACATCCCAGTTCGGCGGCATCGAAAACAACACAGTACTCGAAGTAACCGCATTATTACTCGTGTCTGTTGCCCTGATAGAATAACTATAGTTCCCTACAGTGGAAAACGCGGTGGTCGACCGATAATAATACTTCCCTGCAGTCCTGGTCACCATCGACACGTTATTCCACGAGCCACTCGGATTACGAATCCGGAGGATCACCTGAGACACCGCGACATTATCCGTCACCGTACAGCTCACATTCACCCATCCATACGACGGACTGGTATCCAACGGATCAGACGTCGTACGAGTAACACCAGATATCTGCGGAGGCGTCGAATCCACAGGAGCCTGCTGCCTGCTGATAGACCTGAAAACGCTGCGTACTCCACGCAGCATTTGAAAAAGAAATAAACCCAGAGGCATTCGCAGTACTCGTCGCATGATTCACACCATTTCTCTTAATCAGATACTCGTTATTCACAGGAAAACCCGAGAGACTAAACGACACGGTACCCGCGGTTGCAATCGCATAGAAATCCAATACTTTTTCTCCATTCACCGCACCAGCAATATCATCATTGATATACACCAGTTTTATCGTAATACTATTCGGAGAAGAAACATAAAAACCGGTATCGTTGAACACAATATAGGTATCGCCTAATGACTATTTGATCAAAAACCATGGTGGCATTCACCTTATACGTCTCATTCCCAACAACAAACTGCGTAGAGGGATCTACGATGAGAGCTGATACTACGAAAGACATCCCTAGAAGAAGAGAAATACTCCCTATTGCGAGTAGCATCTTTTTCATAGTACAACCATTTTTTTTAAATTGTTCACAGACTCTTCATCTACCTGTTACACCATCTCTCACTATCGATCCCATTTATATTAATCTCAATCCGATATATCTCATTCCAGTTTTTAAAGCATCACCCTACCGATCCATTCGAAAGAAATCGCAATCTCACCACGATATCACTGATACAAAGCTCAATGGTACGAAGAATACGTTCTCCCACCCTAGGTCTAAATCTGTTTTACATTGTAATTTTCGCAATTACTCACCATCTCTACCAACCAACTCTCGCTCGTCCTCTGTTTTTCGTTGATATGGTACTCTTTGTCATTAAAGCTTTATTAATATGAGTCGGCCAAATATCAAAATGAAAAAAAACCACCACTGAGGCGTCTTCATTTTGACACTCCATCCACAACAGGGATGCTCTTACTAAAATAAATATGTTTTGTATAAAACAACAGACGAATAAGAGAACAGTACCCGCTAAATTCCAAAGTCGTCATCTGATCAAAAAGGAAACCACGGTGTTTATTCAGAATTTTTTTCCCATCGTACACGAAGATCATATCTTATCTGGTGATGTTTCGTTTTCCAGAAGCCATTGCCAAACTGGCTGTATGGTCACTCGTATGTTGTTTCGCGTAAGTTGTCCCTCTTGATCAAGAGTCAGTATCCGTCCTTGATGTCCATGAAGTGTCTCTAACGCTTCTTGGAGTCCTTTCAGCTCACGTTCCTTATTTTGATCATGAAGTTGGGCGCACACTTGTAATGCTTGTTGTTCATTGGGAAGAATAAAATCGCATTCCGCGTTGGATCTCCCGTGGTAATAGTAAAAATTTTTTCCGAGTCGTTTTAAATGAACTGCGACGAGGTTTTCCAATAACGCTCCTTGTTGTTCGAGGATACGTGGAGTATGTGTGAGGATAATTCCATTATCAACGCAGTAGATTTTTTTTGGATTTTTATCAAACTGTTTTACCTTCGGTTCATAACGACGGACCGTAAATATAAGGTAGGTATCTTCTGCATATTCGATATACTTTTGAATCGTGTTTGCGCTTTGTATTTTGAAATTATTTTGTATCGATCGATAGGTAACAGGGTATGCTATGTTTGTAATCAGAAATTTCAGCACTGCCTTGAGTTCCGCGGGTTTTCGGATGTTATATCGATTCACGATATCCTTCTGGATGATGTCATTAACCACAGAGATCAGGATCTGCTTATTGTTATACACTACTGCTTCAGGCATACCACCTTGTTCGCTATACAGCTTGAACTGTTTTAAGAGCAGTGCTTTTTCCTCAGTGGAGTACATACCATTCTTTGGGATGTCAACTGCATGCGCTTTGAGGAATTCGGTGAATGAAAAAGGATACAGTTCGATGTCGATATGTCTCCCGGTGAGATGCGTACCAAGTTCTTTGCTTAAGAGGTTCGCATTTGATCCTGTGATAAAGACGGTATCTCCTTGACGGAGGACTCTATTAATAAACAGTTCCCATCCGGTAATGTTTTGGATTTCATCAAAGAACAGATTGTTTCTTTTTCCGAACCGTTCGATTGCAACCTCCATGAGGGCTTGGAAGTCATCTGCAGTAAATCCGGTCAGTCGTTCATCATCAAAATTAAAATAAAAAAAATCGTCAGCGAACCGTAAGGTAATAATCTGCTTTAAAAGAGTGCTTTTACCGCATCGTCGGAGTCCTTTAACGACGAACGCGGCTGTTCCTTTATAGGAAAGCGCTGCAGTAAGTTTGTTACGTGGAACTGAGTCTCGTAATAGTTCGAATTCTCGTAATTGATCTTTTATGATGGTTCCAAGAACTGATTTTGAGAGCATATAGAAAAGTAAGGAATCCTCTGTATTTAAATATTGCTCAATATAATGAGCAATAAAACGTTCTATTGCTCAATACACTGAACACTAACACAATTCTTCTCTCCAATCAACGGTTTTTTACGCCCACGTCGTGAACCCGTCGATGACAATATGCGAAGTAACCGACAGCACCAGCACAGAGACCAACCAAATCGATAGAAAAAACAGATATTTCACAAGTCGAAAACCTCACAAATCCCAAATTCGTTAACTGAAAATCGTTCCGTCGACCATCAAAACAATCACGGTAGCAATCAGCAAGAACCAGCAGAAAAATTGTTCCCATATTCGTCGCTCTTCATTTTCCCGAACTCGTCACCTAACCCCTCCTGTCTTCGTGACTTTTCCACTCTTATACATCATCACAAAATACCGTATGGATGATAATACATTACCCAAAATTTTTAATGTGTGCTTTATCTGGGTTAAGCGCTCAAAATGTATGGTGGCGAACTCTTGTATCGAAAAAAACAGAATCACCAGAACAATGATTTTAACATTCTAAAAATGAGACAAAACGAAGCATTCTTGTGAGAGTATGACTGGCCGTAGATTAATCCTCCGTCAATTTCTTATACTCGTTCTTGTATTAATTTACATATGCTCACCTCTGAAGCCATCATGAAAATTTTAAATCAGCACCGTAAAGAAATTCAACAGTATGGAGTGAGACGAATCGGTTTATTTGGTTCATTCAGGGCAAACAATCAACACCAAAAAAGTGATATCGACATCCTCGTTGAATTTAAAAGAGGAAAAAAAACATTTGACAACTATATGGAATTAAAATTTTTCTTAGAACGATCATTTAGTCGTCCTGTGGATCTCGTAATTAAAGAAGCAATAAAACTTGAGCTGAAGCCCTCAATTTTAAAGAGTGTACGCTATGCCACGGGATTTTAAGATATTCCTCAAGGATATCCTCGAAGCTATTAGTAGAATTGAAACCTATACAAAGGATCTCTCATTTGAAGATTTTTGCGGAAACAAGTTAGTACAAGATGGTGTTGTACGAAATCTCGAAATAATCGGAGAAGCAATAAAACACGTACCTGAAGAAATACGAAACAAGTATCCTGATTTAGAATGGAAAAAAATTGCAGGTTTACGCGATATTTTAATTCATGCGTATTTTGGAATTGATCATGATATCGTATGGGATGTTGTAACGAACAAGATTCCTGAGTTAAAAGAACAGGTTTTACGGATTCTTTCGAAAAGGAAAAAATGATATTGTCCTTATTTAGTAAATTAAACCTCTCAGAAAAAAGAAAAAAAATACACTATTCGCACGCAACACCGCGTTCAACGAAAGAATACACACACCAGCACTAATCAAAAATCATACAGTACCCGCTTATTCCCAAACTCGTCACCTCACAACATAATCAGCACAAGGACCCGAGTAAGGTGAAATGTTTTTTCTAAAAAATCAAGCTTGAAACCGGTTCTTTGTCATATTTGCTCAAAATCTGATACCCCTTCAAATCATTGCTCGTATGAAAATACGCTATTCCGAAGAAAAGAAGAGAGAAACCAAGTTGACACGACACCCACCAGACCTACAAAAAGGTTATAAATAGATAGCAATATCATATGTTATTAATAAAAATAGGGGGTAAAATGAATTGAAAAAAATAGCGATTTTTATTGCGGGACTATTTATAACAAGTAGTTTCGCTGTAGTTGGATTAGGATATGAAGCTAGTGAAAGAACAGAAACATTTCGAATTAAGTTTCTTAGAACCAAAAACCACTGAAAAACAATCATTTGTTGAATTAGAAATCCAAGGAAGCAATAACCATATTTTTATACCCGGCAAACCAATGCTCCCAACACATACAAAAACAATAATACTGCCATTTGGCGCAAAAAAAATTGATGTTAAATCTGACATAAGAAAAACTGAAACAGTGATATTATCCGAGAAGGTTCTCCCAGCTCCACAGAGAATAATACTAGATACGCTAGTGAGTTCTGAAAACTCTATTGAACCGATAATGGATGAAACAGTATACGGCTCCAAAGAATATTTTCCAGAAAACTGGTTGAGCTATAATATTGGTGTTGGTCTTGATGAAAACAACCAGCATAAAACCCTTTTAACAATAAATACTTACCCGGTTAGATATAGCCCTGCTACCAATACAATTGAATACGCAAAAAATATTGATATAACAGTGAGTTATGAGGAACCGACTTCAAACCCATTTCCAACAATGAGTACATATGACCTTGTTATCATAACACCATCTGAATTTACGAGTGATCTGCAAAGTTTGGTTGATCATAAGAATAACATCGGTGTGAAAACAGTAATGAAGACCACCGATGAGATATACACCCAATATGACGGGGTGGATCAACCTGAGAAAATAAAATATTTCATCAAGGATTCTCTTGAAACATGGGGTATTCAATATGTTTTACTGGTAGGCGGGTTAAAAAGCTTGATATGGGCAAACCCAAAAGAAAACGCCAACTACG
The DNA here is from genome assembly GCA_963835145.1 of uncultured Thermoplasmata archaeon. Taxonomy (GTDB): domain Archaea; phylum Thermoplasmatota; class E2; order DHVEG-1; family DHVEG-1; genus SM1-50. Next base: position 20,232 of record CAWIEM010000019.1, read on the forward strand.
GGAGCAAAGGTTGGCGTCTCCCCGTAAGATATGCGAATTTAATAGAATTTGAACCTGGTATCATATCTGATTTATACTACGCTGATATCTATAAACAAGGTGGTGTTTTTGATAACTGGGATTCCAATAGCGATGGGATATTCGCATATAAGAAAGGGGCGGGTTGAAGACTGACAAACTTGATTTATACCCAGATGTGTATCTCGGGAGACTCCCCTGCAGAACCAACAAAGAAGTTCAAGACGTAGTTGATAAAATAATTACGTATGAAACCCAACCGCTTGATCCCTCCTGGTTCAATAAAATGATTGTTGTTTCAGGAGATGGTTTCCTTGACCAAGACGATCTCGGCTTCCAATGGGATACCAATGGCTTACCAACCGGTGAGTACACAATTTATGCTCAGAGTACCAATCCTGAAGGAACCTCAGGACCAATAGATGAAACACAGGTCACACTCGATAAAACACAAAACACAAAACTTACCTTCAACCATCTTGACTATCTTTTAGTACCAAATTTCCCATCGTATCCAGCACCCCCCATCGCAAAAATCATGACCATCTCCAACGGAAATATTCTCGGGAAGGATGATTATTCCTATACCCCTGGAGATGGCGAAGCGTATTGCAATGATTTTACAGGCTATGCAAATATTAATTATAAAAACGGAATACTACACCTCAGCGGAAAAACATATGACCCAAAACCATACGGATATACAACAAATATCAGTGTTTGGATAAAAAATAGTATAGGAGAAATCGTATTTGAGAATCAAAGGAACAACTCGCTGATGTACTACCGAAGGGGAATGGACCGTAGGAGAACAACTGCTCCATGAAAGAGCAGGGGCACTCTATTACATGCCTACAGACATCCAAAAGGAAATAATATGGACATCAAATGGAAAATGGACAGCACAAAGCGATGTAATCAATTCCATAAACAAAGGGAGTGGTTTTATCTTCTTCTCAGGCCATGGAAGCCCCGCAACCTGGGGTGACCAGTACCCCGGAATACCCGGAAACAGAAGGATTGGCAGTGTAACTGGTTTAAGTGTTGTAAACATAAAAGGAAATCCCGCTTACCTACCTATGAAGACACTCACAAACGACTACAAAAACCCAGTCGTCGTAGTAGGTGGTTGTCATAACAGCATGTTCAATGTCTCATTAATACCAACAATGCTGGAAGTTTTCGGAAGCCGTGGTATGCAATCCTACGGTAATCCAACTGCTGAATGTTGGAGCGAATGGATTAGTAAGACTTTCCAAACGCGGCGCTATCGCATCCATTGGTAATACAGGATACGGTTTTGGAAATCTTGGAGAATGGTGTACCGTTGGCGGAGTAGATAACTGGATCACCACAGAGTTTTTCAGACAATATGGAACTGAAGGCCGTAATATCTTAGGCGAAGCTCATGGCCAGAGCATCTCCAGTTACATCAAGTACATTTGGTAAAGCTGATAGTGGAGATCTGCAAACAGTAGAACAATGGGTACTATTTGGTGACCCAAGTCTTAAAATAGGCGGGTACGAGACATAACAACATAAAAGCTCCGCCCGTATAATCTTCCTGTTCCAGCCCCCCCGTTTCACCGGCAAGCACTGTGCCCTGCAGCAGGGGGAAAATCCGGTGTTGCATAGTCGAATACTCAGTTATCACGCTATCGTAGATCATCATCGTTGACGACCATCAATAACCGTCATAACATGAAATAGCTACTGACTACAAGAATACGCAATTATTTGAAACACGGCTCATTTTCTTATGAACCACATTGAATGTTCATCATCGATATTGAAGTCCTCAAACAATAAAAGATAGACAAAAAAAGAATCCTGTGCTTATGTAAAAATTTTTAATAATTCAATACATACTGTCGAAATAAGACTCTCCACATCTTAAAAAGAACCACATCACACAAACAGACTACACAAAATCTTCAAACAGAAAACATATAGAATACTAATCTTATTTCACAATGGTGACGTCAAGAAAACGAGACGACGTCTGAGATGAGGAGACGATCAATGACCATAAAAGAAGGATATTTCTCAGATGATGGAACAGAAATTGACCAAACAACAGTACCCACACCCACCCTCTGCCTCTCCTGTCTGAAGAATAACGACGCGACAGAAGAAGTATCCTGCATGATAAACCGCATGGACCAGATGAAGGAGACAAAAAACAAAGAACGGTTCCTTTGTTTCGCCTATGAACCCAATGATCCTTCGATAAATAAAAAAAAATTACTTCGTGAGATGGACAAGTATTGGATGGAACAGAACCGAAAATACCTTGCTAAACAAAAAAAAAAAAAAGAAAAAAGCTACTCGTCTTCATCCCAACGATACGGTTGATCCCGATATTTATCAGACACTTCTTTAATCTTGAGGAGGGTTCCTTTTTTTGAGATTTTCACGAATTCAACCATTGTTTCACCTTTTTTAGTAAGGGAACCTCTTCGCCATGACACCATGAAGGGTTCATTACTATTGAAACGCATCCCTTACAATACTGTAGTAGTTTTGCCAGTATTTATATTTTTCTTAAAAAATAATTATTTTTCATTCCTCAGGGGCATCCTGCAAGAACCGTTACCGACACGGAAAAAACACCCCCTGTTCCTTCATCATCCAGGAGAAAATACCTCTGATCGATCTCATTGAACAGCTCTCCAAACGCTCCGACAACAACCCTTGGCGGTTCATCCAGAAAAAAGCCGGGTACAACACCGAGAGACACCCCTGGTTTCTCCACGACAGTTGCTTCGTCACTCTTTCCGACTACTCCGTTCTCAACCTTCTCCTCTTTGAGCAGCGACGAAAGAGACACCATCCCAACCACACAGACAATCCAGATAAAAACAAGAACAACAATATCACCATACTGTTCACCATATCGGTTCACCTGTATTGTTATTGATTTGCTCTCGGAAAAAAAAGCCAACAACGTCCGATACGTAATCAAAAATACACCACCGATACCGACAAGATACCCTGGTACAATAAGCAGTTTTTTATTCATAGGAACCACATCGGTAAATACCCTAAATATTATATAAATTTCCTGTAAAAATCCTTGTTTTTTCCCCGTAACAACTCACATACTTTTATAAAAAATAAATATAAAAATAAATAAACAGGACCGATACGAACCGTACAGACACCGGATAACAGTTGTACAACAGGACCTTAATAATCGAACAAACAAAACGAGAGAACAACAAGACAAAGGACGGAAAAACTATGTCAAAAAACATCCTCAGTAAAAAAAACAAAAATCAACTCGTAACAAAACCGGTTCTCTATACCACCACTTTTCTGCTCATCGCCCTCTGTTTCGTACCTCTGGCACACTCGTGTAAACCAACACCAGGAATACAGCTCATAAAAACAGGACCAACCTACGGCTACGCAGGAGAGGACATCACCTACACCTACCGCGTCAGTAACACAGAAAACATGCCGCTCAGCGACGTCACAGTCATAGACGATTCCTGCGGACCAGTAAGCTACGTCTGCGGTGATAAGAACAAAAACGGAAAACTAGACCATGCAGAGACCTGGACCTTTACCTGCACCTACATACCAAGTTTCACGTTCCCTGACCCCTTAACCAACACGGCCACTGCGTCCGGGACCTGGGGAGATCAGACCGCACAAGACACAGACGAGTATACCCTGTACCCGTTCATCCTCCGCAAAAATGTTCTTCTCTACTGGGAAGGCGAGAATATTGACTATACAGACCCAGATACTCAATTCACCATGAGGATGTCACGAGGTGAAGAAACCCTGGACACATTTTCCATCAGCGAATCCATACCAAAAAACCTCTGGCTCAGCAAAGGAACCTACCAATTCACCGAGATAGACATCCCTACAGGATACCTCCCCGCGTATGACACTATCACCATCACCACCGGTGAAACCTATCCAGATTTTTCACAGCTTAACATCATCACCTTTGATCTCAGGGTTGATAAAATCGGGCCAGAGACCTGCTATCCCAACAATCAAATAACTTATCACTACACCATCCAAAACAAGGGACCCGCAAGCGTCACCCCCGTCCTCCTAGATGACCTCTGCGGTGCTCCTTTTTATTTAGGCGGCGATAGCGATTCCGATGGACTCATCGATCCTTGCGAAACCTGGACCTACGAAGCACCCTATACCGTCAATGCCGAACCAGGAAGCATCATCACCAACACAGTCAATGTCACCGACGCAGAAGGAGCGAACCGAGCATCTGAACAATGGTGGCTTGGCGGAGACAATAATCTCAGCGATAACAACGCGAACTGGTCAGTAACCATCATTCCACAGCCAGAAGAACCAGAGGAACCAGAGGAACCAACAGAGCCTGAAGAGCCAGAAGAACCAGAAATTCCAGAAGAACCAGCAGAACCTGATGAACCTGAAGAGCCACAAGAACCAGAACAGCAAGAAGAACCCGTACAAACCACCAAAACAAGCAGATATGCACACAATGACCACTATGGGGATATCGCACCTATCGCGAATGCAAACGGCCCCTATAACGCATTGTACAACGAGGAAATAGAATTCAACGGCTCAGGAAGCTACGACCCAGACGGCCTCATCATCCACTACGGCTGGTCATTTGGAGACGGAGAAAGCGGAGTTGGTGAAAAAGTAACCCATCACTATGCACATGGCGGATTATACCAAGTAATATTAACGGTTATTGATAACCTTGGAGTCACCGATACGGATGTGACGAACGCCAGCATCGTGATACCGAATAGACCTCCAACAAATCCACTGATAACAGGCCCCATGAACGGAACGACAAACACAAAATACTCCTATGCATTTGGATCCACCGATGCAGACAACGACGACATCAGCTATCGCATCGACTGGGGCGACGGATCAACCTTCGAGACCGACTTCCTCCCAAATGGACAGTATTTCTCTCTGATTCACCACTGGGATACCCAAGGAGAATACACGATAACAGTGACTGCATCAGATGGTGAATTCACAACATCATCGGTACTGGTCAGTCACCATTCATGAGGCACTCATCGCGGACAACATCGCAATCATCTTTTTAGGACTCCTCGCACTTATCGCGTTGATCACAATCCTGCTCTATTCCAAAACAAACAAGAAAAATAAATAAATCACCCTCTAACCATCTTTTCTTCTTTTTTTCAGTTGATTCGTACAAAAAAACATGAGTAATATTTATTTATCAGTTCAAAATATATTTACATGGGGGTTTGATTATTTATTTTTATTGAATAAGAACCTTTCCTCCCTATAATCCAAACCCCCTTTCATTATTACACTGTGTTCCAAGGATATGTTTAAAACAAAGATTATTAAATTTTAAACTATTACAATAAAATTATGAAAAAAATAATACCAAAAGATTTCCAAGTTCCAGAAGTATTTGAGACAGACAGACTTCGTCTAAGAATGCTCACTATTAATGATGTTGTGAAAGATTATGATGCTGTAATGACCAGTATTAAACATTTACAAAAAACGAAACCTTTTGGCCCAAGTCATAACTGGCCAACAAAAGAATTAACTTTTGAACAAGATTTGATTGACCTCGGATGGCACCAAAAAGAGTTCCAAAGAAAAACATCGTTTGCTTATACAGCCATGAGTTTGGACGAAAAAGAATGTTTGGGTTGTCTGTATATTTATCCAGCCTCAAATTCTGAATATGATGCTGAAATAGTTATGTGGGTTAGAGAAAGTGAGGTTGCGAACGGATTAGATGAACATCTTTTTAGTGCTGTGAAGCAATGGATAAAAGATAAATGGCCATTTAAAAAACCCGGTTATCCAGGCAGAGATATAGACTGGGGAACGTGGAACTCTTTGAAATGAGGTTTTTGTTTTTACCCAGGGGAAGGGATTTGAACCCATGATTACCGGTAAAAATTAAACTTCTCTCTGTTGAATAAAAATGAGTAGATTTATGAGCAATTAATCTATTTTATAGCGTGATACTATGGAAGGTATGAAATATTTCTATGAACTATTCTCAGGTCTTCCTCGTGGTGGACCTGGAGATAACAAATCTACTCGGAAAGCATTTTCTTATCTGAAAAATTTACCGTCTGAGCCCTTTATTCTTGATATTGGATGCGGGTATGGTATTCAGACCCTTGAGTTAGCAAGAATTTCCAAAGGTAAAATTATTGCTTTAGATAACTACCAACCTTTTTTAGATATTCTAATGCAGAATGCAAAAAAAGGAGGATTTGATAATAGGATTATTCCAAAAAATCAATCAATGCTTGAGATGGATTTCAAAAATGATACTTTTGATATTATTTGGTCCGAAGGAGCACTTTTTGTTATGGGATTTCAGAATGGATTAAAAAAATGCAATCAACTTCTAAAAAACAAAGGATATTTTGTTGTAAGCGAAGCAGTATTGTTATTACCTAACCTTCCAAAACCGTTAAAGGAATTCTGGGACGAAGAATATCCTGATATAAAGGACATAAAAAGCAATATCTCTCTGATTAAAGATGAGGGCTTTACTGTATTATCTCATTTTACATTACCGGAATCATGTTGGGTTGATTTTTATTCGCATATGAATAAAGAGATAAAAGAATTAAAGAAAAAATATCATAATAACAAAATTGCTTTGCAAGTGTTTGAAAAGTGCGAAAAAGAAATTAAAATATATGATAAGTATTCCGATTATTTCGGCTATGAATTTTTTGTTATGCAGAAGAATTAAACTATAAAAAGTGCAGGGGAAGGGATTTGAACCCTAGATTACCGGTTAAATAATTTTTAGAAAATATAAATGAACGAAAAAATGAGTGTAATTAGGTTTTTACTCCACCCCTAATGGTATTAAAAAAACAAATAACCCTATAAAGATTAGAAACAAACCCGCTATGCTTGTTACAGAAGGCATTGTAGTAATTAGAAAATAGATTCCGGTAATCATCAATAGAACACCCATACTGTGGACGAATATCTTTAAAAAAATGTTTTTACATTCTCTTCTTATTTTATTATAAATTACTGCTTCGAACCATGCTATAAATCCTCTTGTCCCAATAACCATAGTAAAAAAATATTGTTTTAATCTTTATTTCATTTTCTACTCAATAAAAATGAGGAAAAAAGTGCAGGGGAAGGGATTTGAACCCCTGGACCTCTTCAACAAGGTTGTAAATCATTCGCACAAAACCTGATTTAAGTTTTTGATGAATAGGTCTTTAAAAAAAAGCTCTGTCAGAGAGATTAATTATATATAGCAGTAGTTTAGATTAAAGTATACTGAGAGTATATGAGACTTGCAAGAATCCTTGCCTTATGTATTGTATTTGTAATGGGTATCACACCTCTTTTAACAGCTTTATCTGCGTATGAGATACCTGCATCGAAAATAAATACTCCTGATTTTCTTGAGACATATACTATCGAGGACATCCCATACGTGGCTCAAAATGGAAGATATCTCTGTTACTATGCTTGTTTAACCATGATTTTTAATTTTATGGGATTGAATACCTCTCTTGAGGAAATGTCATTTTATGGGGGAGTTGGCTATACCCATACATACAATCTAAAAGAAAGACTACCCACTGAAGGCATCTACTCAAATTTAGATGTTATTTTCGAGATATTTGGTATTACACAGCAAAATTGGTGGCTATTAAATAATAATTTATTAAAAAATGAACTCTGGGAGCAATATTATACAATATTGAAAGAAAATATATCAAAGGACACACCGGTAATAACAGCTGTGAATCCTTTTTCTTTGCCATCGCTGAGAGATCAATTCCACATCAATGATTTTTTATGGGACATATTATTTCCTCCAGGCTATCATTTGATAGTAGTTCTTGGATATAACGATACGAATCAGAGCATCTGTTATAATGATCCGAATGCAGGCTTCTTTGGAGCGAGTTGCTATGGAGATCACGCTTGGACGTCTCTCAGCACCTTCAGAGAAGCTGTTGAAAAAAACAAACATAGCCAATATATCATTTATACTTATAAACAATCAAACCAGCCGTATTCTAAAAAAGAAGCATTTGAAGAAGCTCTCAGAAAAAATATTGAGAATCTCAAAGGGAATTCTATATACTCAAGTAAAGGGATAAATGCATCGAAAATGATGCAAAAAGATTTTTCCCTTGGAGAAAACAAGAGCCAGGAAACCAGCCGTTTATATAAAGAATATGGTGACAGGGGAGTAAATAATACACTCATTACGGTCCTGCACAAATTGTTATCTGTTTTATATCCACATAAAGCAAATATATTTGATATTTTGATGGTTGGGGCTGAAGACCCTTTTAAAGCAATCGCTATCGGAAAAGAACATACTGCAGCGTATCTTCAACGTTGTCCGGTTCATCCTAACGTATGTAAAAATCAATCAATACTCTTACAACAAGAAGCTGAAAAATGGAATGAGGTATCAAAAAAATACACTGTGTTTCTCAGACGAGGAGTTTTTTTATCAGACATGAGAGCGATACTTCTAATGAATAAAATGGAAAAACTAATGGAAGATATAATAGATATTGAAGAAGCATTAATTACACCCTGATTCAATAAAAAATTTTTATTGTAAATCTTTTAGGTTTTCTAGCATTAAAATATGCATCTGCTATAATAGGGAGGAATAATATTTCAAATCTTAATATTTTTTTCAAATTTGATTAATCCCAAATCTATTAGCTTCCCCAGTTCGTTGGGTAACGATTCTAGAGCTGTAACCATCAATTCATCTATGAGTTTTAACATTTCTGCTTCACTTGTTTTATGTTTAAATTCTATTATAGGTTCTTCTGTTAATCTTTTAACCATTTTTCAACTCCTTGATTTTGATAAAATCTATATTTTTTAATCCTATACTGATTATGTCACCCCTTCCACGAAATAAAATTGCGTAGCTTTCCCCTCAAGGGGAAAAAACGCTTGCTGGCGTTTTACTACTCACAGCCCGGGCGATTCATCTACGACATAAAAGTCATAGATTTCTCGCTCGGAATACGTTAAGAAAAAAAAAATCACCGACTTCAGCCGTATTTCTCAAAAGCAAGAAAAAAAAGAAAAAAAAGGGTTACTCGTCTTCATCCCATCGATATGGACGATCCCGATACCTATCAGAGACCTCTTTTATTTTTAGGAGGATTCCGTTTTTTGAGACTTTCACGAACTCAACCATTTCCTTTACCTCCGAGGAAAACCAGTGTTGTACAATAACATTTACCTCATATTATATTACAAAACTCCGCTTTCCTACAAAACCCTGCAGACAGTATACCTATATAAACATTTTCAAAAAAATAAGTGTAAAAAAATAGTATGGTACGAACAAAATATAGCATTACTCCTAAAAAAGAAATGAATCCGCACTGTAGTGAAGCATTACGAAGTATGTTTTCCCCGTGGAGGAACCGGCTTTCGGGAATATTCCCGCTCCGTAGGAATCGACGATTCTTCCCCAATTCCCACCACACAGACATCAAGCACACCCTTCTGACCAAGCTCCATAATCAACTGGTCAAACGGATCCTTCTTGTTTAAAACCTTCTTATATTTCACATCTGACGCTTTCTGATGATTCTTTTCACCCACCACCATGTGAGGCATCTCCCTAGAAATAAATAACGACAAAGTGTTTATAAAACCTTACATAAAAAAACGATGAAAAAAAAGAAAAAAAATACGTTTTAGGGGTTAAACCATCCGCGGAATGACACAAAGATGTACATGTGTCCAATGTAACCGATAAATAAGCTCGGTATTTCTACGGGCTGCATTCTGAGGACCCCGGATTCGCGTTCGCCGGTAATACTAATCGTTGAATAATGGAGTCGTATGGCGAAGAAATGATATGTTTTTCCACCATCGGATGTTCGTTTGAACAACACAATTCCACGAACGGTCGTTTGACCCAACAGTCCACCAGTAGTTGTTTGTCGTTCTGAAGCATTGGTTGCTAGAGCGGTGATCGGTAGTATGGTTACAAGCATCATTACGCATATCAATATGCCTGCGAGTTTGTTATTCATGTTTTTTTAGACCCCTTTCCATTTAATTATATTATAATAGTATTTTAATCAATATATTAATCTTTCGCAACAGCACACCTATCAAGAGATACATCACAAAAATAATCAGGAGAAGAAACAGAAGAAGAAACGAGATGCTCAGTGACATTCTGACACTGTAGCTTTAAATACCATCACTTTCGAGAGCATTGGTATGAACGATACACTCCTATATGGTGGCACCACACCCTACAATTATCATTGGGATTTCGGAGACGGTACGCAGACACCATTTAGAAACACAACCCACACCTACACCACCGCAGGGTGTTACACCATTACACTCTCCGTCCAGGATAGCACCGGAAAAACAACCAGTACAACGACAGCTGCGATCATCAAAGAAAATACGACCGAACCGTACATTAAAAATAAACAACCCAAAAACGGTCTGTACTTCAGCAACAAAAAATTCATCTCATTGCACAAACCATGGATCCTCGGACCAATCGACATCATGGTAGAAATCTACTCAAAATATCAAATCACAAACGTCAAATTCCTTAGTGATAACGAGGTACAACAAATTGATATCACCGCGCCTATACCTGGACATAGAATTAAAAAACTCTCGCCTGGAAAACATACCCTCAAAGGAATAGTGGTAGACGCATCAGAAGCAAGCGCAGTAGATCAGATAACGGTCTGCAAGATACTCTAATTACTCTTTTTTCTTGTGTTTTTATTCATGAACAGTAAAGATAAATAGCTCATGTCTTTTCCAGGTCTCATCATGAAGATTCAGACCGAATGTCTCCCCTGTTTATTGAAACGAATCCTCTTTGAAACAGAGCTCAGCACAAAAGAGAAGAAACGCCAGACACAAGCATTGCGTACCGCATGCACCCTCCTTGCAGAATCACTATGACCCTGAGGAATGCAGCGCTACCATTGCGACAAAGATACATAAAGGCGTCTATGAAACATTACAGGACAAAGACCCCTATGCAGAGCTGAAACACACCAGCAACCTCATCGCTACCTCACTTGTTCCTAAAATCGAAGGACTCATCAAAACCTCACCAGACCCCCTCAAGACCAGCATGATCTGCTCAATCATCGGAAACATCATGGATTTCGGCATCGACGGCTCGAGTGCCCATCCACAGATGCTCGAAGAAGTCTTTGACACGCTCTACGCAGAAGGACTCGGGTATGACGACTACCAAAAACTCAGAAATCTTCTGAAAAACGCAACACATCTCGTGCTTTTTACCGATAACTGCGGGGAAATCGTATTTGATAAAATCCTCTGCCGAGAACTGAAACACTTCAACCCTACACTTACACATCACCGCGGTAGTCAAAGGCGAACCGATATTGAGCGACGCAACAGCAGAGGATGCTAAGGAAATAAAGCTTCACGAGGTCGTCGATACGCTGTATACCACAGGGTGTTTTGCGGTCGGCGTTGATTTCCACAAGCTCCCTGCCGAGGTAACATCAGCATTGAAACACGCGGATGTGATCATCGCCAAGGGCATGGCGAACTATGAATCCTTTTCTGAAACGACCTTCAGACCTATTGCGTATCTGCTCCGAACAAAATGCAATGCGATTGCACGCTCGATGAACCTTCCTCGGAACATCAGTGCGATAAAACTCTACGAATAAAAAAAACCAAGCACCAAAATACCAATTTTTTTTATTTTGAACTCTACAGTTCAATCATTTGTTCATTCTCGTTTTTCAGGCGTGCTTACCGGGTAGTCTCAAGACAGTTCTAGCGGTCGAGTCATTCCGAAGGACATCATGACTGTGGAGGGTAAAATATCTCTTATAAGCTCTATTTTAAGGAAAAGTATTTATATTATTAAAAGAATAATTATAATTATAGGTGAACAATTGGGAAAAAAAGAAGTCGAAGACCTCTACAAAGATGCGATCATCTTGCATTTACTCAGAGAAGGCTATAGCGAATACAGGGCAGAGGCTGAAGCACGCCGACGAATGATGCGCGATGACGTGCTCTAACCGTGCTTGCTTTTTTTTATAAAACACGATGATTCATTAGAGAAAGAGGAATCAGAGAAGATGGGAGGTAGGAAGGATCTGGAAGGGGGGTTTTAGGAGAGATGGAAGGAAAAGGAAGTAAAAATAACTCCAGATCCTCTTAAGTTATACTTTGTCAAATGTTATATATAAACATTCTTATTAAAAATGTCAGACTGGAAAAATACCACTACTTCTGACAGAGCGCAAACGCCTTCTCCACCGCCTCTTCCGCAGAACCAGCAACATACAACCGAGACTCAGACTCTTTCATCAAATTCCCAGACGCCAACTCATCAACACACCCACCAGTACCAGCCACCAACACCACCGGTTTCTCAAAAATCATCGCAAACGAAATCTCACTTAACGTACCCCACCGACCACCAATCGCAATCACCACATCCGCCGCAGACACCACCAAAAAATTCCGACGCATCCCCAGACCCGTCGACAACGGGATATCAACAAACTCATTTGCCTCATCCTTCGAATCAGGCAACAACCCAACCGTTACCCCATTCATCTCTTTGGCACCTTTACAGGCTGCCTGCATGACACCACCACGACCACCACAGACAAGCACACCACCACGCTGCGCAATCCCACGACCAACCTGCTCCGCAACCTCTAACATAACAGAAGACAAATGCACATCATCACCATCACTCCCACACACCGCAACAAAGGTTTGCATCAACGCAGGCTATCGACTCACCATTTTTAACGGTTTTCACACAACCTAAAAAAAATCTTGATTTATTCCCCAGAAGTTATCAACATCAGAAACCGGAAAACACCGTGTCTTCCGCCCCGCCTTCACCACAGAAATAAGACCAGCCTGATCCAACACCTTGATATTATAATTAATCGTCTGCGGCTTCTGACCAAGCAACCGCGCGATTTCCTTCTGCGTCAACCCAGGCTGACTCCGAATAGACCCGATGATCTGAATCTGCAGATCAGTCAGTCGGAACCGCTCTGCTTTCGGGAAGTTCATCCCGGTCGGATAAAACGCCCGATACTTCAATCCCTCCCGACGCGACTGAATCAACTCGGTTTTTTCAAGGACACCAAGATGATACGACAACGTACCATTCTTCACCCCAACCTTCCGCAGGATCTGATTATAATGCACCCCAGGATTCGTCTTAATAAACCCATAGATCTGCCCACGGACAAACTGATCAAGCACATCCTCCTTCTGAATCCGTGAATACAACGGAAGCAACAACGTAAACAACAAGAGAAATTTGTATTTTCCACTCTCGGTAAACACCAGAAGACCAAACGCCAGCAACCCAAAACTCAGCAGAAGCAGTCATTACCGGCGCTTTATTCTTATTCACCCAGAGATACGAATGGCTAAGATGCCCCTCATAATTCACGGTATATTGTTGAGTTGTCACATAGGTAAACCCCAACTCATCAGAGATATTCACTATCAACCTGTACGTCCCACTTTTTTTATATTCATGCGCAACCGCGATCGTATCAGCGGTATATGTTCCATTACTCCCATCACCCCAATCAATCTGGTAGTTGACCAAAGCTACATCAGGATTCTCCCGCGCCAGCTCAAAAAACACCACCTGAACATTGTAGACATCTAGCTCCTGAATCGATTGTATGACATTTGTCTTGACGGTAAAATTTTGCAGAGGAGAAACAACGACTGATGATACACCGAGCACCTCAGATTGTTGTGGAATACTAATAATCGGTTTTTCCTCATAATAGGACAACGTACTCCCCTCAGGAAGGATGCTTGTCTCCTCAGGTAATTGAATCGCGAGACGATCATCAGGAAGAATCACTGCTATACTCTCTGCAGGTAATTCAACCATACTTTTCATCGCACCATTCAAGATAATAGTACTCGTGTTTAACGTAGAGTCTGTAACAATCGCAGTATAATCTGTTTGTATGATCTGATCACTCAGTTGAAGAGAACTCAACGAACTATCAATTCTGCCTATATTTACAAAAGATGCAGCAACCTGCATATCCAAAAAAACACATAACATAATAGCGGTAGCTACCAATAAAAAACCGAAATATTTTCTTCTCTTAACTGAAGAGGAACTGTGTCGGGGCATAGTCCTTTTTTTTTCTCCGTCATTTATACCTAAGAACCACTCCTTATTTATATGTTTTGAAACAAAGTTTGTATCAATTTATATCATTTTTACCATCATAATCAATATAAAAACAAACCGTATATGAACAACCTAAACGACATGTTTTTTAGATTCCACTGAACCTCCAGGGTCATTGAGTTTCGCAAAACAATTAATGAACAGGGTCTTTATATAAATCCAAAGGGTTTTCCCATCATCATCAAATCCCCCCTTTCATTTTTTTTTGATTATCGATTAACCTTTAATATTTAATCGAGATATCCAGCGCGGAGATTGATATGGATTCCGAAACGAACAATGAAAAATATCAAAAGCCAAAAACCAGGAAAAAACGTATGGTGCTTGGAATAGTAATTTTTATAATGGCCTTCGTTGTTCTGGCAGGTGGAATTTCTGTTTTTATTTATAATCAAGACACAGACAGTGAAGGATACGTCTATAGCAACGTATACCACGTGAATACCACCACGTACGCGTTTACGTTGTACATGAATGAATTAAAGCTATCAACATGGGGTTTTCTTGGTGCAGCGAACGTTGCGCAGATGAAATTCATCGTAAAAGCAACAGATTCCACGAGAGAGCTTTTTACTGGTTACGCAACAACAGCAGCTAGTGAACCGTATCGTCAGGGTTTCCAATGTGAGATACCAACCTATTGGCATTGGAACACTGAACCGTATTACGCAGAGATCTTTATCAATACCACTGTGATCGAAGGAGCCGATGCGCCACCATCCTTACCACAAACACAGACATTTTGGCTTACCTCAACACATTCAAATAACACCGCAGAAATGACATACCTACCGCAACATGAGCAGCACATCTGGTTTATCATGAATCTTGACGGATCAAAAAACGTCACTGCAGACATCCAGATAGCATTCAAATCCCCGATTCTCACTGTACTCCCCTTCATTCTTCTTCCATTAGGAATAATCCTTGCCGCTGGGGCAGTATATCTCCTGAGAAGAAAAAAAATAACACCATAAAAAAAATAGTATTGCTCTAATTTAATGAGAAAATTATATATACTGACTATTTATAAATACTAAATGGATAAGAAAATTCTTGAAAAAAAGAAATATCTCCAATATACTAAATAGAGTAAAAGCTGAGACGTACACACCATCGAAGCGGTAATATGACAAAAAATCTAAAAAACATAGGAATATTCTTCATAATACCCTTAATTGTATGTACATCATACACCACAATTGTTAACGGTAATAATAATTTATATAATGATAATTTTCAAAATGTTGAAAAAATAACTAACAACACACGTTTCCAACAAAAAGAAAACATAGACCAAACACAAGATGCATCAGAAATAAATGATATCACAAAAAATTATTGGGCAGTACTAATAGGTATAAATGATTACCCTGGTGATAACAATGATTTACCCTATAGTATAAATGAAATAACAAGCTTCCAAAAAACCTTACTTCATACGAGAAACTGGAAACAATCAAATATCAAAATATTAACTGATACGAATGCTACAAATTCATCATTGATTAATGCGATAAAATGGCTTGATGAAAACGAGGATTCAAATGATGTATCTATTATTTACTTTGCAGGTCATGGATCACGTAATTCTGATGGTCAAGAATATCTCATGTTATATGATGCAAAAATAACAGATAAAGAATTAGATACACAATTAGACAATCTTGAAGGAAAAATAATTGTTATCCTTGACAGCTGCAAAAGCGGAGGATTTATCGAAGAATTACACCAAAATAAAAGAGTAATACTAACTGCTTGTAGCAAAGATGAATTAACATATCAGGATGATAATTTACAAAGTGGTATTTTTGGTTATTTTTTAAATAGAACTCTTGATAAACTTGCAAAATCCGCTGAGACAGCGTTTTTATTTACAAATCCTCTTTGTGTTTCTTATAGTGAAAAATTAAGTGAAATATATCACGGTAACTACACATTCCATCCAGCAAAATATGATGGTACTATTGGTTTAACAAAAATTATAACATGGCGTAAATTCTTACCTAGTTCATCAGAAAATTTAGCATCCTTTAAGATTAAATCTTTTAAATCAAAAATTTGGATTCTATAAATTACTAATTAAAAAATTAAGATTAAGAATCGAGTAGCTAATATTCCTTACAACTCTTTGCCTTTTTCGCTACATTGATATCCTCTAGTTGGTTATTATTTCTCTGGCAAGTGCGTCAATTTTCCCGGGTTTTGTTTTATCCATATGTATCGACAGATTTCATGTGTCAACAAAACGCAATAATCTCCTCTAGAAAAAACCCGCCTCCCTATAACACCGCCAATAAACCTAAATAGCTGACCGATGTTACGAGCAAAACACAGAGGAGCATCCCACCTATGACAACACAACTTGTCAAATGTCCCACATGCAAAACCACAATTACAATCTCTGGAGAACCTGGTGAAAAAATCTTTCTTACCTGCCCCCAGTGCAATCAAAAAGGAACTTTTATCATCCCTGGACGAAAAAAGTGCAAAAACGATAGGAACAAATTCAGCGACTATTGAAGTCAAAGGTCTGACAAAATCATATAACCATTTCACCGCGGTCAATAACGTCTCCTTCACTGTTAAAAAAGGAGAAATCTTTGGGTTTCTCGGACCAAACGGCGCAGGAAAAACAACGACCATTAAAGCGATGCTTGACCTGATCCATGCGAACACAGGAACCATTAAAATCAACGGTATCGACGTACAATCACACGGCAAAGAAGCAAAGAAATACATCGGGTACATGCCGGAGAAAGTCGCATTCTACGATAACCTCACCGCATTGCAGAACCTGCGTTTTTATGCAGAAATAAAACATGCATCCAAAGAGGAATGCATCCATCTTATCGAAGAATTCGGTCTTGGTGACACCGGGAAAAAAAGAGTCGGAAAGTTCTCCAAAGGAATGGTCCAACGACTCGGCATGGCACGGGCTATCCTCGGCAATCCCCCGATCCTGATCCTCGATGAGCCAAGCGGTGGGTTAGATCCCCGTGGTGTCGTTTTAATTCGAGATAAAATCCTTGAAATGAAAAAGAAAGGAACAACCATTTTTGTTTCATCCCACATTCTTAGTGAAATCCAGGAAATCTGTGATCGCGTCGGTATCATCAATAAAGGAGTCCTTGTCGCACAAGACACCGTTGAGGGACTCAGTAAAAAATTGAACCTGAAACCACAAATCACGGTAACGGTAGACTCTATGTCAGCGAAAATTGAAAACGCAGTCAAAAAACTCCCAGGTGTCGAAAGTGTTACAGATCAAAGGAAACATCCTTGAGATCGTCTGCGATGGAGCCATGAAAGCAAAAGTCATCCTCGCGATAACCAACGCAGGGGGAAATATTCAAAACCTCCAGACAAAAGAACCCTCCCTTGAAGAAGTCTTCATGCGGTACACGGAGGCATAAGAATGCAAACCAACGTTGTTTCTCAGCATCGCAAAAAAAGAAATCATGGATAACATCAGGAACAAATGGATCATCCTGGTTTCAGTGATGTTCGCGACTTCTCACCTTGGTTGTCTCCTATTTCGGTTCACTGGGAAGCCAGTGGATGGCAAGATCTTGGGTATTACGATCTCAGGGATGACCGAGTTAGGATCCTTTTTAATCTCCATTGTCGCATTCATGCTCGGATACGCAACAATCATCGGAGAAATCGAACGAGGTTCGATGAGCTCACTACTTTCCTTATCAGCAACTCGATTTGAAATCGTCGTTGGAAAATTCCTTGGACTCGGAGCGGTCTTATGCTTCACGATTCTTATTGGATATGGTATTGCAGGGATAGTAATCGCGTTTAATGTCTCCAATGTCGACTATCTTGAATACTTGATCTTTATTGGACTAACGATGCTTTTCGGATTGGTGTTTTTAAGCGTCGCATTGTTTTTCTCCACAGTCTTTTCAAAACGATCAACCGCACTAGGTGGTGCGATTTTCCTGTGGTTCCTTTTTAACATTATTCTTCCTATTGTCTTTGTTGGATTACTTGCGACAACCATCGATTTCACGACAGATTACCATGGAATCACAACTTATTGTCCCAGACTGGTACCATTGTCCTGAATCTGTTTAATCCAATCTCTGTGTATTCATCGCTCATCACCATGACCATCGGTCCAGTTCAATCAAGTACCGGGTCTGGTTTTATCCCGAATCCCTCATGGTACTCCACCGGTCTTCTCATTGGTGTGTTCCTTGCCTGGATTATCGTCTTTTTTATCCTAGCGGTTTGGAGGTTCCAACGAAAAGACATTTGAACCTCCCATAAATCTTATAAATACCACTTTGTTTTCCTACCATCCATCAACACTGGGGAACCAGCTTATGGCACGACATATAGAAAAGACAAATCCAGCGCTTATCACCCTTATCAAAGGATTAAAAAAGACCGCGTATGAGAACGAGGCGCCTATCTGGAAAGATATCGCAGAGCGATTAGAAAAACCATTACGGAATTGGCCTGAGGTTAATTTAAATCGTATTGACATGTATATTCATGAGAAAGAAACCGCACTAATCCCTGGAAAAGTATTATCCACAGGGAAGTTAACGAAGAAGGTTTCTATTGCCGCCTGGTCCTTCTCAGAGAAAGCTCATGAGAAAATCAAGAAAGCAGGTGGCAAGACACTCACCATTGAAGAGCTTGTGAAACACAATCCGAAAGGAAAAGATGTAAGGATATTGGGATAACTATGGTAGCAATCATTGATGCAGAAGGTGCAGTACTCGGACGACTTTGTACTGCAGTAGCGAAACGTCTCCTGAACGGCGAAGAGATCGCTATCGTACAAAGCGAGAAAGCGATCGTCACCGGTAAGAAAGATATGATTAAAGCACATTATAAACATGAACGAGAGGTTGGTACCTACCGGAAAGGTCCGTTCTACCCACGGATGCCTGATCGGATATTAAAACGAACGATCCGCGGAATGATCCCGTATCAAGAGCCACATGGGAGAACAGCATTTAAAAGACTAAAATGCTATATCGGAGTACCAAAGGAGTTCCAAGGAAAATCCTTTGAGAAGATTACCGCTGCTGAAAAGCATCCTGCTGATTATATGACGTTGCAAGAAGTAGCACAATTTTTAGGAGCGAAGGTGTACTATGAGTAAGAAAGTTGTCAACACCACGGGGAAGCGAAAAACATCGATAGCAAAAGCAACCGTGGCAAAAGGCGCTGGTCGCGTCCGTATTAATAATTTACCAGTTGAGTTTTATGAGCCAGCAATCGCTCGTTGGAAGATCATGGAGCCACTGAAACTCGCAGAACATCATGTCAGCACGGTAGATATTGATGTCAACGTCAGTGGTGGTGGGTTCATGAGCCAGGCAAACGCGATACGAACCGCGATAGCAAAAGGCCTTGTGGAATACACAGGGGACCCTGCGTTACGTCTCTCATTCCTTGGATATGATAGAGATTTACTCGTGAGTGACTCACGGATTAAAGAAAGTAAAAAACCTCTCGGGCGTGGTGCTCGAAAGAAAGAGGCAAAAATCATACAGGTGATCATGTGATTATCCCTATTCGATGTTTTACCTGCGGAAAGGTAATTTCCTCCCTTTACGATGAATATAAGAAACGGTGTGAGGTGTATCAGAAAGCAATTGCTGCTGGTGAAAAACCAAAAGAAACCCCGAAGGAGATCCTCGATGACCTTGGTGTAGAGCGGTACTGTTGCCGACGGATGATTATTTCTCAGGTTGACCTGCTCAAAGAAGCAGCACCGTACGAATAGATAGCAACACATCTCATAACAATTCTAAGCAAGAACGCTGTAAAGACTGCCTACAAATTTTTTTTCTTTAACGGCTTATTATTTTGATAACGTATTTGTATAAACTGATCATCGTCATGGTGAATAATCCTGCCACAAACCCTATCAATGCTAAGGTAATGGCAGTCATTTTTATCGCCTTACCACCTTTGAAGAAAAAAGAAGTTCGTGTGATGTGATTTTCTGTGTTCATTGTCATGTTTTCGCCTCTTCAACCAAATAATGATATATTATATCATGATATTATTTGTCATTGCTTGTATTTATAGTTTTCCTGAAAAAATAACAAAACCTCTCACACCATCGCAAATAATATAATACACCACTGCATATCATCACAAAGGGGTGAATGTGGATGCAAAAAACATTACTCGATTTCTTCGAACCTGATGGTGAAAAAAATAAGCGGATAAAAACTGCAGCAAAATAAAAACAAGATTAATTCCCTTTTCTAAATCTTAGGAGTTCGATTCTCCCAGAGCCGCCACAACGCAACACACAAAAAGACGGTAAAGAGAACAAAACACCCAACAGCGATGTACAGATACATCGGATTTTGATACACAGCCTGAATAACCCCTTGTGATTGATCAACGACGAAACGACCACCCTCACCAGCGGTCAACGACCCAGAATCAGAAGCAGCCTCCACGACCGTAAGCTCTTTACCTAAAGGAATCCCTTGAGCATACGCAATTTTCGCCCTCATTAAAAAAGTCTGAAAGAAATCAGGGAGACCCGGTGGTACCGATAAACCTTCAGTCAAACCATCTCCAGACTGAAGGAAATAGCCATTATCAACCAAACTTTTACTCGACAAAACAGCCTGATCACCCATCGTATACAAATTATATCCAAAATCTGTCACCGTTCCTTTAATGTACCAAATCAACTGAATAATACCAACCCACAACGCAACAAACGTCGTCGTAAACAATACCACAATCTTCGCATTCTCCGGATGCAACAGACTTTCTCCTTTCCACGTCAATTTATAGTACACCCACTTATGACCATCACGCTCAGTTCTTTTAATCAACCCAGCTTCATGCAGTTTCGTAAGATGCTCATGCAACGTTGCCTTATTCAGATTCGAGACTTTCGCAATCTCATTCAACCCCAAATGTCTTCCCATCAAGGGTCTTAAGAATATCCAGTCTCGTATCAGACGCAAGCGCCTTGAATGTTTCTCGATCCAACGTGATCTTTGTCATATTTCCTATAACCAATTATCTCTTACAACCTTTAAATACTGTGTGTTTACGTTCGGTTTTTCCCAAACGATACATCTCCCCGTAGCAGCGATTCTCCCCTTATAAACAAAATGTAAAATTATAAATCACACAGAACCATTACCCCCCTCTTGTATGAAGAACGACACACTTATCCAACACCTCAAAGAATGCGGAGCAATCAAGTTCGGACGATTCGTTCTTACCTCAGGAGCAATCAGCGACTACTATATCGACATAAAAAAAGCAAGCACAGAACCAAAAATCCTTAAACTCATCGCACAACAGATGAGCGATTATACAAAAGGATATGATATGCTTGCAGGAATGGAACTCGGAGCAGTACCCCTCGTTGTTGCACTTGCCCTCGAAACCGGTATTCCGTATGTGATTATCAGGAAAGAAAAACGAGAGCACGGCACCGGAAAACAAATCGAGGGTGGCGATGTCAAAGGAAAAAGCGTACTCATCGTCGAAGATGTCACAACCAGTGGCGGATCCGTGGTAAAAACCATTCAGATACTCCGGGAGAACAACGCAGAAGTCGAAAAAGTCCTCGTCGTCGTAGACCGGGAGAACTGGCGCACGAGAGCAGCTCCAGAAATTAGAAGTCGAGTTCATTCCTTTAGTTTCAGTCAGTGAAATCCTCAAAAACAAAAAACACTAAAATAACCATATTCGGATTAAAAAATAGATAGGGGAAAACTATGAATGTATTAGTCGTTGGTGGTGGCGCACGAGAGCATGCAATCTGTGATGCTATTGCTCGATCAGAACAAGCGACACTGTATTCTGTGATGAATAACCTTAATCCTGGTATTGAGAAGCTCGCTGTTGAGTACCTCCTGGAAAAAGAAACACAAATAGATCATATTGTCTCCTATGCAACGAAAAAAAATATTGATATCGCATTAATTGGACCTGAAGCACCTCTGGAAGCAGGACTCGCTGATGCACTGACCAATAACGGCATCAATGTGTGTGCTCCTATAAAAAACGCGGCGCGGATTGAAACAGACAAGGAATGGATGCGCAATCTCCTTACGAAATACAGGATTCCTGGACAACTTCACCATAAAAGCTTTACCGACCCTAAGGAAGCAAAAGAGTTCATCGAAGAACTCAACGCTCAGGTCGCAATCAAACCAATTGGTCTTACCGGTGGAAAAGGTGTTCATGTCGCAGGTGATCATTTCAACGGCACCGATGAAGCCATGTCCTATGTAACAGAAGTCATCCAGAATAAAATCGGTGGAGCAGCAAAAGTCCTCATCGAAGAAAAAGCGGTTGGCGAAGAATTTACCCTACAAGCATTCACCGATGGATCACATCTTGCACCGCTACCTGCTGTTCAGGATCATAAGCGGTTATTACCTGACGATAAAGGCCCAAACACCGGTGGCATGGGGTCGTACTCCTGCGCCAATGGACTGTTACCATTTCTCACGAAACACGAATACGATGAAGGCGTCTCTATTCTACAGAAAATCGTCAGCGCTCTCCGAAAAGAAAGATGCACATATATTGGTCCTATCTACGGACAGTTCATCCTCACCGCAAACGGAGTGAAAATCATTGAGGTAAACGCACGGTTTGGCGACCCTGAGGCCATGAACGTTCTACCCTTACTACAAACCGATTTTATCGAAGTCTGTTCCGCAATGCTCGATAGAACACTTTCTAAAAAAGATATACAAATTGAGAAGAAATCAACGGTCTGCAAATACGTTGTCCCTGAAGGATACGGGATAAAAAGCATGGTAGGAGAAACAATTAGACGTCAACGAGGATGCGATACGACAAGAAGGTGCAATGCTTTTCTACGCATCCGTCAACAAGAAAAATAATCATATCATGACTGGTTCATCACGATCTCTCGCTGTCGTCGGCATCAACGATGAACTCGCAGAAGCAGAAAAGATCTGTGAGCAGGCATTAACCCATATCAAGGGTGATCATCTCTTCATCCGCCATGATATTGGAACGAAAAAACTTCTTGAAAAACGCATTCATCATATGGAATGAGATACGAGGAAAGAAATGAAACAAGAAATCTTCGTGTATTTCATTGGAACCGCAGGATCAGGAAAATCCACGTTGACCGCATCAATGCAACAATGGTGTAAAGAACGCAGTTTAGACGCAATCATCGTCAATCTTGATCCTGGTGCTGAAAACCTTCCCTATGAACCAGATGTCGATATCAGGGATTGGATCTCCCTGCAAGAAGTAATGGATACCAACAAACTCGGACCAAATGGCGCACAGATCGCCTGCGCTGACATGATCGCACTCAACACCGATGATGTCAAGGAAAGCATCAACTCATTCAAAACAGACTACATCCTCATTGATACCCCTGGACAACTGGAACTATTCGTGTTCCGAGAAGCAGGAAAATATACCGTGAAGTTCCTCAGCCCAGAAAAATCAGTGATTTGCTATCTTCTTGATCCAATGCTAGCAAAAACAGCATCAGGGTTTGTCTCACAGCTACTGCTTGCGATTACCACGAACTTCCGCTTAAGTCAACCACAAATAAATATCCTCAGTAAAGCAGATTTACTCTCAAAAAAAGAATTAGAGCTTAATTCAAAGATGGTCAAGTGACCCTGATGAAATCTACGAGGCGCTTTGTAGCGAAGAGGCATCCGTACATCGAGAGCTGAGCGAGCAGATACTTCATCTTATCAAACAGATTGGTGGGTACACACGACTTATCCCAACCTCAAAAAAGAATTATTTCGGTATCGAAGACCTCTATACCGATCTCCAACAGCAATTTGAAGGCGGAGAAGACCTGTTAAAAGATTGATTACGTTGATTTACTAATTTGGTAACAACTTTATTGATAGTCTCTTCTTATGGTTTTTCTGTAAAATGATAGGTATATAAAAATAGATACCTTAGCATAAGACAAGCATTAACACGGTTTTAACTCATGTTTTTTGTGCGAATCGGTGACATTTTCATTTTTCTTATCTGTTAGCTATTTCTTCTCAACCATTTTTTATGAAATTACTATTATGAACTTACTATGGTGATACTATTGATGATTACATCATTAACTGGCCAGTCCTTCATAAAAAAATATTTTGTCATTGTATCCACCGCAGCTATTGCACGAACAACGTCAATACCTACAACAACTCTACCGAACGCAGCATAACCATTGGGATTGGGATCAGAACTATTATACTCGAGATGTGGTTGAGCTCCATCATCAATAAAAAATTGGCTCGTCGCACTGTCCGGGTCACTTGTTCGTGCCATGCCTATAGTTCCATCGAGATGATGAACATCAGGGTTTATTTCAAGATCAATAGGACCATAGGGGCTTATTTTTTGAGTCCCGTTTGGATAGTATCCACCGCCTTGTATCACAAAATCATCAATAACTCGATGAAACACAAGACCGTTGTAAAACCCATCATTTGCAAGTTTAATGAAATTCGCTGTGGTTATCGGCATTTTATCTTCATAGAGTTCGACTATTATTGTACCCATTGTTGTGTCCATAACTGCTATACTATTGGTATTGATCGGTAGGACTACATTACAACTTCCAATCAAGAAATGTTTCGCAATTATTATTCCATTAGACTGATTTGCGAATGTAATCGTTTCCCCAGTGGTATAGTGAAAAAATTGAAATGGTTTGAAGAAAATAATCCTTAGATTGACAGCTTCAACCGTAACGTAATCACCTTCGACAATCACATTTTGAAATCTACCGAAAAGAAACGCGCTCTTCAATAGATAATCAATTGAACAGACATCTTCAGTCCTATCTGTGATGGTTACATCAACAGCCTTAACCGAAAATGCAGCCATTAAAAATACGCTACATAGTATCATTGTTATTACAAATAGATTCTTGAGTTTCATTTTTCTCATGTTTTTATTCCTCCCTGTTAAAACAGGTTAAGAGTTAATATCTTCTTATTTCATTTAAATGTTTGGAGAAGATAAAAATTCAAAGCAGAAGGATAAATACTGATTTTCTTCTTTAAAAACCTCTACATCAAAAACCTAACTGATGTTTTGGGTTAATCAATGTAAAAAAAGAAAAAAAGGGGGTTTCTAATATCCTAGCAGCTGTCTCAGTATCGGGAACGCGTGTGGGAATCGCTGGAACAATAACTCCAAGAACTGTATCATCGGTTTGTTATACGAGCAGGGCATAGTTACTGTAAGAGTCCCCCAGTCACTCTCTGCATAATATTCATCAACAGCCTTGACTTTAACGCTGTAGGTCCCTTTTTTGTTCCATGTGTGCGATACAATAATTTCCTCTCCAGATTCATTCAAACCAGTAATAGTAGTATCATCACCCCAATCGATATGATATTGTACATCGTCCTGGTCAGGATCGGTTGTTTGGATAATATAGTCATACGAGGTTTGAATGGCCCCATTGGTCTCTCCAGTGATGGTTGGTGTGTTTGGCGGAATGTTGGGTATATTTTTTACCAAGATTGTGTCAGTATCAGAAGTGTATCCAGGTTTTGTTGCACCAATCGGGAAGACAAGATCTTTTGGTACCGATGGCGCAGTGATTTGTGCTATGCCATTGGAATCTGTAAGAGTTATTTGACCGTTAAATAAAACCTGTGCATTTGATACTATAGTTCCTCCTAATGTTTTCATAGTGACTTTGAATGAGGTCCCCTCGTTTACTTCATGGTTGTCAAGGGAAATATTCAAGATGTAATACAATTCAAAGGGATGCATCAACGGGTACAAATCCTGTCTGTCTCCACCAGAAATCTTGTAGGGAGTATCACCTATTCCATCACCATTTGCGTCTAATCCTGTATAATCATCCCAGTAATTGCCAGTACCATTTGGAGAGTCATACCATATATTAATTAAACCATAATCATTTTTTGCATTTATAAAATTATTTAAGAAATTGTTATTATAAAAATAGTTTGATGTTGCGTGACAACAACAGTAGAGACCTATCTGATTGTTTTGAATACAATTTTTGTACACATTATTGTATTTTGATCCTACAAATCTCATTCCAAAAGCTGAAGTATCCATCGTATTAAACGATACATCGTTGTTATCAGACTGTGTCGATAGATAAATATTATTTTGGGTATTATTTGAAAAAATATTATGAGAGATATTGTTATAAGTTGAACTTGAAGCATCAATACCGATCAGATTATTTTTAATCTCATTGTGTATAATTGTATTTGATTCTGAACCTGCTGAGAGCTCTATTCCCTCTGTAACATTGAAAATAATGCTATTTTTTATTGTATTATAGTTAGAATTAATCAATATTCCTTGTGGAATTATTGAATTGTTGTTCTGTGTTATCTGTAGATTTTCTATGGAACAGTTATTTGCATTTATTGTTATTTGCCTCATATGATAAGTTCGGTTAAAACTTATTATTGTTGTATTTTTATCTTCACCTATCAAAGTAAGTTGGTTTTTATTGATAACAATAATCTCATTATACATTCCACTATAAACAAAAACAGTATCACCATCAGATGCATTATCGACCGCATCTTGAATCGTGGTATAATTTCCAGGTCCACTCCCACCAACATACAACCAATGACCACTTGATGTAAGTAGAGACGGTTTCTCTATATATTGAGCAGTAACTGGAATGAAACAAGTCCCTACGAACAAGAGAACGATTCCAACAGCCAACCCTTTCCTTATCAATGGATATTTATCCATACCTTTCCCCTTTTGTACAATTATATAGCACTGTTCCTCTATAAAAATATACCTTTGGAACATCGTGTTTTTATGCAAACCAGATGACAAAAAGGAAGAAAAAAATAGGGATTCTTAGTACCCCAATAAATGTCGTAGTATTGGGAACGCATTGGGGAATCGCTGGAATAACAATCCCAAGAACTGTGGTATCGGTTTGTTATTTGAGCATGGCATTGTCACCGTAAGAGTCGCCCAGTCGCTTTCTACACCATATATATCAGTTGCTTTAGCTTTAATATTGTAATTCCCTTTAGAACTCCAAGCATGTTGAACAGTTACCATCTCACCAGATGGTCCCGAAGTTGTATCAGTATTACCATCACCCCAATCAATTAAATAAGAAATAGCATCCTCCTCTGGATCAATTGAATTAAATGTATAGTCGTATAATGTACTTATTTTTCCACTCTTGGTGCCATCAATTGTTGGTGCATTTGGTGGTTGATTTTCAGCGGTTATTTGCCTCACTATTATATCATCAAACCCGGAACGAAGATAGTTTGTTCTTGTAGAACCAGCTAATTCAATGAAAAGCTGTATCCTCAACGTTACTGTACCAGTTGAAAATATTGAAGCATCAACTGTAGCACTCTGCTTATTCATCGTTATAAAATATTTATTTCCAATTATCTCAAGCTTGTTATCCCATGGTTCATCGCCACCAATACATACTTCATTGTGTCCAAGATTATCATAGTATCTGGCAACACCACCTGTTCTATCATATTCTACTACGATATAGTTCCTCCCATCAGTAATTTTCATCGCAACCTTCCCCTCAGAGGATGTCGCATCTATTTTTGGATACATTGTCCAAGTTACTTTCACCTTGTTGTCCCATGGTTCATCACCACCAATCATTGCTGCAATAGCTTTAGTTTGTATGCCTTCAGAACGAGCTCCAGTTCCACCTGATTCAATTAACCGAAATTCTGCTCGCCCATTAGTTTCCTCCCAGATTCCATTAGAATATATTTCCATCCATTTATTGGAATCTTTCATATTATCATTAAAATCATCCGAAAAAAGAATATCATCACAGGTTGTTTCAGGCATATTTGACGGTACGATCATTCTCATATCTTGTTTGGCTGTAATTCCATTGACGCAAGTTAAGATAGGTCCAATAAACAGCGTACAAACAAAAATTCCTACAATTTTATTTTTCATAATTTTATTCCTCCCCTGTTAAAACAGGTGATTGTTGTTATCCTGTGGATTCATTTAAATGTTTGTTTCTTTCTTTATAAACATATCCTCAGAAACAGAAGCATTAACACGATTTAAACTCATGTTTTTGTGCGAATACTTACGTTGATTTAAGCGTCCCCAGCACCGGCTCAAAAATAAACCCTTTATCCATCAATGACGTTAACGCTTCCTCGATAGAATTCTCATCCAAACCTTGTTTCTTACATTTTTCTACGATACTATCCCACGGAGCACCCTCTGCGCCCTCAATTTCCTTGATGGTATCTAACACGACAGTCTCGGGGTCTCCTGCAGCTTCAGACGCAGGTACAGGTTGCGTCTCCTCTTGTTTTTTCGGTTTCTTTTGCTCTTTTTTTGATTCTTTTTTCCGTTCTTTAATCTCCAGTTTCTCTTCTTTTCGAACCTCTTCGAATTTCTCTGCTGCAGCAGGGACAATGTACTGCAATGACTCACGGATAAGTGCCGCATACTTATTCACATCGACCGTACCATATTTCTTCAATGCAGCGACAATCCCTTCAGATAATTCACGATTGTATCCAAGTTTTTTAAGGTCGTACACGTTCGGCTGCGTCATCTTCATTGCTTCAATAATCGCGCCAATACGCTGTTTCGTCTGCAGGCAGGTTTCAATGATCCATCGGTCCCGCGCCTCCGCGTTTACCTCACGCACCAACTCAGGACGCAACGACACATACAACGTACCTTCCTCAGGGATATATGTTCGTACCTTCCCGATAATCGCAACAAATGCAGGAACCTCAATGCTCTGCAACTTGTTTGTCGCTTCCTGCTGATACTGCCCAGAATAAATCGTAAACACACCGGTCGGGTCTGACAAATGCGCTCGTAGATACTCCCCACCCTCCGTAACGCTCTCCACATCAGTCAATACCCCAGTAATAAACACCCGATTCACTTTACTGCCCAGGGGCGTCACCACATAGGAAGGCACCTTTTCACCACTGCCCTTAATCTCCATTGATGCATCGTTGTATTCCGCGGCAAAAATCCGCCATGCAGGCTCCCGTCTCATAGCAACTCCTCCAACTCCTGAGACAATCGTTCTGCTTCCGCAGCAACATTAAAATCAGCACGTTTCGCATCGCGAACAATCAAGGTCACCCCGAACTGATCACCCAAGGCATTCCCCTGTAAACTGATCCGATGACCAAATAACATGCTATTCATTTCTTCAACAAGGCCATCATCATTTGAGGAATCATTCATGGTTTTCCCAAGAAGTTTTTCAGTAACCTCCTTTCCAAGGATCGCGCTCACCGAACCTGCTCCATCATCAATGACCAGTTTCATCCGTAGATCAGCCTTTCCTTCGACAGCCCCATGCACCGCACATGCATCATCCTGGAGAACCCGGTTACATTCTGGACATCGCTGCACCAGCCCAGAGCCTTTCCGAATCTCAATGACGGTCCCTTCCACTTCCACATCCAAGGCACCGTTCCGATCAGCAAGCTCAGACAGTAATATTTTTTGTGTTTTTACGTCTTTTTTTGAAATCATATTCGCATCAAGTTTCTCCACGGTTGCCTTCTCATCAAACGTGAACTGTGGAATACCTTTCCAGGCTTTCACATACCCACCAGAAATCTTCACCACAGCGCCTTCTTTTAACTTAAAATCATACCACGCGGTAAATTGTGCCTTCCCCGTCTCATCACCAAGTATTCCTGAGAAAACCTTCTTTTTCTGACCTGAAATCTCCACGTCACGGTCTTTTATCTCAAGGATTCGCGCGGTCACCTCAACAGAACTCAGACCACCGCGTAACTCTTTTACCTTGTATTCCCGTGGCTCCGCGTTCACCTCAGGAACCTCTGACGCATCCGTCTTCTTAATTTTGGTTCGATCACCGAAATTCACTTTCACGCTCCCTTGCCATTCCTTCGTATATGCGTTCGTGATATCCACGACGGTGCCTTTTTCAAGCTCAAAATCCTTCCACGCGGTAAACTGAATCGTCCCACTTTCATCACCAAGGATACCATAGAATATCTTCCGCGCTTCCCCCTTCACCTGTATCTCCCGAGGATTCACCGAAACAACACGACAGAGCACATGAACACTCTGTTGATTCGGCTTCAAATCAACAACCAAGGTACGCTCTGAAGACGGTGGCTGCATATATCCACCACCAAACTTCTTCACCAGCGTCTGCTTCGCATGATCAGCAGGGACACCATATTCTAAAAACTTCTTCAACTCTTTTTCCAGTTCGTCTCGACTTACTTCTTTTCCTGATGTCTCACGAAGTGCTTCAAGA
The DNA here is from genome assembly GCA_963835145.1 of uncultured Thermoplasmata archaeon. Taxonomy (GTDB): domain Archaea; phylum Thermoplasmatota; class E2; order DHVEG-1; family DHVEG-1; genus SM1-50. Next base: position 50,762 of record CAWIEM010000019.1, read on the forward strand.
ATATCATCAATCTGCTGTTCAATATTATCCTCAGACATAAAGGATTCCTCGCCCAACTTTGATAATCATTATTGTATATATAAAGAGTACTGTAGTACTAATAAGCCCAGAAAAAACAAGCTCAGGATAACCCAATGATATTGCCGTTCTTATCAATATCCATGAACTCAGACTGAGGGTGCGGGGGAAGACCAGGCATGGTCGTAATTTTCCCGGTCATTGGTACCAAAAACCCGGCACCAGCAGAGAACTTGATATCCCGGACCGTGATCTTAAAACCAGTCGGTCTGCCTAGCAATAGCGGATTATCAGATAAGGAGTACGGTGTCTTCGCAATACAAATAGGAAGTGAATCAAGACCGAGCTCCACACACAGTTTAATGTCACTTTCTGCGTTCACGGAATATCCAACCCTATCTGCACCGTACATCTTCTTCGCAATTATTTCGATCTTCTCTTTCACCGGGAGATCAAGATCATACAAATACGTGAAACGAGACGGTGTGTTATGAATCAAACTAATCAACTTTCCTGCAAGCTCAATTCCACCTTCGCCACCCTTCCCCCAGACATCAACGACTGCACAGGGCACCTGTTTTTTTAGAGCAAAAATCTTCAACAAAATCAAATTCTTCATTGGTATCATCAGCAAACTGATTGATCGCAACAATCACCGGGACCTGAAACCAGGAGATGTTTTCAAGGTGTTTTTCAAGGTTTGCAAGCCCTTTCTGAAGAGCCTTACGATCATTTCCTTCACCATGTCGTTTCAACGCTCTGATACTGACCACGAGCACAACAGCATCAGGGATAAGGTTCCCGGTTCGACAGACGATATCGAAGAATTTCTCCGCCCCTAACTCAGAGCCGAATCCAGCCTCGGTCACAAAATAATCAGCAAGCCGCAACCCCATCATATCCGCAATAAGACTGTTGGTTCCATGCGCGATATTTGCGAAGGGACCACCATGGACAAACGCAGGGACACCCTCGACGGTCTGCACCAGATTGGGCATGATCGCATCCTTCAATAACACCGTCATCGCACCCACTGCTTTCAGATCAGCTGCAGTCACCGGTTTATTATCATAGGTATACGCAACGATGATGCGACTGAGCCGATTCCGTAAATCATTCAAATCCTTGGACAGACACAGGATTGCCATGATCTCAGAGGCTGGTGTGATCGAAAACTCAATCTCATGAGGAACACCATCAGAAGGTCCACCAAGCCCAACAACGACTTTGCGTAATGCCCGATCACTGATATCCAGAACCCGCGGCCAGACAATAAACCGAGGATCAATATGAAACAGGTCACCATGATGAATATGATTATCAAGTAAACTTGCCAGAAGGTTATGTGCACTTGTAATCGCATGCATATCACCAGTGAAATGAAGATTAATATCCTCCATTGGAAGAACCTGTGCATACCCTCCACCGGTAGCACCGCCTTTCTTTCCCATAATCGGACCCATCGATGGTTCCCGGATCCCTAGCATGGTTTTTTTCCCGAGCTGTGCAAGCGCTTGTGCCAACCCGATCGTCACCGTTGTTTTCCCCTCACCACTTGACGTCGGATTAATCGTCGTTACAAGAATCAACTTTCCTTGTTTCTGCTGTTTTACTCGCTTCAGTACGTCTAGGGAAACCTTTGCTTTTGAGCGACCCCAGCAGAAGTATTCGTCCTCATGAATCCCTGCTTTTGCAGCAATGTCTTCTATAGGAAGAAGCGGAATAGAACGTGCAATGTCGATATCGGTTTTCATACAATGACAAGGACGATATCATGTTTCCTGTTAAAAAAGATGTTCGCTCAAACAATGAGGTAAAAAATCGAAAGAGGACTACCTATATGGAGATATTCATATGACGTGGGTTTTTCGAGTGGTCCATACCGTCTCAGGCAATGAGGAATAGATAGTGTGAGGGTTATATGAGGGGACATTTTTATTCTTCGTTCTGATGTTCCTCCCCTTCTTCTTCATTTCAGATGAGAAAATCGCATTTTTCTGAAATTCCCAATAACGAATCCGCCAGTTCGTCCCATCACACAGAAGAGCCTCATCTCGTCGGGTGTTCAGAATTCCTTCTGATTCCAAACGGTAGAACAAGCGTCGATCAGAATGATCAAGCATATTATCAATAATACAGTCATCATATCCGAACATATCCATGACGATCTCAGCGTATCGTCGTGCTTCTTTTTCGTTAACATTAAGCTTTCTTTGGATTGTTTTTGCGAGTGCATTCAAGGTGACAAGCGGCATAGTATTTCTCCTTTCTTCTTCAATAGTATAATTTTATCTTTAATAGTATATATAATTTTCCCTTCTTTAGCCTCTTTTACTACATTCACCCAATCCAACCGCTCTTATAATCAAAAAATATTATATCATATATGAACCATACCCCCAACGAGTTGTTCCTATGAAACTTGCACTCATCTCCGCACGACCAACCATCGCAAATAAAACAAAAAACATTCAAATCATGGAAAACTACATCAAAAAAACAAAAGCAGACATCTACATCTTCGGCGAGTATTTCCTCTCAGGGGATCGCTGCAAAGACGAATTCAGAGACCTTGCAGAACCACTTAACGGACCATCCATCCAACATCTTAAAAAAATCGCAAAAAACAAACAATGTTACATCGTTTTTGGCATGCCAACCAAAGATGACAAGGTTGATGGCCTCATCTACAATACAGCAGTTTTAATTCATCCAAATGGCACAGTAGATGCATATAAAAAATGGTTCCTACCAACTGCTGGACCTTTCGAAGAAAAAATTTTCTTCGACCAAGGTGAAGAACTCCCCGTCTTCAACACCACCTTTGGAAAAATTGGGTTGCTCATCTGCTATGACCTCAACTTCCCGGAACTTGCAAAAGCACTCACATTACAAGGAGCTGACCTCCTTATCTGCATCTCCGCGTCACCATCAACCACCAGAAAATACTTTGAAACATTACTCCCAGCGCGCGCATTAGAAAACACGGTTTTCGTCGCTTACGTCAACCTTGCAGGAAACCAAGAAGACCTTATTTATTGGGCTGGCTCGCAAGTCTACGACCCCTTGGGAAACCTCATCATTAAAGCACCCTATTTTAAAGAAAGCATCATCACCTGCGACATTAACCTCAAACAACTAGAACCAGCACGGGCACGACGACCAGTATTACGAGACATAAGACCAGAAATCTATCAAGACCTCTACCAGTTCTCACGATTTCATACAAAAAAAGAACCCAAGGAGTAGAACAATCTTCATCTCACCTATACTTTCGATTCTGGAGATAACTCATGTTTTTTTTACAAAAAGTATATACATGAAAAAAACATTCAGGGAACCTGTTTTAATTCCGGTTAACTGGGCGGGGCGAACCTTTGAAGCAACATGATGAAGAATTTATCAGAAAATTAGACCTTACTGCAGTGAAAATTAGAAAGCATATCATTGAAATGTTATATCGAGCAAAATCAGGGCATCCGGGTGGTTCTCTTTCTGCGGTAGAAGCAATCGTTGCTCTCTATTTCCACCACATGAACCATAACCCAAAAAACCCAAAAGATCCAAACAGGGACCGCTTCGTATTAAGCAAAGGTCACGCTGCTCCGACACTGTATGCAGCACTTGCAGAGTGTGGATATTTTGATGTAAAAGAACTGCTTCTTCTCAGACAAATCAATTGCATGTTACAAGGACATCCTGTATGCACACACATTCCAGGTGTTGAAGCATCAACCGGGTCTCTTGGCCATGGACTCTCGTTTGCAAACGGGATTGCCTTGGCAGGGAAACTTGATAAAAAAGACTACCGCGTCTACGTCATGGTCGGAGATGGGGAAACCAACGAAGGACAAATCTGGGAAGCAGCAGCATCAGCATCCCATTATAAACTCGATAACCTCACTGCACTCATTGATAGGAACTTCTTACAAATCGATGGGAACACCGAAGATGTTCTCCGTCTGGAATCAGTACGGGATCGATGGAGTTCTTTTGGCTGGTATGTCCTTGAAGTTGATGGGCATGATATCGAAGAAATTATCGACGCACTCCTTACCGCAAGTGAACAGAAAAACCAACCGACCATGATCATCCTAAATACCGTGAAAGGAAAAGGCATTTCATTTATGGAAAACAACATCGATTTCCATGGTGTACCTCCAAACGAGATGGAATATAAACTCGCAATGAAAGAACTGGATACGGTACAGAAAGCACTGGAGGCTACCCTGTGAATAAAAAAGAGATGGCAAACCCTCGGGATGCGTACGGAGAAACTTTGGTAGAACTTGGGGAAAAATACCGCAATATCGTTGTACTCGACGCAGATCTTTCAAAGTCAACAAAAACCATTTTGTTTGCAAAGAAATACCCAGAGCGGTTTTTTGAGATGGGGATCGCCGAGGCAAACATGATCTCTACTGCTGCTGGGCTTGCATCTTGCGGGAAAATTCCCTTTGCCAGTAGCTTTGCTGTTTTTGCAACAGGTAGGGTCTATGACCAGATTCGCATTGATGTTGCGTACTCGAGAGCGAACGTGAAAATTTTTGCGACCCATGGAGGAATCAGCGTTGGAAAAGACGGTGCGAGTCATCAGATGATCGAGGATCTCACGTTGATGCGAGTGCTCCCGAACATGACCGTGCTTGCACCGAGCGATGCGACACAGACACGACGGCTAGTCGAGCTGATGGCAACAACCGAAGGCCCGATGTATGCTCGAATCGGACGCGCAAACGCATCAGTTCTCTATAAAAAAGAAGACCTCAAGGACCTTAAGATCGGAAAAGGACTTATCGTCAAAGATGGATCTGATGTAAGTATCATTGCGTGTGGTACGATGGTGGACCAAGCAGTAGATGCACAGGAAAAATTATTAAAAGATGGGGTGTCAGCTCGTGTGGTTGATATGCATACCATTAAACCTCTTGATGAGAAACTTGTAATAAAATGCGCCCGGGAAACCAACGCAATCCTAACCGTGGAAGAACATTCGGTGATTGGAGGGTTAGGGGGCGCGGTAAGTGAAGTCCTTGCAGAAAACGGTTCGTCAACCAAGTTTAAACGGATGGGTGTTCAAGATATGTTCTGTGAATCAGGTGAACCTGAGGAACTTTTTGAAAAATATGGATTAAGTACATCTCATATAGTAAAAACCGTAAAAAAACTCATAAAATAAGTAGAAAATACTGTTCTTAAGGCAATTTAAAGTTGAATTTTTTACCTTTTTTATTGACGAAAAAGTAACGGACATTTTTACTTTTTGTAAGTTTTTCTATTAGATATAATAACACGGTATGTTTAAATATAATAATTGTAACAGTATATCATATATACGTTTAAATAAGGCAAATGAAAGAGTATAACGATTGAGGTAAGGTGGAAGGAAAAATGACACACAAACTCAGCAGGATCATTCTCCGCATTCATGGCACTTCTTTTTATCAGTCAACTCCCGTTCTTTTCCACACAAGCCCAAGAACACAGCTTTCGAGGACCCAATCATATCTGATGAACAACCCGATCTTCTCATCATTCTCTCACCCCAATATGAAAGCGACACTGATATTAACACCGCAATAAACTCCTACATCACAGCCGTATACAACGATCTTGGCTGGACCTCACGAATTCATCGCAATACAAGAAGATGAAAACACCTACCAACAGATTGACAACATCATTGAAACCACCTACAACAATCACCCTGTAAAAGCCTGCATCATGGTCGGTGAAGACCTCAACACCGCACTCGGCGGAGACTGCGACTACCTTGAACAACCGAGCACGCTACCCTGGTCGACCCTTGGAGGAACAACCACCTATGAACTCACCGAACAAGGCATCATCTGCAAACCAACCACTCTGAATATCTGTATTTCCCTTCTCTACCCACCCCATGATCTATCCTACGAACAAAAGAAATCATCCATCATCTCCGCATTTCACAAATTCACCACCCAAAGACACACCACAAACCCAAACACCATCCAAGTCTTCGAAAGCTCTGACCTCAACACCAACTCCAAAGACAATCTACCAAGAACTCAGTGACCATGGAACCTCTCGTATACCGAAGATGCTACGAATTTCAGATATCAGCGCATCCCTCACAAAACCATACACTGCATTCTTCGTCCACGGCCACTCCACCCCAGCAGGAACCGATGTTAACGCACAAAAAAACATCGGATGGTTCACCGCAGAAAACCTTGACACCTTACAGACACCATTCTTTGGAGCAGACGGATGCTACGCTGGCGGCTGGTGGTCCAACCAACAAGACAACGACAAGCTAGATCCCAGCATCGATGGCTCCTGGTACGGTTCAAAAATCTTCACCAGCACCTCATATCCAAGTCATGGCTCTCGGCCTTCTCTCCCAAAACGGGTTTTCCACACCAGTCAGTTTCCTTGAGAATGTCATCCCCGAGCTTCTGACAGGAAAAACACTTGCAGAAGCAATGATCGGAGACACCTGCATCGGTGATTCCATCATCGTCGGAGACCCAACATTCCATTTTACCATATAAACGGGATGAGCCCTTATATCAATTAACTTTTAATACTCTTATAATCAATATTTATATGTGTAGTTTGAATAAAATGACGAGAGAAAACTTCCCTTCATTTATCCCTGCAGAAAAAACAATTCCAGAATTAACGATAAAAGCAATACTGGTCGGGATATTTCTCGCCATCGTTCTTGGAGCAGCAAACGCGTACCTTGGACTCTACGCAGGAATGACGGTCTCTGCAATCATCCCTGGCGCAGTCATGGCTCTTGCATTGATGAAACCATTCAAACCAACGATTCTCGAAGTCAACATCGCAACCATGGGCGCATCAGCAGGGGAATGTATCGCAGCAGGAGTCATCTTCACCATCCCTGCCCTTATTTTAGTAGGAGCATGGACCGAGATAAACTATCTAGAAACAACGTTCATCTCTCTCATCGGAGGAATACTTGGCGTCCTCTGGATGGTCCCTCTCCGACGAGCACTCGTCGTCAAAACAGATCTCCCGTTCCCTGAAGGAATCGCGGTCGCAGCGGTTCTGACGACAACAGTCGGCGGACAACAAGTCGAGAAAAAAGACCGTGTGAGCGGCATCTGGCTTGCCATTGGTGCTCTAGCTGCAGCACTATTCAAATTCGGACAACTGTCACTCAATCTCTTCCGCGATACCATCGATGGCATGGTCAGCATCGGAAAATACGCGATTTTTGGAAAAGAACATGAAGCATGGTTCTACGGCGGAACCACCATGTCACCTGCGCTTCTTGCAGTTGGATGGATCATCGGACCACGGATCTCATCATATGTACTCGTCGGAGGGCTGCTCGGTTGGGTCATTATCGCACCACTTCTCATCCTTGTCACCGGACTCCCAGCACCCATCAGCAGAATACGCAGGATTAGGAGACACTCATCGGAGGGTTCTATACAATCTGGGGTGAACAGGTACGATACATTGGTGTCGGAACAATGCTTATTGGTGGTCTCTGGGCTGTGTACTCCATTCGAACAAACCTTGTCGACAGCGTCAAAGAAGCAGCAATGGGATTACGAAAACAGGGAACGAAAACACAAAAACGCACCGAACAAGATTTGAACTACAAACTCGTCTTTATAGCCATCGGAGCAATGGTACTCCCGATTTTTGTGTTATACCAGCTACTCTCAGGGCTCATGGGCATTTCGCTTATCATGGCGATTCTTACCATTTTTCTCGCATTCATCGCTAGTGCGCTCGCAGGATACCTCACCGGTCTTGTCGGCTCTTCCAACTGCCCTATATCAGGAGTAACGGTCACCATTCTTCTCATTGTCAGTTTACTTATGCTTGGACTCGGAGCAACAGGAGTACAAGGTATGGCAATCGTGATTTTCATCTCCGCGGTCGTCTGCATCGGCGGATCAATCTCTGGAGATCTGCTGCAAACCATGGCATCTGGTCAAATGATCGGAGCAACACCAAAGAAACTGCAGATCTCGATGATCTTCGGAGTGGTCGCAATCTCTGCCGTGGTCGGAATCGTCATCGGCGTGTTACACCAGGCGTTTACCATTGGCAGCACGAAACTTCCAGCACCACAAGCATTCCTCATGAAAGGAATCGTTCAAGGAATTCTGGGTGGAAATATGCTCTGGCCGTACGTGGTTGCTGGTGCAGTCCTCGCGTTCGTCCTCATCCTCATCGGACTCCCGGTTCTCCCAGTTGCGATTGGAATCTATCTCCCATTTACTCTTTCCGTTCCGATCTTCATCGGCGGAGGCATCCGCCACATGACCGATGTGGTCCTAAAGAAGAAATACGGAAGCGCGGAAGAGGAAGAACTCAGCGACTGGGAGCTTGCCATCAAACAAACCGGGGTCACACCAAAAGAAAAAGCGATACGAACCGGACTCTTATTCACCGCAGGACTTGTCGCTGGCGAAGCATTAATGGGCGTAGTCGTCGCAGTCCTCATTGTGCTTGGGATTCAGCTTGCAATCTTCGAAACCGCACCCTGGTGGCCAGGACTCCTCGTGTTCGCATACATCGGTGCACTGCTTGCATACATCCCGATACGAGAAATCATATCCAACAAAAAACACTGAAATAAAGACAGCTACTTTATTTCATACAGATTATTGCGAGAAATCCCGAACAAACAACAACTGTTTTCCTTCTTTCTCAACGAAGAACGGATCCAGCCCCTGTTGTTTACACTGAGTAATAAAATCACTTTTATTATCCACCTCAATGCAAATATGATCATAGGTTGGTTCGCTCCGGGTCGTATTGATGAATACTTCGAATCGTGTTTTCCCATTGTCGTAGATTTCAATAGGCACGTTCTTGCTAATCCCAAAAATCGCTGCAGATAACTCTTTTGAAAGCATCGTACTCTTTAATCTTCGGAATCCCAAGAATTGTCGTAAAAAAGCGATCTGACGATTGTTGATCTGAACATTCGACTGCCACATGTTGAATGACTATCTCTTTGGCCATAGAAACCCTCATGATGCCAATCAAAATCGTAGAATTTAAAGGATATGGCTGAACAGCCTTACAAAGTATCAAAACACTATAAAAGATGATAATGCATCCTTTCTTGATGAATGGTGTGGACTGGGTTAAAAATAGTGTCATCTATCATATCTTCATCGATCGGTTCGCAGGATTTCACTCCACCGAGAACTGGGACCAACCAGTCTTTTTAGGAGGAACCATCAGAGGTATCATCAGTAAACTCCCCTATTTGAGAGATCTTGGTGTCACAACATTGTGGATTTCTCCATTTTACCAAACCTCTGCGTACCATGGATACCATATCACAGATTTCTACCAGGTTGATCCGCATTTTGGAACCGTGGAAGACATCAAAGATCTGATACAAGCATCTCATGAACAGAACCTGCACATCATCGCGGATTTCGTCCCGAATCACTGTTCAAAAGAACACCCGTTTTTCAAGGAGGCACAAAACGATAAGAACAGCCCATACAAAGACTGGTTTTACTTCACACACTGGCCAGACGAATACCTCTGTTTCCTGAGTGTAAAAGAAATCCCAAAACTCAACCTCAACAACCCACTAACACGAGACCATATCATGGATGCTGCAAAATATTGGCTCAACATGGGTCTTGACGGGTTTCGCCTCGACCATGTGATCGGTCCGTCGCATGCATTCTGGAGATACTTCAAACAGGAAATCAAAGACCACTACCCAAACGCGGTGCTCATCGGTGAGGCATGGATGATGGGCATCAAACAACAAGAGCTCCACACGCTTCAAGTACGGAATAAATTCTTCAAATGGCTCTCTGGTGCGGCCTCAGATAATTTATTTAAAGAATACACAGGGGAGCTTGACGGCGTCTTGGACTTCAAGGTTCGAGAGCTGATAAAAAAATATGTGACAGATCCAAAGATATCAGAAAAAATGCTGGAAAAACAACTAAAGCAATCACTACGCATGCTTCCCTGAGAATTTTCTATTACCGACCTTCCTCGATAATCACGATATGGACCGATTCCTCTTCGAATGTGGAAACGACAAAGAAAAACTGAAAACAGCAGCATCCATCCAATTCTCACTTCCACAACCTGCGATCATCTACTACGGGACAGAAATCGGGATGACACAAACAACATCACAATGGACGATCCCCTCAAACGGAGACTTGCAAGCACGTCAACCCATGAACTGGAACACCCAAGACCAGGAAATACTCACATTTTACAAAAAATTGATACAAAAAAAGAATAAAAAGTAGTTTTTCCTTCTTCTGAGAAGAAAAAGAAAAAACCACGTTCGAACGATTATAGATATATATCTACTTAGAATCTCTTTGGCCGATGCTTCTGATAACAGTCCCTACAGTAGACGGGTCTGTTACCATCGGGTGCGAACGGAACTTGGGTTTCCTTACCGCAATCTGCACAAGTAACATCGTGCAGTTCACGAGGTGCGCCATAATCCCGATTACCACGATCGGATCTATCTCTTTTTTCCATTATTATATACTTCCTTTTTTATATCTTCGGTTCTTCGTTTCCTCGGAACCGCAGGAGTGGCGTATTATAGATTAGGTATTTAACTTTATGGATAAAAACGGACCAACCGAGTATCAAAAGTTTTTTATAACATTACGGTGTTAGATACTGTATTAAGGGGATACAATTATGAAGAAAAGAGAATTTATCCTTGTTGCAAGTATACTCACGACACTGCATAATGATTGTGGGGAGTATCCAAGCAGGAAACATACAAACAAAAAAACCTACTGAGACGTTGCTTCAAACAAAGACCGTTTCTTATCAGTTTACACAGCCATCTGTAAAAGACAACAACGCATTTGTCACCTTGCAGATAAATGAAGCTACGAATTACCGAAACATCCCAGGTGAACCGATATTACCTGTCGTTATGAAAACCCTTGAATTACCATTCGGAACCCTTGTTAATAACGTCCGATGCACCATAACCGGTACACATGAGATTCAACTCATAAAAAAGATCGCCCCAGCTACAAAACCAGTACCAACCCCAACGCAAAACAAAATCGCGCAACCAGTTGAAAACGCTGAGATATACACAAAAAACCAGTTTTTCCCTGACAACTGGTACTCGTATCGACTCACTGGTGGTCTCAACAAAGATAACATTTTAAAGACATTTCTAACCATTCAGGTAAACCCGGTGCGATATAACCCAGTGGTAGACCGTATACAATCTCTCGATACCATCACCATCGACATTACCTACGAACAACCACTCCATCCTTTTTCACCACTCAGCGATGCCTATGATTTGGTCATCATTTGTTATGATAAATACGCCCCGTTACTCCAGCCTCTTGTCGCTCATAAAAATAGCCATGGGATCCAAACAAAACTCGTCACAATCAACGACATCAAAGATGGAACATATTTCCCTGTAGAAGGCCGAGATATCCAAGAAAAAATAAAATACTTTATTAAAAACGCGAAAGAAACTTGGAACATCACTTACGTCATGCTGGTGGGTAATTACGGCCAAGTACCGGTTCGATATAGTTATTTAGAGACAGATAAAGGATCGACTTATGAAGAACTTAGTTTTGCCTCAGACCTCTATTATGCGGATCTGTATAATGCAAACGGAAGTTTCTGCAGCTGGGATACTGATAACGACGGCATCTACGCAGAATGGCCTTACCCCCAGCCACCAGAAGATAAAGTTGACCTAGCAGCAGATGTCTATGTTGGCAGACTCGCCTGTATGTTTAAATCTGAAGTAAAAACCATGGTTGATAAAATAATCACCTATGAGAACACAACTGCAGGAAAAGAATGGTTTAACAGAATGGTTGTCGCTGGTGGTGATACTTATGATAAAAACGATGAAGGTGGAACCAATTACACTGAAGGAGAAGAGGTCACGGGGAAAGCACTTGAGATTATGCCTCAATTCACCCCGGTGAAACTCTGGACGTCACTTGGGAACCTGACCACGAAAAACATACATAATGAAATTAGCGAGGGATGTGGATTTCTGTTCTTCGCAGGACATGGAAACCCGAAATACGTGGTCAACCCATAACAACAGTGATTATTCCAACTGGACTGGAGGATTTCACAACTCAGACATGGGAAAACTATCCAATAAAGATATGTATCCAATCCTTTTAGTTGGTGGCTGTCATAACAGCGAAATTGATGTCGCACCAATCAATATCATCAGAGGATTCCTGAAAGAAAAATTTGACTATTTCGCCACCGGATCAAATTTCGGTTCGTTCTGGTTATATAAATGGGTTCCGGAATGCTGGAGCTGGGTGTTTCTCAAAGTACAAGGAGGGGCAATCGCGTCCATAGGAAGCTGCGGGTACGGTTGTGATCAAATTGGAGATGGAGACCATGATGGAATCCCAGATTGTACCGAATACTATGACGGTTGGTTAGAACTTGAATTCTTCCGATTATACAATCAACAAAACATCACGATTCTTGGACAAACCTATTACCAAGACATTACAGGTTATATCAACAATTTCCCTGTTGATACGAATCGATACGATGCAAAAGTCCTTGAAACCCATATCCTCCTTGGTGACCCAAGCCTGAAAATCGGTGGATATCAATAGAAATAAAAAAAAAAAGAAAAAAAGGTTTAGGGAATTACACTATGTGTTAGACGAATGGATGAGCCAGGCGTTTTCAGGTATCTTTTTATAGATTTCGTAGGGAGACTCTTTGATAGGTTTCCGATATGCCTCATTACGAATCCCATCAGTATTAAATGACCAGTAATACTTTCGTATGAATTTCCCTTTCTCATTCAATTCTTCTCGTCGGAGGTAAAGCAAGTTTTTCTGATGTAAATCATTGAATATCGAGCGGACGTCTTTATGAAGAGACATGTCCTCGACTTCTTTCGATCTCTTAAACACCTTCTGAACGGTTTGGGCGAGCGCGGTCGCATCCTCCTTGGTCATGTCAAACCCGTTTTTCAACGCTTTCACAAATAAGTTATTCATCTTTTCTCACCGTGAATACTCTTCTGTTACTTTTCTTATTAAGGAGTTGTTGTACACCTGTTACCCGGGTTCTGTACGTATGTTACCGAAAACCATTTTTACCGCTCTGTAGTAAAAAAAATTAATGAAAAATTACTCGAAATCACAAAATAAAAAAAAGAAATGATCTAGAGATAGAGTATCAGGATAGTAATTTAGTCTCGTTTGACAATACCAGCAACCGTAATGATGAATGCGACAATTTCAAGGATATTCAGTAAGTAACAATGTATTTGATTCAGCACCTAGGGGGACAAATCTTAAAAGGATTATAACACCCCAGATTCCAGCACCCAGTACAACCAATGTTTTATTCATGATTCTCTCTCCATAGTCTTCAGTATCCTTCAATACAGATTGTAATTATGAAATATGGTTATAATACTTGTCTTTTTTCGCTTGATGAGTAAGCTAGAAAGTTTCACAAAACCTATAAACGCCCATTCCTATTTTGTTTTCATATGACAAACTATCGATTTCAGAATTATGCAAAACGCGTACGTATCGGAAAAATCATCTGCCTTGCACGAACCTATAAAGAACACGCACGAGAAATGAACACCATAGTGACAGAAGATCCATTGCTCTTTCTGAAACCAGCAAGCTCCGTGATATTTAACCACGAAACAATCATCATTCCTCCGATGTCACAGTGTTTGCATCATGAGGTTGAGCTTGGTGTTATCATCGGAAAAAACGGCAAACATATTACTGAAGAAAAAGCACTTCAACATGTGTTAGGGTATCTTGTCGCTCTTGACATCACCGCCCGGGATATCCAATCAATTGCGAAAAAGAACGGGTGGCCTTGGGGAATTGCAAAGGGATTTGACACGTTTGCACCCCTCAGTGATGCAGTGTTAAAAGAAAATGTACCAAACCCGCAGAATCTAGATCTGGTATTGAAAATCAACGGTGCTATAAAACAGAACGCAAACACCAACCAGATGATCTATTCAGTGGAGCGAATTATCTCATTTATTTCGGAAATAATGACCTTGGAACGCGGAGACCTCATCCTGACCGGAACACCAGAAGGGGTCGGAGAAATCAAAGAAGGCGACGTCCTTGAAGCAGACTTAGGTTCGCTCTGTTCATTAACCGTTGATGTAAAACATGCGTGATAGCCCTACATGATTCTTTTTTTCAAAAGGCAGGTTTTACACGTCCGTTGTGATGTCGGCTCACCGCACGTCGGACAGGTATTGAGTTTTATAGCAGGATACTGTTCGAGCAACAACTCCTTGATGCTCTCATAACTATTCAAAATGCTATGTCGTGTCCCGGGCGTGCTGTCCTCAAGGGTATCAATGATCTCCCGGTAAGAACCACGTAACGCACGCGTTGAGTACGGGCATTCAGCATTATGAAACTCAATGTTTTTCACAATAGCATACAACATGATTTCTTTCTCAGGAATGGTTCGCAATGGCAGAAACCTAGGCACAAGACCAGGCTGAATCCTTGTATGAGGCCCAAGACGCGCAAGTTTCTGCATATCACCGTTGGTAAAATTCATAAGTATCGACTGTGCCATGTCATCAAGATTATGTCCAGTGACCAGTTTGTTTACCCCAAGCTCCTTTGTTTTCGTGTTCAGACAAAACCTACGAAACACACCACAATAACTACATTCCCCCAACTCATCATGAAGAGAAGCAATCTCATCCATGGTTTTCCCTATCGCATCTTCAAAGGAGATGACATGATGTTCGATGCCTAGTTTTTTACAATTTCTCTGCGCAACAGGAAGGCTATTGTCACGATAGCCGTCAATACCCTCATCAACCGTGATCGCATAGAACGTAAGGTTGGGTCGTTTCGAGAAAATCTCATGTATGAGATGCAACGCGACTGTACTATCTTTTCCCCCAGAGAGTGCGATACCAATGGTTGCATCATCAGTGGTTTTTCCTTGTTTTTTCATATCTTTTTTTACGCGCCGTTCAACAAATTCAATAAAATGTTTTTTACAGAGATGCGCTCCGCTGTAGCGGATGAATGTAATTGCAGGTTTCTTACATTTCAAACACTGAATGGTCATGAAAAACCTCTAGAGGCTAAATAACAATCATATGCAGAATATCTCATTGTTTTAGTAGTTTGCTGTGAAATACGAGATACGCGAAAAACAAACCTTAAGTTTTATATTATACCAACGTATATCAAACGCGAAAAGATTCACTCTAATAGTAAAAGGTTGAGGAGAAAGTGCTATGCCAATAAAAAAAGAAGTCTGCAGCACAGGCATTGAAGAACTTGATATGAAAATGTCCGGTGGTTATCCCTTGGGGAGTACCGTCCTTGTCACCGGGTGTAGTGGGTCAGGAAAAACAACGATGTGCATGCAGTTCCTATTCAATGGAGCAAGAAAAGGGGAACGCGGCGTCTTTTTCACGATAACCGAGCCTTTATTTAAGCTTACAAAGAACCTAGAAGGATTTGCGTTCTATGACAAGAAACTAATCGAGTCAGGTATGGTTAACATCATTGATTTACGTATTATCAGTGAACGGTTAGGCTTAGACACAGAAAAATATACGGTAGAGGATGCAGGAGCATTACTGGATATCTTAAAAGATATCGCGGATGAGCTCGATGTCAAAAGACTGGTCATGGACTCGATTACTGCCCTCTGTTATCGGCTACAAACACGAGAAATGATTAGGGATTTTATCTTCAAACTCGGGACCTCTCTTGCAGTAATGAAATGTACTACGCTACTTACCTCCGAGGTTCCACCCCAGACATTCAAATTCTCCCAATATGAGATTGAGGAATTTATCTCCGATGGTATCCTCTTCCTTGGAGATGTCGATAGGAAAGGAGATCTCATAAGAACCTTGCAGATTATAAAGATGCGAGGAACTGCACATTCGAGAACAAAGTTTGCATTGAATATTTCGGCTCAACGTGGTATTGAGTTGATACCTTTGTTAAAATCCACTGAGTTTGAATCACTCTTGAAACGATAGGAGAGGAGAATATGGTAGACGCTGTTATAGAAGGTATTAGGGAACGGGTCTCTGCTGCAATTCAGGTGAATCAATCTGTTGGGATCCAGGTCCCTGAGAACAGACATGGGGACTTATTAGAGGCAGTTTTTAATTCCATGTGCAGAAACACCCATGACATATGGACATTTGTCACCGTGAGTAAAACCTTTGATTACCTTGCAAAGACATTTAAAGAAAGCACTCGGCATCCTAACATCAAATTCATTGATTGTATCTCCCGTGCCGCCGGTATATCAGATAATTCCAACAACTGCATCTTTCTTGAAAGCCCGGTGATGCTGGAAAATCTAATCCTGGAAATTATCAATAACTTCAAAAGCCAGAAACGTGATATGGATAAGTACATCGTCATCGACTCACTTAGCGCCCTGATGATCTATAACGATCCAGAGATCATCAGAGAATTCATTTCACTGGTCATGAACAGAAGCAGGGCAGAAAACATCCATGTTGTTTCCATTCTTGTTGAAGAAGAGATGGATTCAAACAAACTAATCCAGCTCAACGATAAAATCATTGTTTTGCGTGACTCATTTATTGATTAGAGAAGGGAACTATGGAACAACCAGCCACTGAAAAAAAGCCAAACACAGACATTTCCTGGGAAGAGGATTTATCTGAAGAGGAGCAAATCGCGAAATGGCGAGACAGCGCATTTCATGCAGCGTTAGAAAAACTCCAAGCAGAACACGGAAACACCGAGACAGTGATACAAACTGGTGAAGCGTTCGGCAGAGGACTATATGCATGTAGAGTAAAAGAGAAATCACTGGACTGGACCATCAAAGGATGGCGAGAGATAATAGAGGAAGACGTGTTTAAACCTCTAGGAACAGAGTTTACCTTCACGAAGATTTCACAAGATGTTGCAACAACATTTATGAATCGAGATCCGCTTAAACAAATGCATAAAGAAAGCACGGTTGCATCACTCTTCAATTACGGAGTCATGCGTGGTCTGTTTCTCAGCGCGTTCCCAAAAGGAGAGCTCTTAATCAATGAGTCAGAGACAGCGGATCAACCAGAATTTATATTTAAGACCCATGCATCGGTGAAAGATAGATTGAACGTGAACGAGTGAAACGTGTATTCACCACTTTGAAAAAAGATGACGGCACCTGAGATAATGCCACGAGAAGCGTTCATTGATACCAATGTTCAAAAAAAAGAAGGTTTCATCCGTACAGGAATCGACAAGTTAGACCGATTGCTTGAGGGTGGAATCCCCGGTGGATTCACGGTCGTTCTTCTAGGAAGTCCAGGCAGCAGCATCGAGATTCTTGTCAAACAGATTGCAATAGGTGGGATTGTCACCTATATCACCACCGAAGAAACAAAAGATGAAATTATCGATACCATGCACCGGTTCAAATGGCCAATTCCAGAAATAGATTTTGTCGACATCTCAGAAAAATACTATTCAAATGTCATGAAAGGCGAACAGAAACGAATCAGCATCTATGAACAGCGATCAAAATTGAAACTCAAAGAACTCATCGAGCTTGGATCAACGGAGATGCCGTCAACAGCGACAGCCAGTGAAGATTTTTTAGCGATATTATCGAATAGAACAAAAGATGTTGCTCCGAATAGAATTATCATTATCAACTCCCTTGATTTTTTCCTCAGCCAATACGACCAGGAAGATGTACTCAGAACCGTTTTCGCTATCAAAGTGAATAACCTCAAGAATAAAGGTGCTCTGCTTATCGTAATGACAAAAGGAGTACATGGAGAATTGTTTGAGCGGAAAATGGAAGGACTCGCTGACGCTGTCTTAGAGCTTGATGTCATTCAGAAAGGATCATCGTTTGAGCGGTACCTCTCCGTAAAAAAAATGCGGAATTACGCAAAAAAGATAGGTATCGCACGCTACGTTATCGATGATAGTGGATTTGTCTTAGAAATGATCGAACGAATCATGTAAAAGCTAGCGTGTTCTCATCGATTGGTCAAATAAAAAAAAAAAAAAGAGAGAGATTTTTTCTCGTTTTACTGCAATGTTACCTTCGAGAAGAAAATCTTTGCTTGGACTGTTTTCGTCGCACTTACTCCTTCGGTCACAGTTGACATCAATCTTTATCGAAGGCATCGGTTTGAGAAGTCCAAGACCGATACCTTTTGGTGCACCAACCAAGGTGAAGTTACCGCCAATACCAAGGGTCGCTTGGGTTTCTGAAAAGTCTTTTGGTGTTATGAACAATCCACCCGTCAATGGTGACGTCACAGAGTGACGTTTGTTGCGTCTGCTTCTCCAATGTTTTTAACTGTCACGGTGAAACCTTTTCCACCAGCAATACTAATTGTCAATGCTGGTTGTGGGATTCCCAGATGGTAAGTGTTTCCATACCCCACCGGTCGTTCTCATCGGTATTAAATGTGCCAGCCCATCCAATTTTACCATCAACCCAGGTTGTACCAATTAGTTGAATACCAGACATTTCATTCCAGGTTGTCCAGGTATGACCACCATCCAAGCTATACGAAGCCCCTTGCCACGCCGGATCATCTGCTGATTTACACCGGTGCTTACATACATATTAGTTGTTCCGGGAACGTAATCGAAATCAGTCGTCGTAACACGTTCCAGTATGATGAAATAAGCGTCCAGGTTGCTACCACCATCAGCGGTTTCTGCTAAATGCAGCTGTCGCTCAACAATTCTTGTCCAAAGCAAGACCGTGTAACTGCATCCTTGAAACGGATATCTACATATGACACCAGGTTCAGATAAAGTGTCAACATTAGAAACTGTCCAGTGCATATCCTCTATCAATTGATTTAAAGACACGCCCTCCTAAGGTAGCATCTTGGGTCCCGAACCAAACAGTATCACCAACAACATCATAATATCCAACCACACCGTACTCTACTGACGATGCAGGTGCAGGAATATTTCCTTGAAGGAACTCTGACCCAGTTATCTCCGCCATCAGTGGTTGTGTATATTTGAAAATAACCACCAACGGGATCTCCCATACACCAGCCATCATTTTCATCCCAGAAATGCACACAGTTCGGGAATCCACCAGTGAAATCAGCGGTAGTTTGTTGAACCCATGTATACTCCTCCATCTGATGTTTTCCATATTCCTTGAGGATCACCAGATATGAATGGGAACCCATGCGGTCATTCGCATCCAATGCAAAAATCATAGCAGTGTCTACTGTCAGTTGGTGCTCCATCGATTAGATCTGCTTCCCATAGATCACCACCGTTTATGGTTCTGGTAAATTCTTGAACAGGTGCTAGAACTTCCGCTTCCATCATAACACGACTGCCCATGCAATATTTTCATCTACAGCACTACATGTAATCGATGCCTCGAGATGGATCCCAAAAACCTGAGGCTTGTTCAATCCATTCTGCACTCCTAAAGAGGTTGTTTGGTTCATTAAGGTGATTGTGTTTATTAAGGATGATTTCGAAGTCGCTGCTGTTACCGGCATGACAAATGCCAAAGCAATAGCGATAACTACACTAGCTTTTAATAACATCTTTGTTTTATTTAAAAATTTCATACTGTTTTCCCCATAAATTACATCATAGACGTCTTTTTATTTAAATATTTCGTATAATACTTCGTAGTTTGCTTTATTTATATTTTTTTGCATAGAGTGCTCCTGATAAATCCTCGTATTTTTTATAATTACTTCCTTTTTATGAAATCTAAGATTAGATAAAATCATACGATTGAGGTGCTATTATATCTTTAGGACTACACAACTTTATACTTTCAGTCCCCTTGACCACATGTTTATAAACATCTTTCTCTTTTCTCTTTACAAAAGGGAGCTCTTATGGGAAAAGATAAGGTGAATGAGTCACCACTCAGTGATTTACCTGGTGTTGGTCCTGCAATTGCGGATAAGTTGATTGAAGCAGGGTACGCAGATATGATGAGCATTGCTGTTTCGTCACCAAGGGAATTATCAGAAGTTGCAGAGATCGGTGAACCGACTGCTGCAAAAATCATTCAAGCAGCACGAAAGCAAGCAGATATTGGTAGTTTTGAGACAGGCACCGCACTTGCTTGAACGCCGTTCAAAAATTGGGTCTATTACTACCGGATCCAAAACATTTGATGAACTGATGGGTGGAAAAGGATTTGACAGCCAAGCAATCACCGAACTGTTTGGCGAGTTTGGTTCAGGAAAAACCCAGCTGGCTACATCAGATGTGTGTGAACGCTCAACTCCCAAAAGAAAAAGGCGGCTTAGACAGCCATGTCTTCTACATTGACACAGAAAACACATTCCGACCTGATCGTATCATCCAGATGGCAGAGGCATATGAACTTGACTCTGATGAAGTGTTAAATAAGATTCATGTCGCCCGTGCATATAACTCCAGTCATCAGATGCTGCTGGTGGATAAGGTTATGGAACTTTCCAAAGAATTTTCTCCACGACTGTTAATTGTTGATTCTCTCACCAGCCAGTTCCGTGCAGAGTATGTCGGAAGAGGCGCACTTGCGGATCGACAGCAGAAACTGAATAAACATATGCATGATCTCCTCCGCTGGAGCGATCTTAATAATGGTGTTGTCGTCGTAACCAATCAGGTTGCTGCAAAACCAGATGCGTTCTTTGGTGATCCAACACGACCAATCGGGGGGCACATCGTCGGACATACCGCAACGTTCCGGCTCTATCTACGGAAAAGCAAAGGCGGGAAACGGATCGCAAGACTCATTGATTCCCCGCATCTCCCTGAAGGAGAAGCAGTATTTTCTGTCAGTGAAATAGGCATCAGAGATTAAAAAAAAAAAAAAGGTGCCTTATCCTTCTTTTCGTTCATACGGTACCGGGTTGATTTGTACTGATGGTGTTTTTAGCGGCATCGTAAAGTAAGGACGCAACGAACTTCGAGAGCGAGTCCGAACCATCTTCAACATCGCAGATCCAATGAGAAGAACACCAACAAGAAAGAGAAACAGAGGGGAGAGCAGAATCGCTTTCTGATTGATTGCAACAAGAATCGCGATGGTAAACGCAAGAAGACCGCCGATGATACCGGTAAACTCAATAGGAATCTCCATAGCCCCTAGTCGCATCACAAACGGCTCTCGTCGTTCCGTTCGTTCCAACCGCAGCTCCATTGTTGTATTCATCTGCGACATCGCTGTGTGTACCGTCTGAAGTTCTGCTGTTATCGCCATGTTCATCTTCTCGACAACTATAAGTTGTTCTTTGAGACGTACTGAGTTGTTGCTCTTGTTTCACCAGCTCGTTATGCAGAAGACTCAATTCACCATCAAGCGCTCGTGCAAGCTCACTTGCATTCTTCTTTTTTACATTTAAAATTAGTTTCTCGACTGGGCCTTCCATCGTAACAAGATGAACACTCTCAGATTCTATCATTCCGATGGATAATCGTTTCTCCACAGCAGATAACCGTGAACTCACACTTGTGGTTGACTGTTCTATCTTGCGAATCCAGCTACCTAGTGATTGAAGATTTTCCCCTGAAGAAGGGTCTTCAGTCATTACTTTCTTTTTAAGTAAATTCTCCCTCTTTTTCCTCACTAACATACGATACTCCCCCCACTATAACTCGAATTCGTATCAACACTAACCCATTGAATCATCGATGTACGAAACTCGCTCTTTTCGAAACTCTAACTTAATCTTATAACACTCACTGCTTTGGTATCAGCAAAATCGTCAAACCCTGCAGCTTTCACCGTAAGTGTCAGGTACGCCTCGTTTACGTTAGCATCCAGAATGGGTTTAAATCCAGTGATTTTCGCAGAACCATTCTTCAGGGTTTTTCCTTGACTAGCATCCCCTGCACCAACCAGCGTCACTGTCGCATCTGCAATCGGGTCTGCACGTTGATCATTCGTTGTGACCTTTACCCAGATAGTATACGTTTTCGAAAACGTAAACGAACCACCACCAGCATTCCCCGGGCTTTCTGCGAGAAGAGCATTCCCGGTCACTTGTGCATTCATTGTTCGTGTTCCTTTCGGGATCATAAAAATGACTGCTGCAATCACTGCTACTGCAACAATCATAATGATGATCAGATACATCGGGATGCCTAACACATCCCCACTCTCACTTTCTCTAAAATTTCTTCGTATTCATTTTTATACCTCCCGACTTTACATATATTATATTTGATGCGAGAAGTTATATACATTTATCTTTTTAATTCTTTTGCAATAAAATATTTATAATAAAAGTATGACAGACCATAGATATGAGGAAAGCACAGTCACATAAAAAAGAAAAAAGTCTCAAACCGTCAATGCATTCTCGCACTATTTGAGTTTTTTCAAGATCAATTTCGCTGCTTTCTCCCCTGAAAGAAGCATTCCACCAAAAATCGGACCCATGCGCGGTGCACCATACACCGCATTCGCACCCATGCCAGCAACAAAAAGACCAGGATACACTTCTTTTGTGTTTTCCACAACTGTTCGCTCTCCTATCTCCGCGCACATCGAACGTTCTTTCTCCAGATCACCACTCGGCGTGTTCAGAGGCCCGACCTTCCGCCTCACAATATGACAAATCTCAGCCGCATGACCGGTTGCATCAATACAGTACTTCGCACGAATCGACAAGGGATCCACATGCAACCCTGCAATCTCCACCGCGCTCCAGTTGATCACAAACCCATTTACCTTCTTTTTATCAAGCAGTACATCCTCAACAGAAATCGTGTTAAAAATACGAACACCAGCATCAATCGCAGCCGAACATAACTTTGTCGTAACCTCTATCGAATCAGCACTGTAATACCCGTTTCCTTCGTTTTTCACTCGGACATGAGCATCCTCTAAAATATATTTGGATTCTTTTTGCACGACAATAACCGGGAACGTCATCCCGCCGCCCCACATGCCGCCACCCACAGAAAGCTTACGCTCAAACAAAACAACCTTTTTCCCCGCGTTCGCTAAATATTTTGCAGCGGTTAAACCCGCGGGACCAGCACCAGCAATAGCAACATCCACCTCAAAGCTAGAACTAAATTCTTTAGAAAAACGTTCAAAGATAATTCGTGTAACCATAATATCATCGATGCTGATGAGAAACACCTCGCATCGACCCATATTTCCCGAACATTATTAAACATACCGCTAATCCTTTATACTCTTATGTATGTTCACCGTTTGTGCTGAAAATCCGACGCGTACAAGCCAACGATATTTTTCCGGTGATCACTCTTGCGTACGACACATTACCAGAACGATACAACCCTTCAATCTTCAATCAATTCTACGAATCATTTCCTGAAGGCTTTCTCGTAGCCTTACACCATCATACCCTCATCGGATTTCTCATCGGCATCAAAACAACAAAAAACACCGCACGAATCCTCATGCTGTCCGTAAACGATAACAATCGAAAACAAGGAATCGGTACCGCACTCCTTAAACAATTTCTCTCAGAGATGAAAAACTATCAGGTAACACAGGTGGAGCTTGAAGTACGAACAACCAACCAAGGCGCTCTGGAGTTTTACAAAAAACAAGGATTTATCCTACGAGAGACACTTCATCAGTTCTATCAAAATGGAGAAGACGCCTACAGCATGAGTAAAGAACTATGACCGATGATCTTCTTTTTCTTTCTCAGTCATGAACCGTATAGTCATTTGATCGAGACGATTTGCGATTTTCTCCAATCCAGGGTCACCATTATTGTTCGAGAGAATCCCCGCGATATCTTTACTTAAGGTAAACACCGCGAGTTTATGCTCCCGTTTTGACTTGTGAATCTGATACGGTGTGATCTCCAGTTTCTCATATGAACTATGGTCACACCCGTTGTGTTCACAGATTTGTTCGAGTTGACTTCGTATCTGATATAAAAAAGTGTGGAGTTGGATGAGTTCGTCTTTCTGCATTGTTCTTGCCTTTCCCATGTCGAGAATACTATAAAGACTTTTTATATTTTTTCACGGTTGTTTCGTATGCAACTGCTTAACACTCGCACGACTGTTAACTCGTTCGCATGTTACATAATCATTGAAAATCATTTTTTGTTAACACTTTCACTGCTTTGGGCATTTTGACGACATTGCCGAGTTTGATACCAACTATTTCCTTGACGTTTTTATTGTTTGCAATATCCAACAAACGTTGTGTGACAATACCGTCAAAGACGACGGCAGAGACATTATCGCCTTTCTTTATCTCATCGGTGAGTTCTCGGACAGGAATAGTCCGTATCTCTTTCCCATTCTCATCCAACAACACTGCTTTTAGTGAACCAGAAATCTCATTAAGGATCGTCTCGTAATTCTTCTGCTTCTCTGTGGTAATCACTGGTTCTTCCACAACATCGTTCTCTTCATCTTCTTCCTTGCGTGGTTGTTGCTGCTCTTTTTTCTTTGGGAAAAACTCTTTTTTCATCTTCTGCTGTTGTTTCTCACCATTCTCTTGACGCTTTTCTTCCCCGTTCTTCCCCTCAATCTTAATATTATACATATCCATGTACTGCTCACGCGGGATCTTATTCTTCAATGACTTCATGATGAGTTTCTGTGGGATTTCTTCAACCTCTCTTGTCTGCGGTGCCCGTGCAATAAAATCAACATCAGCAACCTGCAACAACTCTCTGAGAATAAGTTCGCCACCACGATCACCGTCAACAAATACGGTCGTGATTTTCTCTTTTGAGAGATCAACAACGGTCCGTGGAACATTCGTGCCACCAACCGCAATCACGTTCTTAATCCCATATTTCAAGAGGTTCAGCACATCACGTCTGCCTTCAACAATAACGATCGCATCACTATCATTGATATTAGGACCAGCAGGACAATGATCATGACCGTAACTGGTGATTTCTTCAACTTGTACTGCTTGTCGGACATTCTCTGCAATGCTTTCGCTGTCGGTCTTGCTTTTTTCCATCACGTCATTTAACAATGCTTTCGCTCGCTCGATAACCTGTTTTCGTCGTGAGACACGAACATCCTCGACTTCCTCAACATGGATCGTTGCTTTACATGGTCCAACACGATCAATGCTTTCAAACGCTGCTGCAAGAATAACGGTTTCTACTTTATCCAACGATGTCGGTAACGTAAGAACACCATCGCTTTTCCCATTCTTCGAATCAAGTTCTACCTCAATTCGTCCGACACGGGCGGATCGTTGCAATTCCCGAAGATCCAGTTCATCACCAAGAAGCCCTTCGGTTTGACCAAAGATAGCTCCGACAACATCTGATTTTTCGATGATTCCATCTGCTTTTATTTTAGCCTTAATTAAGTATTTTGTAGTTGATGGGTCAATGACCATTATCTTCACCTCTATATTTCATCAACTCTTTGAAAAATAGCACTTGGTTCTGCTCGTAGTGGCAGAAGTCTATCTTTTTTCTCCCAATCTTGCTACTATTTTTGCATATGTGTTGAGAGGAAGTAAATCGGTAATCTTAAGGTAATGAAGTACCATTTTTCATTAAGTTGATTCTTAATGGTATTGTATAGAACTAGCGTCATATTTAAATGTTGTGCTCAGTATTCAGTCAGGATTTTCATGGATGAGAAGATCTTTATTGGCGTCGCATGGCCATACGCAAACGGATCATTACATCTCGGGCATATCGCTGGATGTTACCTCCCCGCTGATATCTTTGCTCGATACAACCGGCTGAAAGGGAGAGATGTTCTCATGGTCTCAGGCAGTGACGAACACGGTACCCCTATCACGATCACAGCAGATAAAGAAAAAACAACACCGCAAGCAATCGTTGATCGCTACCACAAGGAACATACCGAAAACATGAAACAACTTGGCATCTCCTTTGATATATTTACGCGAACAACGACCCCGAATCACGAAGCAACCGTCCAAGAAATCTTCTTAGATCTCTATCAAAAAAAATATATCTCCCGAAAGAGTATTGATGCACTGTACTGTCCAACCTGCGTACGGTTTCTCCCTGACCGATACGTCGAAGGAACCTGTCCCCACTGCCATAAAGAAGGAGCACGAGGTGACCAGTGTGACAACTGCGGGAAACTCCTGGATTCTTTTGAATTACTCAATGTACGATGTAAGGTGTGCGGGGGAACACCAGTCAAACAAAAAACAGAACATCTGTTCTTTGCCTTAAGTACCTTTGAACCAAAATTGATAGAATGGCTCAAAGAAAAGAAATATTGGAAAGCAAACGTCCTGAAATTTACAAATAATTGGCTACAGAACGGATTACATGATCGCGCGATCACTCGAGATATAAATTGGGGGATCAAGGTCCCGGTGTTTGGGTTCGAAAATAAACGTATCTATGTCTGGTTTGACGCGGTGATAGGCTATCTATCCGCAAGTAAAGAATGGTCAAAAAAACACAAAGAACCATCAAAATGGCAAGAATGGTGGAAGAACCCAGCGGCTAAACATTACTATTTCCTAGCAAAAGATAACATCCCGTTCCATTCCATCATCTGGCCGTCTATTCTCATGGGGTATGACGAAACATTGAATCTTCCGTATAACATCCCAGCCAACGAATATCTGACGTTAAAAGGAGAGCAATTCTCAAAAAGTAGAGGGGTCGGAATCTGGGTTCCTGAAATCCTGAAACGATTCGACCCAGATGTTGTTCGATATTATCTTTCCATTAACATGCCAGAAAATAAAGATGCAGACTGGACATGGAATGATTTTGTCTCAAAAAATAACGACGAACTCCTCGGAACCTATGGGAACTATATTCACCGTGTCGTAACCTTCACAAGCAAGAATTTCGGCTCCATACCAAAACTAGGTACTCTTAATGAAATGGATAAAGAAGCTTTACAAAAAATCGAAGAAACCTATAAAGAAGTCGGAGAAGCACTCGAGCAATGTTCCTTTAAAAAAGGATTACGAGTAGCAATGAATCTTGCTCAATATGGAAATCAATATTTCGACCGGAATCAACCATGGATATTAATAAAAACCGATAAAGAACGCTGTGGGACCGTCATCCATATCTGTTTACGACTTGTACAAGCACTTGCGGTCTGTATGGCACCCTTTCTTCCATTCTCATCAGAAAAAATTTGGAAGATGCTAGGACATACACATGTCGATAAAAAACTGGGATGATGCTATTATCGAATTACGAGAAGGAACCAAATTAGAAACACCCATTCCCTTATTTAAGAAATTGGAGTTGAAAGAAATCGTCCATGAATCGGATCCATTTTCTAAACTGGATTTACGGGTAGCGAAAATCCTTGATGTACAAGACCATCCTCAGGCAGATAAACTCTATATCATGCAGGTTGAGCTCGGACCACTAGGAAAACGCATGATAGTTGCTGGAATGAAACCATATTATACGAAACAAGAGATCCTAGGGAAATCGATTGTAATGGTGATAAATCTCAAACCAGCAGTAATTCGCGGTGTCGAATCAAAAGGTATGTTACTTGCTGCAACCGATGTCAACGGTGTGGTATCGCTATTAGACCCAAAGGACAGCTCCCCCGGCGCAGAGGTTGGTGTGGAGGGTATCGCCCGAGAACCAGTATCCGTTCTTGAATTTGAGGCGTTTAAAGAAGCACCAATGACTGTTGATCAAAAAGGAAATGTGGTATATAATGGAAAACCGCTTAAAACAAAAGACAATATCGTCGTCACCGACCGCAAGGTCAAAGAAGGAGCAAAAATCTCATAAGGGAGAAAAACGTGATGAACACAAACATTGTAGTAAACACAGATTTACCAGTAAAAATATTAAATAAAGGTAAAGTACGAGATATCTACGAAGTAGATAACAACCTTTTATTGATAGCAACAGATAGGATTTCCGCATTTGATATTGTACTTCCAGATCCGATTCCATCAAAAGGTGTCTGTCTTACACAACTGTCGAAATTTTGGTTTGATTATACAAAAAAGATTGTACCAAACCATGTGATCTCCACAGATGTCGATGAATTTCCAGAAGAATTAAAAGAGTATCGAAAACAACTCACCTACCGCAGTATGCTTGTAAAAAAAACAAAGGTCATCCCCATTGAATGTATCGTACGTGGGTATATCTCAGGGTCAGCCTGGAGTTCATATAAAAAAGATGGGACGGTCTGCGGGATGAAATTACCTGGCGGCCTGCAGGAATCAGAGCAATTCCCTGAACCACTTTTTACTCCTTCAACAAAGGCAAAATCAGGACATGATATCAACATCTCCTTACCTGAGATGAAAAAACTTGTCGGTTCTGATGTTGCGAATATATTGAATGACTATTCCCTTAAAATCTATAATACCGCAGCTGAATACGCAAGGAAACGTGGGATCATCATCGCAGATACAAAGTTTGAATTCGGGAAATATCAACAATGAGATCATCTGGATAGATGAAGCGTTAACCCCTGATTCATCGCGGTTTTGGCCTGCAGATAGCTACCAACCAGGTAAACCACAACCAAGCTTTGACAAACAGTATGTTCGTGATTATCTGAATTCAACCGGATGGGATCATAATTCAACACCACCGAATCTTCCACAACAAGTAATCAACGAAACCACAAAGAAATATCAAGAAGCATATGAAAAGATAACAGGGAAGAAATTTCATTTTCCTTAAAAAAAGATGAATTATAATGACTTTCTCTAAAAAGATCAGAAAAAGACAAAGATCAACAAAATATACGTATACATGCCAACATCGGGGAAAGTTCAATTATGTAAACCCTACGAACAATGGAGAAAGAATGTCTACGGCATAGTCATTTGGCAAAGTCTTGAACAGTTTCGATGTGAAACTCTTCTAAACATTGTTATCCTTCTTGCACCGGTGAACGCCAGTCAAGACCTGGTGTTCGTATCCCTATTTTTGGAATTAAGGGCGTCCGTCGTTTATGCTGACTTCTTATCCGCATTTGTCGAATCCGTTCAATTTGTCGTCTTCGATACTGTTTGTGATTTTTTGTATTTCACCGGTATCAATTTTTAGTTCCAATCCATATAAGATCTGATCAAGGGTCTGATAACTCATCCGCAGTTCTTTTTCATCGGTTTGTCCAACCCATAATCCTGCGGTGGGTGGTTTGCTGATAATCGGATCAGGGATTTTCAGATGTTTAGCGAGTTGATAGATCTGGGTTTTGTACAAATCACCAAGTGGTTGGAAATCGACACCACCATCACCATATTTTGTGAAATAGCCAACCAAGATCTCTGATTTATTTGACGTTCCACATACCAGACTCCCTGTCTCATTTGCGTATTCATACAATAGAATCATCCTTACTCGAGGTTTAATATTCGCTAGCGTCATTTTCTTTTTTTGTTGTAGAGCTACACGAAATGATTCCACAAACGGAGAAATCTCAATTTCTTTACAAGGGACATGAAATGTTTTCACAAAGAGTTTCACGTGTTTACGATCAAGAGCTGGTGTCGTTGCATCAGGTAGAAAGACACATTGAACGTTATTGACTCCTAGCGCATCCTTACACAAGACAGCACTTACTGCAGAATCTACGCCACCAGATAAACCTAAAACAACACTTGTACAGCCTGAGTTTTCTACATAGGTTTTAATAAATTCTTTCAGGATGATAGAGACTTCTTTTGGATTAATGGAAAGATCAATCTTTTCACCTCACATCCCACGTTTCAATTGATTCTTTTATCAAGGTCTCTGCTTTTAACAGAACCTTGTTATCGACAGGGCTAAATGAAGATCGAGCAATAGCAAGAGGAATTCTACGAAGGTAATCAGACATCCGAAGATCTCTTCGTAGTGTAGTATTATAATGTTCTTCTACTATGTCATTCATTATATTTAGATACCGGTTCACTTTTTTCTCAGAAGCAGAAATTGCTGGTTCATATCGTCGTGCTAGTTTCACCCATTGATCATAATAGTCATGTTTCTCTTTTATCTCTCCTTTTCCGTAGAATTTTTTTCGGAAAAGATTTAAGCGATCTTCTTTCCCAATATTTTGAACTTTTACCACCAGCGCACAACGACTCATAAGAAGCGGAGATAAACCAATATCATTTAGCGCATGCTTCCCCAAACACCTTAGATTTTGGGTTTGCAAATGCAATCATGATAAACTCGCTTTCAATGTTCTGATGCAGTTTTGCAGAATGCACACTGCATTTTCCGTTCGACAGTAACTCATAACAATACTCGATGTCTTCCCCAGGTATTTTATCAAACTCATCGACCAAAACAAGTTTTCTGTTTGCATGCGGAAGCGCACCAAGATCACCGGTCCCGAGATGACACACGAGGCCAGATCGAGTCGTGTTTGCACCAATGGTTATAATGTCAGAAAATTGTTCTGTGATGATTTCCTTAGCCATTGTTTTACTGCTGCCAGGTTCTCCAATAATTAAGGAATGTACAGGTTCTTCAAAAGTAGAAAACATACTTGCTGCTATTACCTTTTTCATTACATCGTTACCATGGATCTCCTGAAACACGTTCTCCCAGAACCCGTCAAATCCACGTTCTTTTGCAAACTTCTTTCAGTTCATCCTCAGGAAGATAAATCCCGCTTTTTTCGCGTTCCTCCATTTTTTTTGATTCAAGAATTTCACGGAGACTTTCCGCTTTCGAAATAACTTTAGAAAACGCTTCCGATTTCCGTGATAATTTCAACACATTTCCTTCGATGGTTAACGCAGCGTTTCCCCAGCCAACCGCATATACATCGAGTGCATTTAAAATGGATTTAATGACCGCACGATCTGTCTTCTTTGTGGTTACTTCAATAAGATCACCATTACTTACTGAGACATCAAGGATGTTTTCATTTGCAAGGATGTTCCGCGCCCGTTGAACCAGCATCGTACCTTTACTCCCCCCCATCCCTAGTGAAGAAACAGACATGATAGCAATCTGCTCTAGGCTCGTTATCCCCATATTCTCCAATTTCTTCCGATCAGAAGGAACAACGCCAAGTAAGGTAAGATCATCTTCCATAGGACAACCCGTGCGAACAGGCAATATCCACATAGGAGCATTAAAAGTTTCGGGTAATATGTTAATTTACTAGAAAACAATTTTTTATTCGTGCCGAGACCCGTCGGCTTAGATGGAATTTTTTCATTTCTCGCTCAAGGTACCGATACACCGTAGGATGTTCACTCCCACTGAGGAGCATATCGAGTGCTTTTTTCGCGATGTCCATGGATTCAAAATCCGCAATCACCGCAACCGTATGACCATAGACTGCAAGGACCCCGCCAGTAAGACCTTCAATGACCCGTTTGGTTTTTCCCTCCCGTCCAATCACCCTGCTTTTTACCCGGGCGAGATGCGATTCTTTTTTACTGACATAATCGTAGATATCAAAGATATACAGCTCTGTTTCTTCTCCAAACAAACGGAAGGCATGTTCCGGTGAAAACCCTCGTCCGATCGCACGAACAATGTCTTCTACCTTTAATGGAACGAGGGGGTCTTTCGCCTCTTGTTCATTGAACGCTACGTCTCCTTCCTCGGAATCTATCTCAAGGTGCACCTGTGAGATTCTTTCAATCGTCTTCTTCGTTTCCCCGTCCTTACCGATCAATACGCCGACACGTTCCTTCGGAATACGTATATATTTCATGGATCATCACTTCTTATTTTTCATCAGTTTATTAAAGATTGCTCGTTCATTGCTTTTTATCCCGTATTTCTTGAAATAGTGGGCGATATTATGAATATCCCGCTTCAGAAATTCCAAGGAGGATGGATGATCAAGGAGTACTGCCTGACCAACATCGATGATATAAGGTTTGTGTTGAAACATGAGAATATTAAACGCACTAAGATCTGCATGGACTAACTGCACTTTGTACATCCTAGTAATAAAGGTCATGATTTCGTCAAAAACCTTCTGCGGGTTTGAAAGGAGCACGTCCTTTAACATCGGCGCTGCTTTATTTTCATCACCAATATACTCCATTATCAAAATATTGTGTAACCGTTTCAATGGGGCTGGAGCCCGCACCTTAGTTCGATGTAATAAATCAAGGTTTTTAAACTCTTTTTTTGCCCATTCTTCGATAATATCTCGTCTGTTTTTATATCCATATGCAAACCGAGGATCACCCTCGATATAAGAAGCGATGTGTTTGAAGGTCATCGTTGACGTCCGGTAGATTTTAATCGCAACAAGCTCATTTTCAGGGGTCGTCCCACGAAAGATATTCGCTTCTTTTCCAGTAGAAATCGGGAAATCTACTTGATCAATTACTTTATCAGAAATCAGTTTCCCAAGTCGTAGGAGTGTCTGTTTATCAAACACTTCACCAAAAGTTTTTCGATTAAAAACCACGCGGTCTAATATCACTTGTGATTGTCGATCGAGTTTTTTCAGCCACTTGTCATCAAGAAGTTCATCAGAAGACATTAATTTCCTCTGGTAATAATTTTCTTCTGCTCAGACTACCCGCCTGAGTCCTACTGTATCGAAAAACAATATCTGCTTTCTCATTTTGGATATCCCATGGTTTAATAATAAGCAGATCACCAGCGCGCACCCGTGCTTTACGTTTCATTTTTCCAGGGATACGAGCCATTCGTGATTTTTTATCCTCACAGACCACGTGAATACGAGAACCACCCAGCAACTGTTCTGCAATCGCAAACAATTCATTGTTCTTTCGATTAGGCAATGGTAAACGGTAGTATCCTTCCTCACTTTCTTGGGTTCTCGCATGTGGATTATGTGTCTTTGCATATATATTCTGTGGTGGTGTCATATATTAAAGCCCCAGTGTATCAGCAATATTCTTAAGCGCGTTCAAACTCAGCTCAAGAAATATCCGAAGTTCTAGTTCCATATCTTCACATAGTTCAATTCGTTTTCGGTTGCAGCCTGCAGCGAAGGATTTATCCTTAAACTTCGTCATCAGCGTCTTTGGTGTCACATCCGCAAGTTTTTTAGATGGCATGACCAGTGCTGCGGCGATAACTAGCCCAGAGACTGCATCTGCAGCAATCAATGATTTATCGATATAGGTTTGTGGTATCTGTGCGGTATATTGATAGTTATGTGCTTTGATTGCGTTGATTGCTTCAATAGGCAGTAAATCATCCAACACTTTAATGGTTACCAGTGAATGGCGCTCAGGTTCGTTTTTTGTAAAATCATAATCCAAGTCATGCAACAGGCCGGTGATTCCCCAAAGCTCTGGATCCTCTCCTAATTTCTTTGCCATTTCCTGTAGGATCGCTTCAACGGCCAAGGAGTGTTTAATCAGGTTTTCTGTTCGGAGGTTTTTCTTCAGTAACCCATACGCTTCGTTCCGAGTCAGCATACGAGCGAAGAGTAAACAGAGAGTTGATTTAAACTTTCCCTAAACTGCATCAAAAGAGTTTTAAGGATACAACCTGTTTTCTCTGTTGCTGGTGTGACCATAAAAACTATTATGATCGTTGATGAAGAAACTGATATTATAAAACAAGTCAAAGCAATTTTAGAAAAGGAAGACGTTGAAGTCGTTACTGCAACCAACAGCCGACAAGCACTTGGCAGACTCAAAGAGGAAAACGAAGAAACCTTTGATTTGATCCTTGTAAACACGAGAATGCCTGGGAGTCAGAAAACAACCGCCCTCTTCTCAATGAAGCCTACGTTGAAAAAACAACCAAGCGGCATTGAAAACTTCTTACAGAAACCATTCACCAAAGAACAACTAGTTGAATTTGTAAAAGAAAAGATAAGAATTGATTGATTTTTTTTATTAGTAAAAGGGGAAAAATCGTGTTACATTCTAATATAATCTTCCCAGTAACTGAAAATCACTTCTCTTTTTTCTTATTAAATTTAAGGGTTACTCCAGGGTTTTTACCCATTCATACACGGGTTCTACAAGTTTCTTGATCCGTTCTTTTTCTTTGCTCATCGGTGATGGTTTCCAACCGTCCGCAGGCTCAAAATGAAAATCAGTAACCGCTCCAATACGTTGTTCTTTAGGTTTAAACACGATTTTCAGCGGCATACCGAATTCAACATCCCAGGGCTTGAGACCGTGGAGTTCGTTAGCAATCGCAACTTTGCTGTCGCCGACGACCGCATAGACGAGAATGATCGGGAGTCGTTTAAGTGCGGAGCGTCCACTCCACCCAGCAACCGTCCAGGTGTGAACCTTCGCAGTGAGCGGCATTTCCATCCATTCAGTTTTTTCAAGCTTACAATCCAGGTTCCAGCAATGTGTACGAACAGGCACCCAGGAATCACCGCATTTCGGGCAACGTGTTCCCATGATTTTCCCGTCCAATAATCCAATAAAAAATTTACTGTTCCAGCCATGACGAATAGTATAGAGTTGATCGTAGTGGAGGAATTGGTTCATCGTGGTTCTGTCCTCTGAAATTTCATGACCGACGAAGGCAAGACCTGTTTCTTTCACTCCCTCAGGTCGATAATCTTTTTTTTCTGTAAAAACTGGTGCTTCTGAAAATTTATTTTTTTTCTTTTTTATAGTAACCGCCGCCATCATTGTTTAATGCCTCCTGAGGATGAAGTTAGAGATACTAGTTCCGGTTCCTGCATGGCTGTTGACGATGCCGCACTCTGGGTTTGGGACCTCGGTTTTTCTGCTTAGGTGTTTCTGAGGGATCATCCCTGCAAGCTGGTAATAGCATTCGATGGTGCTCATAAGACCAGTAGCGCCAACAGGATGTCCGTAACCCAGCAATCCACCACCAGGGTTCATCGGGATGTCACCATGCACACTGGTGCGTTCATCGCGAATAAACTTAGCGATGTTGGTTTTATCAGCAAGCCCGAGTGCTTTGTAAATTTGTGCCTCGGACGTAGAGAACGCATCATGGATTTCACCAAAATCAATATCCTTTACCGGGTCTTTGATTCCCGCCATTTTATATGCCTGCTCAGCAGAGTTCCTACAAGCAGCAAACTCAGTCATCTCCGGGTACCCTGGACCATATCGTTCTTTCCAGGCAGGGTTGTTTAACCGATCGCCTGCTCGAATCGTACAACTCGATAAGCCCATGCCATCGATTGTCACATAATGATCAGGGTTCACCTTCTTTGCATATTGCTCAGAACACACAACAAGGAAAGCAACCCCTCTGCTCATAAGACAGCAATCGTATTTCTTGATAGGATACGATATCAGACGGGAGTTCATGACATCGTCGACCGTGATATACTTATGATCGTTGCGGTACCATTGAGCCTTAGGGTTATCCATAGCATTATTTTTGTTTTTTGCTGCAATCGTTGCAACGTCTTCTTCGGTAACCTTGTTTTCTTTCATCCATTTATTCGCCATTGCGGCGTAGTAAATCGGGTAGATACCGCCAACCATAAGCTCGTATCTAATGTCAGATGCCATCGCGATGAACTCACTCCCTTGTGATTGCGTAACCGTGTCCATTGTTTCCCAGCCGACGATACCTACGACATCATGGTGACCGGACATGACTGCAAGAGCTGCAGCATATAACGCGGATCCACCGGTGTTTCCCCCGTTTTCCACCCGGTAATGAGGAAGACCAACAAGCCCAAGATGATCATGAATAATCCATTCCGGAGCGAGCTGATGGCTGAAATGTACAGAGAAATGTGAATAAATCATGAGATCAAGATCACGAAGCGAGAACTCAGGGACGTCTTGTTGTGTTTCTTTAACGCATTCTGCTGCTCCGCCTTCGATGCTTTCAAAACCGGTTGGACCATAATCAAATGGTGTGGTTGCTCCTCCGATTATACAGACTTTTCGTGACATATTTTTCGTTTCCCCTTAGGACTAAAAACCTTTGAAAGGCACCAGTCCCCCAACCGGTAAACTATAAAGAATTAAAAAAGGTTGTTATTTTCTAAAGAATTTTTACTTTCCAATAACCATTCCTGCAGGATCAATTTTCTTTAGTATTGCTAACTCTTTTTGTAAAGGTGGTGTTGTTACTGAAATTTTTTGGGGGATAATTATTTCAAATCCACTATTCTCTTTGATCTGATCAATGCTCACGCCAGGATGTATAGAGAGCAGTTTCATTCGTTTCGACTCATCATCAAACCCATAAACACCAAGCTGAGAAATCACCCGATAGGGACCACTTCCAGCTGGCAACCCGGTTTTTTCCCGTGAATCAAACCCATCGAGATATCCTGGTGTTGTCAAAAAATCAATCTTTTCAAGGAAGCGATACTTATCCTGCCGCATAATAATAATTGTATTATTACAGAGTGTTCCAACATCGTTTGCACCACCACTGCCTGGGAGCCTTACTTTCGGATGTTCATATGGTCCGATCACGGTCGTGTTAAGGTTCCCGTACATATCGATTTGTGCGCCGCCAAGGAACCCATAGTCAATATATCCTGCCTGTGCCATCGCCATGGAATCATGCATACTTGAGGCAGCGACTGCATGATAAAATGTCCGAGAATCACCGACACTAATAGGAAGCACCGGCATTTCAGGCCCAATCCCACCCGCCTCGAAGAATAACAGTAGGTTCGGCGCATGTGTCCGTTGCGCAAGCATTGCCGCGATCATCGGGAGACCGGTCCCAACAAACACCGATTTCTTATCCTCAAGAATATGAGCAGCCACACACGCAAGTAACTCTGTTGAAGTATACGGTTCTTTTAAAGGTTTTTTCTCGCTCTTTCCTTTCAACCATGGTGCACTCATGGGTTCCTTAAAATGCTCAATCCGCTTCAACTGCGCAAGTTTCTTTACACCCCCAACAAGTTTCAGGTATTGCTGGAAATCATCCACCCCGTACACGTATTTATCAAGATACTGTCGAACTCCATCATCGGTTGCTGACAATGAAAGCCATTCACCAATATGATCCTCATCAAAGAAATACAAATATGGCATCTGACACGGATGTGACCCAAACGGCACCTCAACCACCGCACTTGCTAGATAAAAAGGAATTACCGTCTTCCATGGCTCCTGCCGAATCTGTTTACTATCAACGATTTTTTCCGTGGTCAGAATCAAGTGTCGGGCTGCTCTTGACAACTCAAAATCCTCAACCATAATTCCATCAATCTGCGCGTTTCCAAACTTATCACAACGGGGAACATGAATCACCGCGACATCGGGGTAACATGCAGGAAGCAGACAAACCGTTTTCCCACTAAACGGATCAATCATGGTCTGCGCAGAACTCTTCTTGAACGTATCAGTTCCAAGCATCACCCTCGTCGGAATAAAAGGGAGCCCCATCATCGCAGCAAGGAACCGCCATTGATACCCTGCGTTACTAATCTCACCAGAAACCTTGCAGCGACCGGTCTCCACCGCCCGTCGAGACGCAGGCGACAATCCACGCAGCTCATGGCCAAACGAGTACGCGACTTCTACGGTGTCCACACACCCTGAACCAACAAGGAGATCGAGATCATGCACCGCGGTCTTCCCCGTCATCGTAAGGTTCCGTTTCCTCTGCCGGATCATCTCATAGACAATAGCCATAGACACCCGTACATGGCCAAACCCACCCATTGCAAGCAACGATCCATCTTTTACAAATCGAGAAACAGCGTCTGTAACATTCATCCGTTTATCCTCAAGACACCTTGATTTATTTGTAAGAATCCACTGACGATTCTCATCAGGATCATGCCACCCAACAAGCTTCCCTGTGCCCTTCTGCATTCCCTTGTTATTTTCCACAAGAACCATTCTCAATCACATCCTCTCTCGGTTAAGAGATGGTGTTTAAAAACTCCCTAATGACGTCAACGACTGACACTACAAAAAATCTTCGATACCCCGAGGCGTAAATTTAAAGACCCATGACCTATCACGATATGAGGATTCGTATGGATTTCCAACTCACCGAACAGCAGAAATTGTTCAAAAAAACAGTAAAAGAATTTGCTGAAAAAGAAATCAAACCTCTCTCTTCAAAAATTGACAAGGAAGAATTTTTCTCTCACGAGCTTTATAAAAAAATGGGGAAACTCGGCCTCATGAGCATGACTGTCCCAAAGAAATATGGTGGCGCAGGCATCGATAAAATCAGCTATATGATTGCACTTGAAGAAATCTCACGGGTCTGTGGATCCACAGGCATCACTGTTGAAGCACATAACTCCTTAGGTGTTGGTCATATATACGAAAAAGGAACTGAGGAACAACGTAAGAAATACCTCCCAAATCTCCTGAATGGGAAAGCACTTGCTGCCTGGGCGCTTACCGAGCCAAACGCGGGTTCTGACGCAGCATCATTACAAACCACTGCTGTTCTCGAAGGAGGAGAATGGGTCATTAATGGAACAAAACAGTTCATCACCAGCGGTGATATCGCAGAAGTGGTTACGGTAATGGCAAAAACAGATAAAACACTGGGGGCAAAAGGAATCAGCGCGTTTATTGTAGAGAAAGATACGCCGGGATTTACGGTTGGTGTTTTAGAAGATAAACTTGGACTCAGGGGCAGCCGCACGGCAGAATTAATCTTCGAGAATTGTCGTATCCCAGAAGAGAATTTACTTGGTGAAAAGAATCTTGGGTTTGTTGGTGCGATGACAATCCTTGATCGTGGTAGAACCGCCATCGGAGCGATGGCTGTCGGTATCGCTCAGGGTGCTCTTGATGAAAGTATTTCGTATGCGAAACAACGGCAACAATTTGGGAAACCTATTGGGAAAAACCAGGCGATCCAATGGATGATTGCTGACATGGCCACCCAGATTGACGCAGCGCGATTACTCGTTCAACGAGCAGCCTTTCTTGAAGATAAAGAAGTACCGTTTAGTATTGAGGCATCCATGGCGAAACTCTTTGCTTCCGATATCGCAATGAAAGTTACTCGTGATGCAATTCAGATCCACGGTGGACACGGGTATATGCGGGATCTGCCGTTAGAACGATTCTACAGAGATGTAAAACTCACGCAGATTGGCGAAGGAACCTCTGAAGTTCAAAGGATGATTATTGCAAAACGTCTCGGACTCTAAACCATGATTTTTGGGGATAGAATATGAAATCAAAACAGACAGCGTGTGAAACCGTTTTTAAGAAAGACAGATATGAAGAGCTCTATAAGAGCTTTACTTGGAAAGTACCAACCCATTACAACTTTGGCTTTGATGTTGTCGACCAATGGGCAGAAGACCGAACAAAACTTGCTTTAATCTCGATTGACCGAACTGGAGAGAAAGCACGGTACCATACATTCTATGATCTGAAGGTGCAGTCAAATCAGTTTGTAAATCTTATCCGCGAACTCGGGGTGAAAAAAGGAGACCGCGTCTTGGTTATTTTACAAAGTATTCCAGAGTGGTATATTGCACTTATCGGGATGTTTAAACTCGGAGTTGTTCCCATGCCCGGGACGGTATTATTAACATCGAAAGATATCGAATATCGAGTGAATCGATCAGAGGCATGCATGATCCTCACGGATCTGGATCACGCGGATCGAGTAGAAGCAGTCAGAAAGAACTGCAAAACATTGAAACATATCATGCTTGTTGATGGGAAACGCGAAGGATGGCTCAATTTCACCGATCAAATGAAAGATACTTCTCGAGAACTCTCCCAAAAGGAAATAGGGAAAACACGTGCTGACGAACCAATGCTCATCTACTTTACATCAGGAACAACAGGACATCCAAAAATGGTACTCCATACACACAGTTACCCCCTAGGGCATGAAGTGACCGCGAAATTCGCCCAAGCACTCACGAAATGTGACCTTCATTGGACGGTCTCTGAAACCGGGTGGGCAAAAGCAGCTTGGGGAAAACTGTTCGGCCAGATGATAGTCGGCGCTGCCATCATCCAATGGGAAACCCCAGGTCGTTTCGACGCAGATGGATTACTTCGCGCAATGGAAAAATACGGAGTCACCACATTTTGTGCCCCACCAACCGTCTATCGTATGCTTATTCAAATGGATCTTTCAAAATACAAGCTCAAACTTCGACATTGCATGAGTGCTGGAGAACCGTTAAACCCTGAGGTGATTAGAGTATGGAAAGACGCATACGGACTTGAAATCTATGATTTCTTCGGACAAACCGAGACAGTGTGTGTCCTATCCAATTTCCCTTTTATGCCCATTAAATACGGTTCTGTTGGAAAACCAACCCCTGGCCATGATGTACGCATTGTTGACGATGACGGAAAAGAACTGAAGGTAAACGAAGTTGGAAATATCGCACTCTACATAGGTGATATACGTCCACCAGGGTTATTTAAAGAATATTGGAAAGACCCAGATATCATGAAGAAATCATTCAAAGACAACTATTATTATACTGGTGATCAAGGATACAAGGACCAGGATGGGTACTTCTGGTTTGTTGGACGTGATGATGACATCATTAAATCCTCTGGGTATCGGATCGGGCCTTTCGAGGTAGAATCCGCGCTCATTGAACATGATGCAGTTGCTGAATGTGCAGTGGTTGGCGCTCTCGACCCAGAAGGAGTCCGAGGTATTGTCGTGAAAGCCTATATTGTTCTTGTGAAAGGATACAAACCATCGGAGGCTCTTACAAAAGAACTTCAAGAACATGTGAAAAATGTCACTGCACCATACAAATATCCACGAATTATCGAATATATGGATGAGTTGCCAAAAACAATCTCTGGTAAAATTTTACGACGAGAGCTTCGAAATAAAAAATAATATCTCCTCTCGTCTCCTTTTATTTTTTACTAAACAAATCCTTCAATGATGCATAGATAAATCGCATAACGAGGGCATTTTTATATTTCGAAAAACTGATTTGTCCGCCAGTTACACCAATGATTAATTGTGCGAATTTTTTATCTCGCGTGAGCAATCGTACTATTTTTTCAGAATCCGTTCCCCACTGTTTATTAAATCGTCCAAGTAACTTGAGATCCTTCCCAAAATCATCATTCCACATTATCTGATAATGTGATAAAAATTGCTTGCGGAGATCTTTGGCTTTCAATCCATCCGCTATAACGTTTGCAGCAATCTGCCCAGAAGCCATCGCATAATAAATTCCTTCACCGCTGATAGGGTTGACAAACCCTGCGGCATCACCGCAGAGTATCACGCGAGTTCCATACGTGTTTTCCAGTGGAAAGATAGGAAGAATCGCACCTTTGAGATTTTCAACAGGAAAATCTTTCGGTAGTAGTCCCTTTTCTTTTAAGACAGCAATAAAGGCTTCATACGTTTCCTTCAGAGGGGTTTTTGATTTTGATTTCGGAATCGCAGATTGAAATTCACCGATCCCGATATTTACACAGTTTTTCTTTGGAAACATCCAACCGTAACCAGCGATTCCTTGTGCTTTAATAAAAAGATGAACCAACCGTTTTTTTGTAAAGTATTTATCAAGTTGCTTTGGAGTCAACGGTTGTTCTTGAACAAGTGCAATACAGAGGGCTTCTAGTTTTTTACTAAGATTTGTTTTGTCCGCAACAACACTTTGCGTCCCATCACAACCGATCACCGCCTGTGCTTCAATTGTTTGACCGTCGTCTAATAGAACAGATGCGCTGTTTTGTTTGATTGAGACGTCAATGACTGTTTTTCCACCAAGAAATGTTGCACCTGCTTTTACAGCAAGGTTTACTAACCCATGATCAAAGTCTTTCCGAAGAACGTTCATAAGTAACGGTTTTTCTCTGATGAAATCAAGCTTATAGCGAAGGGACGAAGAATAGGTAATACTGCCATAAGAGACGGAATCAATAAAAGGCTTGATGTAAGGAAATCGTATCTGTACGCGAGTGGGAAGACCACCACCACAGGGTTTCTCTCGAGGAAACTCATCCTTATCAATCAAAACGACAGGGATTCCTTTCTCTGCAAGGTATTTTGCAGCGGTAGAACCGGCTGGCCCGGCTCCGACAACGATAACATCATACTTCATAGCGAAACCAACAGTATGCTTACATCCGGAAAACACCGGGTTTCCAACCAGGTATCGGTGCGTTTAAGGATGCGGAAATTCCAAGCCCAAGAACTAAACGAGTATCTACAGGGTCAATGATACCGTCATCCCAGATACGAGCAGTGCTGTAATAAGGGTTCCCCTCCATTTCATATTTTTTCAGGATCGGATCGGTTAATTGTTTTTCTTCTTTCTTGGTCATTTCAATGCCTTTTCGCCAGAGCTGATCCCGCTTCACCGTAAGAAGCACGGTTGCTGCCTGTTGACCACCCATGACAGAGATACGCGCATTCGGCCACATCCACAGCTGTCGCGGGCCGTACGCCCTGCCACACATCCCGTAGTTACCGGCACCAAACGACCCCCCGATGATGACGGTGAATTTAGGTACCTGGGCACAGGTTACCGCAGCGACCATTTTTGCTCCATCCTTAGCGATCCCGCCAGCTTCGTATTTCCTACCAACCATAAACCCGGTAATGTTCTGTAAAAAAACAAGAGGTATTTTTCGCTGGCAACACAGTTCAATGAAATGGGTTCCTTTCAATGCTGATTCAGAGAACAGTACACCATTATTTGCAAGAATCCCAACAGGGTATCCCATAATCCGGGCAAACCCACAGACCAATGTTGTTCCATAGAGTGCCTTAAACTCATGGAACCGCGATCCATCGACGATGCGAGCGATAATCTCCCGTACTTCAAAGGGCTTCCGCGGGTCTTTTGACAGGATCCCATAGATTTCTTTAATATCGTACGCTGGCTCTTCTGGTTTTTTGATGTCCAGATGGGTTTTCTCAGGTCGATTCAGGTTTTCAACGATATTTTGTGTGATACGGATTGCATCACGATCATCGAGAGCATAATGGTCTGCAACACCACTTTCCCGACAGTGCGTGTCAGCACCGCCGAGCTCTTCTGCGGTGACTTCTTCGCCTGTTGCTGCTTTGACAAGAGGAGGCCCTCCAAGGAAAATAGTTCCGGTTCCTTTCACGATAATGGTTTCATCAGACATCGCTGGTACGTATGCGCCGCCAGCGGTACATGACCCCATTACAACCGCGATTTGCGGTATCTCCATGGATGACATCTTCGCCTGATTATAAAAAATCCTTCCGAAGTGTTCTCTATCCGGAAAGACCTCATCCTGCATTGGAAGAAAAGCGCCACCAGAATCAACCAAATAAATACACGGTAGATTGTTTTCCATAGCGATTTCTTGTGCACGAAGATGCTTCTTAACCGTAATCGGATAATAGGTACCACCGGTGACGGTTGCATCGTTTGCAACAATCATAACTTCCCGGCCATGGATAATGCCTATTCCAGTGACGATACCTGCTGCTGGCGCCTTATTCTCATACATATCATAGCCTGCAAGCGTATTGAACTCCATGAATGGTGAATCAGGATCGAGAAGTGC
This sequence comes from uncultured Thermoplasmata archaeon, assembly GCA_963835145.1. Taxonomy (GTDB): domain Archaea; phylum Thermoplasmatota; class E2; order DHVEG-1; family DHVEG-1; genus SM1-50. The sequence goes on from CAWIEM010000019.1 coordinate 94,064, forward strand.
ATCAATACGTTCCCGTGCAAGCATCTTATTGCGAGACTTATGAAGCTTTACCGCCTCATCACCACCGCCTTTAAACGCAACTGCAATCTTCTCTTTCATATCCTTTGCTAGTGTCTCATAATGAATGAAGTTTTCTTTGTATTCCTTACTCGAAGTAATTAATTGTGCTATCAATAATTTCCATACTATTCCTCCTCTTTTTCTATCTCAGCGGTGAGTTGGCCTATCTCAATCTGATCTTTTTCTTTAAAATGAATCTTCTTGACTTTTCCGTCATACGGGGCGCGTATCAGATATTCCATCTTCATTGCTTCGATCACCAGGATAACATCATCTTTCTTCACCTGGGAGCCTTCTTTGACTTTGGCATGGACAACAGTTCCTGATATAGGTGAATTCAAGTCACCTTCTTTTTTCTCTGTCTTTTTCCTCCCGGTAAGTTCGATGCGCTTTACTTTAAAGATACTCCCATCAATAAATACAAATTTACTGTCGTCTCCCTGAGAGATGACACTTTTAATTATTCGGTCACCAAGCTGTACTGAAAGTTGTCCGGGTTTTACCTCTGTAGCAGTGACGGTGTACTCGTTGTTATCATAGGTAATGAAAAACTGGTTATCTCTGCGTTCCACCGTCACATTGTACACATGAGTATTATGCTCGTAGTTAATGAACATGGTTACAATCCCATCCTCCAGCGTCCCACATGCTGCCAAGGGGAATGCGGATCTGCCTCTTTATATCGAACAAGCTCTTGTCTTTGTGTGTGCAACGAATCATAAACCGCAAGCGCAATGATTGCATCCAGGGGGAGTCCTTCTTTTGTAATCAACCAGTCTCTGAAATAATCATTGATAAAATGGGTGGTAATGTTTCCTTTTCTAAACTCAGGATGCTCAAGAACCTTCTTTAAAAACGAGATATTCGTCGTAACACCCAACACAACGTAATGAGAAAGAGCCCAGATCATCTTATTGATACTTTCTTCCCGGTCTTCACTGTTCACTGTTAGTTTTGCAAGCATCGGATCGTAGTACGGGCTGACATGGAAGTTCGTCTCAACACCGCTATCATTCCTGATGTTTGGCCCTATTGGGAGCTCCACTTTATCAAGGGTTCCGATACTAGGGAGGAAACCATTCGAGGGATCTTCTGCGTAGATACGACATTCCATGGCATGACCACGCTGGACCAGGTCATTTTGTTTAAAGGTGAGCTCCATACCGCTGGCGATACGCAGCTGCCATTTCGCAAGATCAACACCGGTTGTCGCCTCCGTAATCGGATGTTCAACCTGCAGACGCGTGTTCATCTCCATGAAATAGAAATTTTGTTTTCCATCCACCATAAACTCGATCGTACCCGCGTTTGTGTACCCAACTACTTCAGCGGCAGCAACCGCTGCCGTCCCCATTTCATCACGCAACTTCTTCGTCATCACTGGCGAGGGTGTTTCCTCGATGATTTTCTGATGCCGACGTTGAATAGAGCATTCACGTTCAAACAGATGAATAACATGACCATGTTCATCAGCAAGAATCTGAAACTCAATATGACGTGGTTTATCGATATATTGTTCAAGGAAAACAGAATCATTGCCAAATGCGGATTTCGCTTCTCGTTTCGCACTCTCAATAGATTGCTCCAGCTCAGCTTCTGCGTGAACAACCCTCATTCCTTTTCCGCCACCCCCGGCAGCCGCCTTTACTAAGAGGGGAAAACCAATTTTTTTACCCTCTTTAATTAATGTTGTAAGATCTTGTTTTATACCATTATACCCAGGGATCACCGGGACGTTCGCACTTGCGATCGTTTTTTTCGCTTCAATTTTATCCCCCATCAAACGAATAACTTCTGGAGTCGGCCCAATGAATTTAATACCAGAATCATCACAGGCTTTTGCAAAATCAGGGTTCTCTGCAAGAAACCCGTACCCAGGATGAATCGCTTCTGCGTTAACGTTCTGTGCGCTTTCAATAATTTTTGCGATATTCAAGTAACTTTCTGAAGGGGTAGGATCCCCAAGGTTGATTGATTCATCCGCAATCTGGACATGCGGTGAATGACGATCGACATCCGAATACACGGCAACGGTTTTAATGCCCATCTCCTGACAAGCTTTGATGATCCGAACAGCTATCTCACCACGATTCGCAATCAGTACTTTCTTAAACATGACAGTTACCTCTTCCAGTTCGGTTTTCGTTTCTCCAGGAACGCGTTAATCCCTTCCTGGCCTTCTTTGGAAACTCGAAGTTCAGAGATTTTTTCTACCGTAAATTCCTTAAATTTTTTTATATCCATCTTTATAAAATTATTAATGAGGTGTTTGACTTCTTTTATCGCATAAGGGCCTGATGAGCGAACTTGTTCAACACAGGAATTCACGATATCGTCGAGTTTCTCAGGAGGAGCAATGAGGTCAATTAATCCAATTTTATTTGCCATAACTGAATCAAACCGTTCACCTGTAATAAAGAGACGACGCATATCCGCTGGTGTCATTCGTGGTGCGACAAATGTTGAAATCACAGCAGGGATAATCCCGAGTTTCACCTCGCTAAATGCAAACTGTACCTCAGGAACTGTAACTGTTATATCACAGACAGCAAGGAGTCCGATACCCCCTCCAAACGCATGACCGTTGATCCGTCCAATCACTGGTTTCGGACAGGAGTAAATCGTTTCATACATGTCAAGAAGAAGATGGATATCTTTTTTATTTTCCTCCTTAGAATAATTCACCATTCGTTTCATCCATGAAAGGTCTGCTCCAGCGCAAAAGGATTTCCCACTCCCGGTAAGGATAATTGTAGCCACGGAATCATCAGTAGTAAGCTGTTTGAAACAGCTGGTTAGTTCGTTCATAAGCACGTCGTTCATGGCATTATGAACATCTGGTCGATTCAATGTAACAGTTACAACATCGTCTTTTTTTGTATATACAAGGGTTTCATAGTTCATCCTGTTACCTCCCCTTGGCATTGTATCGCACTCATAGGAACTTGATACATAAAGGTTTCCATACTTTTATCGACAATTGCCGATTTCTCTTTTATTTTCCTTTAAAAGCTGGCTTCCTCTTTTCGACGAACGCAGTGACACCCTCAGTGAAATCCTCTGTGCCTGCTGACCATGCGGCTGTTTTGCTCTCCAACTCTAGATGCGAAATCATATCGTTATCCAAACTTTTATTAATCAACATTTTAGCCTTTCCAACAGCTATCGGCGGGAGCGTCCGAAAAGCGGATACAACGTCCTCAACAGCAGCATCGAGTTTGTCAGCGTCAACAACCTTGTTTATCATCCCAAGTTGATATGCCTCTTCTGCGGTAAACGTCTTCGAAGTCAAAATATACTCACAAGCCCGCTGATATCCAATTAATTTTGTGACAAACTGTGTCCCACATCCTGGTGCAAGACCAATGCCAATAAACGCGGTACTCAGTTTTGCATCCTTCACCGCGATAATGATATCGCAGGCAAGGGCAAGGGAGAGACCAGCGCCAAATGCGGAACCATTCACTGCAGCTATTACTGGTTTTTCCATACTCCGCATCTCGATGACACAACGATGAATTGCTCTGGTTAAATCCCTAAGGAATCGTGATTTATCAGCTGCAGCATACATTTCTTTGACATCGCCACCTCCGCAGAATCCCTTACCAGTTCCTTTAATTATCACGGTTTTGACATCATGATTTTTCGAGACATTCTGGAGAACCTCGTATAGCTCATGGCCTAGTTTCATGTCAAATGAATTCAGACGATCCGGTCGATTTAACGTAATATATGCCGCCATTTCTTTTATCGTAAGTTGCACGGTTTCATAGCTCATAATTCTCTGAGAATCACTCGAAAGCATTTAAATGTTAAGAAGAATTAGTCTTAAGAAAATACTCCTACTCTAATCAAGTATGTTTTTTCTTTTTTCCAATACCAAATACTTTAAACCATGATACACAGGCAACACCAACAAGAGCAGCGATAAGAAAATCAGTCAGAGGTACAGGTGAAAAATGGAAGAGATCTCGAAGAAGCGGAACCAGGAGTATCAATACAAGACTCAACAAAGCACCGGTAATCACAAACCATAACGCCTTATTCTTCGAATTGAATGTCTTTACTATGCTTCGCGATCCAGAGAGATTGACGACGATCAACATGATATTTGCAATAACCAGTGTGGCAAATGATAGTGTACGAGCTTGATCCTCATTCACAGCAGTACCATTGTAAAACCAGAGGAACACAAAGATCACCGCGATAAGGACGCTGAGACCCTGAATAAAACTGTATAAGAATTTCTTCCGCCCAAACAACCGTTCATTCAGATTTCTTGGTGGGCGATCCATGATGTTTTTCTCTTCAGCCTCAGCCTCAAAAACTGTGGAACATGCAGGATCAATAATTAGCTCAAGAAACGCAATGTGAGCAGGCAATAATACTAAAGGAAACCCCATAAGAATAGGAATAAGCGCCATCCCTGCGATAGGAACATGAACAGAAAAAATATAACTAATAGATTTTCGTAAATTATCAAAAATTCTTCTCCCCAATCGAACCGCCTGAACAATTGATGAAAAATCATCATTCAATAATACGATAGCAGAGGATTCACGGGCAACGTCAGTTCCTCTCTCACCCATCGCAATACCGATATGTGATGATTTCAACGCGGGAGCATCGTTGACGCCGTCCCCAGTCATTGCAACAATTTCCCCATTTGCCTTGAGGGCATCAACAATCGCTAGTTTCTGTTCAGGAACAACGCGGGCGAATATATTAACGGTTTTGATTTTCTCTTGGAGTTCCTCGCGACTCATGACTGTAAGCTCAGGACCAGTGATAAAATCCTCAGGGTTTTTCAGACCGATTTGTCGCCCTATATGTTGGGCGGTACCAGGGTAATCACCCGTAATCATGATTAGCCGCATACCAGCAGTATAACATTCTTTCAACGAAGGTGCAACCGCGGTACGCACTGGGTCGACGAACCCGAGCAACCCGACAAATTCAAACTCGAAATCATGCTGTTTATCAGGCAGTGATTCTTCCGGAAAACTCGATTTTGCCACTCCAAGAACTCGAAGTCCTTTGTCCGTCATTTGTTTCACATATACATGTAATTCTTTTGTCTGCTCTTTGCTGAAATGACATAAATCTGCGATAGCTTCCGGTGCACCTTTTGCCGCAATCACATGCTTTCTTCTATCAGCGGATTCCCAAACGTTCGAGAGGGCTAACAAGTGTTTTGAGAGAGGATACTCACGGACTAGTTTCCAGTTTTCATGAACATGTTCTGTGTTTGAAAGAAACTTTTCAGTCGTATTTTTTATTTCTTTTTCAATTGGATCAAACGGGTCTTTTTGACTAGCTAAGAAACCGAACTCCAACAGATCATGAAAGGTTTCAGGTAAAGGTTTCGTCCCATTTTTTTCTAAATCAAATGAGTTCTCCTTGGCAAAAAGAGAGCTTAAGAGCATTTTGTTCATGGTCAATGTGCCTGTTTTATCGACGCATAAGACAGTGGCAGCTCCCAGCATTTCAATCGCAGCGGTATTTCGTGTCAGGACATGCCGTTTGGACATCCGCCATGCACCTAAACTTAAAAATATCATAAGAACAACCGGAAACTCCTCAGGCAGGATGGCCATACTTAAACTCAGGCCTGCGAGGAATCCAGTGATCCAGTCACCACGCGTAATACCATAGACGATTATTACAATACTACAAAGAATTAATCCAGCGATTGCAAAATTTTTTACTAACCGAGCAGTTTCTTTCTTCAATAAGGTTTCTTCAGGAGTAATTTTCTGTAACGCTTTGCCGATTTTACCCATTTCTGTATGACTACCAACACCGGTTACCCGGGATATTCCATGACCCTGAACAATAAGGGTCCCGGAATAAACAAAAGGTAAATCATCGCCTCCAGGCTGTATAAAGGAGGTAACGCCATCCCATTCTGATTTTCGCACTGCGAGGGATTCACCGGTGAGAAGTGATTCATCAACTAAAAGATTCGAAGAAAAAATAACCATTGCATCAGCAGGGACACGATCTCCCTCCCTCAGAATTATAAAATCATCTCTGACAACTTCGCGTCCAGGGATTCTCTTTTGTTGTCCATCTCTGATAACTAGCGCACGGGGACTTGATAGATTTTTCAACGCCTCTAATGCACGTTCTGTTTTTCGTTCCTGATAAAAAGTGATACCAACGACAACAAAAACGAAGATCAATAACATGATGGCGTCTTGTTTTTCCCCAAGAAGAATATAGATGAGACCTGCTCCAAGTAAAAGCAACAACATGGGCTCAAAGATGACATGAAGAAAAATGACCAAAATATTTTGTTTTCCCTGCGAAGGAAGTTCATTATAGCCTTCTTCTCGGAGTCGTTTGGTAGCCTCCGATTCAGAAAGACCCGTTATCGTCTCAATACCTTGAACTTTCTGGATACCATTAGAGGATGATTGTGATGTTTTCATTGATGAGCAGGGGAACTAGCTGCCTAGATATAGGTTTTTTGATTTGTTAAAAAAAAGAAGAGAAGAGTAGCTCGTGTTATTGGGTAGGGTATCCACCGATTTTCAGGGTTGGATCCCCGAGCAGCATGAACTCTTCAACGGTAAACGCGTCATCATGGACATCAGTGATATACCCATTTTGCATCTGCGTCATCATTTGACCAAGGTACTCACTAGTATCGTAAGCGGAGAAGAACTCAATAGACATTTTTCCCGCACCACTATCAACACCACCATACGCTGTACGGGTTGCCCCAATGGTGGCAATCGCTCCACCACCCTCCTGTTTGAGAAACGCCCAGGCATAACACGGAATTCGTTGCGAGGTATTGACACCAAGTGTTTTAACTAAGAAAGTGACTATGTTTTTAATTTTTGAATAATCCAGGGTATCTTGGAGGACGTAATCGATTTTTGCAGTGAGACATGCGTCAAAAAATATTATTGGAAGTTTATTTCCATTCTTTTGATCATTGATGTACGAAGTAAAATAGTATTTCATTTGTACTCCCAATGGAGTGTAGGTTCCCATACCGTGTTCAAACCCATGACCAGAATAATCCAGGAATCCTGCACCTTCCGTAATAGTATTTGAAATTGTTTGTCGGTTAAAGTTACCCTTCGATGTCCAGATGATCTTTGGTGTAAACTTGGACATAATTCCCATAATAAGTTCATTGTTCTCTTCACCGTCATTTCCAGGAGACCAGGGGAACGTGTTTCCTCCAATAAAAATCATGGTGTTGAACCAGTCGCCACCATAGGTTTCAGACTCATAGTGGATGATCTTATCTACGGCGATGTTCACTTCTTTGATAGAGTCGCAGGCGAGTCGACCAAGATGAACATCGGGGTAGTGATCAACGCGATCAGCTGATTCACCAAATTTATTATTGTTGTTGGTGTCCCAACTAGAAAAACCTCCAGAAGCGTTATAAATATCAGAATAATAGAGATCCGTAATCACCTCTTCATCCCAATTCCAGAGAAGCACATAGCTTCGTCGTATAGGAAGTTTATCAACACCACCAACAAGCAAAACAGAGGAGATAGCATTCGTTTCAATAGCATCCTTAATCGCATATTTAATCTGCTCTGGTAAATCTCGACCAGTTGAATGGGCAGCAATCCATTCTGTCGTCATCAAGCTGGTCTCAATGTTGTATTGATTTTTATGCTCAACAAGGGGTTGGAGTGCTTCGGTATATTCTTCAGGAGCAACGATAAGTAACTTGTTATCAGTAGAGTAACTTTTTGGATTCTTTGATTGTTCATAAGTTACTGTTATCTGCACACTAGGGGTAAAGAGGAGAGTATTGTGTTGTGGTAAATATAGAAGAGGATAATATTGAACTGAAAGAAGGATAACATGATCATTTCCATTTAGACCAGCACCGACCTGATAGGCCAAGCGAGACAAGGGGTAGGTGTTCGTGCCTAAATAGACCAAATCGTTTTTTACCCGTTTTTCATTTGATAGCTTTATCGGTGTATCCGAAACCTGTGTTGGTTGAGCTGCAGGAAGAATCTCATTTGTAAGCTCTTTTACATGTTCAGAAGAAGTAGTGAAGGAGACATCTTTTATAATCGTTCCAAAAGGAAACGTAAACAATTTTGTATAAACAGGTAACACAGGATTACCAGGTAATGCAGCATATGAGGTTGCTTCTTTAATCTGCACAGAAAGATAATTATTTTGATCCGTTATCACTGGTTCGGAGAATTGTATTTCGTCTTGAATTGACATTTTTTTACTCTGGATGTTGGTTGTAACAGCTGCTCCAAAACCACTAATCAATAAAATTCCTATTATTATAATCGGAAGTATTTTCTTCATATGTATCCCCTTATTATATTACTCTTATTGTAGCAGTACTATTTAAAATCTCGTTACTTAAAATGCTTCAAATGAATAAACACGGGGATACGAAATATTATATAAAACAATCCTCATGTCCGAACAGATTACATCCATGGAAGAAAACAATTACGATTACGTCGCTGTTGAGCAGAAATGGCAAAACAAATGGTTTGATGCAAACATCAATGTTGCTCGGAAGGAAAAACAGAAAAAATTCTTCCTTCATTTTGCATACCCGGGCGTTTCCGGATACCTCCACGTGGGTCATATGCGAGGATTCACTTATTGTGACGTCATCGCCAGATATAAACGAATGACCGGGTACGACGTCTTGTTCCCCGCAGGATTCCATGCCTCAGGGATTCCTTCAGTCGGGTTTGCAAAAAAAGTCGAGCGACACGACGAAGACACCATTAAACTGCTGAAACAAAACGGGTGTACAGACGCGTTTATAAAAAAATTAACAGACCCGATAGAGGTTGTAAACTATTTCAGTAAAGTGTATGTGGATGATTACTGGAAGCGATTCGGATTCCTCATTGATTACACCCGATTGATGAATACGATCTCTGACGGATATAAGAAGTTCATCCAATGGCAGTTCCATAAACTTCATGAAAAAAATCTGTTGACTCAGAAACCACATTTTGCCCCATACTGCCCAAACTGTGGACCGGTCGCGGTCGATAAATCAGAAACCGATGTCGCCCAGGGTGGCTCTGCAGAGATTCTTGAGTTTACGGTTCTTAAATTTACTCTTAAAGATGGAACGATTCTCCCTGCAGCAACACTTAGACCAGAAACAATCTTTGGTGTCACCAACATGTGGGTAAATCCTACTGTCGAATATCAAAAAGCAAAAATCAACAACGAAACCTGGATCTGCTCCAAAGAATGTTTGCAAAAACTTACCTATCAATATGATAATGTTCAACCATTACATGAAACTATCAAAGGCAAAGACTTGATCGGTAAAACCTGCGTAGTCCCAGAAATCAACAGAGAAGTTCCGATTCTCGCTGGTGTATTCGCAGACCCTAGTGTTGCCACCGGAATAGTCATGTCCGTACCAGCTCACGCCCCATATGATTGGATAGCACTAGTAGAATCAAAAGAAAAAATCGAGGCAATCAAAATTATTGATGTCAAAGGATTCGGCAATAACCCAGCAAAAGAAGCATGCGATCAACTCCAAATAAAAAGTCAAATAGAAACAGAAAAACTCAACGAAGCAACCGATCTTGTCTATAAAAAAGAATTCCATACCGGAATACTCAATGAGAAATGCGGCAAATATGCTGGTATAAAAATCGCAGAAATCAAAGACACGGTAAAAAACGATCTAATAGTAAAGAATCTTGCGACTCTAATGAAAGAATTCTCAGAAAAAGTAATCTGCAGATGCAAAGAAACAGTCGTCATTAAACAAATACCCGATCAATGGTTCATCAAATACAGTGACTCTGTTTTAACAAGAGAATCCAAAGACTATGCAGCAACCATGAATATATACCCTCAGGAATACAAAGATGAACTACCAAAAATCCTTGACTGGTTTGGCGACCGAGCTGCTATTAGAAGAGGCTCCTGGCTTGGAACTGAGTTTCCCTACAAGAAAGACTGGATAATCGAACCAATCTCAGATTCAACACTTTATCCGGCGTATTATATACTCTCTTCGTATGTGAATCAAAAGAAGATTTCAGCAAAAGATATGACCGATGAGTTCTTTGACTATGTGTTCTTTGGACTCGGGTCTCCACAACAGAAGATCTGGCAGACCATTAAAGCAGATTTTGACTACTGGTATCCTGTTGATATTAATCTGGGTGGAAAAGAGCATAAAACTGTTCACTTCCCGGTCTATATCATGAATCATGTTGCGATCATGCCAGAGCAGAAACGCCCACAAGGGATTTTTGTGCACTGGTGGGTGACACAAAAAGGTAAAGAAAAAATAAGTAAATCCAAAGGTGGCGCAGAACCAATTGTTGAGGCAGCCGTCACGTATGGTGTCGATGCGATGCGTCTCTATTACTTGCATATCGGGTCACCTTTTGTTGATATTGAATGGGACCCTGAAACCGTCCTTAAATACAAAAACCGAATCGTTAACATCTGGAAACTGGTTCAACAAATCTCTGAAATAAAAGAAAAGAAACAAGAGAATCTTGATAACTGGCTGAGAAGTAGCCTGCAACGACGGATACAGAAGGTTCTTAATGCATTTGAGACCTTTGACCTGCGGGTTACATCCAACGAAATCTTTTTTGAATGCCAGAAAGACATACAATGGTACTTGAAACGAGGGGGAGCAAACAAAAAATTACTTGATCAGTTTATCCGCACCTGGATTGTGCTTATGACACCGATCACACCACATCTTGCTGAAGAACTCTGGGCGACACAGGGACACAACCATTTTGTTTCTAATGAAAAATATCCAGTGTTCAACCCTGAGGAGATTTCTGAAAAGGACGAGGTAGGAGAATACCTCCTTACCAGGGTCATCGAAGATACCAACGAGATTCTCAAGGTCACAAAGATTACACCAAAAAAAATCTGTATCTACACGTCACCGGAATGGAAACAAAAAATTTTCAGGAAAGCTTTACAGCTTGCTGCTGAAAATCAATTCAATGTTGGTCTGATGATAAAAGACACATTGACAGATCCATCGATGAAACCACTCGGTCAACAGGTGTCTCAATTTGTTTCAAAAATTGGCGGCGAGATAAAAATGTTCAGTGAAATAGACCGTGAACGATTCCTTATTCCTATTAACGAAAAAGAACATCTCCTCAACGCAAAATTATATCTTAACGAAGTGTTTAGCTGTGAGGTGGAAATCTACAGTGCCGACGATACAAACCTTTATGACCCGGCAAAGAAAATAAAGTTTGCGACTCCCTTACGACCAGCAATCTATATCGAATGAAAAGGAAGGTTATGCCAAAGAAATTTGTTCGAATGTGTCCGGAATGTAACAGCACTGATACAAAACCGGACATGTCAGCAGACTCCTATTCCAAGGGTCTTTTAAATCAATGGCAATGTAACACCTGTGGTCATACCGGGTTGTTTTTCCCTGAATATACCCAAGAGGATCTAAAAAAGATAAGAGAAAAAAAATAAGGAAGAAACCTTTGTTACTTTCGTTTTCTCCATTTGATAAAGATGACCGCACTGATCAGCGAGAGGACAATCACAAGGCCGATCATGACCAGTGTAAGGGTTGTTGGGAACGAGGTAACGACAACAGGGAACACCTCAGATTCCACTGTCATTACCTGCGATATCGGTGACGTTGATCTTAAACTCGTAATAGCCATCTCCTTCTGCGGCTGTATAATCCCATTCAAAAGGAGAAGAATCCAGTGTGTCTCCGTATGCTGTCCAGCTGCTCCAATTCGATTTATCCTCAGAAAACCGATAGTACAATGTGACTTCTTTAATACCACTACCGTCTTGATCATTGACAAGTCCGGACACGGTAAAGTTATATGACCAGCTCATTTCTGTTTCCACCGAAGGGATATCAATAGTTCCATTCGGTTCAGACGTGTCTTTTCTGATGGTGATTGCCTGGTTATTACTGGTGACTTAACAAGGTGTTTCCCAGTGTATCATTGATCTTGAAATACAGGTAATAGACTTCGTCTTCATTCATTTGATCCCAATATTCTTCTTTTAAACTCCAGGACTTGTTATAGGTACTCGCATTCACGTCAGTCGCAATGGTGGTCCATGAAGTCTCAAAATTCGGACGATATTGAATGGTATCTAAACGGAAATCATCTTCGAACACTACAGAGAACGTTGGTCGCTCCTTGAACCACAGGGTGTCTCCTGAGAAGTTTGGAAGATCAGGGATTTTCCAGTCATATAAGAACGAGACATCACCATGTTGTTGGGAAGATTCTCAATGTTACTTGCGTTATCAGTGGCAACCGTGCAGACTTCAAAGTACCCACCATGTTGTTTGGTTTATTTGTGAAATTGAATTTCCAGTTTGGTGATTTTGTAGTAGAGTTATGCGAAATAGACCCAGTTCGCCTGAGAAGTTCCCCGTAGATGAATAACGATAGTATAGTTCCATTCGTTTTATACCACTGGCATCGGTTCCATTATCAAAGGATGTGGCATTAATCCGTATCGAAGGCGTTGTTGCGTTATACCGAGGTTTCATCGACTTATTTACCACATAGGAGATCGGTGGAGTTGTATCTTGTTTAATTTGAACATACAGGCTTCCAGTATTTCCCGCGAGATCAGAGATATTAATCCAGAGTTTTTTTAATGCGGAGATATTTGGATAGAAATCTAACTTGGAGATATTCACCGTTATCTGTTCAACGGTTGTTGTTCCATTTACTCCAGTGCAAAATGCGGTATAGGTCGCATGTTTCGTTTGACCTTCAAGGATATATTCCAACGTATAACGAGCGGAGCTCATCAGCAGTCCGGTGTCGTTATCTTGAGCTTTTACCGTGAATACCGGGACAGACCTCATTGAGGTATCCTGTAGGATTGGGGGTTAACGTATTACGGTTGAGATACGGTAACTTCTGATCTGATGAGAAGGTGACGTTCCAGAAGAAGAGTTTGGGATTTACCGAACTGTTTTTAGCCCAGAAATCAGCATGGAGTCGCATCGTTCGCCCGATGGTCCGATTCGATAAAAGGATATCACTCGTATTGTCTACTTCTTTAAGGAAGTTACCGTTTTCATCAAGGATACTAAAGGTGATTTTATTAATCGTTGAACTCCCATCTGTTTGAGCCTGCGCATAGAACTTCTTCCACCAGTATCCCGTTGGAAGCGTGATAGGTACTGAGGTGATGCTCCCGCTGATTTGCTGGTTAGGCAGGACATATGCACCACATGCATAGAGAATACCATTTTCTGCACCGAAAAACACAATACCATTGGAGATTATTGGATCAGTAACGACCTGCAAATTTAAATCGTAGGGGTAGACTTGTCGGTGCCATGATTCATTCCCGTTTGTTGCTGTATTTAATGCATAGAGGAAACCATCGGGAGTACCTACGTACACGATACCATCAGCATACGCAGGAGAGGATGTAAAAGCTAGATAAGAAGGCGTAAGCTTTGAGTAGTATGATTTATTCTCCAGAGTTTCGTCCCATTACCTTTAATATCGATTGCAGACACCAATCCATCTGGTGAGGTCACATAAAGGATGCCATTTGCGATCGCAGGGGTCGTTTGAGCCAAGCAATAGGTGGAGTCGAGAGGAGGTGTAAAAAGGCCCTTCCTAAGGGAACCGCCCATCGAATGCTACCATCATCAAGATTTACCGCAGTAACCTTTGTTTTTTTCTAATCCCGTCAAGTGCTTTCTGTTCACTGACAATAAAGACCGTGTCATTGTAAATGACTGGTGCTGCTTTTCCGATCGCACCATCAACAGAGATATTCCATAGCAAGACTACCGTTTTGTGTTTTCTAACGCAAAGAGGTTATCACCCCGGTCGTTCATACATCCAACAACGACAATACCATTTGAGACCGCAGGGGTCGAAAAACTCCAGGTCGGAGACATTAATGGTTTCGAGGAATAGGAAAACTGAAATTCCATTTTTGTGTTGCTGTTGTAGGATCTATGACGAGGAGCATGTTATTCTTATGATACCCAGAGAGGCTTGCATCCCCACCCCAGGTCGATAGATAAATCAGCCCATCTGCAATAACAGGAGAACCCCAATAACAGATTTCTGGATCAACTGAATAATCATCACTAAAATTATAGATCTTTGGCGGGCTCGATAGCGAGTTTTTATCAAAGATATACACACTATTTTCACTGTTTTCATTTCCAGTAGCTACAACAATATATTGATCAGAAATCGCAGGTGACCGACAAGGGGTAAATCAAGGAAGCTTTAGTACTTGAATCGTACCCCGTAAATGGTTTCCCGACATTATCTGGTGAGACGATGATATTCGGGAATCTATACAAGGGTACATTACCGGTCTCTGTATCGTCCATCGATGTACAGGGATTCTCCATCGATCACGGGATTACCCCAGGGTTTCGTTACGTTCAGCATGATAGTCACTCCACCAGTAAAATGCCTGGGTTGCCGCTGGTCCATCAGCTGCTCGCGTGTTTGTCGGGTTTTGGCCAAACATCGGCCAGCCTCCGCTCACCAGACTGATGTTTACAGCGTCATCTCCGAGTGTTACTTTGTCTTTTTTGACCGATGCGATATGAGGATAAAATGATCCTGCCATTGATTTTCTTTCTGCCAGGTCAACGTCCAACTGAAATTTTGGTGACACCGATGGGGATTTTTGTGGTCAGGTTCGCCCTGAATTTTTATTTGGGATAATCATTGAAAGAGCGACAAGCGAGACTGGCGGGGTGTAAACCCTTGTTCATTTCCACTCAAGACGAATTTTCTATAGGGACATAAGGTTGCATTCTCATAGAATATCTGATACGTTACGGTAGCTGCCACTTTTGTAATCATCCCAGGTTAAAAGATCCCAGTGTTTACTTTGGTAAATCAATGTATCGTTTGTTTGAACAAGTCCATATCCTATCTCAAATCCTTCCTGTTGTGTTGATCGAGTTTAACATAATCTGTAAAAGTGTCATGAGAGATCATCTTTTGTAGCAACCACACAGATGTCGAAATAATTCTCAGAATTTAATGCGTTTTCTAATTCACTTGGGACAAGTTTACGAAGAATCAGCTCGCCAGTTGCATTGACTTCGAGTAGCGTCCATGGGCTTAACAATGAGATACGCATATTTCCAGTAATACAACTCTATGTTTTTCGCATTCTCTGCTTTGCCATCCCAATAGATCTCTAAGTCACCGATGGTATCTGCACTGCCGTCGAGTTTGAATCGGAAATGATGAACAGCAGATTTTCTATCCTTTGCAGATGATTGCGCGTACGCTCTGCGGATTCACTTGGTTTTTAATGGCTGGATAATAAAATCATCATCGAACTCGGTTTCGTTGGGTGAGTATGTCTTCCAGGAGACAAAGGAAAGAAAGGATTCTGTTTATCGCGAAAAGCGACGTGAAAATAATATGCGTTATGTGCGTTATTTGGTTTTGAACCTCCATCGGCAAACGCATACGTTCGTCCACCAGGAGACGCCGATTCAGCAGGATCGTGATATCTTCCCAGATACAATTACTCGTTCCATTAACAAATACGGTTGAATTCGTCAAACGTGTCCCTCCATATACCGTCTTTTACATTAGTACCCGTTGCACTTACGGTACTTGGAAAAAATAAACTTAGCAAATAAGAAAATAATAATTCCTACGGTAATGGAAAGTTTCATCGAACGATTCTTTGCATATTTTATCTCCATATATAGATTTTTAATTGTTTATATTACTTTTGCCCACTTAAATACTATCGGTGGATATATGTAACTAATCATCCTTTATACTATATTTATGCGATATATTTATATATTAGTTATGGAACAGTTTTTTGATTGAGGTCATCCCAATTTGTTATCTCTTTCCTCCTTAAAAAGTTTATTAATTTCGTATCATTAAAAAAAAGATGGTTCATTATCGTATCAATATCTGGATATCCATCACATTCGTCCCTGTAAGACCGGTACGAAGCGTATCACCCAATGCTTGGAAAAAAACATAAGAGTTGTTCTGCTCTAAAAAACGAGAGGGATTCAGCTTTTTTTTCGTGCACGAGCAAGTGTAAAACCATCAGCAAGTGCACCAGCAACATCGCTATTCCCATCAATCCCATCGGTCGCAAATGAAGCAACAACAACATCTTTTCCTGCAATCTCCTCCACACAGCTGAGCACCAATTCTTGGTTTCTCCCACCAGTCCCACTACCCTGTACCGTCACGGTTGTTTCACCACCGGTGATAAAAACAGTCTTTCCATGAAGAGACTCTTTATTACTCTGTTAATTAAATATTTCCCAACAACCCGTGCTTCACCAGTAATCGACGTCGTAAGCAGTTTTGCGTCATATCCAAGCTCTTTTGCTTTCTCTAGAGCAGCTTGACATGCACGTTCATTATTTGCAACAATAAAATTAAAGACCGTCTCAAACGCAGGATCATTTTCTTTGAGAGTCTCAGCAATATGTCCAGTGATACCTTCCGTATGACTGTTCGTACCGATGCTGGAATCTTCTCCCAAAGTTCATATCGTTTAAGGATTTCTCTTGCATCAGAAAACGTGGTTGGATCAGGAGAGGTAGGACCAGAGGCAATCGACGAGATCGGATCATGCACAATATCGGAGATAATAAGAGAAATGATAACTGCTTTTGTATGTTGGATAAGTTGCCCACCTTTCACCAACGAAAGATGTTTCCGAATCGTATTTAGCTCATCGATGGTCGCACCGGATCGTAACACCAAATCAATCGTTTTTTGAAGATCAGGAAATGGAACACGAGGTTTACAGAATAACGAAGACCCACCACCAGAGATAAGGACAATGACACAGTCATTCTCTCTACATTCACGCTAAGAGATCAAGGATTTTTTCCGCACCACGAATACTGTCTTCATTTGGAAGAGGATGCCCACCAACAATAACCTCTATTGAATCATTGGTATTCTTGCAGATGGATCATTTGTGATCACAACACCTTTTGTTACAGGCACCGCATCACAGACCGCTTGTGCCATCCCCACACTTGCCTTCCCAAAACCAACCACATACAGATGATCAAAAGAAGAAAGATCAATAGTTTCCGATGCAAATACCAGCTGCGTATCCTGAAAACACTCTTTTACAACACGATATGGTTGTACTGCTTCAACCGCAGCAGTCAGCATATCAAGGACATCCTTTCGTTTCTGCTGAAGAACCGGTGTTTGACCATTCAAAACCAGATCATCATAATTTTTAAACAACATACTTCCAAAACAATCATTTCCCAAAATCAAGTTGTCGCATCAGATTTCGCCGCATCTTCCGATCACTGGAAAAACCTTTCATCATCCGCTTCGTCATATTATAATATTTCAGCACTTCTTTGACGTCCTTATTCTCCACACCAGCACCCTTGGCTATCCGTTTTATCCGTGATGCCTGGATACACTCTGGGTTCTCCCGCTCCTCATTGGTCATCGAATCCATAATAATCCGGAATTTCTTCAGCTTATTCTGCGTCTCATTCATATCTACATTTTTCAATTTCCCAGACATACCACCAGGGAGCATCTCTGCGACCTTCGACAACGGACCCATCCCAGAGATCATATTCATCTGTTCATACATGTCATTGAGATTGAATTTCCCGGACATCAGTTTCCGCGCGGTTTTCTCTGCATCCTTTCCTTTCAGGCTTTCCTCAGCACGCTCCAGCAAGGATTTAATATCACCCATACCTAAGAGCCGTGAGATGAAACCCAGACGGATCAAACTTCTCAAAATCAGCGGAATGCTCACCAGTCCCCACAAACACAATCGGGGCACCAACCTCAGCAGCAGCACTGAGCGCACCACCACCTTTGGCAGTCCCATCAAGCTTCGTCAGAACAATACCGGTGATACCGATCGCATCATTGAAGGCTTTTGCCTGCGGACCAGCCTGCTGACCCATCGCTGCATCCATCACCAGGAGTTTTTCATCTGGTTTGATCGCCTTAAAGATATCCTTCATCTCAGAAATCAGATCATCCTCAAGTTTATGACGTCCTGAGGTATCAACAATAATTACATCAGCGGTTCGCTTGAATTTATCAATTCCTTCCTTGATCACCTTCACCGCGTTTTTCTCGTTTTTATCACCATAAAACAGAACCTCGACTTGCTCGGAGATCTGCTTTAATTGTTCATAGGCAGCAGGTCGGTGAACATCACCAGCAATCAACGCAGGTCGCAGCCCTTTTCTTTTAAAAAACGTGGCAAGTTTCCCACAACTCGTGGTTTTCCCCTGACCATATAGCCCGACCATCATGATGACCTGCTTTCGGATCGCAAGCTCCCGGGACGCTCCAACAATACGAACCAGCTCATCATAGACAATATGAATGACATGTTCCCGGTTCGTCATCCCTGCAGGTGGTTTTTCCTCAAGTGCACGCTGCTCTATTTTTTTGGAGAGTTCAAGAACAAGTTTGACATTGACATCTGATTGTAACAACGCTCGTTGGATGTCTCGAACGACTTCTTTTACAAGCTGTGCATCAACATGGACCGCATTTGCGATTTTTTTGATTGTTCGTTTTAGCGAATCTCCGAGATTATCAAGAACCATAGGAATCTTACTTGTGACATAGAACAAGAGAGATTAAAAGGTATCGTCATTTGGTTTTTCCCAAACATCTTCCACAAATATATATACAATTATTGATATTGAGTAGCGAGGATGATACAAAATGAACAACATAAAAAAATTCTTTGGAATAGCAATTGTCAGTCTCTTTCTTATCACAAGTCTCAGCGGATGTGTTCAACAGCCAGGACCAGGTAGTAACTGATTATCATCCCTTCGGCATCGACACTCTAGTCAGACAATCCAAAATATACGATGGCATCATATTACTCTTCTGACGAAATAACAATCAATGCTCAGACACCACAATACACGCTTCCGTTAGATTCTCAACAATCGTGAATTTTAATACGGTCGATGAGTATTTGCACTTACCGATCAACAGAAGGAATTACTGAGGAAAAATGGATTTGTTGTAAGAGATTTTGGTTCAGAGGACGACATCATCGTACCATATAAATATCTGAAAGACCATGACATTCCATTTTCGTTACCTCGGATACACTGCTGCATCTGTACCACATTCTGTTTGATCAAACATTAAAAGGAATTGAAGAGCGGGAATTCTTCGACAACATCCTTGACCTCAGTAAAGCATTATTCGACAAATCAATGCAAGATTACGAAACATTTACAGATCCGACTTAAAGGAAGCAGCGAGACGAAACGTTGGTTTTTTCGGTGTCGCCTTATCCCTGTTGCAAACACCAACGGAGGACTACAACGACTCAGAGAACATCAGAACCGTTTCGTTCTCGATTCCAACCTACGTCAGCGACAACGTCACCACAGAACTCTCCTTCATCGAGGCACATGAAGGATTTCAGGATAGCGCCATCTTCCACTACAAAGAAGATTACTCTCAATACAAACCACGAGGACATTACACCCAATCAGAAAAACTCAAACGATACTTCAAAGCGATGATGTGGTACGGACGAATCACGTTCTTACTACGTGGTAGTGACATAATCAATGAAAAAGATGCAAAAATCGCGACCATCCAAGCATGCCTTATCTCACTGCATTATCATCTCTTACAATAAACGAGGAATCACTTGAAAAACTCTGGGAGAAAGTCTACACCGTCACCTCATTCTTTGTTGGAACCGCTGATGATCTCACCCCGTTTGAGTATCTCACCAGTATCAAAACAGTCTTCGGAGCACAGTTCAACACCACAGAATTCACCGATGAGACAAAAATGGTTGACTCTTCGGAATCATTAGCACAACTTCGAAGCCCACAAATCTATGGGGGGACAGGGAACGTTAGAATTCAACCGCCATTCACAAGAGAACAACTCTATGAAGTACTAGAAAAAACAAAGGGGATGCGACTTATGGGTCAACGATTCATCCCAGATTCGTATATGTTTCAAAATTTAGTGTTTCCAGCTACCGGCCGATACACAGGCGACGAGACACCATTTACCTATGGAATCGGACAACGAATCATGCCCCGAGGACTTGATATCATGACAGTCCTTGGTTCAACAAGAGCACGGGAACTCCTCGATGCGAGGGTGACACCGAATATGAATTCTATGACAGGCAGATAGAAAATCTTTCTGAAAATTTTCTTCATTGAACGTCACCGAATGGAACCGAAACCTGTATTGCAGCTGGTTATACACCCTAACAGCACTGCTCAACAACATTGAACCAAGTATCCCGTCGTTTATGCAATCCAACGCATGGGAGGATAAAGAACTCCAAACAGCGCTTGCTTCATGGACGGAACTACGACATGACACCATCCTGTATGCAAAACAGAGTTACACCCCGAAAACCACTTCATTCCGCCCGAGGAAAAACCAGTTGTTGGCTACGTCGAACCAGTCCCTGAGTTCTACGCACGACTCCTTGCACTAACGACGATGACACGAACAGGGCTTACGGATCTAAACGTCCTGAACGAAACAGAAACCACAATCGTCTTACAAGCCTGGAAACATTGATTGACACGATTGCTTAACATTTCAATAGATGAACTTGAGGGAACAGAACTCACCGAAGATGATTATAGTTCATCAGAAACTTTGGCGAGCAACTTGATGGCATCGTTACCGGTGTGAATGACCAAGGAAAAGAAACCACCCTCGTCGCCGATGTCCACACCGACACCAACTCCCAACAGGTCCTCGAAGAAGGTGTCGGCTACGTTGATCTTATCCATGTCGCTTACAAAGTCCCTGATGGACGCATCATCCTTGGAGCAGGACCGGTGTTTAGTTACTATGAGTTCAAACAACCCATGTCGGATCGATTAACCGATGAACAATGGAAACAACAACTGCGAAAACGGGGAAGAACCAGACCGCCCACTCTGGACGAGTAGTTTCATCGCTGAATAAAACCCAATCAGACATATGGTTTTAAGACAAGAATCAATCTGCTCAAATCTTTACCTTCTATAACAATATCAGCACACTCTCGCACACATGCATCCCCAGGATTAAAAGCAATACCTAAGCCACAGGTTTCAAACATTGGGATATCAAAACAGGAATTCCCGACAGCAGCACACTCTTCTAAGGGGGATGGAGTTTTTGCGCAAGTGCTTTTACATTCTTTTCTTTATGCATCAGTTCAACTTGAAGGACACCTTCGCCGGTAAGTCGTCCATCAGTACCAACCTTGACTCCATTTGCAAACACGTAATCAATTCCAAGGTCGTTTGCAACCTTTTCTGCAAGAATGTCAAGACCAGCGCTCACAATCGCGGTTTTAATATGGTGTTTCTTCAGAAACGAAATACATTCTTTTACACCCGGGATAACCGGGATCGCATACAATATTTTTGAATTGTTTCCTTCTTTACTGGTTTTCCCTTGTCTTTCCATAGGGACACATCGCGTCTAATGAACTCCAGATAATCTATTTCTCCACGAAGATAGGCATGATAGAACGTTCATTCGTTGTCCCAAAACGTTCATGGATATACCTCCAGGAACTGACGGTGTCAATGAGGACACCATCCATATCAAAAAATACAAGTTTGATGCTGGCTATGTTTTTTTCAAGAGAGAGCGATATTTCTTTATGTTTCCGGTAACATGGATAATTACAGGTCGATTTCATTCGGAGCAGATCATGTAAGATCCCCTATAAATACGTTTATCGTGATAAAACAACTCCACAATATAAGTTCTTACGCCTTTCCAATCTATACTTGCCTTGTACGGAAAAGTTAAGTTTATGACAGTCTCATGAATACACCCGGGATATGAAAAATCTCGCTGTTGGTATCTTCCATGATGAAGAGCTCGGTCAGTACTTGGTAAAAAAGGGACAGAAAGTGATATTGCGATGTTCAACAAAAAAACAGATGATTACATTTTTACTTTTTTATCTCCTGTGGAGGATAAATTAGCAGCAAAAAGTCAAATTATGTCAAGCATCGATGTAGCAATTCTTTCACTTCAGAGATGACACCTGAGATAGGCGAGACTATCCTTATGTTGGATTCATTTGGTATTTCTCAAGGAATCGTCCTTCTTCCCCCCTACACCGATGTGAGCCCGATAAAGGCGCTTATGAAAGGTACATCAGTCGCATCATTCCAGCTTAAAGAACGAGACCCGCAGAGCATCCTAGAATATCTTAAATGAGATTACACCACAGGTATAATACCCAAGCTAAGACAATGATAACCGTTGATCACTCGTTCAGCGTGAAAGGGGTTGGGGAGGTCCTCTTAGGATTTGTCAAAAAAGGCATTTTACGGAAACATGACACGCTTGTATTGCTTCCAGAGAACAAAGAAGTAGTGGTCCGTTCCATTCAGATGCAAGATAAAGATGTCAATGAGGCTGAAGCAGGGTCTCGAGTCGGTCTTGCGATTAAAGGAGCTACTGCTGAAGAAATGAAACGAGGCTCACTCCTTTGTCCAGCAACGAGCGCAACTCTTACAACAACGATCTCTCTTTCATTTACACACAATCGGTTTTATACTGAACACATCAAAGAAGGCCTCTTCCATGTCACCGTTGGAATGCAGACCGTTCCTGTGAACGTAACTAATGTTCACAATGGTTCACTTACATTGGAATCAGAAAAACCTTTGGTGTACACCCCCGATGATACGTTCCTGCTTATGAATCTCAATGCAAAGAAACTGCACGTTATGGGTCGAGGAAAGGCAATAACCCCGTCGTAAGATATGCCTTCTGCTTTTTATCCCCTAGTCTAAACATTTATTAAGTACAATACAACTCTACTATAGGGGGGGTATCGATGAAGAGACTTATTATTGATTATGGAAGAAATGGTTTGCCATTCTCGTATTCGTATTTGGCTTCCTTTTGGGTCCAACGGTACGGCACACTGAGCGGTTCACAGGACAGTATCTGTATTACAATACGATATCCGTCAGATGAACGATAGGTCCCTCTCTTTATGAACTTCTCATCATTGCCCTCAAACTTTTTAACGCATTACAACCCCTTGTCATCCATAAAAACAACTGGGTCTTAGAACACAACTTGTCACCCTTGACGAGGTCTATCACCAGATGTACTGGCATGGTCGTGATGATGCAGAGAAAGTAAAATATTTTATAAAATCTGCAAAGAGGAATGGGGAGTTCGATATGTCCTTCTTGTTGGAGGAAGAAGTAGCCAGTTTCAACCAACCTGGTATTGTCCGGTAAGATACGTCAACATGGTTGATGATTGGGATGTTGAATATCTGAGTGATTTGTATTTCGCTGATATTTATGATGCAAGCGGAAATTTTTCCAGTTGGGATAGTGATAATGACGGCATTTATGGAGAATGGTATCCAGGGGAAACAGCCCAGGATACAAATATTGATCTGATTCCTGATGTTGCGGTTGGTCGTCTTCGCCTGTCGCAGTGAAAGGGAAGTAAAAATCATGGTTCAAAAGGTTATCACGTATGAGACGACCATATTTAACCAACCCTGGTTCACCACCATGCTTGTCGCTGCGGGGGATACCTACCCGGAATCTCAAAATGCAAATTGGACAGGATATGAAGGTGAATATTACGGTGATCGTGCCATTGAAAATATGAGTGGGTTTACAGCAACCCGATTATATACCTCTGATGGATCCTTCGCAAACAAAAAAGATGTGATTAGAGAATTCCGGAATGGATGGGGATTTGTGTACCTTGTTGGCCATGGCAGTCCAAAACAATGGGGGAATAATGCCCCAAATGGCACAGGATTTATTCAAGGACCAAACAGTAATGATATGTGGCGTTTTCGAAACAAAGACAAACTCCCAGTCTGTGTTGTCAGCGGTTGTCATAATAGTCAGTTTGATGTCTGTTTGAGACGTATATTTAATGCCTCTGCACGATGGAAACAAGAATATATCCCGGAATGCTGGAGTGAACGCATACTCAGGGAACCAACAGGTGGTGCGATCGCAGCTCTTGGATGTACAGCGCTTGGGTACACAAAAGAAGATAAAACATCTTTTAAGGGTGGTATCAATGAACTTGAAGGCGCGTTTTTCCATGCTTACGGTCAAGATCATGTGACGGTACTTGGTGATACGTGGGCTGCAGCAATTACATGGTATACGCAAACCTATCCAGTGGATTGGAATTCATCTGCCTGGGGCGACTCATGGATTGATACGAAGGTCATGCAGTCCTGGGCATTGCTTGGGGATCCCAGTCTTCAAATCGGCGGCTATCCACTGTAATCTTACTTTTTTCTCCAAGACGTAAGGAATAGTTTTAAAAAGGGTGTTCTCCTTACCTTCTGCCATGTCCTTACCATTAGATGTCCTAGAAAAAGCAGTGAACCAAAAATTACTACTTCTCTTAAAGGATGGAAGACACATCGAAGGCAAACTTTTAGGGTATGACGAATATATGAACCTGGTGCTCGATGAGGTCGAAGAAACCAAGGATGAAACCAAGCGCCGACTCGGGAGAATTATCCTGAGAGGCAGTAACGTTGTCAGTATTTCCTTTATATAATCGAAAAGCATATATAGGGGTTATTACTATTTATTAAATGGAAGGAATTGGGCTGGTAGTTGTTATTTTGTTAGAGTGCATCCCATCCCCTCCTAGTGAGGCCAGCCGTCCTTCCCTTTTATTCAACCTGTACTAAAGTTTTAGTATATCGTATTCTTTTTGCAGACATGAGACTATGGGACGACATGTGAAGGTTCAACGAGGCAAGACACTTCGCTGTAAAGGATGGAAACAAGAAGCAATCTTACGAATGCTGGAAAACAACCTTGAGAACGCAGAGATACCAGAGGAACTTATTATCTACGGTGGCACAGGAAAAGCAGCACGGAACTGGAAATGTTACGATGCGATTGTTGATTCACTTAAAACACTAGGACATGATGAAACCCTGATGATCCAATCAGGAAAACCGGTTGCAATTTTTCAGACATGGACGACCGCCCCACGAGTACTTATTGCAAACTCAAATCTTGTACCACACTGGAGCACCTGGGAACATTTCAGAGAACTCGAACAACTTGGATTAACCATGTACGGACAGATGACCGCGGGATCCTGGTGTTACATTGGAACCCAAGGGATTATCCAAGGAACCTATGAGACGTTTGCTGCCTGCGCACAAAAACATTTCAAGAATAACCTAAAAGGAAAAATTGTTCTTACGGGTGGTCTTGGCGGTATGGGTGGTGCACAACCACTCGCGGTTACGATGAACCATGGTGTCTGTCTTGCTGTTGAGTGCGATGAGAAACGAATCGATCGACGTATCAAGGCAGGGTTCTGTAATCAAAAAAGTCAAGGATATCGACGAAGCAGTCGAGCTTGTAACAAAAGCGAAGGACGAAGAAATACCGTTCTCAGTTGGTGTTCTAGGCAACTGCGCTGATATCACTACCAAAGCTTGTGAAAGACGGATTCAAACCAGATGTCGTTACCGATCAGACGTCTGCTCACGATGAATTAAATGGGTATGTCCCTGCTGAGTATTATGGAAGTTCTCTGAAAGAAGCATTCGCGTTACGAGAAAAGAATCCAAAGAAATATATCCAGCAATCCATGGAGAGCATGAAACAGCATTGTAAAGCGTTACTTGATTTTCAGAAAAAAGGATCAGTTGTGTTTGATTATGGGAATAACCTGAGAGGTCAAGCCTTAAAAGCTGGATTGAAGAACGCGTTTGAATACCCAGGATTTGTCCCTGCGTACATTCGACCGATGTTCTGTGTAGGTCGAGGACCATTCCGCTGGCTTGCGCTCACCGGGAATCCAGATGATATTTTAAAAACAGATAAAGCAGTCATGAAGATGTTCCCGGAAGATAAGGTCTTGACGAACTGGATTACCCTTGCAGAGAAACACCTCCCGTGGGAGGGTCTACCAGCTCGTGTCTGCTGGCTTGGATATGGAGAACGAGCACAATTTGCACTTGCTATTAATAAAATGGTACGAGATAGTGAAATCGGTCCGGTAGCAATCACACGAGATCACCTCGACAGCGGGAGCGTTGCATCTCCTTACCGAGAAACGGAAGGAATGCGAGATAAAAGCGACGCGATTGCAGACTGGCCACTCCTCAACGCACTCTTGAACTGTGCAGCTGGAGCTGATAGCGTCCATATCCATAATGGTGGCGGCGTCGGCATCGGTCTGTCCACGCACGCTGGCATGGTTGTTGTGTGTGATGGAACAAAAGAAACTGATGAACGTATCAAACGAGTTTTTACCACTGACCCTGGGATGGGTGTCGCACGACATGCGGATGCAGGGTATAAAGAAGCAATTAATCTTGTTAAGAAAACAGATATTCGTATTCCGATGATAAAGAAATAAAGAAACGTATAGACATAGAGAAGACCTACTCGTTTAGTCTAAGCTTCCTACGACTTTCTCGACCTCATGCAGTATTTCACAGGATTTTACAAGTTCTTTCATTCTCGTATGATCTGGGTACAGTGGTCGGTCTTCATCTAAGAACTTCACGTATTTTCTGATGACTTCTTTTGCCTTGGCGACTCCTTTACCGAATTTGTAGTCTCGGAAGTCCAAGTGCTTGTGCTGCAGCCATGAATTCAATACCAAGAATTCCATAGGCGTTGTCAAGTATCTGGAAATTCTTAATCGCCGTGTTCATCCCCATGGAGACGAAATCTTCTTGATCAGCAGCAGCAGGAATCGATTGGATAGACGCAGGAGCTGAGAGAATCCGTTGTTCAACGATGAGCATATCAGCCGTGTATTGACTCAGCATCAGACCAGAGAACATCCCCGCACCTTTTGTTAAGAATGCGGGAAGCCCAACGTTCAACGCAGGGTTATTGAGCCGGTTCATTCGTCGTTCAGACATGACAGAAACCATCGTGATCGCGGTACCAGCCATATCCATCGGTAATGAGACCGGTGTTCCTTGGAAGTTCGCGCCAGAAAGCTGCAGGTTTTGATCCGGGAAGAAAATCGGGTTATCCCCAACACCATTCAATTCGATTTCAACCTGAGATCGTGCGTACGCAAGTGCATCATGGGCAGTACCAATCACTTGAGGTGTCGACCGCATCGAATATGCGTCTTGTATTTTACATTTCATCTTCCCTTCAATAAGATCGCCACCTTCAATCAGTTTCTGGATAGCTTTTGCGCTTCGCACCGCACCAGCGAACCCTCGCACTTCATGAATTTTCACATTATACGGTTTCATATTCGCCTTTAATGCTTCAAGAGACATCGCTGCTGCAATCTCCGCTTGTTTCAACCAATTATTTGCATCATATAAGAAAATAGCACTCATGGCAGTGAGGAGATTCGAACCGTTAATGATCGCGAGGCCATCTCGTGCTTGTAAACCTGGAATAGGAATGCCTGCTTTCTTGAGGGCATCTCTTCCATCAAGCAGTTCTCCCTGATAATATGCTTTCCCTTCACCCATCATAAGCAGAGCGATTTGTGCCATCGGTGCAAGATCACCACATGCACCTACCGATCCTTTCTGGCAGACATAAGGGGTGACACCTTTATTTAACATTTCAACAAGCGTTTGCGTAATATCAGGGCGACACCCGGAGTTACCATGCGCGTGCACATTCACCCGTGCCAGCATCGCCCCACGGACATACTCAAGAGGAGCAGGCTCCCCGATCCCTGCCGCGTGATTATAAATAAGGTACTTCTGGAATTCTTTCATCTGATCATTATTCAGCACTACTTCAGAGAACTCACCGATACCGGTATTCACCCCGTACATTATCTCGTGTGCTTTTATTTTATTCTCAAGCATCGTACGACACGCTTTAATCCGCGTAAGAGCATCAGGATGAAGTTTTATGTTCTCGTTTTGTCTTGCGACTTGAACTAGTTTTTCAATGCTTAATCCAGACCCGGTGATAACAACGGCCATCGAAAAGCCTCCTTTTTTATGTGAAAAGCATTACGGGTATAAAATAAGTAGGTATTAAGTTTCCCGCTGATTCTCCCTTTGAATCAATACTAATTAATTAATAAAAAAAGAGAAAGAAATTATGGCATGCTGACGACTATTAAGAACAAATGGGCCAATCAGAAACCCGGTTGCGTGCTTCGTTACCTGATCTGCATTGGATGCATCAGCAGTCACGGTAATAAGAATCTTCCCAAATCTAAAAAGCATTGCTTTTGCCTGCATTGAATCCTCGGGGTTAAGTACTGCACTTTCACTGGTCGATGAGATGTTAATAAATCCAAATAATCCTCCAGTAATCACAATCGTCGCATTGACATCTCTTGCATTTTCGTCACCGATATTGGTGATCTGAGCAGTAACACCAAGTCCACCAGAGATATTGGTGATTTCAAGAACCGGTCGTGGTTGTTGTGCCATCTCAGCAAGCGTTGCAAGTATAAGTCGCGAGAATCGAGTTGCATAGGTTATATTCATATGAGTAATGGTGTCATTAGCTGAATGATAGTAATCATTGAAATTGAACTCATGCATAAAATACTGCATCATACCCATATTCCCAGAAATAGTAATGATCACTACCCCAGGTTTCTCCCTGAGGAAATAATTGAATGCCAATATAATCAGCATAGACCTGACTAATGTCCTGGGTAAAAGTAACAATCCATTCAGAGGCAGTCATTTTCATAGATTTTTCCCTTTATACCATCTGAACCTGATGGCGCAAATCCAATCATATCTGCATTGAGAACCGCGACTATAGATTCATTGTTGTTATAGGCATCTTCAGCATAATGACGACTCCCAATCAATCCTTGTTCTTCTCCAGAGAAAGCAACAAATCTAACCGTATGACCAAACTCATAATTCCTCATTATCTCTGCTGCAGCAAGAACCGCTGCGACACCAGAGCCATCATCATCTGCGCCAGGTCCCGCTGGGACAGTATCGTAATGACCACAGATGATAAAGATATTCGTCGAATCGGATCCATATAACGTTGCCTCGATATTACTTCCTGATACTGTATTATCGGTATAGTTATGGTACCGAACCGCTAATCCCATGTCTTGAAACGTCTCATAGAGGTAATGAGCTGCTTGATCGCAGCCTTCTGTTCCTGTTACTCGAGGTCCAAAACTGGTTAGATTCTCTAAATACCCAAGTATGAGTGGTTCGTTTAGCTGTTGAAGTAATTCAATGATATTCACATCAGTCGTTGTAGGGGACATCGGATGACTTGGAGAGGGTCGGTGGATAACCTGTACATCTACTAAGTTCTTCTATGTTCTCGATAAATGCTGGTTTATGAGGTGTACCATTCTAGTGAAATGTTTGGTGTCCCTGCAAGCATATATCCTGGTATGATTAAGAGACAAGTGATAATAAAAACGATAATAGTATTCCTTACAACATTCCTTCTTCTATGAATTATTACTCATAATATATCCCCAATATATTTCATATTTTATTATAGCTATATATTTCATTGCGCTATATATAAATTTTTGTATCTATATTAACAACTGTAAAGACACGCAGATTATAAGTTTGAATAAAGTAGCAGAGAAAAAATAGATATACTATCTAGGTCAATGGACCTTGTTTCCACAGGTCATCTCGCATAGGTCGACCGGTTTTTTTCTCCCATTCTTTAATCGGAATCGAATGCTTCTCTCGAATCTTATCCCCATACCCCAGGCCATTATAGGAACAGAATGGGATAATACCATCTTCGGTTGTATAATGGATACAACAACGCTCCAGTCGATGGAGATTTAGGTTAAACGTATCCATAAACCACATTGTTCCGACAAACAAGCTTTTATAATGGAACCCTCGCAGGGAATCGTAACTCCCACCGACCGCAGCATCAATCAGGATTTTCTTTAAATCAAAATCTTTTGGTGCTTTTTCTTTATCAACAAATTTATCAACATTCTTCAGGAATGCGGCAGCAACACGGACTTTTTTCAACGGACCTTTTATCTTCGTCTGTTCATTGATAAACGTCATGAAACGTTCCACGTCAATGAATCTTGTGATTGGAAGAGGTTTCCCATCCTCTAAGAAAATATAGGTTGCGCCACCACAGCCAGGGTGTGCGGTAAACTCCACCTGCTTTTCACCTTTTAAAGACTCAATTAACTCAGAGATCGGGTAGACAAAGGGAACAGGATAGAAATCATCGCGAGAGATCTGACCGTTGAATTCTTTCTCAATTACTTCCATCATACGGACATAATCAACACGTTGTTTCTCCCGTTTTTCATCTTTGATTTTCGTAATCCGTCCGCAGAATGACACCGGCTGGAAATTCACACCTCGGACGATATCGATGTTATCAAGGGCAAATTGGATAATTTTGCCGGTCTCGTGAAGATTCTTTTCACCGATGAGCACCGGAACAAGTACTGCTCTTAACTTTGCTTCCCGGAAGTTCTCAATTGTTTGTATTAACTGATCAATCCATGGGTTTGTCTCTTTTGTGACCCCATCAAAACTCATGTACACGGTGTTGACTTTTGCTTCTTTAAGTTTCTTACAGTACTCAACACTTTCTGCAAGTTTAATTCCGTTTGAATTCAGTTGAATATGCGAAAAACCGGCTTCCCGTGCCATCCGAATAATTTCAAAGAGGTCCTCACGAATCGTCGGCTCCCCACCTGTTATTTGTATTGCTTTGGAACCCATAGGTCGTTCGTTGCGTGCCTGCTGCAGCATCTGTTTTATCTCATCTAACGGAGGTTCATAGACATAACCTGATGCTCCTGCATTCATGAAACAGTATCCGCAGCGGAGATTACACCGGTTCGTCACGAGCAGATTTGTAAGAACGCTCTGCGATCGATGTTCGGGATATAACATCGGATCATCAAATAACGTTGTTTTCACATCAGGGATCGGATCCCCACGTTTTTCGTATTTCATCCATCTCTTGTATAAATTAACATCACCGAAGTAGATATCTTTAAAATCACCGTGTTCACCGCAATTTTTCGTAATCCAGACTTTTCCATCTTCCTCAATGATTTTCGCATCAATCTTATGAATTTTTCCTTCTTGGAAACATGCAGGGCATACCGAGGACGTTTTTTCTAATTCCTTCATAGCTGTCAACCTTCTCCAGAATTCAAAAGGACTATATGTCTTTTTCTTTATAGATTTAACTGAACTCGAAGAGCAGGAAAAAGGATTGTGGGATGGGATGGGGCAGGCCAGATGAAAAAAGATGGTGTTCGGCCTGCACCATATCAGTGTTCAGAGACAGACTAGTACAGTTCATCTATAAAAGACTACGCTGTCAAAATATCATTTTGACAAAATAACAGGCATATGATTACTTCGAGAAGAATCATTTGGTTTTATAAAGCCCTGAATCATACCATCCCATGATTATCAATGGTGATTGTTGCCCCTTCAATTCTCTCTGCAGATTTTACAAAACTTGGTGATGAAATCAAGGCAGTTGCAGATGCTGGGGCAGAATGGCTCCATATCGATGTTATGGATGGTCATTTCGTCTCAAATATTACGATTGGACCTGTTGTCGTGGAAAACATCCGGAAGAAAACATCCATGTTTCTTGATTGTCATCTTATGATAGATTCACCTGAAAAGTACATTGACGCGTTTGCCCAGGCTGGTGCTGATCTGATCACGATTCATCGGGAGAGTGTTACAGACCCGCTTGTCGTAATAAAACACATCAAAAAAGCAGGATGTAAGGCAGGTATTTCCATTAACCCGGAGACGTCATTTGAGACGATTCGAGCGATTATTCCGGAGGTCGATCTGGTGCTGATTATGTCAGTACATCCTGGGTTTTCAGGACAGAAATTTATTGCTGATGTCATACCAAAACTCAAGGAAACAAGCGAGGTAATCCGCAAGACGAAAAAACGGATTTATCTTCAGATTGATGGTGGGATCAACGCTGAGAATGCAGGACTTGTTAAAAAAAATGGGGCAGACGTTCTGGTCGCCGCTAGTTTTATTTTTAAAAGTAAGGATTATCATCATGCAATTAAACAGTTAAAAGAAGCATAGTTGTTTTTAGATACCTGAGGTCAAATCTCGAAGAACCGCTTCTTTATCTTTTGCCTTGACGACACCACTTGCGAGAAGTACTCCTTCTGCACCCAGTTCAATGGCTTTCGCGACATCTTTACCATTTTTCACGCCTGCGCCACAGAGTATTTTAACGGTTTTATTAATGGTACGCACTGCCTTTACTGTGTTACTCACAATACCTGGATCCGCGGTAGTGACGGAGATGTCCCCCCCGATAAGTTCTGGGGGTTCCACTGCGATCATCAATGGAGAAAAGGTTGACACGGCTTTAGATGTTGCAACATTGTTCGTACAAACCAGGGTATCAAGCCCAAGGTCTCTTGCTCTACTGATGCAGGTATCAATATCGGCAAGAATGAGGCGGTGTTCGCTATGGTTAATAAGCGTCCCAACAGCACCTGCGGTTTTAACCGCTTCCGGCAGTGTCCATCCGGTGCTGCTGCCTGGTTTGATGGGATCGATGTGCTGGGCATAGACCGGGATGCTTACTTCTTTAGCACAGCGGGTGATATCACTTGCTTGAACTGCAATTGCCATGCTCACGCCGGTTTCTTTTGAGATTTTTTCCATGAGACGTGCGAGTTCCAATGCGTTTATGCCGGTTGCTTCTGTGTAGGTTTTGACGTTTAAAACAATCGTTGGGGTCTTCAACATATGAGGTTCCTCACCTACTTACGCATAGTGGTAATAGATAAGGAAGATAAATAAACTTTCTTCTCTCTGTTTCGAAAAGAGATATCATAGTATTATATTTAATAAATAAAATTAATATTTCATATACGAATATATGAACGTTTTCGAACATCTTTTATTACAACCTAAAAAAATATCTTATTTTGTCACAACAATCGTCAAGACATCCTGATCCTTCAAGACATGTTCAAGTCCAACCTTCTGACCCGAATGCTTCGCCGAAGGACCCCATACTGAGGCATACCGAAAATTCCGGTGAAAATCACGATGAATATGGCGACACGCATCCGCAACGGTTTGTCCTTCTTTTAAAATCATCGGTTGGGTATAATCAGGTTTCTTTCCAACAGGTTTTAGGTAGATACGGATGAGCCGAAGATGTAAAAATATCTGCTCCCTCAAGCGTTCTAAGTTCTCCTTATTTTTTGCTGATATCGCACATACATCCCACTGTTTCGCCCTTAATTTATGAATGGCGTTCCTTAATACATCTGGTGGAGCAAGATCGGTTTTATTAATGACCACGAGCGCGGAAACATACACCCGATTTTGAGCAAATGAGTCAATGAGTTGATCCTCTGTAAGATCCTCACGGAGCGTGATATCCGCATTAATCACAAACTCAGAAGCAATGGATTTGATAAGGAGCTCATTTAAATGAGTCAACGGAATAGTGGAATTCACGATGATACCACCATAGGCTTTTTTACTGATCACAATATCGGGTCTCTTCTGGTTCAACCGTAATCCTGCCATATGAAGTTCATGTTCAATAGAATCAAGCTGATGAAGATTCTGTGCTTCGATCATTAAAAGGAGTAAATCTACACTTCTCACTGCAGAAATTACCTCTCTGCCTCGTCCTTTTCCTTTCGATGCTCCAACGATGAGACCAGGCAAATCAAGGAGCTGAATCTCCGCTCCTTTATACTTCATCATCCCAGGGATCGTTTCTAACGTAGTGAAATCGTAATCACCGACTTTACTTTCCGCGGCAGTGAGTTGATTCAACAACGTGCTCTTCCCAATACTGGGGAACCCGACAATGCCAACGGTCACATCACCAGTTTTTTTGACAGAAAAACCTTTGCCTTTTGCACCTGCACTCTTTCTTTTCTCCCCGGTTTCCCGCAACCGCGCCATCTTTGCCTTGAGCTTCCCTATATGGTGCTCGGTAGCCTTATTTTTTTGAGTTTTGAAAATCTCATCTTCAATTGCTTTGATCTGTTGTTCTATTGACGAATCCATACGTGTACCGACTCTGAATGCACAGCAAGCTTATAAAAAACACGTCTTTGAAGATTATACACTATTTGCGAACAATCAGCGTTCCTGTTTTCCCTTGAAGTGCTTCCAATCCTTGTTCAATATTGGAGATGACGACCCGATCTCCACCAAATTCTAAGAAACGGAGAGCTGCAAGAATCTTTGGTCCCATGTTCCCCGGAGGGAATTCACCAGCAAGATAGTATTCCTTAAGTTCACTGTATGTGACCATATCCAGTGGTTGTTGCTTCGGGGTATTGTAATGGAGATAGACTTTCTCAACATCAGTCAGAATCAGTAACGCTTGTGCGTCTACAGCTTCTGCGAGTCGTTCCGCAGCCAAATCTTTATCAACAACTGCTTCCAAACCATCGAGACCCCAGCCTTCTTTTTCGATAACAGGCATACCTCCACCACCAGATGCAATTACAATGATGCCATCATCCAACATTTTTCTGATAATTTCCCCTTCAACAATACGCACTGGGTCTGGAGATGGAACAACCATCCGCCATCCGCGAGGCAAACGGGTCATATGATAACCATCTTTAAGCATTTTAAGTGCTTCATCTTCCGTATAATACGGTCCGATTGGTTTGGTTGGATTAGAAAGAGATGGATCATTTGGATCAACAATCACTTGGGTGATGAGTGCAATGACTGACTTATCGATATGTTCTCGTTTTAACGCATTCGAGAGGCATTGTTGGACCATGTACCCAATCAATCCCTCACTTTCAGCAACACAGATCCCCAGAGGCATTTCAGGGGTGATGTCTTTTGCCGCTTGGTTCTGAAGGACAAGTGCCCCGACCTGTGGACCGTTTCCATGGGTGATGACGACATCCCAACCGTCTTTTACCATCTGTACGATCGACCGGCAACTCTCCCGGGTGTTGGCAAACTGTTCATAGATGGTGCCTTTCTGTCCTTTTTTTATTAAGGCATTACCACCAAGTGCAATAACCGCGCGTTTCTTCATGATAGGTTGCTGGAAATAGATTCTTGGTATAAAAATCAGATGGTGGAAGGACATATATACACCATACAATTTCTGTATTAGAAACATATGTATGAACAAGAACGAGAGCGACTTGTCACAAATCTTTGTAGAGAGGGATACATCAAAACCGAGCGTGTGAAACAAGCATTTCTCACGGTCCCTCGAGAAGCATTTATACCAGATTCTTTGAAGAAATATGCTTACGTAGATACACCTCTAGATATCGGACAGGGACAAACCATCTCAGCACCGCACATGGTTGCGATAATGTGTGAGTCATTAGACATTAAAGACGACCAGAAAATCTTGGAGGTTGGCACAGGGTCTGGGTATCATGCCGCGATTGTTGCACAGCTCGTTGGAGAGACCGGACAGGTGTATACGATTGAACGATTTGAATCACTCGCAAAAAAAGCAAAAGAAAACCTTAAACAGATCGGTATCACAAACGTAATCGTGGAAGTAGGTGATGGCTCCTGTGGACTTCCGTCTTATCAACCGTACGATCGCATCTATGTCACCTGTGCCGCACCCTATATACCTCAGCCATTAATTGATCAACTGCAGGACTCTGGGAAATTGCTTGTCCCAATTGGGGATAAGTATTGTGAATTAATCTTACTTGAAAAGCAAAAAGGAAAGTCAGTTATGCACCATCTCGGTGGATGCGTGTTTGTACCGCTTG
Source organism: uncultured Thermoplasmata archaeon (assembly GCA_963835145.1). Lineage (GTDB taxonomy): Archaea > Thermoplasmatota > E2 > DHVEG-1 > DHVEG-1 > SM1-50. The sequence goes on from CAWIEM010000019.1 coordinate 129,832, forward strand.
TTGGTAAGTATGGGCACTAGGTCAGAGTTTATAACCGATATCCCGTAACAACTTCTTTCTCCACGCCAGATCTTGCTTATCCTCAATACCCTTTGGGATGAATCCATCGATGACACCAAGTATTCCTCGGCCAATTTCTGTGCCTTGTTTTGATTCCGCAACAACAACTTTTGTGGGATTTGCGGTCGCACAGAAAATCGAACAAACCTCCGGAACATTCTTTATCGTGTTCAGCACATTGAGCGGGTAACAGTCCTTCATGAAAATGATAAACGTGTGACCTGCACCGATATTCATCGCATTTTTCTCTGCAAGTTTTTTAAGAGTGCTATCGTTTCCTTCGCTGCGTATTTTACATGCACCGCTTGCTTCGCAAAAGGCGATTCCAAATTTTCCATTAGGGACAGCATTCATCATCGCCTCGTACAGGTCTTCAACAGATTTGATGAAATGGGTCTGTCCTAAGATGAAATTCAGATCATCGGTTTTTTCAATTTCTACTAATCTTGAATTTTATTTCATCCATATACAACTCCCCTTATTTAACTAAAAAAGGAATAGAACCACAGTATTTAAGGATGTTAGAACATTCAGAAAAAAAAGGGTTTTACTTGTTTTTCATGGTTAGTAATGTGGTTGTTCCTTGTGGAACCACCAGAATTCGCGCGTCCTTTCCTCTGAGCAAAAACGCTTGGTGTAATGCCTCGTTAACTTGAGCAGCGTGCTTAAATTGAAAGTATTCTTCAACCTGATTCTTATCCATAGCAGAAACACAGATCACCGGGTGGTTTTCTACAGTTCGTCGATGGTAGTACGCCTTATGCGCACCAATAATAAAATTTTTATTCAGAGCATCTTGTACTTCTTGCGCGGTTTTATATTTCCCAAGCCAATCGATATACAACTGACTCCCATGCCCTTCTTTGCATTCAGCAACTAGGATAATCACACCGTTTTCTTTAACAACTTGACAGGCGGTATACATCGCTTTCATCGCTTGATACAGATTGATATCATGAGGAGCACCATTTGCTGCAGTAATCACAATATCTGGTTTTTCTTTGTATCTCTCGTCGATACATGCTATCAACGAGTTTCACCCCAGCATCCATGACCAATTCAGGTTTTCCTGCCCAGGCACCGACGATACGATGTTGAGAATTCTGTACCACATTGAGGGCGAAATCACACTCCTGCGAGATGCATCGCTTCATTCATTTCTTGATGAATCGGGTTTTCCTTCAACACACCCATACAGGAATGTTTTTCAAACAGTAAACTATGATTCCGTCTGAATCGTTTCTTTTGAAGAAATCCCAGGCAGAATACTCTTTCGTGTTCCACCATACCCAGCGAAATAATGGTACTCGATATCACCAAGAAGGATCTTAAAATCAGCTTCGACATAGTCCTTGAGGATTTCGAATGTCGTTTCCTCGTTTCGTTTTCCCAACTGTGACATACTGTCCGTTCACTGACATCATTCGAGGTGATCATATAATTCCGAGAGATCTTATCTCCGACGATTTCTTTGATGAGATCAGGTAGATGGTGGGGTATGCGTACCGGTTGCAACAATAATCAGGATATCAGAATCATTCACACCAGCTAATCCGTAATTCCTCTAACACCGGTGGTAACAACATTTTTGTCGGACACGGTCTGGTATAATCATCAATAACAATCGCGACGGTATCACCAGGACCTACTGCCTCAGAAAGCCGATCAGTCCCCAGAGGATCCTGCAACGCCTCTTTAATCATAAGCTCAGGTTGTCGGGGTTGAATAAATTCCTTTGGTACAACAACTTCTAGAAGATTCTTATCAGGAACATCAAGAGGCAGGACGCCCTTTCCATATGGCAACTCGATATGCATTTTTCTCTATCCACTCAAGATTTTTTTGAGTAGGTTTTCGTCCATCGTACCCGCCGGGGGATACGACCTAACTTCAACATGTTTTTCTGGCACTTCATTTTACAAAAAAACAGAACTGTGCCGTCTTTTTTTACAAACAATTTTCCAGTCCCAGGCTCGATATCAGTTCCACAGAATGAACACGTTCTCTTCTCGACCATGCTTGTCTCCCTCTTATCGTGGTCCACCGAGTTTCTTTGCTTCTCGTTGGGTTTCACTTAACATGAGAATGTCGCCTAAACGAACCGGCCCCATGACGTTACGGGTGATAATTTTCCCTTTATCTCTCCCATCTAAGACACGGACTTTCACCTGAGATGCTTCACCGGCCATCCCTGTTCGCTCGATGACCTCGACAACTTCACACGGGGTTCCTTCGATAACCATACTCTTAACCCTGCTTCTTCACTGATTCAATTTTTTTGACAATGTTTTCTACAAGATCCTTTTCCCGCCCAGGGTTCACGATTGCAATAGCACTGGTGGGAATACCAAGACCTGCGGCGTTACCAAGTTCTTCTTTGCTGGGAACATAGGTGTAGGGAATGTTTTTTTCTTCACAGAGAATCGGCATATGAGCAAGAATTTCTTCAGGTGTTACGTCCTCGGCCATGATGACAATTTTTGCTTGGCCACGTTCGACGTACTTTGTTGCCTCATTTGCGCCTTTTCCTAGCTTTCCACCATCTCGAGCCTTTTCTATCAATTCATAGGCTAAATCTTGCAGTTCTTTTGATGCTTGAAATCGTACATACATCGGCATGTTTTTTTAGCCTCCTTTCAGAGCTTTCATCGATTCCATTCCTTAGGAAATGGTAAGGTGGGAATGTAGCCCCCATATAAAAACCTTTTTCACAAACCAGGTACAGGAGTCCGTTCAACTTCTAGTCGATCCGCGGTCGGATATTCCTCGACGATGAAACAGCGGTATCCTTGTTTGGTTAGTTTTGGAGCAAGTTTCTGCAGCAGCCATGCAGCAAGTTCGACCCGTTTCTTTTCAGTATCAATAAAAAGAAGATGTGATGGAACGTTGTAGGTTTCTTGTAAGACTAACGCGAGACGTTTAAGTGTTACATGAGATGGATAAATGGCGCCTTTTATCAAGGTTCCATCGTTGGTGACGACATCATAAGGTTTTGCGATATGCTGTGCGCGTCGTTTGATACGGTTTTTGAGTTGAACACCATCTTTAAACGAAACAGAGCAATAATGTACTCCGATGCGAAGGTCCTTTTTTTGTGCCATCTTTATGACCTTTACTGCAGTCTGTTCGCTTCCTTTGACACCAGCGGAAATCTCATTTTTTACTTGGTATCCTTTACTGCGGAACGCGTCACAGTTTCGCTCTGAAAATTCTAGTTCGTTGAGGTTCACCCAGCGTACACCTTGTGTCTCAGCCCAGGTGATTAGGGAAAGGATTTCTTGTTCCATTTTTGGGAGAACAGGGATTTCAATAGCAACATCAGCATTTGTATCAATGATGTTCTTGATTGTTTTTTTAATAGGGCTTTTTTCCATGTTCTTCCAGGTATTGGGAAGTGGATGAAATCTCACCTCGTCAAGACCTGTAGCGATAAGATCATGGAGATGATCTGCATTTTTCAGTGCAGAGGTATACAGATGAATATTGAATTTTTCTCCAAAGGTGTCCTTCAGAAGAGTGATGTAGGTTTGTACTCGTTTCCAGACAACAAGGGGATCACCACCAGTAATTCCAGCACCTGTCGCTTCTATGTTTTCTGCTTCTCGAATCAATTTGTTGGTGTCCTGTTCGTTTTCCAGTTCCCATTCATCAGCAAAAATCCTATCAGTGCCCCCTTTTTTAAAACTCAGGGGACAGTAAAAACACTTCGTCGAACATAATCCAGTGACGAGCACGACCATCTTTGATCCTTTCGCACACATGCGACAGGCTGGTGAGAGGGGAGCAGTGAAGATGCTGTCGTTACGCCAGGGGGTGATGTTCTTCATATTTTAACTCCTCTATAGTACAACAGTAAATAAAGTTGCGTGGTTCTGATTATTATTACTGTTCATCAATCACGGTCTGGTTTCTCTTTTTGTTTTAATAATTCCTTATTTGCGATGTCGACATAGCTTGCATCGATTTCAAAGCCGATGAAATTCACTCCAAGTCTTTGGCAGGCGAGTGCTGTCGAGCCGGTTCCCATGAACGGGTCAAGGACAAGCATATTCTTTTTCACCCCATGAAGTTTAATGCACATCTCAGGGAGTTTTTCCGGGAAGATCGTCGGATGTACCCTTGCATTTTGTATCGTCGCATAAGGGATGAACCAGGTGTTACCTCGTCCCCGAAGATCTTTGTTTGCTTTTTTCCAACGCCCAATATTGGTTTTATCCTGGTATTTCACACCAACAGCAAGGGAATCTATGGCAACGTCTCCGGTTATTGTGAAATGAAAGATGTATTCATGACAGTTACTCAGGTAACGTGTGCTGTTGACCGGTTGGTAATGTCCGACTGCGATGTCATCAGTGATAGTCTTGTAGTTCCCCACATCATCTTTTGGAATCGCAATCGATTTAATCCAATGAATGGTGTTCTGTAAGATAAAGTGGTTACGGAATCGATTCGCTAAATCTAACGCAATCCACAGATCAGTTGGTTTTCCTCCCATGTTAAGGAAAAACGACCCGTTTTTCTTCAACACTGTTTTACATGCGACCGCGACGTTTTCCATCCAATCGAGATACTCAGTTCGTGGGCGGATATCATGATACGACCGATATGGTTTTCCAATATTATACGGTGGGGATGTTACGATCACATCAACAGATTCACTGTCGATCTGCTGAAGACCGGTAAGACAATCCATCTGGTGAATCGTGTTATATTTAAGGCTCATTCCCACTCACATACCCGTGTAGTGCTATTACCATACTATAGTATCTAGTATCCATAAAAATTTTATAATGCCTGCGATATCCTACACCCGATGAACCAACAACAGATAAAAAAAGAAATCGAGACGCATCATATCAGATGGATCCAGATTCATTTTACCGATCTTATGGGCGGTTTACGGGTTTTTCATGTCCCTGCAGACCGATTCATAAAAGATGATGTTCTTGCTAAAGGCTCACGCTTTGATGGCTCCTCGGTTGGATTCCGAAAAGTCGAACGCTCAGACATGCTCGCAGTTCCTGACCCAGATACCTTCCTGGTTCTTCCCCATCTCGAAGGAGAAGCTCTCATCCGGGCGAATCTCTGCGATGTCGACTACAACCCGTACCGCGCAGGGCCACGACATATCCTTCATAGGGCAGTGGATACCGCAAAGAGCCAAGGATTTGACAGCATTATGATCTCCCCGGAAATCGAGTTTTACGTCTTCGACCATAACGAGAATAAATTTACTGAAATCAAAGCAAATCAAGGCTATTTCATTGCACCACCACTTGATAACGCGAAAGAATATCGGAAAAGACTCTCCGATGTCCTTATGGCCTGCGGATGTCAGGTCAAATACCATCATCATGAGTCAGGAAAATCACAACATGAAATCGAGATAGCAGAGCTTGATGCTATCCCTGCAGCCGACTTTTGCTGCTTCTTTAAATATGTCGCACGAGACATCGCTAGTACCTATAATTTTGACATTACCTTCATGCCAAAACCATTCTCCAATGAAGCAGGAAGCGGTATGCATGCACATATCGCGTTGTACAAGAAAGGAAAAAACATGTTTGCTGATGACAACGACCCGTTTGGGTTGAATCAAAACGCTCGATATTTCATCGGAGGTATCCTAGAACACTCTCGAGGGATTGCTGCTATCGCCAATCCAACCTTGAATTCTTACAAACGATTGATCCCCCATTACGAAGCTCCTATTTATCTTGCCTGGGCACCCCATAACCGCAGCAGCCTCATACGTATACCTTCAAAGAAGAATGTCGATGTCGAAGTACGAAATGCGGATCCTGCGGCAAACCCGTACCTCCTGTTCGCGGCATTAATCCATGCTGGTCTTGACGGTATTAAAAAGAAAATCAACTATGAACCTATCACGAAGAACATCTATAAGATGACTGATGAAGAAATTAAGGAAAACAACATCAAACGACTCCCGACGAATCTGATGGAAGCATTAGAAGAATTCAAACAAGATACGGTGCTAATGGATGCAATAGGTCGTGATGGTGCTGAGCTGTTCATTGATACAAAAACACAGGAATGGCATCATTACATGGGAGAGATCACCGATCAGGATTACAAGTATTATTTCCATTGTTAAACCAATTGACTTCGTTAGCCAAATAATAAACGGAGGTGAATACGTTGACTGAAAAAGATGAACATCTCATTACCTATTGCGGTTTGTATTGTGGAGACTGTTTTGGACATAAAGGAACGATTGCAGATTTAGCACGAGACCTGCGAAAGGAACTCCGTGATGCACATTTTGATAAAACCGCTGAATCGCTCTCTACTATACCGTTCTTCAAAGAGTATAAAAATTACAAAGAATGTTATGAAGTTCTTGGCGCAATGGTCCGATTCCGTTGCAACAAAGTCTGTAGGGATGGTGGCGGTCCACCGTTCTGCAAGATGAGGAAATGTTGTCAAAAGAAAGGCATCAAGGGATGTTGGGAATGTGCTGAATTTGAAACCTGTGAAAAACTCGATTTTTTAAAACCATCTCATGGTGATGCACATATCAAGAATCTTAAAAAAATGCAGAAAAAAGGAACTAAAAGCATTTATCAACGGAGAACGCCAGTGGTATTCTCCAATAAAATAAATAGAAAAAGTGGGCCCGGAGAGATTTGAACTCTCGACCTACCGGTTATCAGCCGGTTGCTCCAACCGATCTAAGCTACGGGCCCTGCTTTGAAAGGAGGTAATACGCTTGTTCTATAAAAAAGTAATACTTTCATTCCCCCTCTTCGCACCTATATAAACAAAAAAAGGTATTTCTCATTTATACCATGTGAAAGGAAAAGGACTGTATCTGCATCCCAGCTTCTCTTCCTTCCATCCCATCCGCTCTACAAATCAGAAATATTGGGAAACAAGAGTATGAAAAAGCATACGTATCCAGAAGCTAACCGAAGAGCACGATTCAAAAAAAGAAATCTCGGATATCTGCCTTTGTTCGACAACCCCTATCCTCGCTATGATGTCCGGAGTGTTGATATGCATCATGTCAATAGGATTGTGTGTGTCCCACTACCTCATCGAACGCATATGCTGATGAAAGGCCGAGATAGCCAAAAACATAAACAACATTGTAAAGAATGGATACAAAAACTGTATTTGATTGATGTTGATTCCTTATTACAACCCTGAACTCTTTCATATTATTTTGTGAGAAATACACAGAATTACAGCATTAATCAAGTAATCGTTTCTCACCGGTTATCTCTTGGTATTTACCAATATTTTGTGAGGCTTCAAGACATCCAAGGTACGTTCCCTTCGCATCCCGTAACGCATAATATTCAATAAGCACCTTTTCCTTTTTTCCATTTGGACCGAGGGGAAGATCAATCCAAAACTGGGCTTTATCCCGTTTTCCTGCTTTCATCTCTTGCAGTATCTGCTCGACTTTCCCAAGGCTTTTTTTCGGATGACAATTCCGAACATCTCGGCCTACAACAGCTTCAGGTCTCTTGAAAATCCGTGTTGCATGCCTGTTCCATGCCAATACCTTTTCGTTTGTATCGATCACAGAAAATTCGATGGGAATGGCTTCTAATATTGCTTGTAAGACATTTTCTGGTAATTTTCCAATCATAGCTAACTCCCCAGGTACGAATGAGGAAGAACTAGTATTTTATAATTCTTTCCTATCAAAAAGAAACATCGACATCTTAATACGTAGCAAGACAATTTCAGGTTTCAATGGATGTCGATAAAACCATCAAGGAACTGTCTTTGAACGAGAAAAAAGTCTTACTCGCTCTGAAGAAACTCCACGGGAAAGGCTCACCGGAAGACATCTTCAAAAACGGGCAGTTTTCCCAAGATGTTGAAGTTTCAAACGCAGCTTCCTGGCTTGCAATCAAAAAAACTTGTCACGATGGACAACCACATTAAAACCGTTTATTCACTGGGAAAAGAAGGCAAACGATTTGTTGAAAAAGGACTCCCCGAGAAACGCGCACTCAAACTTTTATCTGATAAGAAAGGAACAATCACGTTAAAGGATCTCTCAGCGGTTCTTGATTCTGATGAAATCTCGGTTGCAATCGGCTGGCTTAAAACCAATGGCTGGGCTTCCATCAGGAAAGAAAAAGACACTATCATCGAAATGACCGACAAAGGAAAAAAAGCACTCTCCGAAGTAACAGACGTAGAAAAACTCTTACGTCTGCTGCACGAACACCCAGAACAAGAAATCGAAAAAGACAGCATCAAACCTCTCGCATCACGAAAGAACGTTATCAAAGAAAAAGAACTCATCACCAGCACGATCATTTTAACAGATCATGGAAAAAAGGTGGTGGAGACCGGTTTTGAAATCCAAGAGGAAATCTCTCAGGTAACGAGCGCAGTCATAAAAAACAGTGAATGGAAACAAAAAACAATCAGGCCGTACGACATCCACGCGTTCGCCCCCGCACTCTATGGAGGCAAACCACATCCTTTAGTCAAGTTGATTTCTGAAATCCGGCAGATCTTCGTCGAAATGGGGTTCCAAGAAATACAAGGAGACTACGTTGAATCATGTTTCTGGAACATGGATGTTCTTTTCATCCCACAGGATCATCCTGCACGAGAAATGCAAGATACCTTCTACTGCAAAGTACCAGCAAAACTACCAATACAAGAAAAACAATTACTTGAGGAAATCGCAAGGGTCCATGAAAACGGGGGAACCACGGGATCAACAGGATGGGGGTACAAATTCTCAAAAACAGAGGGAGAACGAGCATTGTTACGAACCCATACCACGGTGAATACCATCCGGTACCTCTACAACAACCCCAAACCACCCTGTAAAGTATTTTCCCTTGAACGGGTCTTTCGAAAAGAAGACATCGACACGACCCACCTCCCCGAGTTCTACCAAATCGAGGGAATCATCTATGAAGAGAATGCGAACTTCCGACAACTCATCGGCATCCTCAAAGAATTCTACCGCAGAATGGGATTCGAAAAAATCAGGTTCAGACCAGGATACTTCCCGTACACGGAACCAAGCATGGAAGTCGAAGTGTTCTGGAACGGCAAATGGATGGAACTTGGCGGTAGCGGCATTTTCCGACCGGAGGTAACCGAGCCGATTGGTGTGAAAAACCCGGTGCTTGCCTGGGGACTCGGACTCGAACGGATTGCCATGCTCCGATACGGGCTTTCAGACATACGAAGCTTATATATTAGCGACCTGGACTGGCTACGAAAAACCCCATTGATCTAAACACTTTTTCTCAACAACTAACCCCCATAATTTATAGAGAGAAAATGCCCACAATCTTATTAAATATGTTATATATTATATTTTTAAAAAAATGGTAACTATTGTAAACAAAGATTTATATATTAACAAGGTAGATAGTAACTATCGAGGTTGAGAAGAAATGAAAGCGCACAAAGCGCTCCGAGCAATATTATTCACATTCATACTTACCGTAGGGCTTCTCTTACCTGCACTGATCTCAACTCCAGTTCTTGCAGAATCCAGCTCTGGACAAACAACCCTCTATTTTACTGATGCTCTCAACTATGCAGAAAATGATAATTCCTCTGAGTTTGGTTTCGCATTCGTCTCACAAACATCCCCAACAAAACAAAACGACTCCGAATACCCACCAAGTCTTTTCATAAAAAATACCTCGAAACTCATTCCACGATACAGTTCCAACGCAGATCAATGGTTTAACTGGTTTAGCTCTACTTGGCTCCTCTACTTCGTCGAAAACTCCCCAGATTTTAACTTCAGCGACTTCGACGGTATCTTCGGTGATTTCGAATTGCTCTTACCCAATCCATACCGAGTCGTAGAAGAGTACACCTACAACGGTGACGACCCAGTAAAAATCAACGGAGATCTCTTTTATAATTTATACTTCGCATCACCTATAAAACGACAAAAATTCAGAGACAATGTCACGGTAGGACTCTACTCAATGAACATGAATTCAGCGCTGCCGTTGCCTACGCTTATAAAAAACACCACCATTGAACTCACCCCAGAGCTTTTCAGCGATATTTACAATCAACAAATAACACTTAAAAATATTAATCATACCTTAGAACCAGGAGAAAGCCTGCTCTTCACCATTGAAATCGTCCCATGTAATAAAACATTACCGACCCTTATAACAAAATATATTGATCTCAATCGATTTATTTCACGATGGGAGGAACGAGCAAACCGATGGGAAAACCGCAGTAACATGCAAAAACTCCAAGACATCGGAACCGCCCTGAAAGATATCTTATCATTGCTAAAAGAATCCAACATCACCTCGGAGGACTTCGCTGCAATTATCAATGTCATGAGATCATCATCCTTTATCTATGATTCCGCAAATCACCCTGCATCAGTCACTATCCCTGCAAAAATATCGGAAGAAGACATTCGCGTCTATTACCTCCACGCCATTCCAGAAATGAATGAAAACCGACCTGTAACAGATAACCAATCTGGAAGTGTTGAAATAACAGAAACACCGACACTTTGGACCAGCGAAACATTTGACCGAAACAAGATACTCAAAGTAGGTGATATTTCAGCGGATTTATATCTCGATCATCGTGATTTCTACCGAATTCTCAATATCTTGAGAGGAAAAATCACAATCACCGCAACACTCTATGATAATAGATACCACGATCGCTTCATCTGAAAAAGAACTTGACAGTACAGGTATCCTTGAGATTTTAACAAAACCAAACACACCGGTTACATTTACATTCTCTGGTTCGGATAAGGAAATCACGTATGGGCATAGTATTGGCATCGGTGTGTCTCTGAAAAACGGGACAAAACTTGGTTTGAGAAATGTAAAATTACTCTTTGATTCAGTCGATTACCCCTCAGCTCTCAGAGTCAAACTCGAAGAAACACAGAACATCAAAATCACGGATATCACAAGCAATCCTCCAAGCCAGAAAATTATTCCAGGTGGAACCGTTGAATATATCCTCAACGTTACCAGCGAAAAAGCAGATACACTACAGATCAGTACCATTGAACGAGAAAAGACAGGAGACTGGGAAATCACCGTTCCTGGATCAGCAACGGTGTCAGCAAACAGCTGGACCAATATTCATGTGTTCATAAAATCACTAAGTAATCTCAATGAAGCCTACGGTAACACCATTACTCTCACCGTCATTGTCAACGGAAACACAGGAATTGCTCGCCAAGCAGTCTCCGCTGAAATCTCACAAGATGCAATCCAGTACGATGTAGAAATACTCGGGTACTCAAACAATATTAACATCAGCAAAGGAGAAAACCATACCTTCTACTTCGTTATTAAAAACAACAATACCGGTGCCATCGACGATGTCGATAGTTACACGATTACCGCTTCTTCGAAGAACGACTGGCCGCTTATCCCACGAGATAGCATTAGAAATCTCGGAATAGGAGACAGTACCGATGCTGATGATGCCAGGGTCGTTATTCAAGTACCAAAGAATACAACTCTTGACTCTGATATCATCACCATTACCGTCACTTCAGATGGCAATCCCAGCAGCCACCGCAACCATCAATGTCACAGTCCATGTCATCGGAGGAGATTTCCTGGAAAGTATCTACAACCTGTTTGACGGCGCGGCAGAAACACTTGGTCTAAACGAGATGTTCGGCTCGTATGGTGCGATTGTTCTTGCCAGTATACTTATGGTAATTATTTTATTCCTCCTGATCATTCTCGCTCTCGTGTTTACCACAAAACATGTTCGCATCATCTGCACAGACCGGATTAAGGAAATCGAAGCAACAGAAAAAGCAATCTTTGAGCTGACACTCCAAAACCCAAGCAAGAAGACACAATCCTATGAAATCCTTGCACAGCAAACAGCACCTTCATCAAAATGGATGATTGCCATAGAACCACTCACAATCACCATCGACGGTCGACAATCAAAAACAATACAGATCATCGTTACACCAATAAACAACAACGAATCGAAGGATTGGACACAAGTAACGGTGCATGTGAAAAAAACAGGGAAAAAGAAAACAGAATACATCACACTTATTGCAATGATTAAAGAAGGAAAAACGCTCCTTAAACTCGATAACGTCTCTCACTGGCCAACGGTATTCAACCCAGGAGAGAAGGTTACTACTTCCTGTAGCATCTCAAATAACGGAACAGTCTCAGCACGAAATGTGAAAGTCTTTTTCTACCTAAATGGAAAACAAAAAAATATGGTAGAAGTCACAATCCCTACTGGAAGCATTGCTGATCTCCAAATACCATGGATGGCGGTAAAAGGCAAAAACCAGGTACGGATCCGACTAAAAGAGTAGTAGTAAACCTTATAATGGGAGAATAATTCAGTATTGGAAAAAGGGTGTCTCCGGTGAAAGAAAAAGAATCAACAAAGAAAGAAGACCTAGAGCAACTCAAGAATGCAGAGAAGAAATACCAGAGTCTGATCGAGAAACGTAACGAACTCAACCAAGTAGCAAAACAATTTCGTGAAGAACGAGATATGCTTAACGAGAAAGGCAAAGAACTCAAAGACGACATGGAAAAATTCAAGAAAGAACGAGAAAAACTTGTTGCAAAGATGAAGGAGCACAAGGAAAAAAGGAATCAATATCAACAGCAGGCAAAGGAACTGATTGACGCGAAACGGAAGAAAAAAGGAGACGTTATTAAAAACCTCCCGCTCCGTGTTGAGGAAATCAAAGCAGATATCCAAATGATGGAATACGAACAAGAAACCACCATTATGAACACCAGAAAAGAAAACAAACTGATTGACCGGATAAAACTAAAACGAAGGGAATTTTCTGAAGTCAAAAAACAAATGGAGAAACAACAACTCATCGAAGTGGATCTCTCAGATACAGATAAGGGAATCACTGAATTATTTCAGAAAGCGGATAAAGAACATGAGAAAGTTCAAAAATATTATAATGAAAGCCAGCAGAAACACCAGGAGTATAAAAAACTAGTCTACGAAATCGCAACGCTGATTGGTGAAGCAAACAAGAAACATAAGAAATACATTGAGATACGAGAAGAAGCACAGAACAACCATGAAAAAGCCTTGGAGATGCGATCAAAAATTGTCTCCGTGAAAAAAGAACGGATGCAACAATTTCAGGAAAACAGAGAAATCCTCCGCAGCCAGAACCTGAAAGCACGGAAAGAATTGATGGATAACGACAAACTTGAGAAAGTAGCGGAACAATCAGTCGAGGCCTTGAAAGGCGGAAAAAAAATCACGCTCTCAGGCTAACCATTTTTTTATTACGGCAATCGTCGAACATCAATCGGCACTTTTAAGTAGTCTTTTTTGTTTTGCCTCTTGTTGGGTTCACCATGGAGCAAATAGGCATTGTAAGTTATGGAGCACATATACCTCGCTACCGCATTAAAGCAGAAGTAATCGCAGCAGTCTGGGGGAAAGACGGACAAGCCATCAGCCGAGGATTAGGGATTTTTGAAAAATCAGTACCCTCAGTTGATCAGGATACTGCAACTATTAGTGTTGAGGCGATACGTGCTGCACTTAAACGCTGCACACTGAATCCTACGGACATCGGTGCTATCTACGTCGGGAGTGAATCACACCCGTACGCAGTCAAACCAACAGGAACCATTGTTGGAGAAGCAATTGGTGCAACACCAGACCTGATGGTTGCTGATTACGAGTTCGCATGCAAAGCAGGAACCGCTGCTATACAGACCTGTCTTGGGTTTGTCAAAGCAGGCATGATCGACTACGGGGTCGCTATCGGAGCAGATACATCACAGGCAGCACCCGGGGACGCACTCGAATATTCTGCATCCGCTGGGGGGGCTGCATTCATCATAGGAAGAACCAATGTCATTGCTACCATAAACCATACCCTTTCCTACACGACTGATACCCCTGACTTCTGGCGACGAGCAGAAATGAAATATCCATCCCATGGAGGACGATTCACCGGAGAACCTGCGTACTTTAAACATATCACGAACTGTGCAACAAACCTCATGACAAAAGCAGGAACCAAACCACAGGACTACACCTACGCGATTTTCCATCAGCCAAACGGGAAATTCCCGGTGAATGTCGCAAAGAAACTTGGGTTTACAATGGATCAAGTAAAACAAGGACTTATGGTGCCGTACATCGGCAACACATATTCTGGTGCATCGATGATTGGTCTTGCATCGGTTTTAGATGTCGCGAAACCAGGTGATCGGATCTTCATGACTAGTTACGGGTCAGGTGCTGGAAGCGACGGGTTTGACATGACGGTCACTAACAATATTACTCGACTTGCACGACAGAAAGCACCAACTATCGCACAACTGGTTGCTGACAAAGAATATGTTGATTATGGGACTTATGCAAAAATGACAAACTTGTTGTTTTGGGAGTGAGAAGACATGAGAGATGTTGCGGTTATTGGAGTAGGATTAACAAAATTTGGCGAACTGTGGGATAAATCATTCAGGCAACTTATCGCAGAAGCGGGGTCAAAAGCAATCCTTGATGCGAAAATCGAAGGAAAAGATATCGACGCCCTGTATGTCGGCTCTATGAGCTCCGGGCGATTTGTCGACCAGGAACATATTGGCGCACTTGTCGCTGAAGTCTCCGGGTTTTCACAACTTCATATCCCAGCAACCCGTGTCGAAGGGGCTTGTGCGTCTGGAGGTCTTGCAGTTCGTGAAGGATACCTCTCTATAGCCTCCGGTATGAATGATATCGTGGTTGTTGGTGGAGTTGAAAAGATGAATGACGTCGGAGGTTCTGAAGCAACAGAGATCCTCGCAACAGCATCTGACCAGGAATGGGAAGCGTTCTTTGGTGCAACATTCCCTGGCATCTACGCAATGATCGCAACCAGACACATGCACGAATATGGGACAACCAAAGAACAACTCGCGCAAGTCGCAGTCAAAAACCATGCCAATGGTGTCATTTAACCCCTATGCCCAGTATCAATCACCTATTTCATTAGAATCGGTTTTAAAAGCCACAACCGTCGCATACCCCTTAGGACTCCTGGACTGCTCCCCGGTGAGCGATGGCGCAGCATCCCTTGTCCTCTGCGCTGCGGAAAAAGCAAAGAAATACACAGATAAACCAGTCAAAATAATTGGATCAGGACAAGCCTCAGATACCCTTGCACTCCATGGACGAAGAGATATTTGCACACTTGATGCAACCGTATATGCAGCAAAAATGGCGTACAAACACGCAAACCTCACCCCAAAAGATATCGATTTCGCAGAGGTACACGATTGTTTTACTATTGCAGAAATCTGCGCAATCGAAGACCTAGGATTTGTCGAAAAAGGAAAAGGTGGAAAAGCTATCGACAACAAGATCACTACCTTAGACGGCTCTTTACCAGTCAATACCAGTGGTGGTCTCAAAGCAAAAGGGCACCCTGTCGGAGCAACGGGAGTTGCACAGATCGTTGAACTCACCATGCAGTTACGAGGTGAGGCAGGGAAACGACAAGTAAAAGACGCAAAAATAGGGCTTGCCCATAATGTAGGTGGCTCTGGAGCAACCTGTGTTATTCATATCATGGAGGCGATGTAACAATGAAAGAAGGTGTTGCACGATTCTGGAGAGAAATCCCGCAGCGGTACAACTTCATGGGAAACAAATGCGGGACCTGCGAACGGGTCTTTTTCCCACCCCGTGAATCCTGTCCAACTTGCCGACGAAAAAGCATAGGCAACATGAAGGAAATTAAACTGACCGGGAAAGGTGAAGTGGTGACGTACACGATTATCCATGTTGGCCCTGAGGATTTCGAAGAACAAACACCGTATCCGATTGCGATCATCAAACTCGAGGAGGGGCCACAGATAACAGCCCAGATAGTTGACTGTCCCTTAGACGAAATGAAAATTGGTCTGAAGGTCGAAAGTACGTTTCGGAAGATTCAGCAAGATGGGCATACGGGCGCCATTTATTACGGATATAAGTTTAAGAAACAACGTCAGTAACCACAACCATTTTTCTTTTTTTCCTTCAACTATCAATAAATGGGAACAAAAATTGTTTTAAAAAAAAAAGTTAAAAAATAAAAAAAAGAAGAGAGGTTTTATGGATACACTGGTGTTGGTTCGACCCATTCTGGGCTGCAAAGAGTTAACGTCGGATCACCATATAGCACTTGTACGTTGGTTACTTGCATAGTAGAACTGCCATATAGTGCCATTTCATATTTTGCAGGATCCTCCAATTTAGCAGTAAAATCACGCTGGTGCAACCAAACATATTTTGAAAATGCTTGTCCGATACTTGAACCGTTTTGCGTCATCTCTTCCATCCACAGGTCATCGAGATGGTCTTCTTCGGGACATAATCCAGTTCCTGCATTCCCAAACCAAAGTGCACTACCATGTTCTAGGTATATTTCTGGTCCCATGTTTTGTCCTGTGGTACAACTCATCCAAGTTTCCATTTCGCTGTGTGTGTTCTGTAAATAGTAATCTATCCATTTGAAGTGAACGAGATCATAGAGATTTGGTTCCTTGGCGTTATACCAGGTAAAACCGCCCCATCGAGGATCTTTGGTTTGTGCATCATCATACATATACCCTCGCCATCCGTCCCACCAGGTTTTGTCTTTTAAGCTCTCATGGACAAGTTCAACGAGTGGGAAGTATTCTTCAACATTTAGATATTGGAAAGATACTCCAGATCCACCTGTTCCATGCCCAGAATAGTAGTTAATAGAGACACCTTCGTTCATTCTTGTAAGCCAACCTTCAAACGTTGTATGACCTTCATAGAATCGACCATGTGAACTGTAAGATTCTTTTATTGCTCTTGTCGAATAAACCGTGTGTCGAACACCATCATTTGTCGTCCATGTCCCTCCATCTGGGAAGTTCATCAACTGTGTTGTTGTTACATCTTTTCCGGGATTGGCAAATATTATTGCTGGATAGAGTATATCTCTTGATATGAGTGCAGCATCCATACTAGGTGAATCAAAGGGGAATTGACCAGCATAGGAACCAACACCCATCATCTGACAAATTATTGTATGTCGGATATCTGTCCATCGAGGTGCAACAAACAAATATACTTCTTGGCCAGGTCCTGTTAAACCTTTTTCTGTTACCCAGTTATATATTCCATCATGTGCTGCGCCCCACCATCTTAAATCGTTATCTAAACCTAATGGTGGCATATCATTTTCTTCTGGGTTTATTAAGGCTTTAATGATCTGTAGAATCACCTGCTGTTGACTCCCTATTGGTACAGTAGCTTTTGCAGTATGACCCTGAGCTCTGACCCCGTGATACCAGCCACCAGAGTATATCCTATACTCTGTTCCTTTATCAACTGCATTATATACATCAGGGACCTCACCAATGTCCAAAACATTTGATCCATGGTATGCTGCTATCAATCCAGCTGGTGCAAAGAATCCGCCTTCTGACCCAAAGGAAGTTATTGTAATAACCTTATCAGATGTTGCTGCAGAAGGCTGCATTTTCGCTGAATATGATTGCACCATATTTATTATCTGTTGCATTGTATTGATTTCCGTCACTGAACCACTTGGAACTGCACTACTAATATCATTGATATTGACAAACAGAATTTCTTTTACACCAAGTTGGTTAAGAGCATCTTGTGTCTCAGTTGGAACTGAATCTTCTGTAACATATAACAGTGGTGCATGGATTTGTGAAGCAAGGACTGCACCGTTCGCAGCTGATAAGCCTGCATTTACTCTTAGTGGACTATGTGCTCGGATTTCAGCTTTGATATGATACGGTATTGAATCACTTGCTTTTTCCTGACCATAGGGGTAGTGTGGAGTTACAATAACTGTCCACTTTCCTATCTGAAGGGTAGTTAAGTTGTACTGCATGTTCAGTGCTATAGGTTGGTTCCCACCTGCGATAATCTTCGTAACTATGCCGTCCAATGACCACCATTCCAGATATGAATCGGATTTATTGGTCCACCATTCCACATCGGTATTGTTGGTCGTCTTACAAGGCCTTCTGGATCAACGAGGAATACCTCAAGATAGCTTGGGCTTCCTGTGGTAACTGTTACATAAATACTGGAATCTGTGTTATCAACATTTAATGTGTATCGGTCACAAGAATATTTTGTAACTTCAAAAGTATCAAAGCCGGTACCGCCATCAACATATGGCCAGTAAAAACCAGGCAATCCCATCGGATAATAAATATTGGTATTATCCCCTGCTCCGTCATAGGGATGAGGCCAGTCCTCAAAAGCGGATGTTTCATATCTCATATTTGCCAATCCAACTGCAGGACAAGCTGCACCTTTTGCATAAATGGTCATTGCTCCCCATTGTTTTCCACACCACATTTGTACGGCATTAAGACCTGCGAAGGCCTTAAATTGACTGTCTCCTGGTACAGCTGTTGTTTTTTCAGTTTTCACATTTAACGTTGCATCCTCATCAACATCCAAAATACCAGTAGTATCTTTAAATGAACTTCCATCGACTGCTAAAACAGCTGTATCTGATGTTGTCCATCCATTGATAGCAATATCTGCAGCAGCTTTTATTGGGTT
The DNA here is from genome assembly GCA_963835145.1 of uncultured Thermoplasmata archaeon. Taxonomy (GTDB): domain Archaea; phylum Thermoplasmatota; class E2; order DHVEG-1; family DHVEG-1; genus SM1-50. Next base: position 148,444 of record CAWIEM010000019.1, read on the forward strand.
AGTATCTACCTTATAAACAGTTGCTGGCGGACCAAAGTGAGATAAATATTCTTCCCAGTCATCAAGGAGATATTGTGTTGTATCATCTGCTACTCCAAAATAACTAGTAGGTGTACTATCACCAGTGTAGACAACAGGTGAAACATATTGGTTTCCACCTTCTTTATACACCGCAGCGGGAACTGCTGCAAGAAATGCGTATTCATCGGCATTACTATTTGGGTCATTTGTAATCGTAAATGTTTGTGCTTTAGGAATTATTTTAGTTTGCGGAACTGGTCCGACAGGAGATTGTGCTGAACCACCAACTGATAGTGACATTTGATAAGCACCAGAACCATATAAGAAGTAATTATCAGGCCATTTAGAAGTATCAAATCCTGGCCAAGTAGAAATTTTAAACTTCCATATACCAGATGCATCAGCAGGAAATTCAAGTGAGTCTTCTCCATAATACATAGCGTAGTGTTTTAATTGTCCTGAAGGATTATAGAGATGAATATCAAAATCACCTTCTTTCCTTTCTTCTCCCTCGACTGTTATAAATATTCCCTGTCCGCTATTTGCATTAAAACTGTACCAATCTTCTTGGTCAATGTAACTCATATACCCACTATATTGCCCTGGTGTTATTGCTGTTGCAGCTGCAATAGTATTGCCAGCATCAGTCCCTTTTCCTGCATCATTTTGTCCTGAAACTGTCACAGTTATTGTATAATCACCTGTGGTTGCACCAGAGTTAGCATAAATATGAACAAAATAGGTACCAGTAATAGTAGCGGTATAACTTTGACCAACAGGAGTCCCTGCATGTATCAGCAAGTTCCACACCAAAGGAATTACTCGTAGTTATAGATGCCTGTATGCTTTGACCTGCACAAACAGAAAATGCTAACCAATCTTCATCATCTCCATTGCTTGGATCTAAAGTTCCTTGTCGACCTCTACCAGGAACTGTTTGATCAACTGGTTCTCCCACATATAATGGGAGAGATGAAGCAATTTTATCTTTAGCATCAACGTTATAACCCATATCATTTTGATCAAGAGCTAAAGATAACTCTTGTTCATTTTCATTTGGATAATTTCGATCTAGCCAATATTTTTGGTCTTCAATTGAAGATGAACCATATGGTTTTTCTAACAAATCATTTTTAAGCATATTTGCGATTTGTGTTTTATTTATTTTCAGATTCACTGCATTTGACATTGGTAGTAACAAAGCACTACCAAGAAAAACTATGGCTATAACAACTGCTCCTATTTTCGCTTTTTTAGAATATCTTTTTTTATTCATAATTGACCCCCTATGTCTATTATCATTATATGGTAGGCATTATATATATGTTTCCATTTTTGAATAGGGTGATTATTATATGTAAACTCCTGGTATTCGAGGGTATTAATTTGAGATTAATGACCAGAAAAAAACAATACAGAAATTTTGATTTTTTGTTTGAGTAAGTTTATAAATAACTCATCCATCTAAAACGTAATGATCGGAGCGACCTCATTTTTAAGTCAACTCGCTGGATATCTTTTTGTCATTCTTCTGCCCGTTCTTGCGTTGTATATCGTTTATTTGGTAGTCACAAAAGCATTCCATGATATGGGGTTTTCATCTCTTGAAGCGATTATTATCGTGTTTGTTTCGTTTTTACTTGGGGCAGGGATTATTGACGGATATATTGGAATCAGTTTTTCGAACATCCCGTTGTTTACATATCATGAATATTGGATGGTTGGGATCAATGTTGGTGGTGCCGTGATTCCTGTTCTTCGTTAGCATTTATTTATCTTTAAAAAATAGGTTAAAACCAATACGGGTTTTACTGGGCATAGGGATTGTTACATTGGTGACATACCTTGTGACGTATCCTGATCCAGAAAAAGGGATCGTCTCAACGTTTCCTCTTTGGGTCCTCCCCATTGTAATCGCAAGCCTTGTTTCCCTCTTTTTCTATTGGAAAGAGAAACGCAAAGCTGCACCTCTTGCCTATGTCATAGGAACGCTTGGTGTGCTAATCGGAGCTGACTGCTTCCATCTGATTAGTTTGTTGGAAAATGAGGTACACACCACGAGAAATGCGGTCATTGGTGGTGCTAGTGTTTTTGACATGGTCTTCATCACTGGAATCCTTGCCGTGTTCCTCGACGGACTCTTGATTTTCCAGGAAAAAAGAAAAAAAGATAAAGATGCGAGATAAGATATCCAACTTTTCCGTAAGAATGGTTATTCTTCTTTCTTTTCATCCTGAGGGGGATGATGCTCAGGACCGTGTGTCATGCCCCAGGGAGCCCACATGGCGGCAAGGATGCCACCTGCAATTAAGAAAGAAACAATGAAAATCGCGAGGTTTTGATACATGTCATAGGGTTCTGCGAGGACCCAGAACCAATATATCAGGAAGATAATAACACCAAATGCGATGATTATTGAGACCCCCACCCGCCACCGGAAACCTTTTATTTTCCACATCTCTTTTTCAACTGAGGTTTGTTTTTTTAAAGCCCAGTATGTCCAGGGTACTCCTAAGATTCCTATGAGAACAAGAATTGACATTAAGAAAAGCGCGACATTTTGCTCCCACACATATTTTTTGGCATAGAAAAACAACCATACTACAAGAAATACAAGCCAGCCTACACCAACAAGAATAGAGAGGGATACTCTCCATGCAAGACCTTTTTTTTCATTTATCATATCATGTGTTTCATCACTCATATAAATTCTCCTTTTATTAGTTAAGAAATTTGTTTCTGCTATATAAATATAACAACCGGTGGTATCAGGAATGGTGAAGGATCAAATAGAGGTTTCTACGAGGGGTTATTCAAAACCCTTTATTTTGTGTTTTTCATGTTGCATCACCTTAGGATATGCAACACGAGACTTACTCAAGAATTATCATGCCATCTTTTTATATCTATCATCGATTCGCACAAAAACCTGGTTTAAGTTTTAGATGTATAGGTTTTTAAGGAAGCAACCACAGGGTCATAGTAACATTGTGATGAAATCTGTATGAGGATATGTTTTTAAAGAAGGAATTGTTATAAAATTGTAGGTTTGAACGGGAAAAAAATTATGACAGAAGAAACAAAAGAAGCGGGAACAGCTGAAAAAAGCAGAACTGATGAAAACGTAATATATGTTGGGCACAAGCCTCCGATGAGCTATGTACTTGCAGTAGTAACTCAGTTTCAGGGTAGTGGCTCTGATGAGGTCATTATTAAAGCAAGAGGCAGGTCGATAAGTACAGCAGTCGATACAGCAGAAATTGTGAGAAACAGGTTTATTACCGATGCGAAACTAAAAGAGATAAAAATTGGCACGGAGAGCCTTACCAATGCGGAAGGGAGAACCTCTAATGTGTCTTCAATTGAAATCTGCTTAACAAAAAAGAAATATAAAAAAACTGATGAATAGGAAGATGAAATAAGGGTTGAACCCTTATTTCATCACATGAACGATTTTGGTTCAAACTTGTATTTCTTGTTTATTTTTTATGGATCTCATTTTTTCATAAATATATTCCCCTAATATTTTTCCTTTCCTCCAATCATCCTAAATGAGTAAGAATGAGAAAAGGAGGTAAGGAACCCTTGTATTTCAGTGAAGAGTTTGTTGAAAAGTTCTCTGAAGTATTTTTCAGAGATGATTGCATAATGAACTAAATAATCATGTGATTCTTTATTTCTCATGTTTTTCTCATTAGCACAAACATGAGTTAAAACCGTGTTAATGCTTCTCCGATACCCTTATATAAAGATTGCTGTTTAGGGATAAAAAGAAGGTAAGGAGGCAATTTAAGTAATTGTCAGCAAACTTTTAATAAACACCTAATATTTTACCTCCATGTTTTTACGCTGAGTAAGAGGCAGAAAATGGACGACGAATCACTTGAAGAAATGTCCCGAAAAAAAGATGATCTACAAGAAAAAGCTAATCAACTGAAGAAGAACCGAGACGAATTACACGACCAGTCGAAGAAGATGACGAAAGAACGCGATGAAATCAACGCGAAGGTTCGACAGATACGAAACCAGATTAGCGAACATAAAAAGAAACGCGATGAGTACAACGAACGCGTCAAACACGCAAAAGAACAACGAAATGAATTCTCCACGAATCATCTCGAACTAAAAAAGAAAATCAAAGATCTAGAACGAGAACGAACCTCAAGCTCTGGCGTGAATGTCAACGAATTGAAACAATATCTCAGAAAACTTGAAAATGAACAGATGACCCAGCCGATGTCGGCTCAGAAAGAAAGAAAACTGATTGACACGATTAAAGGAATTCACTTAAAAATCAAAGACGCAGATGAAAAATTAAACAAGGATCCGAAGCTGAAAAAAGCAATCGAAGAAGAAAAACTCATGCGACAGAAAGCAGAGAAACAACATGAGCTCGTTGAAAAAATGGCGAAGAAAGCCCAAGAAGAACACCAAGGAATGCTTGAACAATTAAAACAACTTGACAAATGCGTCAAACGAACAACAGAGATCCAAGAAAATATTGTCGTGACAAAGATCGAGGCAGATAAAGTTCATAAAGAATTCATCGACAATGTAAACACCATCCATGAACTGGAGAAAAACATCTCAAGCACGGAGAAGAAGAAAGAGAAAAAGAAAAAGATGGCTGATGTCTCTGCTGCCCAGAAAGAAGCAGATGACGTCTTCGACCGATTCAAACGAGGAGAAAAACTCAGCACGGAGGATCTTATGATTCTCCAGAAAGCAGGATTATTATAAAGATAATTCCCGTGGAGGGACTAAGAGATGCCTTGTGAACTTTGTGGGAGAGAGTGTAAAGGTGGTAGAGAAGCGATTATTGATGGTGCAAAAATGTTCGTATGCCCGGACTGCATCAAATACGCAGAAGGTCCAGTACAAGAAGAACCTGTTAGAACCATTCGTCCGCCCCAAACTCAACGATTCATTGTGAAAAAAACACAGAAGCCAGAACGGGACATCTACAAGGATAAGGACATGGAAAAGGAACTGGTTTCAAACTGGAATCATCTTATCGAACAAGCACGAAAAAAGAAAGGCCTCACCAGGGAAGAACTTGGGTTCAAAATCGGGGAACGCACTGTCACGATCGCGAAACTTGAAAACGGTGACCTCCGACCATCTGATCAGACTATCGCGAAGTTAGAAAAAGAACTAGGAATCTCACTCATGGAAGAAATAAAAACTCGTCCCCACCGGAACGCAGACACGAACCCAAGGCGGATTTACCCTTGGTGATTTTATTAAAACAGAAAAGTAAGACGCATGAAGAAAAACGACTTCTCAGCAGCACTCAAGGCTTTGAAAAACGGAGAACCAATCATTTATCCAACAGACACACTTTACGCGCTTGGCGCAGATATCTACAACGAAACAGCGGTACGAAAAGTATTTGACATCAAACAACGCCCGTACTCGATTCCGCTCCCAGTTGCTGTTACATCGATACAAGCGATTGAAACCATCGCGTATATGAACGAAGCGGCATATGAAATCAGTAAAAAGTTTTTACCAGGAACCTTAACGATTATCTTGAAGAAAAAACTGTCTGTCCCCGATATTGTCACAAGTGGACTTGATACTATTGCGGTGCGTATCCCAAACAACACCATCGCATTAGAATTACTCTCTCAATATGGACCATTAACGGTGACCAGTGCGAATCTCCATCACGAAAAAACCCTAGGCATTATACCGGATATTCTCATGCAGTTAGGGACACACATTCCTATCTGCTTAAACGACGGGAGACGCGATGCGGTTCCTTCGACGATTGTGGACCTTTCCACCAGCATTCCACGGATTGTTCGCAAAGGTCTGGTCACAGAAAAAGAACTTCTGGATGTGATAAGTCATGGATGATATAGTGTATGAGAACTACAAACGTGCAGGTAAGATTGCAGCGGATGCTCGAGATTACGGCGTCACCCTACTGAAACCAGGAGCACGATTCCTCGATGTCGCAACGAAGATTGAAACCAGAATAAAAGAAAATGGCGCTGGTCTTGCGTTCCCGGTGAATATCGCACTCAACACCCTTGCTGCACACTACAGCCCACGACACGACGACCAGTCCACTTTCAAGAAAGGAGACGTCGTGAAACTCGATGTCGGCGCTCATATAAATGGCTATATCGCTGATACCGCGATCACCGTTGAACTCGAAACACACGTCTACGATACGATGATTCGGGCATCAAGCGAGGCGTTAGAAAAAGCAATCAGTGTCTTAAACGTAGATATCCCCCTCAGCGAGGTAGGAAGGACCATCGAAAACACAATCACCGCTTATGGATATAAACCAATTAATAATCTCATGGGCCACGGGTTGGATAGATATGAGCTCCACTCAGGGTTATCGGTCCCCAATGTAGGAGCACTGGGAGGTAAAACAAAACCAAAAGATGGAGAGGTGGTTGCGATTGAGCCGTTTGCCACGAACGGTGCAGGCCACGTAACATCAGGACAAGGAAGCAATATCTACCTATGTAACGATTCACTCAAAGCGAAATTTATTCGGGATAGCAAGACAAAACTCCTGTTTGAAAAAATAATTACCAATTACAGAACCCTACCGTTTGCCCAGCGGTGGTGCCATGACCTATTTCCAAACGGGGGTGATCTCGCGTTAAAAAAATTATCATTTTTAGGCTTGACGAAACACTATCCGCAACTCGTGGAAGCAAAAGGTGGGATGGTGACACAGAAAGAACATACCGTGATAGTAAAAGAAGATGGATGTGAGGTAATCACATGAAATCAGCCAAAAACAATGGGAAGAATGAGGCAAAAATCATCCAACTTGAAGAGCTTAGCTGGAAACAAATCGATTTGCTAGACCGCAAAAAAACCATCTTTTTCATTCCGTTCAGCCCCTTAGAAGAACATGGCCCGCACTTACCTGTTGGTACTGATTTGCTTACCGCACGGGATGCCGCAAAAGAAGCAATCCGGCTTATCAATAAGAAAAAACCAGAATTGACTATCGTTCTTTTCCCTGCGATCCCTCTTGGGTATTCAAAGATGGCGTCTGACTTCCCAGGTACCGTTTCAACACAAATAAAAACGCTCAAATCGATCGTTTCTGATGTCTGTTCCTCTCTTGCCAGATTTGGTTTCAAATACTTTGTCATATGCACGTTTCACATGGATCTCGGACATCTCAAAGGAATCTATAGCGGCATGAATAAAGCGATGAAAACTCACGGCATCAAAATCATTGAACCTTGGGGACCGTACTTCCATCATAAGGAGGTAGAGAAACGAGAGCCACAGGTCGGGTTTGATACAAAAAAAGAAGTACACGCATGTTTCAGAGAAACCTCGCTCATGAACTACCAGTACCCGTACCTTGTTGACCCGTCATATAAGAACTTACAGAGCATTTATCGAGATCTATATTCACCGCGGGTACTGGGGAAGACGTTTAAAGATATCGGGATCAACGAAGGATACGTAGGAAGCCCAGCTCGTGCAGATAGCGATTACGGACGATGGTACTTTCAACAAATCGTTGAGACCTACGCGCAAGCAACACTAGATATGTTAGATGGAAAAAAACTACCGGAACTTCCAAAAAAGACCCAGCTGCTCATGCGATCCATGTTCTGGATAAAATAGTTATATCAGGGATCCGGTGCTCCCCATCACCGTAGTACATGAGTTTTGAATGAAACAACCAATTATAGAACCCACCAGATCCAATTAACCTGCAGACTTGCTGGACAACCAATCCATTCGCCAACCAACGGAATACATTGACCGAGGTTTTACTGTTCGTCCAAAACACCGAGTTCTGAGACCAACCCATATACACACTCGCACCCGCATCAAGAAACTCTTGCGCCATGGACGCATCGTAGGTAGCGAAACAGGTTGCCATGTACACAAGCGAATCAGGGAAATCTCCTGAGTTTAAATAGTAATCAATAAACGCAGGTGTGAACGCTATGATACCTTGATTGCCCGCCATGCCTTTGACGATCAGTTTGTTTTGAAATAATAAGTTGCAGATTTGTTGGACATCAATATTTGCAACAATCGGAACGATTGACGAGGTTTATGTTTGTCAAAAACACGTGTTTGAGACAGCCATATACACACTCGCCCCTGCATCAAGAAACTCTTGAGCCATGGACACATCACAGGAAGCGAAACAGGTTGCCATGTACACAAGTGAATCAGGGAAATCCCCCAGGTTATAATAGTAATCAATAAACGCAGGTGTGAACGCCACGAAACCTTGATTGCCCACCATGCCTTTGACGATCAGTTTGTTTTGATAATCAAACGCGTATTTCTGTTCAGTCTCATTCGTCCAGAACTCACCTGTTGCGATCACGACCGCATCTGCTTGATGGTCGCCATTCACGTCAAAGTATCCTGCATGCGTATTCATATAAATGATATCTGCAGAAAGGTTGTGCCTGAGATACGAGAGATCAACTGCTTCGTTTGCCAGATATTCGATAGAATATTCATGTCGAAGCAAAGTGGTAATGATGTTTTTACATTGACGATGACCGTACATATATTCCGCTGTATTCAGCAGCACTGCGGATTTGTCGTTTGCAATTCCGTACTTCTCATGCAAAAATGAAGATGTTGTATCTATGATATATTCATTTTTTCTTTGAAAAGGATCCATAATGACCGTGTATGAACCATCGATGAATTTTACGGTAATCGATGTTCCGATGAGACTTGCAAACTCGATCAAAGGATGTGAATTGTACCATCTCTCCAATTCTAAAAAGAAAAGAGGAACGAATCTTGACTATCTTGCTGCTCGATCTCGACATCGTAAACCCCTCGACGAATGATCTCATCATAAGGTATCGATGTTGAAAGCGGAGATTGCTGTTGAGCTAAATGCGTCTGAACCGATGCACTACTCAGAATGAGACATAACAGCAGAAGTAATGCATAAAATCTTTTTCTCTGTCGTTTTACCATAATTCTATATCCTAATAATTAGTGAGGACTCTATATAAATATATCGTAGAAGAAATAAAGAAGAAAATAAAAAGATTATTTAGATGTTATAACCAGACGGGAAGAGTTCTTGAAGGATCTGATCCATGAGTTGATTCATGACTTCATTTAGGTTAAGACATTGAAAGATGCGCAAGGTAAAAAGCACCACGATAAGCGCAATAATCAGCACAACTGGTATCATGACAATAGCGGTGATCACACATCCAATGGGATTTGAGGTATTTAGGCTAAGCGGCAGCGGTGTATTGATATCCTTTGCTGAGAGCTTTGGTTCCGCGCTCCGAATCTCTTCAATAAATAAAGATGGATCGTTTTTCATGCGGTTCAAGTGAGTTTTAAATTGAGCAATACTGATGCCGTTATCTTGTAAGAGAGCTCTAACCCGTGGATTCGAAGTGATTGTCTCGAGGAATTTTGCGAAAAACACTGGGTTTTGATTTAAGAGTTTTATGGTTCTATCTATCGCCGTAGAAAGCGACGGTTTTGTAGCAATAAAAAGATTCGAAGTCAATCCTTTTCCGAGATAGTGAGATTGAACTCTTGCTTGATCATCTTTAGAAAGTGATCGTTGTGTGCGCACCATAAACAATGGTGAATCAATCTTCTTTGTTGATTGCACATCATTGGTTCCAATAACAGAGCTAAACGACGCCACAACCAGCAGAACGGCAGCTGAAATACTTATAATGAGAATTTTCTTATTCATACTTCTTTCCCAGTATATCTTATGTATCTACCTCTATTTAATTGTTATCATATTATAATATAAAGAAGTAAGCAGGAGATACGAGAGCACATCTATGTTTTAAGAATCGAGTTGAAGAGGAAAAATTCGGTCTCGTATATTTGGCGTTGTCGTTCAGTAGGCTCCGCAACGTTCCACCAACGTAAGATGAAAGAGTGTTGGTTCTTTTTTTTCATTTTGTTATTTTGACGAGGTAGCTTTATATATGTTCATTGGCAACAAGTAACATGATAAGAGATAACGAGAGCTCTTATCGTAAAGAGGTGAAAGAGAGATGATATATGAAAGCAACGAACAGGATGAGGTTATTGAGTTCTGCCTAAAACACGATTTGATCAAAAAGACAGAGCAAGGGTATATCATCAAGAGAGAATTCTTCGAAATCCTTGATGTATATAACGAGTAGAGGTGAACATATGGCGTTAACCCAACAACAAAAGAAACAGATCCTGAAATTTCTTGCCTCCTCAGCGCAAAAAAGTAATTTAGTAAAAGAAGTCACGAAAAAAGAATAAACATCTGTGGCTGAGCCTTTTTCTTATTTTTCGTATTTTTCATTACAAAGTAGGATAGGTTTTTTAATATATATTGGTACCTGTATAAAAACATTTTAAGGGAGAAAATACTAAAAAAAGATGAAATTTCGAATTGTTTTCATCAAAGGATGTGTTTGTCATTTTAGTGAATGTACAGACAATAAATCACAAAACAACCTCTGAGGGATTTTACGAAAATCCATGAAAAATCAGATGAAATCGCGAAAACATCTAGAATCTGCTATTTACAATAAAAGAAAAATATAAAACCTGATTCTTGTTATAGTTGTTACAATGAGGATGGGAAAGCTATGAAAAAACCAGAAAAAATTTATGTTTCACTCCAACTCGATAAGGATGTAATATCTGGAGAATTAGTATTAAACATTCAGTTCGATAGAGACGCACCGAACTTTTTTACCAATAAGAACACGATTTCCTGGTGTCCAACAATCGAGGAACTGGATTTTGTCAGCGAAGCGTTTGGGATGCTTTCCAAAGGAAAACGTCAAAGACAAGACCGAATGGACGAATCAGATTATCAAGAATCATCTTCACAAGACCCAATTCGCGAGGCAGATGAGAAAGAAATCCTTGATCGCGTCTTAGAGAAAAAAAGACCAAGTTTTAATCAGATGTAACCATTGTTTTATAGTCGTTCGAGCAACGCACTGATCATCAACGGAAGCAAAACCGTTGCATCCCCTTCTATGGTGATATTGTCTGCTTTCTCTGCAATTTTTCCCCAGGAGATGGCTTCTCTTGTTTGTGCACCAGAAAGACTCCCGTCATGTTCCACTGCCGTGGTGATATACACCGCGTGGGAAAGTCCATTACAATATTGGTTCCACCAGATCACATGATGTTTTGAAATCCCACCCCCGATAATGAATGCACCGGTTTTCTTTGCGGTAAATACAATATCCGAGAGTTCCTGTTCATCTTTGAAAAGATCAATGGTGAAGTTCCGATGATCCTGATAATACATCCAAAGCTGCGAGCCGAATGCTCCATCGGTTATTCCTGGAACGTAGATAGGGATTTTGTTTTTCCATGCCCAATATATGATTGAGTCTTTGCCGTTTTTTTCTTTTTCGAGTCGTTTCCCAAACTCCCAGATAAGGTCTTTGGTGGACCATTTTTGTTTTTCTGCGCATAATTCATTGAGTATTGGCTGTATTTTTTCTTCGAGAATCGTCCCATAGCACTCCAGTGGTATGAAGATGTTTCCGAGGCGGTTGATTCCTTGCTGATGCAATTCTTTGTCATCAGCCATGAACGACCCGTGGAAATAGTCTTTCCAGACCCGTGCGAGATCATGATCCAGAGTCCCCGTGGTGGTGATCACGACATCAAACAGCTTCCGCTTTAGTAATTCCTTGATGACCCCTCGCGTCCCTGTTGAAATAATGCACGCGGGAAACGACAAGAACTTCACGCAGTTCTTTTCGTTTACCATGTGCTCGAGGATGTCGACGCCGTCGGCAACCTTTTTTGCGGAAAAACCCCCTGATTTGTATAGTGCTTTGATGAGCTGGTTTGTGGTCATGTTTTTTGTTAATTCTATATCTTGAACTGGCTGTCTCTTCATGGCTTTTTCACCTAAGCAACCGCGATTGCCCCATACCCGACACAGGAGGAACCAGGGTGGACCTCATACGACGTCCCATATTTTAAGAGTTCTGCTTTAGTTGCTCCGAGTTTTTTTGCAGCAAAAAGCATTGCTGCGACCGGACCATATCCACACATCGTAATATTATGTTCCTCCACCGTTTGGATGAGTCCTTTTGGGTCTAACGCAAGAATTCTTTCTATCGCGAGGGCATCTTGTTTTTCTGCGTATTTATCCACACGCATCCCTTTGGGTGGCGTGCTTTGGTAGTTAAACCCAGCATGGGAAAAATCACTGCTGGCGATAAGAACGATGTTCTTTTTTGATTTCTGAGAAGCTTTGGCAAGGATAGCACCTACTTCTTGAACGGTTTCGTAATCCTGCATCATCATACACACAGGGACAAAATCAAACTTCCGACCTCGTGCAATATATTGTAAGAATGGCAGCTGTACCTCGATACTATGCTCGTAGGTGTGTGCAGATGCATCCCGGTCGATAATACCGGTTGAGATGGTTTGTGCGAGGGATGAATCAATAGGGACTGTTCCGAGTGGTGTTTTCCATGCACCCTCTGTCATCACGGAGACTCCGGAACCTATGCCAGTGTGGTTCGGTCCAAGGATTATGAACGTGTCAGCAAACCCCTGCTCTGCAAGACGAGCATAGGCATGAGACGCGATCGCCCCGGAGTAGACGAACCCTGCATGTGGCACCACGAGACCTTTGAGGTTATTTCCAATTTTTTTAAGAGAAGGAATCGTTCCAATTCCCCGTTTGTCTAAAAAACACTCCTCGATTTGTTGTTTTAGACTTTTTTCATTTCCTGGGTAAAACTGGCCTGCGACCGCAGCATTTCGTATAGTTTCCACAACACCACGTCCCAACGCAGACATGGGAAGCAAACCACATTAACCTTGCGCACAAAACATATAAATATCGTTGATGAATACGGGAGTAAAATAGGACGGGAGAATCATGGAAACAGTCTGTCACATTGAAATCCTTAAAGACGGGAGAGATTTCGTCGCACGAGCGCATCTTGCGAACGGCTCAGTTAAAGAGTACCGCCATCAGATCTTCGAAGATGTACTCACTGAGATGGTCATTGACCTTCAGGAAGAACTCAGCGAATAACTATTCTCCAGTTTATTTTTCTTTAAAAAAAAGAAAAAAAGTTATTTATTTTCCGCCTAACATTGGTGCGATGAACAACACTGCGATCATGACAAAGATCAACGCGTACATAATATAGACCCAGAGTTTTCGTCGCTTTGTTAAACCTTGATAGCGTTGCTTGCATTCATCAGAACACATCGTTTCGGTGTCTGAGGCAGGGATTGCTTTTCCGCAGATATGACAATGCATGTGTTGTGGGATTTTCTCTACCATATCAATCACGCTCCGTATACGATACTACTATATGAAATATGTTCTTACGACTCAATCACGACTTCTCCATTCACTACATCAATGTCAATGAGAGAGGTAATCGGAACGTTAAATTCTTTCCCGATTTCCTGTATATGAGAACCTTTGTTAATTGCGATAAACACACCTTTTACGTTCACACTCATTTTTTTGAATACGGACAGAACTGCTCGTAAGGTGCCACCAGTACTCAGAACATCGTCGACGATCACAATCGTGTCTCCTTTCTGTAGTCCATTAATATACAGTTTGGATTTCGAATACCCAGTAGCCTGTTCAACAGCAACCTCACCAGGCAACCCGTACTCGCGCTTCCGGATGATCGTAAACGGAATCCCCATATCAAGAGATAACGCTGAGGCAAGAGGAATGCCCATTGCCTCCATAGTTACAATACGATCAAACTTCCCACATTTCTTGATATGCTTCTTCATCTCATCAGAGACTTCTTTGAGCAGCTCTGGAGATATGAACGGCACACCATCCGTAATCGGATGAATTACATAATTGTATTCACCTTTTTTCACAATCGGAGCCTCATACAAAGATTTCTTCAAATATTCAAGACTCATAGTTCACCAACCTCTTCACATGTTATTTTCAGAACCGGTATGAACTCATCGATAATCTGTTTTGTGATGAGTGGCATGAAAACCAATCGGATGCAGGAAAGCCGTTCGACCTTGTTTACCCGCCACCCTTTCTTGGAGAGTTCTTTTACTATTTGACTAGGTTTTTTGAGTTGAACACCTATTACATTCATCGTTGGTGTCGTCACGAGATTCAGCCCAAGCTCCGTGATTCGTTTTTCTGTATACCTTGTCACATCCATGCAAGATTTCACTACTTTTTTGTATCCCTCAAATCCCAGATATTGTGCGACTGCGTAAGCGGCAGCTACCGGCGCTCCTGATCTTGTCCCTAGGATTCCAGCCTGTTTTTCACTGCTGATATAGGGAGATTCGACACTGATGCTCTCAAGCCAGTGTTTCTTCCGAATCATTAGAACCCCTAAGGGAATAGCAGCATACCCCATCTTGTGCGAATCTATTGATATCGTAGACACTCCCTTGAGTTGAAAATCGAAATCAGGTACCTTGTAATGGAGTTCTTTGAGGAACGGGATGACAAAACCACCAAACGCAGCATCTACATGTAAAAAGATCTGCTCATCAGAACATATTTCACTGAGTTCAGGGATCGGATCAATGGTCCCTAGCTCAGTTGAACCTGCAAGACCAACGACTGCAGCAGTTCCTTTGGTAATTTTCTTTTTCAATTTCGTGACATCCATGACATACTCGTTGGTGAGTGGTATTTCAACCAGTTTCATATCCATGAGAGATGCGATTTTTTGAAAGGAGAAATGAGCACTTTCCGGAAGAATCACTTCTTTTTTTCCTGATAGTTGTTTTGCGATCCACATCGCGGTGATGTTTCCCTCGGTTCCCCCACTTACGATTTGTCCTACCGATGTTTTTGGAGCATGGAGAAGCTTAGATATAAACGCGATGAATCGAGATTCAATTTCTTTGGTCCCAGGACACAGCTCAGGATCGCCGAGATTTGTTTCTAAAAATTGTATGTACGCTTCCCGAGCAATCGGATGCGGTTGTGTGCACATCGAACCAAGGATATGACCACTGGAAAAACTAAAATCACGCTGCTGAACACTTTCCAGCTCTTTGAATATTTTCATCCTTTTTTTCTTCTCAGCAGAGACCATTACAAGGGATAAGACATAGCAGTTAAAAAAAGATACTGTGGTAAAATAATATATTGTTATCGATTTTTCATTTTTCCATAAGATCAAAAAAAAGAATAACGATTAGTATCTTGAGAACGTATTTTGTGTATTTTTGCTTCAAATAATCCAGAAAAGACTAGTGTTTTTTCGAAAGATATATTAATAAGAGGTAAATATATTATAACTGATTTCGTTATATCTATGGAGGAAAAATTATGAGAACGAGAGGAATGAGAATATTTTTTATCTTATGTACCGTAATCGTAATTCTTTTAACAAATAGTTCCCTTGCCATAGCACAACCCCAGTATGGTTATCATACACAGGGTCTTTTTTTTAATCTTCAATTCGTTATGACAATTTCGTGGGGGGCTAATGAAACACAAACACCTATTCATCCTGGAGAAGTCAGACAAGTTCATCTCATTGTTGCCCATACGGTAGCTCGTGGAGCACTTGGGAGAATGCTCTTACGTCTTCTTGAAGACAGACCATTTCCCATTCGACTTTCAATAGAAGATAAACCAGATTGGTGTACAGCTCATCTCTCCGTTGAAAACTTTATTGGTGTGATTACACCTGATGAGGTACAAAGTATAAATTCGGTGTTATTTATTCAACTCAGCGAAGACGCCCCCCTCAATTATACGCTTGGATATGTGAACCTCCATGGTGTGATAGACGATATGAAAGGACCATTCAACATACTGACTCTTATCCAGGGGTATGAATCAAACGTTACACTATTTTTTGTAACCAGCCCGTAATAGAATGATGGAAATATTTAGTAGATAACGATCATTTTTTTTAGAGAATACATGTACAACAATGTTTTAATAAAAGAACATATATAGTAATAGTGCGTGAAAAACATGGCGAAGCTTCCTAAAAAGAAAGAACAGCATATGCCTATTGAACCTAAAGCAGAAGATATAACACCGTTACTAGAAGAACATAGAGAATCCCCAAAAAAACAAAAACTATCCATCAGTATACCCGGGTTTCAGCACCTCAACGCCCTTCTCAAGCTTCGAGTCGTCATTACCTCTCTTTTTGTATTATATACTCTAGCAATACTATTAATTTTTGCGAACGGTTATATGATTTCCGCTGTCCTCCTTTTGATAAGTTATATCTTGCTTTTTATTCTCATGATCAAGTTATTCATAACAAAGAAACTGTGATACTCGATTGTAGGATTAATAATAAAACCATCACATTTTAATATAGGTAAATGTATTTTGATTACATGACGCAAAAAGACACTTGGAAGCCGGAAGAGGTCACCTCTTTTCTCAAATTACCGGTCTATACTCGTGAAGGGGTCTATGTGGGTCATGTCAAAAATGTGTTTTTAGAGATGGACGAAAAGAGAGTTGGAAGCCTGCTTGTCACAAACACCAATCCATCGCTTGTTGAAGGGAGCGTCGATGTCGCTGTTCCGTACCGATGGGTCAACGCGGTTGGCGATATTATTATTCTCTCTAATTTCCCTGGGAAAGTCGCAACAAAGAAGGATAAGGGATCGGATAAAACGAAAAAAACACAAGAAGGCGACACGAAAATCGACATGATTGAATAAGATCAGGGTATTCTTCACCGGTCATCAGCAGAAAAGATACTGCATGTATCTTCCTTTTTTCCTTTTTTATCGATGAATCATCTATTCTAATGCAAATATTTTTATATCAAGTAAGTTATATATTAACATGTACATGCTACTTCCCACAACGAGGAAGAATTGTACAACAAGCTTTAAATACTGAGAAAAGAAAGTAATATGTGTAGAAACAGGAAAAATGGTGGAAAAATGACGAAAAGATTCAAAACAATGAAATCAAGCATCGTTATGGGTGTTTTACTTGTTAGTATATTTGCTGCTATTATTCCAACTAGTTCTGCAGGAATTATCTTGAATTTGAGTAGTTATGTGGATGTTGGTTGGGGAAACGAGACTCTGGACAAACCACTTGTACCTCTCGGTGCAGCCAAATCATTGACTTTAGACGTGAGATATGGAGTTACAAAAGGAGCGGTTTTGTCGCAAGCGTTCTTCACGTTATATCAAGGTAGACAGGTAAATATAAAACTAGAAGTTACAGAAAAACCCGACTGGTGTACAGCTACTCTTAAATCTGATACAATAACTACGGCAGTTACAAGCGGAGAAACTACATTGTCGACCACGTTGACTTTACGTGTTGATGAGAATGCACCTGCATTTGGAGCAGGATATGTAACGATTAAAGCATCGGTACCTAAAATTGGTGCAATAGATGGATATAACCAGGTTTTCACTCTCGAATTTTCTCCTGCATATCTTCCGATGATAAGCGCGCAATTACCTGAAGGAAATTCGAAGTCAATCGGTCCTTTGGACACCGCCGTATTTCCCATCGAAGTAGAGAACATGGGTAATGCAAGAACTACAGTGTTTTTTAAGATTGATAACGTTCCAGAAGGCTGGATAGCTGTCGTTACAGACGATATAACACTTGATGAAGGGAAAGGCTCAATGGGTACAGTATATCTTACTATTAAACCTCCAAAGGGATTTGGCTATCATAATGATGACCGAAGCATTGTAGTAACGATGACACCAGCACGTGCAGAGGATCTTAGGAATCTAGGTGAATCAAAAACCGTAACAGTTATTATAGAAAGCAGAGGTTTTTCCACCCCTGGATTTGAATCATTACTCTTCATTGGTGCTTTGCTTGCTGTTGTCCTCATCCTTAAACTAAAGAAAAAGAAATAAGATGGATAATTTCTATCTTATTATCAAATTTATACTTGCCGGCTCATCGAAAACTTCAGGGGGAACACTACTATAAAATATAAAAAACCCATACTTACTATTATTGTCATCTTCTTCCTTTTTTTAAATATTCTAAATCAGAGTATTTCAGCAGGAGCCTCAGATCTAAATGATATAAAAAATGCAGAAATCGCATCTGGAAGTACTAATTCTTCTGGAGGTTCAAATTCATCATTGAGATATAAGCTTGGTTACTTTCTTGCACAAAATATTATTGTTATAAACCAGTTTTTTGCAATGGCGCCGAAAGCAGTACCTGAGGTTATAGAGATAGGCAATGGTGAAAATGTAACAGTAGATGTTGGTTTAGCGGATATTGATACTGGCGAATTTGAAACAGGCCTTAAGTTTTTTTTGAATGCTCGTTTTTTAAATTTTGAAATTCTCGAATATCCTGGGGGAAATTTAGATGGTTCATGGCATGTGAATTTCAATCCACCCACGGTTCAAGCCAAAGCAGGAAACAATATTCCTTTAAAATCACAAGCTACTATATCTTTTATTGCTCCAAAAGATCCAAAAAATGCCATTCAAAGTGGCATTCTAAAAATTAGAATTAAAGATATCCAGGCGTATGGCAATCTATGGTGGCCATCTAAAGATGAGTCTCCAATACCTCCGTTTTTATGGTTTATCGGAGCTACTTTTATAATGGGATATGGAAAATATAGTGGTACTGTCGATACGATGGAGCGAGATATTGAAATACTTGTTAAGGTAAAACCATATCATAATGTGAGATTCGAGGTTTTGCCTCTTATACAAATCAATCCTGGCGAAATAGCATCCATTCCAATTAATATACAGAATTTAGGTAATTATAATGATACATATGGTTTTAGAATTGCAGGTGATTATGGCAGGAGTATAATATCTGATCCAGTAAGTATAAGCCTTAAACCCGGTGAGAAAAAAAATACTTTTCTCGGTGTTGCTGTGCCTCCAAATGTTCTTGATACGGGAACCCTTTATACAATCAAAGTAGAGGCATATTCAATTGATCAACCGAACGTAACAATTGCTCAGAGAACCGTTTTTTTAGAGACAAAGGGAATATATATATCTGAATTGGGCGGGGTAGGAGTTTTACTTTTCGGTATAATTGCGATTGTTTTTGTAGCATTTTTTATTTATAGACGCAGAAAAATATTGATAAAATCCCGTAAAAAACCAGAAAAACCATGGGATGTGCCTGAGAAAAAACAATACCTGGAAAAACTTAAAAAGGAAGACCGGAAAAAATACAATGCGGTTTTAAATGAGATGAATGACGAATACAAATCTTCCATTTTATCTTATAAATCTTATCGTAAAACTATGTTAAAAGAATCTCGGAAAAAATCTTTGAAGAGATTCACAGATATTTTTACAAGATCTGACCAGGAGAAAAAAGTAAAAACAAAGAAACTGAAGAAAAAACAACAAATTTCAGATATATCTAAAGCTGAAGAAATTAAAAATAAAATATTAAAACTTAAATCTCCCACAAAAGAAGAACAAATAAAATCAGTTATTGACAAATCAGCAGAAATGGAAAAACAAAGAAGAGAACAAGCCATCATTAAAATAAAAAAAGCACAGGAAAAACAAAGAAGAAAAATTGGGAAATTTAATTATTGAATAATTAAAATGGTGAAAAAATGGCAAAGTTAATTAAATCAGCCAAATCAACCATCATACTACTCATACTACTTGTTAGTTTATTTGCTGCTTCAATTCCTGTGAATGCGGCTATACCATTAAATAGCAACATTGATGTCGTTTGGGGGGAGCAAGATACTGTAAAACCTGTGGTACCTCGCGATGAAATTAGAAAATTAAATTTAACTGTAAAATACAAAGTTGATTGGGGCAGAGATTTTGCATATGGGGCGTTAGAAGGCTACAGCGATCATAGGCAAAAACGCTTTAATTAAACTAAAAGTTACTGATCACTCACCTTGGTGTACAGCTAATCTTGAATCAGAACTTGTTCCTACGCCCCTTACAACCGGATTAACTCAGTCATCCGTTTTTCTAAATTTACAACTAAGAGATGACGCACCTGCATATGGTGAAGGCTATGTTAAAATTACGTGCATCCGTACCTAAAATGGGGCTTATAGGCGGATTTGAAAAAGAGTTCACTCTAGATTTTGCTCCTGAATATCTACCAAGAATAAATGTAAATCTACCTGAAGGTACTACCAAAAACATTGGTCCGATGGATTCTGCTGTTATTCCTATTGAGGTAAATAACCTGGGTAATGCAAGAACTACAGTGTTTTTCAAGATTGAGAACATTCCAAAAGGCTGGACTGCCGCCGTTACTGACGATATAACGCTGGATGATAGCACAGGTAAATTAGCGTATCTCACTGTTAAACCACCTAAAGAATTCGGCTACCATTATGATAAAAAGAGCATTATGGTTAAGTTAACTCCCGCACGTGCAGAGGATCTTACAAATCTTGGTGAGCCGTTATATGTAACAATTATTGTACAAAGCAGAGGGTTTTCAACCCCTGGATTTGAGACAATCGGATTCATCGGAGCACTTGCTATTGTGATGTTAACCATCTTTATTTTTCGAAAAAGAAAATAACATGATCTCGTAGTATACAATCTTCAGACGAAAGGGGGAGTTTTTTATGCGGTACACGAAAATGCATTACTTTCATCATCATTACATTCTTTCTATACACTGTGTTAGTCCCTCAGATAAAACCAGTTAAGGCAGCATGTCCCAGAAAATACATAACAAAATACATAGAATACAAAAGCGAACAGGAAAAACAACTCCGAAAGATGAGAGAAAAATAATTACATCTTTCTTTTCTTATTTTTAATTAATACTAACACTAATGTGGATAACAGAACCAGAACAGACAAACCATACAACCAGAAACCAATCCCTGGGCCCCACTGACAGAACACAGATGTTGCCGTTCCCTCAACTTGAACAGAGACATCAATGATTCCTTGCCCTAGGAAACTGCCGACCCCGACATCGGTGAACGCAGACATCGCAATGGAAAATAATACAAGCGAACAAATCAGAATAAAAAGAGCACATACCAAGGAAAAGAGATAGCGATTTTTTCTTTTCAAATCGTTTGAAAACCAGGCTTAAAAGAACAAGAAAACAACAAATAGTGGTGAGAACAGGAAGAATTGTCATGACATTAACAAAGATATCAGGAAAAAAAGCAAGCTCCCCTCCAATAAATTGAGATGTTTTCGTCGTCGTGACTAAATCTAAAGGGATCAGATACAGTACTGAGGAGGTCTGCACATCAGAGGAGGATCCTTGAAGCGTCCACCAGGGAGATACTATTCCAGCAACGGAAAGACCCAGGACAAGGACTACAAGAAAATAGAAGGGGTCTTTCTTCATTATGCTCATCGCAAGACCAATCAGTACAATAATACCAACTACAACAATGACAAGCAATGGAAACACCGGCTCCTGAGTAGTAAAAAGATCAACACTCCGGTCACTTATTACTTGTAACAATCGCTGGCTAATAATTTGACCCTGTGAAACGACAGTTACTACATAAGAACCAGGCGGAACCGACAGCACAGTTCCAGAAACGTTACTTTTTAGATCAACGGTTTTACCACCCCGACTGAGTTGAATTGTTGCATCACCTATCTTCATCCCTCGAGAATCCAGCACCTGGAACGTAATCGGAAACACCGCAGGGAAAACCAATGTCACATCATTTGAAGGGATCTGAATCTTTTTTTCAACAAGGAATGATTTATATTGGATCTGCAGCTGGTACTCTGCGGGAACAAGATGGGTGAAGTGATACAGGTCTTTACTCCGCGGTTCAGCAAAAAGTACCACTGGCGTTTCCATCTCTTGACTAGTGAGCTGAGGTGTAACATCGATTTCTAGCGGTAACTCCCACAGATCCATAATTATTAAAGACCACTCGTCCTGATGAAGTTCTAATGATTTTTTAAGGGAAAACAAGGAATGCACATATCCAAAGCGGATTGATTCATTCTCCACCTCAAAACCATGATACAGAATGATAAGTTGATACTGCTGCTTAAAACCGCATGGGGCGGTGAGCAACGCATGCCCGTTAACAGTCGTATTTCGAGCTATGACAACGCCATCATGCATAAGCAGTGCACTGGCACCATCGATTCCGTTCCCCTCTTGATCAACTAACGAAATCAAACAAGACCCCTGCCGTTTACAAAATGTATGGATCTTTGTATCCTTGGTAAGATCAATAATGGTATATCCGATATATCGCCGTTGATTCCCCAATAAAGAATTGTCCCTAAATACTTTGATAAGATAGCGACCAGCGTCAAGTTGTTGAAAATCGATTTTTTTACACACCGAAAAATTACGAACATCGAAGATATAGGCAGCGGCAATGAAACGTTGCACAAAGGAAGATTGCTCAGACGAAGAGAGAGGGTTGAGCGGGAGTCGTAACGCGGACCCAGAACAGACTAACTCCTCCTCACGATATAATTCCACGGTGATATAGGGAAAATTACGTCCCGTGAGCGCTGAAAGTGCAGAGCCAAAAGGAATCGAGGGAGCATTATGGACATACACCGTCAGTGAATAACGGTCTTGAGTCTGATTATTTTCCGGAGAACTATTTGTTTCTGATGTTGGTTTCAGTTTCACCAGTGCTTGGAAGATCTCTGCTTCGGTTTCCACTAAAGGATACCCTCCCACGGGTGAGGAAAAGAACTCAGCGTCAAAAGATGCAACAAATCCTTTTGGGATTACCATATCTTTAGTAGCATTCCCTGTTTCATACGTATTCCGAGTAAACTGAAACGCTGCTGTATCGTATTCTAGTCCGGGAAGATGCGGATAATCAGATTCATAGGCTCTCAACTGAATCCCATCTCGTTCATCTTCTCCACTTTTCACCACTAAAGAGGAACTAAATAAGAGCGCATGAACCGAACCGATGGTTCCTTCATCAAATGACGCCCAGGTGTTTTTCCCAACATCGACATCATCAGTAGTGTTTATGAAGTGGATAACCGGTTCTTTGGCGATATACTCAGGGTTTGTCTCAACCCTGTATTCCTCTACGATATTGTGTTCAGTAAAGACGTGTAGATATGGATACAATGTACCAAAATTCAGATCTTGAATAGAACTGCTATATATCCCACCGCATTGTAACGACCCATAGGTGCCATCGCTGCTACTCGGTGGATATGTTACACATTCTTTTAACGCTTGATGGGTAATATGCACATAGATCCGTTTATATTCCGCGGGGCAATAGTAATATGTGTAAACCGCAGTGGTTTGCAGGTCATCACCAGTTGACCTGCTCACAATCTCGCAAGATACCATGAGATTCCCGTCGCAGAGTATCCTCTTTGAAACAAGTTGTTGACTTGTTGAATTATACTGCCACATTTCTTTATCATAAGAATAGGTGAAGTCAAACGATGCAATAGTTTCTCCGTTCTTTGGCACCATCTCGGTTGATCCTTCTTTCAATTTTGTCACATACTGCGAAGTACTCAACCAGAGAAACTGCCCTTGCTGTGCTACCGCATAGATAATTGATCCTTGTTGAGAGATCTTATAATACTTAGATTGTAAGGGGTATCCTGAGATAGGTTCATAGAAATAAGAAGAATCCTCGATAGATACATGATCGGGATACATTGGAGAAGCAGTCTCTGATTCATCATAATACACATAATACTGTCCGATTTCATCTACCTCTTTTGGAGTAAGAAAGACAAGGTTACATGAGGCAATATGACTGTCATCGCTATGGACGAGGCCATAAATCTGAGATTCAAGTTCTATATCAGCTTGGTAAATCACGCGAATCGAATGTTTCAGTTCATCGCGCGCCCAACAAGGATTATCAAATATGATAGTCGTATCAACTGGCTGGAAAGCTGCTAAGTCTGAACTAGTATTAAAGTGAAGCACGAGTTCCTGGCGAAACGACCATTGGGTATTCCACCACCGATCTTCCGCACCGACGGTATTGTATCGAAAACAGGGGAACTAAAAGAAAACCTACCACGAGTACAACGCCTATTGATTTTGAAATCATAATGGCCCACGAATCTCCGCTTTTAAATATCACTCCATAAATAATTATTGTCGTATTCATATATTAGAGTTGCGACATAAAAAAAGTAAGAAAAACTTAGAGCACACGACCCTTTTTTACCACGGTTTTAACAAGGTTCACCCCGAAATGATAGGGGAGAAACTGATGGTTCGGACAATCAAGGATAATACAATCAGCCTGCTTTCCAACCTCAAGACTCCCAACCCGATCCTGAACTCCGATGGCACATGCTGCATTAAACGTTGCCGCAGTCACCGCTTCTGCAGCAGTCATCTGCATCTTCAAACACGCAAGCTGAATCATCAACTGCATGCTTTCTGTCCAACAATTCGGGTTCAAATCAGTCGCCAATGCAACCGGAACACCACAATCAATGATCTGTCGTGCTGGCGCGTACCGCTGCATCATCAAACAAAACGGAGTCCCCGGCAGAAGCACCCCAATAACACCGTTCTGCGCCATTGCCCTTAAACCAGTCTCAGATGACATCAACAAATGATCTGCACTGATCGCACCAACCTCTGCTGCAAGGGCAGCACCTCCAGTATCCACAATCTCATCTGCATGAATCTTGGGGACAAGACCATATTGTTTTCCAGCATCAAGGATTTTCCTTGATTGAGGAACCGTAAAAACTCCTTTCTCACAAAAAACGTCACAGAATCGCGCTAGACCCTTGGTTTTCGGAAGCATCTCCGTAATCACCGTTCGTATATACTCCTTAGCTTGCTGATCCTTTGGAATCGCATGCGCACCCAGGAACGTCGAAACCAAATCCATCGGATGACTCTCCTGAAGTTTCTTCTGAACCTTCAGCATCTTTATCTCAGTTTCAACATCCAAACCATACCCAGTTTTTGCCTCACAAGAAGTCGTCCCATACGAAAGCATGGTATCAAGACGTTTCTTACTCTGCTGCAACAACTGTGTAGGAGAGGCTTTTCGTGTTTCATTTACCGTATAAAATATCCCGCCCCCGCGCTTCAGAATCTCCATATACGGAACACCAGCAAGCTTCAAATCCAGCTCAAACTCACGGGACCCTGCAAACACTACATGCGTATGAGGATCCACAAACCCAGGCATCACGAGCTTCCCAGAAGCATCTATGGTTGTTTCCGCCTTGTATCGAAGATTCCGCCCGACATCAACAATCAGACCATTCTTTACGGCAACCGACCCGTTCTTAATGATGGAAAGTCTCTTCATCTGCTCCCGTGTCCTGGGTTTTTTTGGTCCTTTCAACGTCAGCAGTTCGCTTGCATTAGTGATGAGGAGGTCAACAGATTCCATACCGTGTTCCCAAATAGTTAAATGAAGGACTCCCGATTAAGGTTTACGGTGAATCCCTATGGCAAGATTGATAGAATGCGTACCGAATTTCAGCGAAGGAAAAAACAAAGAGACGATTGAGACAATCCATAACTTAATTAAGAAACATAAAGACATCACTTTACTTGATTTTACTCCTGATGCTGATCATAATCGTACAGATGTCACTCTTATCGGTATCTCCAGAAGCGGTCAAGGCAGTTGCACTCGAGATAGCACTCAAATGCGTCGAACTCATAGATATGAACAAACACAAAGGAGAACACCCCCGCATGGGAGCAATCGACGTGGTCCCTTTTATTCCAATCACAGAAGTTGGCATGGGAGAATGCATTCAACTGGCCAACGAGTTTGCAAAGGAATTCTCAGAAAAAACCAATGTCCCCTGCTACCTCTATGAAGAAGCAGCGAAGCGAGAAGATCGGCGAAACCTCGCCGATGTACGACGAGGTGAATACGAAGGACTTAAAGCAGAAATAGGAAAGAACCCTGACAAAGTCCCAGACTATGGTCCAAACAAGATGCATCCAACCGCTGGTGCAACCGCAGTAGGAGCACGGTTTTTCCTTATCGCCTTCAACGTCAACCTTGGGACAACCAATATCAAGATAGCAGATGAGATTGCCAAGGTAGTACGACACAGCAGTGGCGGCTACCGATACGTAAAAGCAAAAGGATTTGAGATCAAAGAACGGGGTATCGTCCAGGTGTCGATGAATCTGACGAATTACCAAAAAACATCGATCTTTCGTGTGTTTGAAACCATAAAAAACGAGGCAGACCGATATGGCGTCCCAGTGATCGGCAGCGAGATCGTTGGGCTGTTACCGCTAGAAGCATTGGTTGATGTCACGAATCATTACCTCCGACTTGAGAAGTTCACCGTTGATCAGGTGCTAGAAAAAAGACTCTTGGAAATAAAAAAGTGAGCAACATGACGAAACTAGTGAAAATGAACATAAAAATGTTTCTCGATGAACTTGCGTCAAGTAGCCCAGCACCAGGCGGCGGGAGCGTTGCTGCATTATCAGGTGCGTTGGGTGCTGCGCTTTCATCGATGGTCTGCAACCTCACAAGAGGAAAACAAGGCTACGAAGCAGCACAGGACGAGATAAAAGAAATCTTACAACGAAGTGAAGAACTCAGGAAACAACTTACAGAGCTTATTGACAAGGACACAGAGGCATTCAATGAAGTCATGGAAGCACTAAAAATGCCAAAAGAAACAGAAGACCAGAAAGAACACAGACGACACGCAATGCAGAACGCGTTTAAACATGCAGCAGACGTGCCGTTAGAGACAGCACGAAAATGCACGCAAATCCTTGATGTCGCACGAATTGTCGCAGAGAAAGGGAACAAAAACTCAATTAGCGACGCAGCGGTTTCAGCATTGATGGCACAAACAGGGTTACAAGCTGCGATGCTGAATGTCCGAATCAACCTCTGTTCCATCAAAGATACTGAGTATGTCCAAAAGGTTTCTACTGAGTTGGATGAACTCCTGCAAAACGCCATGCAAAAATCAGCAGAAATTCTTGGTATCGTCGAAAAATCCCTTTAATATTTTTACAGGAAGAGCTACGATGACGATTTCACCAAAGACCATCTACGACCTGTTGTTGGATAATTTTGGTCATCAGCACTGGTGGCCTGTCGATAAAAATTATCATCAAAAACAGAAGAGCGATCCACGGTTTGAAATCATAGTCGGAGCAATCCTCACCCAAAACACTGCCTGGGCTAACGTGGAAAAAGCACTAGACAACCTCAAGAAACACAAGGTACTAACGATTAACGCAATCGTCCATATAAATGAAGAAAACCTTAAAACCATGATACAACCCTCCGGATTCTTCAATCAAAAAGCACGACGTCTCAAGCTCTTTGCTATCTTATATACACGAGAAATATCAAGAAGATATTCAGAAGTTTTTTTCACGAGATAAAGCAGAAATCCGCCATGAGTTACTTTCCTTGCAGGGGATCGGCCCGGAAACAGCAGATTCCATGCTCTTATACGCAGGAAATCATCCAACCTTTGTGGTTGATGCGTATACGAAACGTATCTGTAAAAGATTACCTTTTCAAGTATTAAACGATTCTTACGATGATATCAAGTACTTTTTTGAAAACGAGCTTCAACACACAATCCCAAAAAAAGAACTGATAACAGTATACAAAGAACTCCATGCACTTCTCGTAAAACTCGCAAAAAATAACTGCCGGAAAAAAAAACCGGACTGCGACACCTGCCCTCTCACCAGACTATGCGAGAAGTCCCTCTAACTTACCCCGCAACACCTCGGCAGGGATATCAGGAAGAGAGATAAGCTGCGAGGTCCCAAGCTGACCTTTTCCCGAGAGCTTCACTCGGATAAATCCAGCTTGTTCAATATCTTTCAGATAGTTCCAAAACATCGTATGTGCCCTAGTTTCCTCGTTATATTCCTCACAGGTGATCGCATAGGTTTTCTCCACTTCACCAGTGTTCGCGTACGCAGTACCATCCTTCTGCAGTCGTTTTGCAACCGATAGTAACGTAAGCAATTGATGTTTTCCTAGATTCTTCAACTTCGTTTCAGTGACCACCGAATAGGTTTCTGCTTTGGCGGCACGCACATGCTCAGGTACCACCTGCTTTGCATGTTTCTCATCAGCGTACATCCCTGCCTTCCATAGCAGCTCAATAGAAAACCGTGCATCACCAAACTCGCTGGCGATATCAGCGATGAGATCAACACTCTCACCAAGGACCGTGTTTGCGTGAAACGCAAGACCCACACGCTGCCGTACGATATCACAAAGCTCATCACGGGCATATTTCTCCAAGACGACCGCGTTACTCCGTTTAAACGTGCTGAGTGCTGCAGCGTCCAGTTCGGAGAACACATCCTTCTGCGAAATCATGATAAGAGATACGGGATTGCTTGTTTTCATGGTTTCATCGTTGAACCGGGTGAGATCATAAATAAGATTTGACCCGCTTTTTTTCAACAGCGCATCTGCCTCATCAAGTACAAGAAGGAGCTGTGCTTCTTTTCGTTGCAGGTGCGTACGAAGAACCTGCAACATTTCCTGCACCGAGAACCCTCGGTCAGGGAACCGTGAATCAAAATGCGTCAGAACACCAAGAAGAACCATCGCATCCGTGGACCGTTTCCGACAGTTGATATGGATGTATTCGATCATCGTTCCTTGTTTTCGTGCGATCTGAACAAGCGACTGACAGAAATGCTTCGTCAATGCGGTTTTCCCTGTTCCAACTGGTCCTCTGACGAATGCATTTTGTGCGATATTGGTAAGGAGTGGTTTGAACATCTGAGCAAGTTTTTTGAGCTGTTCGGTTCTATGAGGCAACTCCGCGGGAACGTAATCAAAATCAAGCGCATGAAGGTCTTTGATCACAGATGATGAGAATAGTTCATCCTCAATAATACTACCCATACCACAGGGTAATGTCTACTGTTAATAAAACTTTATCTTCCCGGGTGGATAAAGATTATACGCCGGTATGATATTTTGATTGTTCACCATGGGAGACGATCCTTCAGCTCAAAGATCATTAGAATTCCTGAAAAACTCGTTTCAAACGTATTACGCATCAAATAAAATAGGACTCCCGGATCGATTTGGACGCAGGGAATTTGCGTTTCTCTTCTTTGGCGGAAAAGGTATGGTACGACACCTGGGTTTTGAGAAACGAGAAATGGTCTGGAATTTCCTCGCGGAACGGGTACCACAGCATACCTACTATTCATCTGCGTATTACCAGCACCCAGATGCAGCAAAGATGGTGGAGAAAACCTGGATGGGTGCTGAACTTATCTTTGATTTGGATTCTGATCATCTTCCCAACGCAGAAAAAATGGGGTACGTCGAGTCACTTGTTGAAGTGAAAAAAGAATTTATTAAATTGATTGAGGAGTTTTTACTTGGTGATTTTGGGTTCAAAGAAAAAAATATGGAACTGTATTTTAGCGGGGGGAGAGGGTATCATTGTCATGTGAAGGATCCGGTGGTTCTAGATTTGGATAGCAATGAACGACGGGAGATCGTTGATTATATCACGGGACGTGATCTGCAGGATTCTATTATCTTCCATGAACAAGTCACCGGGAGAAAAAGCTACGGAAGCTACTCATTTGCCAGTGGGAAAAGCTTGAAGATGCCGACACCTGATGAGGATGGGTGGAAGGGGAGGATTAGTCGGGGGATTATTGAGCTTGTTGATGAAATTAAAAAGAGCGATGATCCAGAGAAAAAATTGCAGGAGTATGGGGTGAGTGAGCGCGATGCAGAGCGACTGGTGCAGGAGCTATCTGAAGAGCGGGTGAATCGGATAAAAAACGGGTTGCTTGATCAGTCCAAGACCATTCGTAAGTTCTTCTTGAATAGCGCTCTCCGAAAAACCGCGGTATCACTAAGTGCAGGGGAAACTGATGAACCAGTTACCTGTGATGTAAAACGACTTATTCGATTGCCGTCATCGTTACATGGGAAGACCGGATTAAAGGTTGTGAAAATCTCAGTGGATGATTTGAAAGATTTTAATCCGTTAAGAGACGCGGTCGTGTTACCTGCTGATCCCGTGCGTATCGCAATACATCAATCGGTATCGTTAGAGATGAATGATCAGAGTTTCCACCTGAGCGAAGGCGAACAGGAGGTTCCAACCTACCTTGCCGTCTTCCTCATAGGACGAAAAGAAGCAACACTCGTTTAACCTACCTGTTTTTTTCCTTACCGCAATCTTTATCATATAGAAAGAATAATATAGAATTACGTTCTCTTTAGTGGGAGATGATTTATGAAAAAACGCACGATTACTCTCAGTATCATACTTGTAGGTATGCTTGTGGTTCCATCACTGAGCACAGCATCCTTGTGGTATAACATCAAAAAATGATCTCACAATCAAAACTGTTCGTGAACAACGCCTGAGAGACATACAGAACTATTTTCCCATTAGTATCCCACCAGGTCTGTATCACACCTATGATGAAATGACCGTCCTGCTTCATAGTCTTGCAGCGAATTATTCTGATATCATGTCACTCACCTCAATTGGAAAAACCTATGAGGGACGAGACCTCTGGATGGTAAAACTTTCTGATCATGTTGGCGAGGATGAAGACGAGCCAGAAGTCTTCTTTATGGGAGCACATCATGGAAATGAAAAACCATCCTATGAAGTACTCATTTTCTTTATTCAGTTTATCGTAGATCACTATGAAAACAAGACATCGAATGTACAAGAAGTCATCAATAATACGGAACTCTACATCCTACCTATGGTAAATCCAGATGGCGTAGAAACAATTACACGGAAAAATTGTGCACCGAATTATGGACCGTTTGGTTTACAAAAGAAGGTAACCTCTATCGGTGTCGACCTGAACAGAAATTATAACTATAAATGGTTTTATTATTTCCTTAATCCATGGAGGTATTATAGAGCAACAAGTTTAACCGATAGGAGTAATGTATATCGTGGAGAATCTCCCTTCTGTGAAAACGAGACACAAGCGATCAAATCTTTCATTGAAACCCATCATATCATCATCTCGCTTTCCTATCATACGTCTGGGGAATTAGTATCTCTATCCTTGGGGATACACACAGAATCCTCCCAACGATAAACTTGTTTTTGTCTCTATTGGAGAAAACATCTCAAAATTTAATAATTACACGCTTGCCCAAGGAATTGAGTTGTACCCTACTCTTGGGGATTTTGATGACTGGGGTTATGGTGATCATGGTATTTTCTCTTTTACAATTGAACTTGGCACTGAGCAAGTAACCTCTGATCCGCAAGAACTCCTCGAAATGTGTAAATCTCATGTAAACGTCAATCTGTATGTCTGCCAACGCGCTCAATTACTTGAGAAAAAGTAACACTGAACTATTGTTTTTTATTGAGTATTGATTAGACAAAACGAATAGATTCAAGGTTCAAGGGGGCTGCGGTATTCATGTTGAGTCGTTTATGAATTGTCGATGACAGATCAAGGCATTTTGATTCTTCACCATGACCAAACACGACGCGTTCGGGACGGGGTGACATGTTATTAATGAAACCCACGAGTTGTCTGCGGTCGCTATGCCCGGAGAACCCATCGCAGGTCTCCACATTCATTTCAACAGGGAGACTTACGAGATTACCTCCGATATTCATAGGGATTTCCTTTGCGCCTCGTTGAATCCTCCGCCCGATGGTGCCTTCCGCCTGATATCCGACGAACACCAATGTGTTTTTGCTTTCCCCCGACCAGTGTTTGAAGTACTCCATGACCGGACCACCGTTCATCATACCGCTAGTGGCAAGTACCACACAAGGGTCCTTCTCACCAAGGATTTTTTCTCGCATCTCACCGCTATCAACGCGTTTGAAAATCTCAGAAAGCAAGGGGTTATCTCCTTGTTGGAAAATCTGTGTTCTCAGCTTGTTGTTTAAATATTCTGGGTAGGCGGTATGGATAGCGGTAGCCTCCCAGATCATCCCATCAAGGTACACAGGGACTTCCGGGATTTCTTTCATTTTCACGAGATTCTCCAGAACAATCATGACTTCCTGGCTCCGCCCTACTGCGAACACAGGAACAAGGACTTTTCCTTTCTTCTTCATCGAGGTACGGATGATATCCTTCAACCGATCCGTCGCCTCTTTTCTACTGGGTTGGAAGTCATCATGTCCTCCATACGTGGATTCAATGACGAGAGCCTCAGCTCGAGGAAAATGGTTTACCGCAGGGTTAAACAGCCATGTGCGTTCGAACTTAATGTCACCGGAGAATGCTATGTTGTACAATCCATCTCCGATGTGGAAATGACAGATAGAAGAGCCAAGGATATGGCCAGCGTTATGGAACGTGAGTCGAATATCAGGAGTGATATCGGTCGTGTCCCCGTAACCCATCACGATACAATGTTTAATGACATTACGAATATTTTCAGAGGAGTAGGGGACTTTCTTGCCGTCAGCAGCAGCAACCTTAATGTAATCCATCTGCAGCAACGTCATAAGATCTCTGGTAGGCGGAGTGCAATAGATAGGACCGTCGTATCCGTATTTGTACAAAATTGGGACTAACCCACAGTGGTCAAGGTGCGCGTGCGTGATGACGACCGCATCAATCTTCTCCAAGGGAAGTACCTCAGGTAAATGAATGTACGGTGATCCGTTATTCTCTGCAGATACATCAATACCACAGTCAATCAACACTTTGCTATCCTGGGTATGCAACATAGCACAGGATCGGCCGACCTCGCGGAACCCACCAAGGGCGATCATACGAACGTATTTCTCCCCGGTTGAGGCACCACGGTGAATCTTCCGTCCTATCTTCCGCAGAATATCTTTCCGTTCATCACTCATTGAACGGAGATACCCACGAATCTCCTGTACGGTTTTTGATTGAATCGGTGGCGCTCGAACAATACTAGGAGCCCAGTTAATCTTCCTGCGTACCTCATTCAACAGTTGGCCTTCTCGCCCAATCGCAGCACCAGGCTTTAACGCCTCAATCGTGACTTCACCGACATCAGGTTGAAAATAAATATTCGTGATTTCTGCTTCTTTGGGGATAATCTGCCGTATCTTCTTTTCTGCAATATCAATATCGGTGAGAACCGTCGGATCAGGGCGAACCACGATCCGTTTCTGCAGACTCTTTGCCATATTTTTAACTAAATCCTTGTTATTGGCAAATTTATCTGGCGTCTTGGTGTAAATAACAAGAAGCGCCCCTTCGAATTCTACTTCAGAGATGTCAACACTTGCAGGTATTGAACCTCGAATCTTGCCTCGTATTTCTGCTAAAACATCATCAACGGTCATTTTCTACCTTTTTGAAAGCTTGTAAAACGAACTTATGTATTCTTTATTATCTGGTGAGATTCCTCTGAGAATACGGACCGTTTACTTCCCCATTTTCTGTAAACGTTTTTTAATTTCTTCTTCAGGAATTATTTTAAATTCTTTCTCCGTGATCACTGCTACATCAGCTCCGTTTCCTGAGGCTGAATCTCGACCCATCGCAGCAGTAATCGCCCTCAGAGCAAGATCAATACCGTCATTTACGGTCATATCATCTTTGAATGAGTCCTCTAAAACACCGAACGCATAGGGTGACCCAGAGCCACCAGCGGTATATTTATCAGGAATAGAACCACCAGCTGCATCCAATGAATACACATGTCCTCCTGCAGAATCCCACCCACCAAGAATCAATTGGACATAATATGGGTAGAATTTTCGGGAATTCAGGATATTGGACATGAGTGTTGCAGCACTCTGCACTGACATTTCCGTATCTCGTTTTAGGCTGTATAATTTCGTCTCTGCACTCAGATATCGAGAAAGAACCTGCAGATCACCTACAAGTCCTGCGGTTGCAAGCGCGAGATGATTATCAATTTGATAGAGTTTCTTTGTCGCCTTATGAGCAATGAGCGTACCCATGGTTGCTCTTCGCTCTGTTGCAATAACAACACCGTCTTTACATACCATACCAAGAATGGTGGTACCAGTTTTCTTTAAATCTTCTGTCATAAATTACTCTCCAGTAAACACCAGAAAAACACTGGATAACGAATCTCACATCTTTTATATATACTTTGTGCAAAGGTGAAATGAGGAGAAAAGCATGATGCCTTCTCCCTCAAATAGGATTAGATAATGGATAATTGTTTCCCTAGTTTCTCGAATTTATCGAGGGCGAAGTCTAAATCCTTCTGTGTCAGACCCGCGTTCATCATGGTTCGAATCCGGGCTTTATCTCGCGCAACCATCGGGAAGACAATCGGTAGTGCGAACACACCTTCATCGTACAATCGGTTGCTTAACTCTTTTGCTTTTCCAGAGTCTCCAACAATAACAGGAGTGATTGGTGTTTCACTTTCACCAGTGTTGAATCCCAAGGATTTCAATTCATTCTTGAAGTACTTCGTGTTATCCCACAGTCGTTTCACATGTTCAGGTTCTGTTTCTAACACATCAATAGCCGCAAGTTGAGCACCAGAAACAGCTGGTGGGTGTGAACCACTAAGCAACCAGGTTCGTGATTTGTTATATGCAAAGTTTACAAGGTCTTGGCTGCCTGCAATTAGACCACCGACAACACCAAACGCTTTACTGAAAGTCCCCATCTCCACATCGATTTTCCCTTCGATATGGAAATGCGCACCAATCCCGCGACCATCAGGTCCAATGACTCCTTCACCATGAGCATCATCCACGTAGGTCATTGCACCATATTCATTTGCAAGCTTCACAATTTTGTCCATCGGAGCGATATCCCCATCCATACTGAACACTCCATCGGTAATGATGAGGATACGACGGTATTTCTTATCAGCATCTTTCAACACCTTTTCTAGGTCGCTCATATCCCGATGTTCATAAACTGCCCGTTCCGCTTTTGAAAGTCTGACACCATCAATAATACTACCGTGGTTCAATTTATCGCTGATAACGATATCTCCATCGCCAACAAGTTGAGGAATCAGACCAGCATTTGCAGCAAAACCTGTTTGATAAATGAAGCGCAGATTCGGTTCTTTTAAATCGTGCGAGGCGTTTTTCTACTTCTGTGTGAATTTGAAGCGTTCCTGCAATCGCGCGAACAGAACCAGACCCAGCACCGTATTTCTTTGCAGCCTCGATTGCTCCTTTAATGAGTCGGGGATGATTGCTGAGGTTCAGGTAGTTGTTCGAACACATCATGATGACTTCTTTGCCATTAACAATCGAATGAGGTTTTGATCCACTTTCAAGAACACGGATATTCCATTCAATATGGTTCTTCACTAAATCATCATATTCGTCTTTCAAAAATTTATTTGCATTTCGTTTTGTAATTTGT
The DNA here is from genome assembly GCA_963835145.1 of uncultured Thermoplasmata archaeon. GTDB lineage: Archaea > Thermoplasmatota > E2 > DHVEG-1 > DHVEG-1 > SM1-50. Next base: position 183,629 of record CAWIEM010000019.1, read on the forward strand.
GTCATCATGTTGCCTCCAATAGTGATAAGCCCCAAAGGGGGTCAGTGAATTAGATTCGAATATTAAAAGCTGTTGGTTTGTAGCTTTACTACCCTGCTCAGCCGGTATCCAATGACCACCATGAGATACCCCTGTGTGGTAAAAAGACGATCGAGTTTTTTATCTCCTGTATCTACTCGCAGAATAGCGGTATGCATCAGCTTTGATGGGGTTGCAACAACGATGATGTTTTCGATTCCTATTTTGTTAATAACCGCAGGGCTGAGCTGAAGGTTTCCGCGGCCAAGGATAAATCCTTGTGCTCCGATTGGACTGAGGAGGATTTTTACCTTTGGATATTTTTTCAGACAGCGTCAGGATTTGTTCTTCGTTCACATCTTTTCCCACAAGCTGTTTTTGGTAGACCGCATCGATACCTAATAGTGTATGTTGAATGTTGAGTTTTTTTGCGATGTAATCAATGGTTCCACCGGAACAAAACAGGAATAACCACTCAGGGTGTTTTTCCAGTTCATCGTTGATATGTTCAGCAAGCTCGTCTTTTACCTCATCATCAGAAACCGATTCAAAACAAGCTTTTCCCACCTGTATATAGGTCGGTTCGACGATCCCTTTTGCGACACCAAACAATCGAACCTTCCATTCTCCTCTGCGGTAGAGCTCTTCGTCAAGATCCATAATCTCAGCATCGCCGATCGTAAGTCGCTCATTGATAAATTCATGCAGCATTTTTGCCGCAGCAGTCGTATTGATTCCGAAGACACCGGAATGCATCTTTACTCCTGCAGGGATGCCAAGGAGCGGGATCTTTTTATCGACGATGGTGAAGATATCTCGTGTGGTCCCATCACCGCCACAGAAAACAAGTAAATCAATACGGTGTTCCAGAAGTTTTTTGCATGCGTCTTTCGTGTCATCTGCCGAGGTCGTGTTCCCAGAGGGTGAATAGACGACCTGTTTATTTTTGATGCCAACAGCTTCTAATTCGCTATTCCCCATGTCTCCACCGCAGGTGATCCATTGAAGATCACGATGGTTTGTAGAAATTGCACAAAACTCACGGAGCATTTCTTCTGCTTTCTGTGGTGCAACAGGTTTTGCGCCTAACATAACTGCTTTGTTGAGAACACCATCGGTTCCTTTCAGTCCGACTCGACCACCCATCCCCGCAATGGGGTTGACAAGAAAACCAATTTGTACGGTCATCGCATCACTCAGGGATTGCTCTCAATATGAACCTTGTTTAAAAATTAATTGGTCATAGTCACTATTACTTTTTCATTTTGGGATTTTAACACGATGCATTTAAATAGTTTTGATGACAGAGTGGAATAGTGGTGAGGAAGGGCGACGTTCGGCGGGGTCTTGTCTTCCCGATCTGCGCTCTTGTCTTCCGGTGACGCTGGTGTTGCGTGGCTGCGTTGCGTCGGTTCGGCGCGTTGCTGCGTGCCTCGTTTCCCCTCCTTCCTTACCTGTTTTGGTTGGGCGATTATTTTTTTTGGCTTTTTTGCATTCGTGATCGTACGATATCAAGGTCGATGGTTCCTTTGGAATATGCCTCAAGAAATGTTCTTGTATCAATGCTATACAGACTCGTAGCGCACATCAGATGATATTCATTACAGGCAGCGCTTTTCACTTCATTGATGACTTCCTTGGTGATAGCAGAGGTAAAATGAAAGTCTTCTGAAAGGAAGAGATCAACGCCGTTCTTTAGGGCAGACACAAGGATATTACAATCATTTACCACATGATTTCCAGGGATCCCATGATCCTCCATTGAGCGGATACACGCTTGACCTAGAGCATCGGAAAGCAGCCGATTTTTAAAATCAATCACGGTCGCATGTGCATGGGTCCAGCGTTTTATTGCTTTTTTATGGGTTGATTCGGTGATACGCCCCCAGATTTTCAATTGCTCAAGCTCCGAGGCAACAGTAGCGGTGACAAAACAGGCAATATGGTCACGGGCTAAAACATCTATGACTCTATCAACGAATGAATCATCTTTAAGTAAGAACGATGTATCAAACGAGACACTTCGAATCTGAAGTTGTTCGACCATTTTTTCCGCTCCACGTTTTCATAATATGTACCCATTATCCTTTTCTATGCATCGAGGGAAAAGATTAAGCGGACCTATGGGGATTTGAACCCCAGTATCCGGCTCCGAAGGCCGGAAGGATATCCAGGCTACCTCATAGGCCCACAACGCAGAAGGGAATTGTACACCTACTATAAAACTTAGAGTGGTCTTGTTACATTTTGTTTGTTTTTTTCAGTTGTTCGAACTGGCATTTTGTCACGAAATTTTTATATACTGCCAAGGTCACATTATAACATGTTAACGAGTATCAACAGGAGAAAAATTGGAGATAGTCCATGAGGAAAAATATTCTGATTGTCGACGATGACCCCGATGTTCGTACATCTGTAAAAAACATTTTTGAACACGAAGGACACGAAGTCTGGAGCGTCGAAAATGGCGTCGAATGCCTCGAACTCCTTGAAAAAGGATTCACCGGGATTCTTCTTATTGATCTCATGATGCCACAGATGGACGGATGGGCAACTATCAAAGAAATAGTAAAAAGAGGCCTCCAAAAAAACGTTAACATCATCGTCATCACTGCGATCGGTACCTATCGCCATCACAAGATGAAAGGACTCGAACCTTACGTCCATGATTATATCGCAAAACCATTTGATATAACAGAGCTTATTGAAAACATTAAAAAAATAAATTAAAAAAAATGAAAAAAGAAGCTACTCGTGTAGCTTTCTATTTGTTTTTACCGCACAAAGTCGATGTTTCCCATCTTGGGGTTTGTCATGACTCTTCGTACCGGGATCACGGGTGCGGTCGGATTTGTGCGTCGCTCAGGCCGAGAACTCAGCAGATTTGGTGATTGTACACCAGTCATGATTGCCATCACTCTGCATTTCCCTTCAAAAGCTGGGTCCACACGAGCTCCTAGGATAACATTGGAGTAACAATCCATATCCTCAGTAAGTGCCTTGGCGACATCTTGGACGTATTTCAAGCTCATGTTCGGGCCGCCGGTGATATGAACCAGTGCGCTGTGTGCACCGTGGTAATCAACATTAAGGAGCGGGTGATTCAACGCTTCTTTCACAATGGTGTCGACTCCTGCATCCTCATCTGCTTCTCCCCAGAGCATAACGGAGAGACCACCAGAATCCATGACAGCTTTCATATCTGCAAAGTCCAGGTTGATTAACGAGGGAACCGAGATTGTCTCAGAAATCCCCTTTACCGTTTCTGCAACCAATTGGTCCATCACGGAGAACGCTTGGTTGATTGGCAGGTTTGGTACAAATTCAAGTAATCGGTTATTATCAAGCACAACCGTGCTGTCTGCGGTGACACGCAGTTTATCGAGACCTTCATCTGCCTTCACGAGGCGTGCGCGCTCTACGTTGAATGGAGTGGAAACCATACAGGTGACGATTGACCCTAGTTTCTTTGCAATCTCTGCAACAACTGGGGCAGATCCGGTTCCTGTACCACCACCCATACCAGCGCAGACAAAGACAAGGTCAGCACCCTGCAACATTTCTTCAAGCTCCCTGCTTGATTCTCGTGCAGCACGCTCACCCATCTCGGGGAACCCTCCTGCACCAAGTCCTCGTGTCAGGTTTTTACCGATGAGTAGTTTTTTATCAGCCTCGACAAGATCAAGTGCAATTCTATCGGTGTTGATAGCTATGGTTTCTGCTCCTTTTACACCCAATTTGTGAAGTCGGTTAATTGTATTTCCTCCAGCTCCACCACATCCAATGATTACAATACGAGCATTACCAAAGAGTCCGTCATCAATCTTCTGCTTGCTTTCCTCACTTACCTTATTTTCTATCGCAGCCTCAACAAAGGACTGCATTTTATTTTCGGCCATTTCTTCGTCCTCCTATTCTGGTAGTTGGGAAGGCCGTCCTTTTGGGACGGCCTTCACTAAAGGGGTGCATCCCATCCCCTGTTTTTACCTTGATTTTATTTTTTCATGTAAGGTTCTATAGCAGCGGCCGCAGCTTCCAATTCTTGTATTTTCTTGAATTTGTCGGCTTTTGCAAGAATACGGGTTGTATGATTATCGATATATTCTTTTACCGCATGCCGTAATACCTCAGATCTTGTTGAAAATTCGCCAAGTCGAATTAAAAGGTCGATTTGTCTGAGATCGATTTGAGGTAATCGGATGGTGATGCGGTCGTTTTCCATAGTTCTCCTCACATTTTTCGTGTCTGTCAGAAAGACGTCATTTTTATGTCGTTCGTACGTCACACGTACGTCGGACAAGTGCCAAACGACATCATTTGTCTGACAAACGTAGAAACGAATACGTCCTAGTGTTTATATAATTTTCTATTTTTTGGGTTCTGTACAATTAACCATGCTAATATTTGTTTTCTGTAAATAACTTTTTTTTCCCTATCTGGAAATCTGTAAAAATGTAGATCTGATTCATAAAAAATACGCAGGTAATAATGCACGTACTAACGCGCATACTGAATTTGAAATTTTTAGTTTTTCGTAAAAAACTATGGTTCTTATTGCGCGACACGACCGAACGCAACAGTACCAGAAATTTTTTCTATCTTTGCTTTCACAGTAGCGCCTTTAATGGCTCCAGGAATATAGACGACGTACTTATCAAAAAACGCGACACCATCTCCTCGTTTTCCAATATCTTTGATCGTGAGTTCGTAAATCTCCCCTTCCTTAAACACCTCACCTGCCACAACTGTTTTTCTCTTCTTCATAGAGCCAATCGACCGAAACGCACCACACGCATCACAACGAATCAACAGCGTCCTGTCCTTCTTCACCAAATGGGTATCAGGTCGGTTGCATTCTGAACACATCACATAGGTATTGACATACTCATCAAGCCTATCTTGTATTGTCCTCATTGGGATTTTCCCCTGGAAAATCACACGACCATTTGAGATATCTCCAGCAGTACCAACACTCCCTAATAAAAATTTTAAAAAATGATCTGCATCACGATTTAAAACATCAATGATCTTATCAAAATTCTTCAGAACTGTCGTATTTCCTTCATAGAAAACATCAACTTTTGGTACCTTAAAACGATCATCATCGATGCGTTCTTTTGCGGTAGCGCTATGCACTCGTTTCAGTAGATTATTGTAATTTAACTCTGCCATAACCTAAGATGGCTAAATACCAAAGAGTGATAAAAATCTTCCGCAGATGAAAAAGAGAAAAAGAAAAGGAGGAAAAAATACTTTACGGCTCTGATGTTAAGGAGTTCACGCGGGCACCCATAACAAAAAAACCTTCTTTCATTGCTTGTTCAGCACGGTCAATTTGCGTCGTATAAACTTTCTTATTTCCTTTCGTCCAGTGCCAAATGAATTCGGACATGAATTACTCTCCCCCAACCAAACTGGTTGTGAACGTAGAAATCAATACTTATTTAAATATTTTTGGAAAAAAAGTAGTAAAAAAATCTAAGAGGGTAATCTCTTCCTTAAATATACACCTGAATCAGAAAATCCTAATTTGCGATAGTAGGGTTTCACACCAACACCACTGAGAACAAACAACTGTTTTTTATGAAAATCTTCGATACAGATTCGTTCTGCTTCAGTAATTAATTGTTTCCCATAACCACGATGCTGAAAACCCTCCGATGAGCGTACACCCATGGAAAGTTCTCGACCTAGAATCTTCACCTCACGGATAAGCATACACGGCTCACGTATGAGTTCCCATCGATGCGGATGAATAATATCCCTCAGTCGTAAATAGCCAATCACAAGGTCACATGTCGGATCTTCGAGAGAAAGAAAGATTTCATGTCCACCACTTGCAGGATAATCATGACGGATAACCAATAAACTGAGTGTGTCGACATCGATCTTTTTTTTCAGAGATTGTAGACCAATCTCTCGACAACGGATACATCGACAGGCAGTTCCATGATTTTTCATTTCATTTTCGACAAGTTGACGAAGGTTGCTTTTCATCACACCAGCTGCAATCTTTGAAGCAGGGATATCCCGTTGAATCCGCTGGATACGTACCCAGGGCGGAATATCGTTTTTCATTTGTGCGATGAGAACGGTCGCTTGTTCTGTAGTCAAGGGTTTAAAATCTCCTGCTTTCCACTGATCATACAACGTTGTTCCTTTGATAATAAGGGTAGGATAGATTTTAATCATATCTGGTTTCAATCGATCATCGGTAAACAACATCTGAAAAGCTGCAAGGTCCTTTTTTTTATCTGAGCCTGGTAACCCAGGCATCATATGGTAACACACCTTAAAACCAGCTTCCTTCGCAATACGGGTCGCATAAAACGTATCCTCCACCGTATGACCTCGACAGATCATATGCAAAACCTCATCATCAATTGTTTGAACACCAAATTCAACACGAGTCGCACCAAGGATTAATGAAAGATCAGCGTGTTGTAGCCGAAACCAGTCAGGTCTTGTCTCAACGGTTAACCCGATACAACGAGATTTTGCACGCTCATTCATTCGTTTCGCTTGTAAAAGTGTCTGGGATTTCTTTGCATTTAAACCATCATAACAGCGTTTTACAAACCACTCTTGATATTCAGGGTGACGCGAGGTGAATGTCCCACCCATAACGATGAAATCAATTTTATCAATTGAATGACCAATGGCCTTTAACTGTTCTAACCGACTCGTTGTTTGGAGATACGGATCAAAGTTGTTTGATATCGCACGAAGAGCTGCTGGTTCATGTCCGGTATAGCTTTGTGGGGTATCCTGTTCAGGACCACCAGGGCAGGGGATGCATCGACCATGAGGACAGGACGCAGGCGATGTCATAACCGCAACAATGGTGACACCAGAAATCGTCCGCGTCGATTTTTTTCGAAGAAGGGTATAGGTTGTCTCTTCATCAGTGAAATCAACAGGGAGATGAGCAAGAATTTCACTATCGCGAGGAATCGTATCAATTTTATATTTTTTGCAAAGATTTATTTTCTCACGATGAAGCTCCTCTTTTGTTTGAATTTGCTTTGTGAGGATCAACTCAAGTATATCATCATAAAATGACATTGGGTCTCCCATAATGATAGATGGTAGAAAAATCTTTGTTGCTTTGATGTTAAAAAAAATCTTTTAATTTAAACAGTATCCTACACAATGATTTTTTTATCCAAGTCACGCGTCATCTAGAGATACATCTCACACTAAGAAATCATATGCTATAGCGATGATTTTTCCCGGTAGATATTATCGTAGATAAAACAATGTTGTTGTGTTTATGAATCCCAAAAGCCACGTGTTTTTGCATACTGAAGCTCTGCTTGCAAGATATCACGTAAAAATTTAATTTCCCGCTCCTCAGATTTTGCCAGCTCAAGTTTATTGTATCGACCAAGAATACGTGCTGCCGTATCAGGGCCAATGCCACGACCGACTAACGCAAGCACCGCAAATTTCCCATAGCTCAATACGAGGCTCGCATTTTTATGTAAACGTTGTACTTCTTTGTTTTCTTCAGCAGTTCGATGTTTCTTGGAAAGCAGTGGAAGAAACTTTTTATTGTAACGTCGAACAACCGCGATTTTAATCGCACCACACTTCGAACATGTTGGTTGTAGAGAGGCTCGCCCTGTAAACGTATTCCATGAATGATGACAGTTCGTACACACCATAGTGATATCTGCGTCTTCCAATCGTTTCTTCAACGCCATAAGAATAGATCGGTCTGCACGCTGAGGAACCATAAGCCCACGGATTGTCTCAAACCCCGTAAGTGCTATCGGCGATAACCCTTGGATATGGATCGCAACCTCACCATTCTGTATCTTCTTCAACACTTGTATAGTACGTGTAATATCCATACGTTCCCACATCAGTTTATCCAATGCTTCTTCAAGAATCAATGATTGTTCGAAAAGACTAAAAAGCCGCTTCAGTCCCTACGGTCTTGTAATCAAAATCCTTTCGTAGGGCACCGAATTTTCGCGCCACGTGAACCAATTGCCAGCGAAGATACGTTGAATTCCGAAGGATTGTTTTCATCAGGTAATCCAGTGTTTCAGGTTGAATGGAAAACAGAACCTCTTTGACTCGTTCAGGTGGAATCCGACCAGGGAGCTCTAATGTAATACGGTATGAATCACTGTTAATACCGATGCTTTCACCAATGGATTGCGCAAGCACTGCGGCGATTAACCGTCCAAGAGTCTCATTGATTTTGGTACCAAAACACGCGTTAATCACTATGGTTTTTTCTTCCACATCAAAGGTTATCGTAGTATCATCAGGAATAACAAACCCTTGCTGTTTTTGATTTGTGACGTATTCAACGAACTTCTTCAGGGTTTCCGCACTACAGGGATAGTTGGAAAGATCCTTTTGCTCTGATGCTTGTCTCCTAAGTCGTCCGACCTCCTGTGCCACCTCAAACGGCACCGGGATGTCTTCTCCCACCCAGGAGGGAATCGACCCGATCTCTTTAATCGGGGATACCAGGATCTCGTTATCCTCTCGCTTCACAATCATCCATGGTCTGCCACGCAAGATAAATTTCTCCCCCTCAAATCCGCTACTGAGCACAAAGCTTTCATCGAGTGTCCCTATGGATTTCCTTGTGCTGATATCAATGACCGGGTAGCTTTTTTCATCAGGAATCATAGAGATATTATCAAGGAAATAATGTCGTGAATTCATCCGTTTCACAAGGATAAGTTCGTTATGCTCTTCCTCCAACCACACAGATCGTTGATCTTTTAATTGATGAACGACCGATTCAAAGACAACCCACGAAAGCATGTGAAACGGGTATGATCGTGAGATTACCTCATATGCAGTTTTTGCTTTGATTCGTCCATATTCTAATGCGAGGGAGATGATTTGATTCGAGAGCACAGACAGTGGGTTTTGTCGTATGGAAAACTGCTCTAAGGTACCTGCAAGTGCTCGTCGGGCGATCACTAGGCTTTCGGAGAGATCCTCTGGGTTTGTCGCAAGAATCATGCCTTTTGATGTTCGTCCGACGCGATGACCTGATCGTCCAACTCGTTGGACCACACGGGTTACTTCACGGGGTGAGTTATACTGAATCACAAAATCAGTATCACCAACATCGATACCAAGTTCCAGAGACGAGGTACATACCAATGACTTCAGGATTCCTGCTTTAAACTCGTTTTCCGCTTCAATACGGGCATGTTTTGATAGTGACCCATGATGAACACCGATTTTCAGGTCCTCCTGCCAGAGGTGAAAACGAGACGCCAAGATTTCTGCTCCGTCTCTGGTGTTTATGAACAAGAGCGTGGAGGTATGCTCATTGATTATTTCTTTACATCTTCGCAGCAGCGCAAACGAGATCGGTTCAATTGATAAACGATTCGCAAGCGGGTAATCATCTTTTTTTACTGAAGGCATTTCAACCCGGATGTCAATATGTTTGGTGACATCAATTTCTAGAACCTCCACCGGACGAAATAGAGTATTTTCTTTGCCACCGAGATAATGTGCAACTTCCGCTGGTAAGCCAACGGTTGCGGAAAGACCGATCCGTTGAAACTCATGTCCCGCCTGTTTGGTAATTTCCAGTAATCGTTCTAATCCCACCGCAAGTTGTGCGCCACGTTCGTCACCGGCGAGCTCATGCACCTCATCGATCACGACCCAGCGAACAGTGCTCAAATGTTTTCGAATGCGTTTGCCAGTGAAAAGAATCTGCAGGGTTTCGGGAGTCGTAATCAACATATCGGGGGGTGACTTTGCTTGTTTGGCCCGCTCGCTTTGAGATGTGTCCCCATGGCGGACCGAGACTGAAATACCAAGTTGTTTCCCCCATTCGAACGTCCGACGGAGCATATCTCGATTCAGGGCACGTAGCGGAGTAATGTAAAGAATCGAGATTCCTTTTACGTCCTTGTTGGAAGAGAAGGATTCTTTTCGTATCAAATAATTATGAAAGATAGGAAGAAGCGCAGACTCTGTTTTTCCTAAACCGGTTGGTGCGATTAGGAGCACATGCTGCCCTTTGAGAATGGAGGGGATTGCGATTCTTTGTGGTTCTGTCGGCTGCTCTATCTTATTGGCAGAGAGTAGGTCTCGGATGCGTTGATCAAGGAGGTTAAAAACTGATTCCATGGATGAGGGTGCAATATCATCTTCTTTTTAGTATTTTTTCCCAGGAAAAAAGTTGTCTGAGTAATGGTTAATCAAACGGAAAGAAATAGCACATCAGCCTTGAAGGTTATTTCTCGGTTTTTTTCATTGCTAAGCAGATTTCGATCGAGGAAACATTTGATTTCCTACCATCCTCGTTGGTAACGACTTCAGTTCCGATATCGATGTGTTTGACTTCCGCGTTTGTTAAAAGTTATTCCTCTTTTAAAAACATTTTGTTTTATTGCAGCATAACTGAAGCGAAAGGAATTGTTTTACCCGTAATAATGACTGCTCGGTTCCTTATCTTCGCTTATCGTTTCATGTTCTTTTACATCGAGAATATCAACAGCAAGAATGGCATGCAAAGGGACAATGCGCAGTTTACCTTGATTTTCTCCATGAGGTTCACCCATTTCAATGAGCAAACCAGCTTCTTCAATACCTATCGTAGCGTATCCTTTGAATACCCCTTCGGTTTCCAGGGAACTATCTCGGCCTCCAATTGAAATGATCTTGTATCGTGATCCTTCTGTAAGTTTCCAGTCCTCTTTTTTATCCATTACTTCACTTCCTTTTTGTTTCTATAAGTTTTTGGAGATGCTCGACGGTCTTGCCGTAATTCTCAACTGCTACTTTAATGTGCGCTTCCACAAAATTCCATGCTTTCTGAAAACTCCCATATCTTAGTCGATACGCTTTTTTCTGTTGTTTGGTTATCTCATCAAAAACCGATACTTCTTCCAGGATATCAAATCCCTTCAGTTTGTTTAAATGTCTGTACACGGTTGGTCGCGATGTTTTCAATGTCGCTGCGATATCATCAACAAACCATGCCTTCATCGGATGTTTGAGGAAAAAATCGGCAAATATTTTATAGGGAATCGTTGGGTCAGAACCTTTCGAGAGATACCCGATTTGCTCAAAGAACATCTTTGCAGCGGTATCAAAATCCTCTTCACCGGTCAGTGGCGTATTGCTGACAACTTGCATTTCAAATGTCATAGCTGGAACCTCGATACTCCCGAATACATTCTCCAATTAATAACATTTCTTTAACAATGAAAAGGAAAAAAAATAATAAGGTAGTGAGGTAACCTTTAATTCACAGGACGGAAAGGTAATTATCCAGCTCCCATTCCGTCACCTGCAGTCGATACGCGTCCCATTCCTTTCGCTTCACATGCAGGAGATTCTCGAATACATGGTCACCGAGCGTTTCTCTAACCAACTGGCTTTTACTCATCACTGCTAATGCATGCCCGAGACTTTCCGGGAGTTGTTCAATACCGTATTTTTGCCGTTCTTCTTCGGATAGAGCATAAATATTTTTTTCAACTGGTGCTGGCGCCTCGAGCTTGTCTTCAATTCCCCTCAGCCCTGCCGCAAGCATCACCGAAAACGCGAGATACGGATTACAGGAGACATCAGGGTTTCGTAGTTCGCAGCGTGTGCTTTTTCCTCGTTTCGAAGGGATGCGGATAAGGGCGCTACGGTTCTGGTTTGCCCATGAGATATAGGTAGGCGCCTCGTACCCAGGGACGAGTCGTTTGTAGGAGTTCACGGTGGGGTTCAGGACACCAGACAGTTCTTTAATATATTTCAGCAGACCTGCGATGAAATGATATGCGACCGGACTTAACTCGTTTTTATCATGAGGATCATGGAATGCATTAGTACCATCCATGGTAAAGAGTGATTGGTGTGTATGCATCCCAGAACCACATTGCCCGTAGAGAGGTTTTGGCATGAACGACGCATGCAAGTTATGTTTCGTTGCGATAACCTTTGTAATGTACTTTAAGGTGATCACACGATCAGCGGTGGTGATCGCATCAGCGTAATTGAAGTTGATCTCCTGCTGGCCATCAGCACATTCATGATGTGCAGTATACGGCTGGATTCCGACCTCTTCTAACGCAAGGGAAATATCAGCCCGAACGCCTTCTGCAAGGTCGCGATGTGATAAATCAAAGTATCCTGCGGTATCATTCGGAATGACTGTTGAATCCTCACCGTTTTTCTTAAATAAAAAGAATTCACATTCAGGACCGGTGTTGTAGATGTAACCGAGTTTTGCTAGCTTTCTGCACCATTTTTTCTAAAATGTATTTGACATCTCCTTCGAAGCGTTTCCCATTTGGCTCGAAAATATCACAGTTGAGTTTCGCAGTTTTCCGTTGTTCAACGCTCTCTGGAAGAATCACAAAACTAGCAGGATCAGGTTTTGCGAGTTTATCGGATTCCTCAATGGTTGCATATCCAGCAATTGAAGATGCATCAAAAGGCACACCCTCATCTAATGCAGACTCCAGTCCACTCACAGGGATAACGATATTTTTCGGCACCCCAAGAATGTCAATAAATTGTAATCGAACAAAAAGAACTTTAGTATCTCGGACCATTGCTAAAACAGATTCCTTATCCCACGATTTTACAGTATCGTTTCCTTTCAATTCCCTCACCTTTTTAATGTCGTCATCCTATACAAAAATAAAATATTTTTGTCAGTAAGTCTGTATGAAGATTGTGTATTAATAGTTAATGAAATAGTACTGAACAAAAGATTTACATAGGGTTTATAAAATCAAGACATTAATGAACATAAAACTCCGCTGTCAATCATGTCATAAAGAATATCCATCATCAGAACCGGTATGGAACTGTAAATGCGGTGGATTATTAACGTTAGATTTTCATGCACGATTTCCTGTTGATAGAATTCAAAAGAGAAAACCAACGATGTGGCGATACCGCGAAGCACTCCCCATTGAACATGATGAGCATATCATCTCGTTTGATGAAGGATTCACTCCGACTGGTTGAAGAACAGTTTTCAGGAAAAAAAGTATTGTTAAAACAAGACCATCTCTTCCCAAGTGGATCGTACAAAGACCGTGGTGCATCGGTGTTAGTCAGCAAGATAAAAGAGTTGGGAGTCAAAAAAGTCGTAGAAGACTCTTCAGGGAATGCTGGTGCTGCGATTGCGGCATACTGTGCAAAAGCAAACATTGCATGTGATATCTATGTTCCTGAAAAAACTTCTGCAGGAAAACTACTGCAAATCGAACAGTACGGTGCCACCCTTCATAAGATTCCAGGTACCAGAGAGGATACCGCAAAGGCAGTATGGCATGCGAGCACAATCTACATACTATGCAAGCCATTACTGGAATCCGTTCTTTTTCCAGGGAACAAAAACATGTGTTTTTGAGATCGTAGAACAACTTGGATGGAATGTACCTGATGCAATTATTTTACCGGTTGGTAATGGAACACTTCTCCTTGGAACATACATCGGATTAAAAGAATTACAACGAGAAAAAATTATCGATACACTCCCAAAAATTATTGGAGTACAAGCCGAGAATTGTTCACCACTGGCACAGGCTTGGAAGAAGCACCATCAAATTAAAAATCCTTTCACTTGGAAAGAAACCATCGCTGAAGGCATCGCTATTGCACATCCTGTTCGAGCAGCAGAAATCCTAAACGCAATACAAGAGACAAACGGTGCTATGATCACCACAGGAGAATACGAAATCACAGACGCGTTACATTCCACCCTTCATAAAGGATATTATATCGAACCAACGTCTGCGGTGGCTATTGCAGGGTTCAAAAAATATCCGATGAAACAAGATGAAGTAGTCGTCTTGCCGTTAACCGGACATGGACTCAAAGCAAGTGAGACGTTTATGAAAATAAAATAATTTGGTTTTTTGCGAAATAAATGATTTTATTCTGAAATAAAGAGAAAATTTTAAGGTTGTATTCAGAAGAAATATTAGCAAAGTATTAAAAGGAAACAGTGATACCAAACCAACAAAAAACCGGAGGCATAGTTATGGATAAATCTGTCGAAGAATTCATGATAAAAGTAAAAGAAAAAAACCCAGGCGAGAAAGAGTTTCATCAGGCAGTTCAAGAAGTCACTGAAAGTCTCATGCCATACATTCAGAAAAACCCGAAATACAAAAAAGCAAAGATTTTAGAGCGCATGGTTGAACCTGAACGTACAATTATATTCCGAGTACCGTGGTTAGATGATAAAGGAGAAATTCAAATTAACCGAGGGTATCGTATTGAGATGAACAGCGCAATTGGTCCGTACAAAGGAGGACTTCGTTTTCACCCAAGTGTTACCTTAAGTATTTTAAAATTTTTAGCGTTTGAACAAGTATTTAAAAATAGTTTAACCACACTTCCGATGGGTGGCGGAAAAGGAGGATCTGATTTTGATCCAAAAGGAAAAACTGACAACGAAGTCATGAAATTCTGCCAATCGTTTATGACGGAGCTGCAACGATATATCGGCCCTGATACTGATGTCCCTGCAGGGGATATTGGAGTTGGTGGTCGAGAAATCGGGTTTATGTTTGGACAATACAGAAAAATCAGAAATGAATTTACCGGAGTGCTCACCGGAAAAGGACTGAATTGGGGAGGTAGTCTCATACGACCAGAAGCAACAGGATATGGCGCAACCTATTTCGCCCAGGAAATGTTAAAGACAAAAGGAGAGTCATTTAAAGGAAAGACCTGTGTTGTTTCAGGGTCTGGAAACGTTGCACAATACACTATTGAAAAAATAAATCAACTTGGTGGAAAGGTTGTTACATTATCTGATTCATCAGGAACGATTTATGATCCTTCTGGAATCGATGAAAAGAAACTTGCCTATGTTATGGAACTCAAGAACGTACAACGCGGTCGAATCAAGGAATACGCGGAGAAATACAAATGCGAGTATGAAGGGGGAAAGACTCCCTGGCATTTCAAATGCGATTGTGCGTTTCCCTCAGCAACACAAAACGAGATCAGCAAAGAAGATGCTCATATACTAGTTGACAACGGTTGTATTCTCGTCGCAGAGGGGGCAAACATGCCAACGACACCAGAGGGTGTTGAGATTTTCATTGAAAACAAAATCCTTTACGGCCCGGGTAAAGCAGCAAATGCCGGTGGTGTTGCAACCAGCGGTCTTGAGATGTCTCAGAACAGCATGCGAATGTCTTGGAGCAGGGAAGAAGTGGATAAGAAATTGCAGTGGATTATGTCACAAATCCATAATTCCTGTGTGAAATATGGAAAAGACGGTAACTTTGTCAACTACGTAAAAGGAGCAAACATCGCAGGGTTCGTCAAAGTCGCTGATGCGATGATAGACCAAGGGCTAATCTAAAAAAACATACCTTTTTTCTTTCTTTTTTTCATCGTTTCACATTAAAGACACCTCTCCGATTTGTTCAAATACAAATATGATGATATATGAGGGACCTTGTATGAAAAAAAATCCGATGATCATACGGAAAGGAACCGAGGCCGATCTTGACGCGTTCTTTGAGTTATACTGGATTTCCTCATTAGAACACACTCATTATAGCGGCAGACTTGATACCCTCAAACCAAAAGAGAAATGCCAGGAATATATCATCAACCGTCAACGAGAATTACTAAGTGATAGTAACTATTTCTTTTTTGTAGCCGAAGACAAAAAGAAAGCTATTGGGATGATTACAGGACATGTTGGAGAACGAGATGAATCACGAGTCTACAAAATAGAAAGAATTGGATTTATCGATGAAGTATGTGTTCATCCTAATTATCGAACCAGTGGTATAGGGAGGAAATTACTCAAAACAATACTGGATAAATTGTACGCAGAAGGTGTGGAGTTTGTCGGGGTTGGGGTCGCATTTAAAAACCCAGCGTTCCATTTCTATAAAACGTGTGGTTTTACACCAGAAGGAATGTGGTTGATTCAACAAAAGAAATCGCATACGAAGCAACGACAGACCAAAAAATAGATGTAAGATCATTGAGTTTCTTCAAATAAACCGACTTCCTTGTTTTTCCGCACGTTATCCCAGTGGAAGTATTTTCCATTCATTGAGATATAAACCCCCGGGGGCAGCGTTTGAAGATACGCAAGTGCGCTTCCTAAATTAAACAGACCATCGGAGCTACCAAACGCGTATGGTACCATCGCACCGGTTAAGATAATGGTTTTATCTTTGATAAACTGTCCCAAGAGTTTTGCGGTTTCTGTCATGGTATCAGTTCCATGGGTGATGAGTATTTTATCCTCAGCGGAGGTCTGACATTCTTTTAATATCTTTTTTCGATCAGCTTCCGTCATACTCAAACTGTCGATCATCATCACTGTTTTTATATGGACATCTAACCGTGATCGTCCCAATCTTAGCATCTCTGATACATGCGTTCCGTTGAAAAATAATTGACCATTTAATGGGTTATATTCCTTATCAAATGTTCCACCGGTGACAACAATTTTTATGGTCATAGAAATACAATCCTTTTTTTTATTATATATTTTTATTCGTGCAATGATGAGGTATCTTCTCCTAGATGGTGCGCTGCGCAAACCGCTGGTATTTAATAAAATTTTTGGTATACGTAAAATTTAATCAACTATGATCTAATAAGAATACAGTAAAAAAAATTTGGATAAAAAATCATTTCGTATTGTGTTCTGAAGGATAATAGAGATGTTCAATAAACTCTGCTTGTTCATGCGCTTCTTTATAGCCTATACCTCGTGTAATCATCAAATCAAGTTCTGCGTACTCGTGAGCAAGAATACTTTTTCTTCGCTCTGGATCATTATACACGTTTTCCCGGATCCAGATTTCATTCTCCGGTATTTTATATCGTAATTGAAGGGGAAGCTCATTCTGAGGAACCAGTCCATGAAGCGCGATATATTCCCCCATTTCTTCGTTACTTTTAACGATGACTTTAAAATACAACCAGGGCTCATGAGTCCAGACTGATCTAATTATCTGCTGGCAAACTGCTTTCTGTGCATTTCCGTGATGTTCGGAAGAGGTATCATTGGTTCTCGATGGTTCCTCAGGGATAGTATCTTTTGTATCTTCTTTTTGTTTCTGTTCATCATTTTTATCGCTCATAAATACTCCCTGGTTCAAAAATATTAGCTGCATATCGAGTTAAGATTGCCGAAAAAAGATTCGGAGTAAAAATAGCTTTATAGATGATAAATGAAAGGATGATTGTCATAGATTTCGAATCCTTTTCGTCAGAAGTTCTATTCTTGATTCCCTTTCGATTGATTTGTATTTTCCTCTGCATCCCGTCGTCAAGTATTAGGTATTTCGTATTGATTATATAAAAACATCTCATAAAAAAATTAATAAAAATTTCAACTGCTTTTCTTTTTCCGCATTTATGGAGTTTATAAAGACTTTATAGTTTTACCTGGAATTTCTCCCTTTTTATCCTTTATTCCTAAATTATTTATATAGGATTACGATACATGGTGGGCGAAGAAGAGGCGAATTAATTATGCAAGTTAAACAGGAATTAAAACAAGGAAAAGTAAACCCGTCAAAAGAAGCGGGTTTCAATGCTTTTAAAATGGCACAACAACAATTCGATAGAATTGCTGACAAACTCAATTTAGACGAACCAACCAGGGAATTATTAAGAAATCCTTTAAGAGAATATAGTTTTGCTATCCCGATCCGGATGGATGACGGAACTATGAAAGTCTTTCGAGGATTTCGTGTACAACACAGCGATGCACGCGGTCCATGCAAAGGTGGTATCCGATTCCACCCGCAAGAAACCGCTGATACTGTTCGAGCCCTTGCGATGTGGATGACCTGGAAATGTGCGGTCGCGGATATTCCTCTTGGTGGTGGAAAAGGTGGAGTTATTTGTGATCCTCATAATCTTTCAGAACGAGAACAAGAAAAAATCTGCCGAGGATGGGTTCGCCAGATAGCCAGAGATATCGGACCAACACGGGATGTCCCTGCACCTGATGTCATGACGAGTGGCCAACATATGCTGTGGATCATGGATGAATATCAAACAATCATGGGTGGTCAATACCCAGGGCTTATCACCGGAAAACCGGTTGAGCTGGGTGGCTCTCGTGGTAGAACCGAAGCAACAGGATATGGAATAGTCTATATCCTCCGAGAGCTTCTGAAAGAACAAAAGATCGATATCACCAAATCAACCGCCTCAATCCAGGGTTTTGGAAACGTTGCCCACTATACCGCTGAATTGTTCATTGAATACGGAGGGACTGTTGTCTCAGTATCCTGCTGGGATCAGAATGACAACTGCACTTACAGCTACTACAAACAAAAAGGAATTGACGTCAAGGAACTTATAACCATCACAGATCGATTTGGTACCATTGATAAAAAACAAGCGGAGAAGTTAGGCTATAAGGTAACACCAGGTGATGATTGGTTGACACACGAGGTCGATATCCTCATCCCCGCTGCCTTAGAACATTCAATCACGGTGGAAAACGTCAACGACATTAAACCCAGTGTAAAGATCGTTATTTGTGGAGCAAACGGTCCGGTTACCCCAGAAGCAGAAGACATCCTTGATAAAAAAGGCGTGATTGTTATCCCAGATTTTCTGGCGAACTCAGGTGGTGTCGTCTGTAGTTACTTTGAACAAGTGCAAAGCAACCAGAACTATTACTGGACTAAAGAAGAAGTACTTGGAAAACTGGATAATAAAATGACCGACGCTTTTTTTAAAGTTTGGGAGCTGGCAAAACGGAAGAAAATCCGAGTGAGCGATGCCGCGTATATGATTGCGATTTCACGGGTTGCCGAAGCATGTAAAATGCGAGGTTGGGTGTAGTTTGATATATGAATATCCGGTTTAATGATAAAGAAAATAAGATTATCCAATGTATTGAAGTTATAACCGGTGTCAAACCGAGCATTTCTCAAGAAACCGAGAGGGAAAATCTAACAGACCACAGACCGTTTCACATTAAAAATATCCTCTTGCTTTCTTCCTCTTTTCATTTCTTTCAACTTGAAGAAGAAGGTCGATTACGAACGCTTTTCACTGAACGGCAAATGTATAACGAACGAGTCAGTGTTCCCTCAATAACGCATACGGAAACTGGCAAAGAATGCCTTGAGTTGCTAAAAAAAAATACGTACAATCTCTTGATTCTTTTCAATACATTTGATGAAATCGATATAATAGCTCTTACAAAAAAAATACGGACAACTTCCCAGATCCCTATCGTTGTTTTAGGGAATAGCATTGCTGAACTAGCGAAAATTTCTGAGAAAGACCAAGGCAAAACTATTACGAAGCTGTTTACATGGAATGGCGACGGAAAAATTATTTTAACGATTGTTCAGTCAATTGAAGATGCGGCGAATATAACCTTAACACCCGAGCTTACTCAACAATACAGATGTGTTCTCCTTATAGAGGATTCGATTCAGTATTATTCAACGTATCTCTTACTTATCTACGAAGAAATTTGGAATACTGTCGAAACCATCACGAAAGATACCATCAATGAGGAACACCGAATTCAACGATTAAATAACAGGCCACTTGTTCTGCATGCGTTGGATTTTGAGGAAGGAGTAAAACTCTATGAAAAACACAAAAATATGCTTGTAGGTATCATTACCGATAACCAAGAAGAACAACAAAAAAAATCAAGAAAACAGGCTGGTCTTGAACTCGCGCGAAATGTATGGAACGAAAAACCTGATTTACCGGTTCTTATTCAATCCTCCGAGCCTATTAAAAGGGACATATCACTGGAGAAACACATCAAGTTTATTTCAAAAAATGCTCCTAACCTGCTTGTCGTTGTTAAAGAATTTATAAGAGAATGCCTTGGTCCGCAGGAAATCAACATTAAAGATGAGGAGGGAAACAACGTTGCTTCAATAAAAACTCTGAAAGATTTTGAAGATACCGTCTTATCAGTCAAAGAAAAAATTCTCGCATCCTCCGCCCAGCAACATCAATTCTCAACATGGTTGAAAGCAAAAGGAGAACAGGACCTTGCAGAAAAAATTCATACAATAGAAAAGGAAAAAAAAGGAGCGGATCTTCGAAAAAGCATCGTTGACCTTCTTGAAGGATATAAATATTCTCTTACTCAAGCATCTGTCAGCACCTTTGAACGGGCGATATCTGCATCACATCTTGAAATCAGTCGTATCGGTAAGGGAGCTCTTGGCGGAAAAGCAAGAGGACTTTCTTTTTTAGCGAAACTTGTCTCGAAATATATCTCGGAGGATATGTTCCCGAACCTCAGAATTACTGTTCCAAGGACGATTGTGCTCTCCACTGAAGTGTTTGACACATTCATGACACAAAACAAACTCCATGATCCGCTGCTCTATGAGTTGCCAGATGAACGTATCGCGTATAAATTTATGAGCGCAAGCCTACCTGCGACCGTTTTAGGGGATCTTCGAGCATTCATCGGAAAAACAAGGCAACCGCTGGTTGTCCGATCCTCAGGAATTCTTGAAGATTCATTAATGCAACCATTTGCAGGAATCTACGATTCCATTTTACTTCCAAATGAATCTTGGGAGACAGATTTCCGGTTCCAAGAAGTCTGTAACGCGATTAAATACGTGTACGCCTCAACCTATTTTGAAAAAGCAAGAACATATATCAAATCAACTCCAAAGAATCTTGGGGATGAAAAAATGGCGGTATTAATCCAGGAGGTTGTAGGAAAGAAACACGGCCAATATTTCTATCCAACGATCTCAGGCGTAGCAAAATCATATAATTATTACCCCTCAGGTGGGTGTAAACCTGAAGATGGAATCGTCTATCTCGCACTTGGGTTAGGAAAAGCAATCGTTGATGGCGGGTGTACGTTTTGTTTCTGTCCAGAGCAACCTACGATTCCCATGTTTGGAACCCCTAAGGATTTTATCAGATACTCACAGCGAAATTTCTATGCGTTGAATCTTAAATCCGTGTATCGTATTGTGAATAAAAACGAAGAAACCGCTCTCAGTAAATTAGATAAAGATGTCGCAAAAGACCATGGTGTGCTAGAGAAAATAGCCTCGACTTATTTTGTCAGAGATGACAATCTTAGTCCAGGTGTGTACGATGAGGGATCAATTGTTATCAATTTTGCTCCCATTATTGAGTACGATTCTATTCCTTTAGCACAAGCGTTGAAGTTCCTTCTCCGCATCAGCGAGATTGCCCTTGGGTATCCAGTAGAAATTGAGTTTGCGGTAAATGTGGGTGTAGCAGAGTCTGACAAAGCAGAGCTTGTTATCTTGCAAATCAGGAGTATGTTACCCCCAGGAAAGACCCATGACATCATTATTGGGGAGTACAACCAGAAAAATGATCTGTGTTATAGTGAAAACGCGTTAGGAAACGGCATTATTGAACATATTCAAGATATTGTATATGTGAAATCGTCATTTGAGATGGCGAATTCCGCTCGTGCGGTGACACAAATTCGGAAACTTAATACGAAACTCATGGGCGAAGGGAAACCTTATATGCTCGTTGGTCCTGGGCGATGGGGTTCAGCAGACTCTTGGTTAGGCATCCCCGTAATCTGGAGTGATATCGCAGGAACAAAAGTGATTATAGAAACACCATTTAAAGAAAGAGCAATTGATCCATCGCAAGGCTCTCATTTCTTCCATGACCTGATCTCTTCCCAAGTCGGATATCTCATCACGAAGGAGGATAAAGGAAACATTGATGTACAATGGCTTGATTCCCTCCCATCTATCGAAGATATGACTGATGTCAGACATGTGAGAGTTCCCTTTGAACTAGATGTGAAAATAGACGGTAAACTAGGGAAAGCAGTCATACAAAAAAAGATAAATAATAAATAACGGTACCAAAATAGACAACATGAGCGGAATGGGAGACAGAGCAAATGACACAGGAGATAATAATGGACGAAAAAAATATTGAATCCATGAATGGAAACATGATGCACGAATTGAAAGAGCGGGTAAAAGAACTTAATTGTTTTTACCGGATTACAAGGATAGTAAATGATAGCAAACTCTCTATTGATGAAGCATTGCAGAAAATTGTCGAGTTGATTCCTCCAGCTTGGCAATTCCCTGATATTACATGTGTGCGGATCGTTCTTGATAAAAGAAAGGAATTTAAAACAGAGAATTTTAAGAAAACGAAATGGACACTTGAAAGCAATCTTGTTGTTGATGAGAAAAAAATAGGGGCTCTCGAAATTTATTATCTTGAAGAAAAACCAATTACTGATGAAGGACCATTTCTGAAAGAAGAACGACGTCTTATCGATGCGATTTCTGGAGTGGTTGGAAAATTCATTGAAGAACGACGTATTAAAGAAGAACTTGATCAACAGCGAAGAAGATTAGATTTAGTTGAAAAAATAATGAAGGCTGAGGAAAAAGAGGCGGAGGTTAAATCCAAGATTCCTGAGAAAAAACATGATTGGGAAGTTATCCTTGATCTGCTGGTAAAAACAGATCCTCGAACCTTACTGCGCATTACCAGAAAGATGACTTATTATCTCTATAGAATAGAAAATGAGAAGGTCACAAATCTACTAAATAAAATCGCTCCTTCTTTTGATAGTGATTCAAGTGCAATAGACTGGCGTGGAATCCATATGCCAAATCAACGGCAGGATCTTGACGCCCTTGTGACCATTCAAAAAGAAATATTTGAAATCGCGAAGGAATCTATCCCTGCTGAAGATATCTCTAATTTGTTTGCGGACTGGATGAAACAAGACAAGGCACGACCGTTGCTTCTTCAATCCCAAAAAACAGGGATTCCCTTGGTAGAGATTGCTGCAGAGCTGAATCGGTTTTTCGATCAACCAGACGCAGAAATAACGATATCCCCAGAAGATCAAATGAGTATTAAAACCGCGCTCATCAGACGGTTCTTCACGGAGCGATTAGAGTATGTGAACGTCGCAAAAATGTTTTTTGATGTAGCAGATTTTGATTTTCTTTTAGAACATGTGGTTGGTCCAGCACAAGGTACCGGAAAATTAGGAGGAAAATCCTCCGGTGTATTACTTGCAGAGAAAATCATCAAAGAAGAGATGAAAAAAGACGAGGTCCTCAAAGATATCGCATTTCCAAAAAGTTGGTATCTCACCTCCGATTCCATCCTATCATTTATTCACTATAATGATTTAGATGAAGTGTCTCATGTCAAGTATTTGGATCCTATTGAGATTCGTCAGGAACAACCCTTTTTAGAACAGATTTTTAAACATTCATCATTCCCTTATGAGATTGTCGAAGGATTACGCCGGATTATCCGAGATTTTAAAGATAGACCAATTATCGTTCGGTCCTCAAGCCTTCTTGAGGATAACTTTGGATATGCGTTT
Source organism: uncultured Thermoplasmata archaeon (assembly GCA_963835145.1). Lineage (GTDB taxonomy): Archaea > Thermoplasmatota > E2 > DHVEG-1 > DHVEG-1 > SM1-50. Next base: position 206,970 of record CAWIEM010000019.1, read on the forward strand.
TCGGGGAAGTATAAAAGTTTATTTGTCCCCAACTTAGGAACCGAAGAAGAACGACTCCACGCACTAATGGATGCAATTGCAGAGGTCTATGCATCGACATTTAGTCCGGATCCCATCGAATATCGACGTGAGCGAGGATTACTTGATTTTAACGAAGAGATGGGAATACTGGTCCAAGAGGTGGTTGGAACTCAAGTTGGTCCGTATTTTATGCCAACATTCGCAGGGGTTGCATTTAGTAGGAATGAATTCCGATGGTCTCCTCGCATCAGCAGAGAAGACGGTATGATCCGCATTGTTCCAGGTCTTGGAACACGAGCAGTCGATAGAATGGGAAATGATTACCCGATTCTAATTTCTCCAAAAAGACCAAGCCTTCAAGTAAATCCCTTAGTAGAAGAGAAGATCAAGTACTCACCACGGTTCATGGATTTAATCAACTTAGAAACCGGTATGATTGAGACAGTTGATGCAGTAAAATTTTTCAGAGAGCATGCAGATGAATTCCCGAAACTCAGTGACATTGTTTCTATTCATGAAAGCGGACGGCTCTACCCACCGAACGTTCTCTTCAACCCAGAAAAAGCGGATATGGTTGTAACCTTCGCAAACCTTTTCGAAAAAAGTGATTTCCTGGAAAAAATTAAACGTATCTTATTCTTGCTTGAAGAAAAAATAAATACCCCCGTTGATGTAGAATTTGCTTGCGATGGAAAAAACCTCTACATCCTGCAATGTCGTCCACAAAGCCAGTCCCGAGGCATTGAACGAAAACCAGTACCAAAGGATATTCCTGAGGATCGAAAACTCTTTTCCACAAAAAAATATGTGACAACAGGCCAAATAGAAAACATTGAATATATTGTGTACGTCATTCCTGAGGAATACACGAACTTAACGAAAAGAGAACAAATGCAAAAAGTTGCTAAAATCATCAGTGAATTAAACGCGAAACTTCCGAAAAGAAAATTCATTCTCATGGGCCCAGGACGTTGGGGAAGCAAAGGAGACATTAAGCTTGGTGTACCGGTGCGTTATGGCGATATCAACAATACCGCTATGATATTGGAAATAGCAAAAGAAAAAGGAGGGTATATCCCGGAACTTTCCTTTGGAACGCATTTCTTCCAAGACTTAGTTGAATCAAACATTCGGTATCTGCCTTTATACCCGGACCAGGGAGAAGATCTCTTCAATGAGAAATTATTGTTAGAGTCAGATAACAAACTAACCGATGTACTGCCTTCGTATAAAAACTTTGAGGATGTCGTTCGTGTCGTCAAAGTCTCAGAGATCATCCCTGGGGGAACTCTTGCGGTTGTCATGGATGGAGAGGCAAATGAGGCACTTGCATACCTCAAACCAGCGGATCACCTCACCTGGCGGACGCAGAAAATCGAAGAAATCGCTCAAGCGCTTGACCCTGGTCTCTATGGGATCCAAGGAATGTACCTTATTGGAAGTACAAAAGACGGCAGCGCTGGTCCAACTAGTGATATTGACCTTCTTGTGCATTTCAAAGGCACAGAGGAACAGAAAGATAAACTCATGGTGTGGTTCGATGAGTGGGGTAAAAAACTGGCGAAAGAAAACAAAGAACGAACCGGTTTTGCCACCGAAGGTTTGTTAGATGTCCATATCATCACTGACGAAGATATTAAAAAGAAAAGCTCATGGGCATCACACATCACATCCCCCTATCAAACGGTTCGTAAAATAATGCTGAAGAAAGAGCCCTAGGACACTCCGATGAGTTCTCGTGTCGCATTTTTTAGATTTTCAGTGTCAAATCGAACGATTGCAAGCTCTGGTCCATCATGAGCTGCGGTAAATGAAAAAGTCCTGTCTACCTTTTCCTTCCACCAGCCTGTTATTTGTGTTGATTCGTGAACATGACCATGTAATGTCAATAATGGTTGTTTTGATTTGATAAATCGCTGGATTGCGACACTTCCGACATGGACATCCACCGGAGCGTGATCCACCTTTTTCCCATGAAGGTCTGCTCGATCAAGACATGAATGATATGGTGGTGAATGAAACAGATAGATAGTTTTTATGGCAGGACTCTGTTGTGAAAGTTTTTCGAGATCCTCAGCAATTGTTGAATATTTTATTTCATCGAGAGGAACATCAATTGTTCTTCTCCCCTGTTCTGGCGATACTGCTCCAACATCAACATATTGGGAGACATCGTACCGCTCCCAATCTTTGAGCTGAAACGGTGTCGGAGGTACATAGGAATATCCCGTGACATATGTTTTTTTATAGGAGATGGTTTTTTGATGAATATAGTCAAGGATACTGGTTTTATCTGCGTCAATGAAAAGTTGTTCATACATTCGTGGATCATCATTGCCCATGATAACAAAAAATCGGATTTTTTTATTAAAGTCACTCTGTATGTTTCTAATCTCTGCTAGAATAGTGGTTTCAATAAATTCTTCTATGGTATTGTGTTTTATCGGTTGAAGAGGGAGAAGGTCCCCACCCAGAAAAACAGCATCTGGTGTCTCGTTTCTAATGATCTGAAAGAGACGTCGAAACCGTGGGGTATTCCCATGAATATCTGAAACAAAGATACCGTTCAACTTTTACACCACATCATAGTTCGTTATGCGAGCCATCTGTTAAATCTTAATAAATTTTGGCTCTTTTTAACGATATCATAAACTATTAAAATTCCTCCTAATTACGGTTACTACAAAGGAATGCCTTCCAGAGGGGATTCTATGTATCCGATTGTTGAAAAAAAAGTATTATCAGAAAATGTCAAGCTCCTAAAAATAAAAGCCCCGTTGGTTGCGAAGAAGGCATTACCAGGTCAATTTATCATTCTTCGTATTGACGAAAAAGGGGAGCGTATCCCTTTGACAATTGCTGATTCTGATCCAAAAAAAGGAACGGTTACAATAATTTTTCTCGAGGTTGGAAAAACCACAAAACAACTCGGTACTCTCAATGTTGGTGACTCCTTAGAGAATTTTGCAGGACCCCTAGGCATGCCGTCAGAGGTAAAGAAATACGGTACTGTCGTCTGCGTCGGTGGTGGGGTCGGTATTGCTCCCTTATATCCGATTGTGAAAGCCTTGAAAGAAGCGGGAAATCATGTGATCTCGATCCTCGGGGCGAAAACCAAAGACCTTCTTCTTTTAGAAAAAGAAATCGAAGCATTCAGCGACGAATTCTATATCGCAACCGATGACGGATCAAAAGGTCACAAAGGGTTTGTCAGCGATGTTTTACAGAAAGTAATCGATAAACAAAAAGTCCATATGGTGATGGCAATCGGTCCGATTATCATGATGAAAGTCGTCTCGAATCTCACAAAAAAATACGATATTAAAACCCTGGTGAGTTTGAACCCTATTATGGTTGATGGCACCGGGATGTGCGGTGGATGTCGGGTCTCGATCGATGGTAAGACAAAGTTCGCCTGTGTTGATGGTCCTGAGTTCGATGGGCATAAAGTGGATTATGATAATTTGATGCTTCGTAACCGTCGTTTTGTTCATGCGGAAGGAGAGGCATGTAAACTGGCGGGTGCCCAATGAGCGTGCGAAAAACAAAACACGAAATGCCTGAGCAATCACCACAGGAGCGTATCAAAAATTTCAAAGAAGTACCCTATGGTTACACAAAAGAGATTGCAATCGAGGAAGCAAAGCGTTGTCTTCAATGTAAAAACAAACCCTGCATGAAAGGATGCCCCGTGGAGATTGACATCCCAGGATTTATTGCGTGTATCGCCAAGGGTGATTTTGACAAAGCATCAGAAGTAATCAAAGCGAAAAACAATCTCCCCGCGATTTCTGGTCGTGTCTGCCCGTATGAAAGCCAATGTGAAGGGGAATGTACGCTAAAGAAGATCGGGGAACCTGTTGGTATCGGAAGATTGGAACGATTCATTGCTGACTATGAACAGCAGAAAGGAAAAAACCCACCAAAGAAACCAAAATCAACAGGGAGGAAAGTCGCAGTGGTTGGTTCTGGTCCAGCAGGATTAACCTGTGCTGGTGATCTCGCACGAATGGGGCATGCAGTGACCGTCTTTGAGGCGTTACATGATCCTGGTGGCGTGTTGATGTATGGTATCCCTGAGTTTCGTCTGCCGAAAGCAATCGTGAAATCTGAAGTCGAATATATAAAAAGTTTAGGTGTCGCTATCAACTATGATGTCGTCGTAGGAAAAACCATTGATGTAGAAGAATTGATGGAAGAATATGATGCGGTGTTTATTGGGACTGGTGCTGGTCTTCCAAACTGGTTGAATATCCCTGGTGAAAACCTTGATGGTGTGTATTCAGCCAATGAGTTTCTCACTCGGGTGAATATGATGAAGGCGTACAAGTTCCCTGAGTACGATACACCGGTGAAAATCGGCAAGATAGTCGCTACGTTTGGTGCTGGGAATGTTGCGATGGATTGTGCACGCACATCCTTACGATTAGGTGCAGAAAAATCATATATCCTGTATCGCAGAACAGAAGCGGAGATGCCGGCGCGTGCGGAGGAAATCGAGCATGCAAAACAAGAAGGAGTCATTTTCAAGCTGTTAACAAATCCAATCCGTTTTATCGGTGATGAGAAAGGAATCCTTAAAGAAGTAGAATATCTAAAAATGCAGCTCGGCGAGCCTGATGATTCTGGGAGGAGACGACCGGTGCCAATTCCAGGGTCTGAAGAAAAGATAGCCATTGATACCGCGCTTGTTGCGATTGGTCAGAGTCCAAACCCGTTGATACCGCAGACCATGAAAGAGCTGAAAATCGGGAAACATGGGAATATCATCGCTGATGACGATGGTCGAACATCGGTACACGGTATCTTTGCAGGAGGAGATATTGCCACTGGAGCTGCAACCGTGATTCTTGCCATGGGTGCTGGGAAACGAGCGGCACGAGCAATCGATACGTATCTGAAGAACAAATAGCGGTAGTCTCCCGTTAGGTTGAGAGTGAGAATCTTCCGAATTTAAATTCACAGTTTGACTGAATCAAAGAACCTATCAGATATCCTCCGATAAGATAGATAATCAGCAGTGCGATTGGTACGATACCTGTTTTTCCGATGATCGTGGAGTAACCGAGGATCGCGGCAAAGGTCACGTCAAGGAGAATTGTTTTTCGATGCTCGACTGGACTTTGTTTTGTTACAAATCGATACATGATGAATATTTGGGAAGGGATTCCGTAGAGAATAAGAAGAAAAGGAGGTAATACAGGTTGTTCGTGTACCACCACGCGATGAAACTGAAAAGGAGAAAACCTATTTTTAAAGCACATCCATAGAGGAAATAGGGATGTGTACCATGGAGTTTTTCATTATTTTTAACGTGGGTGACAACCGCGAGGCTTTTGACACCAACGCTGCGGTCTGCATCAACGTCTTTCAGACCATTTTCCCATTGGGCGAACGCGGTTGCTGCAAAGATGACTATCCCGATGAAAATCCAGGTGTACATCGTTGGTAACCCACCAACAGCAAACACCCCGAAGAGGACAAAAAAGGAATAGGAAATCGAGAATGAAAAATCATAGGAGACGACGACTTTTTTTCCTTTCCAACCGTACCAGAGCAGAGAACCGTACGCAGGAAAGAAACATAGAAAGCTCATAAGAACAGAGAATGTATCAAGGTAAAGGAGGAGAACAGCGATGAGAAGGATGCAAGCGAGGGTTCCTCCGTAGACAAAGAACATCGCCTCTTTTTTTGACAGCATACCGGTTGAGACCGGGTTTCTTGAGGGGACATAGGTGTGTGCATCAAGTTCTATGTCACCTAACGCGATGTAGGTGTTCAGCGCCATATGAGAGATAATCGCTAGAATGGTGAAATACACAATATGGTACCATTCGACTGATGCGGTAGAGGTCAATGCACCGACTATGGCAATAGACGCAGTGGTGGTAATTCCTTGTGTTCTGCCGATATCAGCAAACATGCGAAGTTTTTCGAACATACTGAAAGAAAAAAATGGAGATTGATTATAAAAAACTATAGGTTACAAACCGATGGTTTTTTATGGACCTCTTGTTTTACTTTTTAGCTAATGATACGTGATTATATCGAAATCACCCGTCTCTTCAACATGGGACTTACAGGGGTTGCTCCCGTTCTTGGCGCACTAGCCATGTGGAATGTTGATACGTTAACACCCTTAAAATTGGTTATTTTATTTATCATCGGGGGTCTTGCCCATTCGTACGGATTCGTGCTTAATGATTTCATCGACATCAAAGTCGATAAACTCTCTAAAGACCTCATCGCACGACCCTTAGTGCAAGGGAGTATCACAAGAAAACGTGCTGCTTTCTTCGCGGTGTTCTGTATGATTGGTTCGTTTCTTCTTTCTCTCGTATTTTTTTCAGAACTGCGAAGTTACATCTTTCTTTTCCTTATCCTCCTGCTCGCATATTTCTTTGCGACCGTCTACGATATCGCTAGTAAGAAATACCCAGGGATGGATTTGTTTGTAGCCGGTGCTGTTTTTTTCCTTATTTTATTTGGTGCATCGACGATTGGAACCCCGACCATGTTAGCGTATATTGTGGCACTTATCGGAGGTTTGCAAGTCCTCTTTATGAATATGATTAACGGTGCGATAAAAGACATCGATCATGACAAGGAAGGAAGCGCAAATACGATCGCTATCCGGTTAGGGGCGAATGTCCATGCCGGTATCATTGCCTTACCGCTCTCCTTTAAAACCACTGGATATCTCATCGAAATTGTACGCATGCTGTTGATATTCTTACCTTTCACACCGTTTGTGATGCTGTCGTTACACCTTTCACTCTGGCAAATTGCGCTTCTGGTGATTTTAGAGATTTTGATCTTTGTTTCTATTTACAAATTATATTCCATTAAAACCTTTGATCGAACTCGTATCAGGAAATCGATTGGAATCACCGTGATTTTCATGTACGCAACAACACCTATTATGTTATGTTCATTGAACATCTACATAGCCCTTGTTGCGTTGATCCCACCGCTCTGGTTCTTTGGCAGTAACCTTGTATTACATAAAACGGTTTTTGAACCAAAAACAATGTAATCAATTTATTCCTTTTTTTTCTTTGCTGCTTTAATGAGTCCATCGAAGAGGGGAGCGGGTTTCATCGGCCGTGATTTAAACTCCGGGTGTGCCTGGGTACCGGTAAAATACGGATGACCAGGGAGTTCCATGAACTCCATGAGGATACCATCTGGTGATCGTCCCGAGAACACAAGGCCGTTCTTCTCCAGGGTTTCAATGTATTGCGGGTTGACTTCGTACCGATGCCGATGACGTTCATAGACCTTGTTTTGATCATCATACAGCTTTCGGATCAAGGATCCTTCAGTAAGAACCGCTGGATACGCACCAAGCCGCATGGTCGCACCATAGCGTGATTCTGTGACGATTTTTACCTGATCAGGGATGAAATCAATCACCGGGTACGGAGGGTTTTTTTCAACCTCTGTGGTGTTTGCACCTTTCATTCCACAGACGTTTCGTGCGTATTCGACGACAGCGAGCTGCATCCCCAGACATAATCCAAGGTACGGGATTTTGTTTTCACGAGCATATTTTATCGTTGCAATCTTCCCTTCAACACCGGATAATCCAAATCCACCAGGGACGATAATACCGTCGACTTTCTTGAGGTTCACAATCTTCCGAGGTTGTTTTTCAAAGATTTTTGAGTCAATCCATTCGATCTCAGGACGTACGTTGTTGTTCCACGCGGCATGCTTCACCGCCTCAATCACAGAAATATACGAGTCGGAAAGCTTAAACGCACCAATATCAAAATATTTCCCAACAATCCCAATTTTTATTTTTTTATCCAACTTACGGATTTTCGCTATGTAATTCTTCCAAGCATTGAAATCCATTTCTTCTTTGCGTAAACCAAGTTTCTTTAGGATCTTCTTGCAGAGTTCTTGTTCCTCGAACAACAAGGGGACCCCATAGACGTTATCGATATTAGAATCTGAAATAACGTCCTCACCGAGAAACGTTACAAAACAATGCAATTTTTTCCTTCCGAACATCATCGAGCGGTTTTTCCGAACGAGTGATAATAAAATCAGGTTGAATACCAATTTCTCGGAGCAGTTTGACGGAGTGCTGTGTTGGTTTGGTTTTTGCTTCACCAAGTGATTTCAGGACCGGTACATAGGTGACATGGACGTAGATGACTTTTTCTCCCTCATGTTTCATCTGACGAACCGCTTCTAAGAATAATACGTTTTCATAGTCACCAACGGTGCCACCGATCTCAACGAGAACAAAATCAAATTTTGTTTCCTCTGCTGGTGCTCGAATCCGTCGTTTGATTTCATCAGTGACATGAGGGATTGGCTGTACGGTTTTACCAAGGTATTTACCGTTTCGTTCTTTTTCTATGACAGCACTATAAACTTGACCAGTCGTGATATTGTTGCACTTAGGAATATTAATGTCTAAAAAGCGTTCGTAATGACCGAGGTCTTGGTCGATTTCCCCTCCATCCTCTGTTACCCAGACCTCTCCATGTTCTGTTGGTCGTAAGGTGCCTGCATCATAGTTGATGTAGGGATCAATCTTGATTGCAGTTACTTTATAGCCGTGGTTCTCAAGGATCTTACCTATCGACGCGGTCGTAATACCTTTCCCTAAACCAGAAATAACTCCACCTGTTACGATGATATAATTAACCATCCCGATCAACAGGAAAACAGAATAAGGTAGGTGATTTAAATGATTTTGGTTTTAATTACTGATAAGATAATATTAAACCATATTTCCATATAACTTCTATTAAAAAGATGACATTTAACATTGTGAATTATTCACTTTAAAATTTATTAAATAGTACATTAGTGCTTAGGCCACTTAATCAAGTAGTAATAAGAATTACTAGGCAATAATAATTCTGAGTATTTTTAGGCTCACTTTCCTCTGTTTCTTATTTTAGATAAGAGGGAAAGGAAAGATATTTTAGCAATAATATGAAAAAAAATGAAAAAAAATTATTATTCTGGTCCAACACTTAGATTGAAAGAACTTGTGCTCCAAGGCAATATGACAACCCAGCCACCGATTGGTCTGATTCGTCGGAGAGGCCATTGTGTGGATCCCCAATGTTTTTGCTCCGTCTCTAATATGCTTCAAAAATATCTATGTTTAAACCTTCAACCAGTCCTTCGGTTACATATTCTCCAACGTATACATAGCCAAGTCCAGTTGCTCCAAATGATGCAATTCCTCCACCATTTGGATTTGCAATAAAAGCCCAAGCATTACAGTTGTCGTTTTCTTGGTATTTACCAAGGCTGCATCCTCCATTTACAACAATTGGAAGCATATCTCCGTTTGTGAGTTCTCCTATTATTGTGTTTGTATATCTGCCAGTTGGTGTTGGGAGTGTTTGTCTGTTTCCGTTATGTGGAAATGTTGTCCAAACCCAGGGTGCTCCATGACCTGAGAAATCTAAAAACCCGCAACCATTTTCTATACCATTTTTTATATTGTCAAGTCCTGTTGTTATAAGACCGTTTAATCTACCATTTGAATCCCATATTTTATCAGGAATAAAACCTTGCATTCTGTCAAGTATGAACTGATTTACACGTTCTCCTTCATCTGTATCTGAATCATCTATCAGGTACAGTATCTCCACCGATCACAACTATGTTGTTAAACCAGTTCTGTGTGTATGCTTTATCATTTTCATATTTGATTATTTTGTTAACAGCAGTTGTTACTTGATCTGTGTTTATACACGCAAGTCTTCCAATTTTTACATCTGGGTAAAAATCTATCTTATCTGTTTTTCCATCCCAATTATATTCTGCAAAGATGTTGTTATTGTTTGAATCCCAGCTTGAAAAATTACCTTCACCGTCATAGATATCAGCATAATATAAATCGCTTACAAATATTTCATTATCATCATCTCCTACTAGTACATGTGTTTCTCTTGCAGGAAAATCGCTTGCACCACCAACGATTAAAACATTTGTAATACGCCAATTTTCAATTGCGTTTTTAATAAAATATTTTATTTCTTCAACAGTATCTCTTCCTTGTTTTGGGAAATATGTACCACTTGATATTTGATCAAGTGTTACAATTTTAGTTGAGATTCCTCGATTGTTTTTATGAGAAACAAGTGGTTCAAGCTGGGTGATATATTTATTCTGGTGTAAGAATTAAAAGATCGTATTCTTCATCAAATGACATAATGGTTTGTTCTGGTTCATTATACTGTATTTCTATTTCAATTGTTTCAGCCCAATAAACTATATTTTCAGAGGGATAATACTGAATCGGGAATACTTCAACCTTTACAATGATATTTCTCTGATTTTCGTTTAACCCACAACCAATACGATAATCATACCAAGTATTAATCGAAATTGGGCTTTCAGATTTCCCATTATTTAGAGCACTACTTGGTTGACCCGCTATGACGGGTTCTGGTGCTATCATTAATTCTTTTGTCAATTGCTGTTCATGTATGTTTTTTGGAGTACATTTAACACTTTTAATTTCTGTTCCAAATGGAAAAGTAAATGTTTCTATCCTTGTTGGAACTACGTAATGATTTTTTTTCAATAATACAGAGGTGGCTCCATTTAACTCTAAAGTAACTCCTTCTTCTTTTTCTTTTATTTGTAGATTTGAAAAGTATATCGTTGTTTTTTCATAGTCTGTTTCGGCACAAGAAACAGTAACTCCGCCCAGTCCACTCAGGACGAAAATTCCGATTATTACTATTGGTAGTATTTTTTTCATAATTTTCATTCCCCATTTTTAATTATTTTCTTCAAAGGAAGTAAGCATATAGAAATTAATATCCCAATTATTTTTCTACTCATACAGTTCCTATATATATATAAATAAATATAATTGCTTATAAAATTATTGAAGAAATATTTGGTCAAAAAAAAGAAAAAAGTTGAAAAAAATATAGATATGGTCAAAAACACTGAGAAAGTCAAATAACAGAAAAACAAGTCACACGTTGCCTTGCTAATTGAGGGTCCCGAAAAAGACAAGGCCACATCCAAACCAAGTGATGCACAGCAGGTAAAACCAGACATTGTCAAGCGATACCGCGAGTCCGATAAGCAGGACAACCCATGGGAAAATAAGGAGAAATAATGCCTGTAGTAGGCTTCCAACTCTTTCAGAGAGATTTAACTCCATAGGCCATCAAGATGTAGTTGTAAGTCGGTTTCGTATATTACATGATGTATTTAAGGTTAACTTGATTCTTTGAGGTCTTTTACCTTCCCAAGTGAGGATCCATCCAGAAGATATGCCTCGGAGTTGTCAATGTCCATAAGAGACCTAAACGGACCAAGTAAGGGGTCTCGGTTGACTGCAATACCACCACACAAAGGATTAAACGCTGGCATGACGAGAATCTGTGAAGTCGGTGACGTCGGGTATTTTTCTATAAGTTTATCAGAAAGCGGAGCGCTCCGTAGCCAACATTGTTCAAACGTCCTGTAACCAAGACGGTCGGTAAGCATCACCGTAGGGTGGGTGTGACCGATGATGACCTGTTCACATTGCATGACCTCTTTGTTTGGTCTTCGGTGACCATGGGTAAACCCTATCCCTTCAAACACAAAGCCATCGGAGGGATATAACTTAATCGTTGGTGGAAGCAATCGATCGATGTTTCCATCGTGGTTCCCAGGTAGGACATGAAGGGTACCATATGTTTGAATGGTATTCAGGAATCGATTCACATCAGTGCGTTCTTGGTTGGTTGATGAAGGGATATTGTGTTTAATGTCCCCAAGCAAGATGATGTCATGGATAGTGTTTGTAGTAAGAATTGAGATTAATCGTTGTTCCATTACGTTGGTTTGTGATGGAACCTGCAATCCTTTTTCCCGCAGTTCACTTTCAATGCCGATGTGAAGGTCTGCGATAACTAGGAGTTTTTTTTCTTTGAGCAGGAGAGCTGGTTCATCGATGATTGGTTGAAGCTCAGGTTGCATAGGTTATCCCATGGGAAAGAGGTTATTAAAATGAATCAGGGAAAAAATGATGTTGATACATAAAAGGAGATAGAGTCCGCAAAAAACCCAGATGGAAAGGTCTCCAATTGCTTTCCGAATGCCGTTACCACCTTTTCCGATGCCAAGAAGACGAAGTCCAGAGTATGCGAGAAGTTGAATGCGGGATAGCAAGGATGAGGTAGCCGAGGATCCAGATGGTTAATTCTAAGAGCAGGAATGCTCCAGTGATCATCGAGAATCCTTGTGTGATGAGTGCAGTGAATGCGCTGATGCCAAATAGGTCGTTGATTTCAATATCAAGGAAAAGAACTGCAATGATGAGTAAAATGATATGGAGAATAAGAGCGTATCGTTTGACTGTCTCATCTTTTTCTTTATGAACAGGAGGTCGTAAGAAAAACCGTATGTAGATAAAGACGCACAGCGCGAGAATCCAGATAATGAGTAGCTCGTAGGGGAATGCGATCCCATCAGTGTTGCGTTTTGCTTGGGGGTTGTAGAAGTGGTTCCCAAGGAAAATGAGTTTACAATCCGCTTGTATTGTCGGTCCAGAAGAAGATCCGGTACTGGTGATGTCAAGAGTATTGAAACGAGCGAACCCGACAGAAGAAAACCGTTGAGTCGTATGATCAATGGTCACGGTGTCATTGGTTTGGAGGAACACCATTGCTCCGTTTGCAAGAAGAGAGGATGCCTTAATGATTGTATCAAATTCGTTGATGGCGTTCATGAATTCCGAGGTGTCACCTCCCCCAAGGTTTTTTACTGCGATAGAGACATTATCAATGAGTTGTTTTATCACGATGTCTTTAGAGTCCGCTGGGGATATTGATAGTTTCAATGGGGCAGTCGAAGCAGCAGCGTTAAGTGGAAAGAGAGACAACGGTGGATGTTGGGTGACAGAGAATTTTTTATCCTGAATTACGAGGTAATTATTTGGTGATGCGCCACTCCAGAGTGTCGTCCCGTGTCTATCCTTTACTCTGATGGTACTGGTATCTGAAAGGGTTGTGAGCACTGCAAAGTCTCCGGAGCACTGCATGGTGAGCGGATTGTTGGTCACCGTGAGAAAAAACCTTGTTGTTGTGTTTGGGATGATTTCAAGGGGAATGAAGGTGCTGACTGCGTAGTTGAGGTCTGTGGAAACGCTAAGGCTTCCTTTGTTAATGCCGAGGAGAAACATCCCGTTGTCTGTGGTGATGTCAACATTGGAGTATTGCGTGATATGATCGAAATAGCGGAGGTAGAGTTCTTCAAGAGAAGTTGCTGTCGGTGATATCGATGTTTTCTGCGACGATGACAGTATCGAGATTGGTGATACTGCTTGCTCCAATGAGAGGAAATGCGTTCATGTCTTGAACAAAGGATGAATTGATCAGTCGTTCCATCGGGTAGCCAGTGAATGTCCCACTGATTTCGGTTTTTCCGATAAAAAATGCTTTAGTATCCTTCGTGAGTGTTCCTTTGAGATCATGCGAGGATGCAAAGATGGCGGTGGCTGAGGGAGAAATCATGGAAAAGACGATGAGGATTTCTATGCAGGAAATATGTTTTTTTCATTCGAATGGCTGATTACCGTGGAGTTCTTAAAAGTTCTTTTAATTTCGAAGTAAAGGCTTTTATCACAGAGAAGGATATCTGTGGTGAGGACAGAACAATGTGGGAGAAGAAATCATCGGGAGAGTTTGTAAAAAAAACAGAGAAAGCAGTGCGGAAGCTTGCTGATAAAAAGACTGAGTCGATTGAACGGACCGCGGAATGGATGAAGAAATACCAGTACGCGGAATGGCCAGCCAAGCCTGATAAGCTTGAGCAGGAAATGAAAAATAAGATTACCGCAGCGCTTTCAGAGGAGATGCAGCAAGAACCAGCGTTTACCGCGTGGGTATTGTATCAAGTCGCTGGGGAGCTTGTGGCACACCTGGAAGTCAAAGCGATTTGGGAATAAAGAAGCAGTTTTTTCTTGGTGTTCAGGTTTATAATAAAATCTCTAGAGGTATTTTTTCAAGACAGTAGGGATTTCATCAACAATATCGGTCGCAACTAACCCGTAGGATTTTTTCTGAAACGCTTCGTTGCCTGCTTCACCGTTGAGGAAGGCTGCAATTCGGACTGCGTTGAATGGCTTTACTCCTTTCGAGAGGAGCGCTCCGATGATGCCTGCAAGAACGTCTCCAGTCCCACCAACCGTCATTGCTTCATTATGAACTTTATTTTGTTTGACGTTTGTTCCGTCACTGAGCACGTCAATATATCCTTTCAGGAAAATCGTGATCCCGATTTTTTCAGCCCACTCTTTGACCGCGTTGATTCTCGTGTCAACATCTTGGGAAAGGGTAATCCCCGTGAGTTTTTTGAATTCACCGACATGGGGGGTTACGACGGTTGTTGAGTTCTTTATGAGGAGGAGGTTTTCTCCGACTGGTTTGATGGCATCAGCATCGAGTACCAATGGTTTCTTTTCCGCAATGATACGTCTGACAAGCGGGATGATTGCTTCTTCGGTTTCTTTAGCAGTTCCGAGTCCTGGACCGAGAACAACCGCGGTGCATTTACTGAGAAGTTCTTCGATGCTCGGGATATCGTTCTTTGTCAGCATATCATCGTGGAGATCTTTTACGATGAAGTTTGGTGAAAACGCGGCAACTGATTCCCAGGACCGTTTTGGTGTCGCGATGTACACGAGGTCAACACCGGTCCGTAGTGCTGCAAGACCACTGAGCGCTGGTGCACCGATGTAGGGTCCTCCGCCTATAATGAGTACGATGCCGTTGTCTCCTTTGTGTGATTTTTTTGCGGGACGTGGATAATACACAGAGAGTTCCCCTGGTCCGACGTACGTTATTGCTTCTTGGGGGATACCGATGTCGACCACCTGGATGTTTCCGCTGTTTTTCTCGTTCATCCCTTCTTTGATGTCATGAAAGGTGACGGTGTACTCAGGGGTGATTGATTGAGTAGTGCCAAGTCCCGTGGGAACATCAACAGAAACAATCATTTTCTTCTTTGTTGCATTGATTTTTTTGACGATGGTTGCGTACGGTTCTTTTAGCTCACCGGCTAGTCCAGTCCCCAGGAGTGCATCGATGAGAATATCGTTTTCTACAAGGAGTGCGTCGAGGTCACGAGGTGAGGTGTAGATTTTGACTTCGTAGGTTTGGAGTTTCTGATAATTTTTCTGAGCAATCTCTGTTTTGATTGCGGTTCCTGCAAGAAAGACCGTGACCTTGTAGTATTGCGTAAGGTACCGTGCTGCGACAAACCCGTCTCCACCGTTGTTTCCGGTCCCACACAGGATAAGGATGTTTTTCTTTGTGTTTTTTACCGTGTTTCTCACGAACTCAGCGACGCCTTTTCCTGCATTTTCCATGAGATGTAATGTTGGTACGCCAAAGTACTCAGAGTTTCTATCCAGGACCTTTATTTCTGCTTCTGAAATCATACCAAAAATGTTAAACGAATAGAACTCTATATATTTATGTTTTTAACGAGGAATATATAAAAAACATACCTTTTATAAGAACTCAGGTTTTTGTGCGAATCAATAATAGAATATAAAAAAAGAATTGAGATGAAGATGATAATTTTACAGAATCATGTCATAAAGCACTTTTTAATTGTAGTTATATCCATATGACATTGACCGAGGTACTTATCAAAGGCGTCATGAAGAATGGGTCTAATGATACGGTGAACTCATGCTTGCATCTCTCCTTTAAACGTTCCTTCTTTTGTAAACAATAAATAAAGAATCAACATAAAAGGAAACTGTCCTCCGAACGGTAAGGCACTATATTCTGGATTTCCATTGGCAAGATAAATGACACCGATGTTCTTTGTCTCGTTATAGAGCATCCACGTATCGCCGCCGGGGAGATCCCCGCCATGGCCTGAGAGACCCCCAATTGATTGATGCATCCATGCGAGACCATACCCAATTTGATTCCCTGGTTGTATCGCATGCATCAACTCAACAGTCTCTTTTTTAAGGATCTGAGTGCCGTTGTAGATTCCATCATTCATATGTGCGATCAGGAAATGGGAAAGATCGAGAACAGTGCTATACAATCCTCCTGCGGATAGAATCGCATCCGATAATACGGTTCTGGTAGTTCCCATCCAAATATGGATTCCAGCTCATTAATGGTATAGTATTTTCCCTTGTACCGTTGGTAGGGTATCGCCACCTGATTGATGTCAAAACGGGAGAAATTAAACCCGGTATGTTTCATATCTAAGGGGGAAAAAATATGGGTGTCACAATACTCCAGGAAGGGTTCACCAGAGATGATCTCCACAAGATAGGAGATAAGGTCAAACCCGACATTTGCGTACATCGCATACTCTCCTGGTCGATGTTCTGTACTCCAGACGCTGGGATCATAATATCTGCCTCCTGGTACAAGGAACTCCCTGAGGTAGGGTTCGGGGAAGAAACTATAGGGCGGATCACCGGAGAAGTTAAACCAATAATATTGCAGTTGCTCGTTTGTATTCAAGCTTGATGTATGGGAGAGTAGCATGCGAAACGTGATGGGATCATCAGGGAAATTGGGGTTTCGAAGATCAAATGGTAAAAATGTGTTGACATCGTCATCAAGGTCAAACAACCCTTGCTCATAGAGTTGCATGAGCGCGGTGCCAACAATGGTCTTGGTGATTGATGCAAGGACATAGACGGTATCTGTCGTCGCAGGTTTTTGTCCAGAACGATCGTAATACCCATATCCTTTGGACCAGATCATCTGATTGTCCTTGATGATACAGGCAGCAAGAGAGGGAAACCCTGCTAATTTCATAAGAACGGAAATCTTGTGATCGAATGCAGCATCATTGAATGGTATATACGCGGCTTTCTGTGTTGTGTCAGCCATGACGGGTAGGACACACGTTGTTATCAATAGTAAAAAAGAAACAAAAAGATGGGGATTTTTTAATATCCCAACAGTTGTCTTAGTATTGGAAACGCATTGGGGAATCGCTGGAACAACAACTCCAAGAACTGTTGTTTCGGATTGTATACGAATAAGGCATCGTAATCGGCAAGGGATCAGACCAGAGGCTCTCTGCACCATAGATATCTTTTGCTTTCACCTTGATGTTGTAGTTATCTTTCTGAGTCCAGGTGTGTTTCGCTTCACATGCTACACCAGAGTTGGATGGCCCAATCCATCCACTGTTGTTACCATCACCCCAATCCCATTGATAATACACTTGGTCACCATTGGTATCGTTTGTAGTGGTACAATAACTGTATACATTGTTAATCTCCCCTGAAGTTATTCCTGATGGTTTATCTGGTTTATCTGGTGGCTGGTTTTCATCTTGATCAGATGACATCTTAATTAATCGTGCATCCCAATCCATAGAATTATCGCGTGTAATTTTCCCTGAAACTATAAACCCTCCATCGAGGGTTATTTCTCCATAGTCTATAGCATCAAAATCTGGACCCCCTTTCGTTAGTTCCCAGAGAATATTACCAGTCTTATCTACTTTCATAAACCACATATCTGCGATAAAATGCAAAGGAAATTCCCCAAGTGTTCCAATAAGAAGGTAATTTTCATCTGGTGTTTGTAGAATTTTATTGAGATTTGCTAAATTTTTTCCAACAGGTCTCTCAATTATTTTATCCCATTCTTCATTGCCATTTTTATCAAGTTTTATAAGCCAAGGAGCTATATTTTCCATTTGGCTATTTATCATAGCTGAAGCAATTAATAAATATCCACCATCAGAAGTTTGGATAATATCCCGTCCATAATATGCTGGTCCAAATTTTTTATCCCATTGCATCTGACCAGCAGCATCTGTTTTTACGACCCATGCATCGTATCTTCTTGCTATTTGATTATATGTAGATCCTGTGAACACATATCCTCCATCAATGGTTGATATTACTGAATCAAAAAATTCTCGTCCCCTTATCAAATCCGTAGGTAGCATTCCACTGTTGATGACCATTTTCATCTATTTTTACTACCCAAGGCATCTATATCTTGAGAAACATCTGAGTACGCATCACAGCATATGATATACCCATCTTCTGCTGTTTTGAGTGAAACATAAACCATATCCATTGTTCTGCGATTAAACGTACAATTCCATTCTTCATAGCCGTTATTATCAGTTTTTATTATCCAGACATCACGATTCCCAGATCCAAACGAAGTAGTCACGCCACCAATTACATATCCCTGGTCAGAGGTGATCTGAATATCATGCGCACTATTCGCTCCGTTACCGCCGAAAATTCGTTCCCAGAGTAAACTTCCATATTTATCTGTTTTAATTAACCAACACGTTCCCCCTTCAGTCCATGAATCAGCATCTTTAACTCCCGCACATACAAATCCTTCATCAACCGTTTGTCTTACTCCTATTAAATAGTCAAGCTTGTCCCCGCCGAATGTCTTATTCCATTCTTCCCGAGGACCATAACCACCGATGGACTGATTCATTTCTTTTTTCGTCTGGAGATTTATTGCTCCATCTATATCAGCTGCTGAGGAACAAATCCCTGTGGTCATGGATGATAAAATCATAATCATTGCTATAGTCAAACATTTATGGTGATTCATCGCTTT
>CAWIEM010000020.1:0-156544 GCA_963835145.1 uncultured Thermoplasmata archaeon
GCGGTCGGGGGAATCGTGGCTTATTGGGCATCAAATCTTACCTATCGATGGAGTCATCCGGAGGTTCTAGCCAGTAGTCATTGTGCAACGCTTGTCGATGTTGATAAAGATGGAAAACTTGATGTCGTTATCCAAAGTCAGAGCGGTGGTGGTTTCTGTGTCTATAATAGCACAAATGGAAATATTATACATCAGACGCTAAGAATCCCTGGTGTTTACACACATTCACAACCTGTGGTATGCGATCTTGATGAAGATGGTAATCAAGAGATTATCGCATGTCGGGAATTTTCAAAACCCGTAATATTTGATCTTTATACCTGGCAAGATCGAAGCATTCCTTCCATGGGACTGTTGGGAAACACCCGCAGTTGCTGATATCGATGCGGACGGTCACCTTGAGATTATCACATGTGATGAGGATAATATTTCGATTTTCAATAATCACTATCAGCTTATAGGGAACATTAGCCTCACATGTCCCGAGATCTGGGGTATGAACATGTGGGTTGTACAAGATGTCGATAACGATGGTTTAATTGAATTGGTTTTTAACCGGATTTCAAGCTTATATGTCTATGACACGATAACACCAGCACCAACTCCACGGACGTTAACACAATTTAACTTCTTCAGTCAACTCCGTGGCAGAGATCCGCATTATGTTCCATACGGACCATTAGGCACCGATCGTATCAAACATTTATCCAGCGAATGGAGGAATCAATGTTCCTTATAACCCTCAACTATCAGTGTATACGTATGACTATCAAAATGATTTGATGACAATAACCATTAAAACCAATGCGTCAACAGGTGTATGGCATACTCTTAAGACATACACAAATGTTCATGAAGGAACCTATACAGCGGATACCACAGGAATGAATATTCCCCACAAAACCTATTGGTGGAGTATCACCATAACAGATTCAACAGGAAAAACAACCAATAAATTATTGAAATTTACTTCCGTTGGTACAAGTATAGTATCAAATGTCACAACCCGCTGATCTCGCGAGAGATATAGAGCTTAATCCTCAACTGTCAGTCTATGCAGAACAACGTAATGGACTTCCTATGACGATACGATTCCTGACCAATGCTTCTGGAAGCTGGATTATAATTGGAAGCAATGTCAGTGTTTATAATGGAACATACAGACAAAAACCGACTACGATGAACACATATAATAAAAAATATTATTGGAGTGTCCAATGTTATGATCAACAATTTTGGACCAATGAGACATTTAGTTTTACGACATTCACACCTTCCACCGGACAATGGTGGAACTTAAATTGGACCAATCGGAAATTCATAACAGTGAATCATACAAAAATCACTGCAAATCTTGTTAACTTCCCTGTTTTAATCACTCTTCCCTCAGATGCAAATCTTGCTGCTCATGCACAATCTGATGGTGACGACATCGTCTTTACCGATGATCATGGAAATAAACTTAACCATGAGATAGAATTGTATCAAAGCGCGACTGGTCGATTGGTCGCATGGGTAAACGTCCCAAGCCTTTCATCCCTGACTGATACCAAACTCTATCTGTATTACGGTAATAGCGCTAGCGGAAATCAGCAGAACCCACACGGTACCTGGAATTCTGATTATCTCATGGTCCATCACATGGAAGAAACCGGAAATATCTATGATTCAACATCACATGGATTTAATGCAGTACAACTATGGAACGACCACTGACTCAAACGGGAAAATCGATGGTTGTCGATACTTTGACAGCTCTATCATGACTGATATGACTTTGGCAACTACAGCATCTCTTAATCCTGGTATGAACTCCTGGACGATCACCTTATGGACAAAAATTGTTCATGTCAATAATTACGATCTTCTCGTAAAATGGGGTTCAAATGCTGGCTTTTTCATGTAGTTTATCTGAATGGATAGCAGTGGATACAACTATATCAAAGTGAGTGATGGTGACTACGAAAAAACTCGTATCGCTATTGGAATACCCCATGGTCTGATGGAAACTGGCATTATATCACTGCTGTTATTAACCGGAATACAAATCAAACTCGATGTGTACCTTGATGGAGATCTTCATAATGGTGGCGGACAAGGAAATCTCGCGGGTTTGGGAAGTATCACTCCACAACACTCTTTAGATTATACGGAGGAACAAATGGAAGACATGATGAATTTACTATTTCAACAACTGTCCGTAATGCAAGTTGGATTAAAACCAGCTATAATAATCAAAATGATCCATCGAGTTTTTACACAATTTTATCCGAAGAACCTATTCCACCAGCAGCAGTAAACGTATCAAATCCTCATCCTGTAAACGGAGGAGTTGATATTCAATTATCTCCAAAATTATCTATCACTGTCACCCATAGTGTCGGATACATGATGAACATCAATTGGAAGACAAATGCGAGCGGAAGTTGGACGACCATTGGCTCAAATGCGTCCGTTCCCACTGGAACATATTCCTGTAGTAACACCGGTTGGGCATCTATCGACTTATAAACGATATTGGTGGCGAGTTGAAGTTCACGATTACCATGGACATTGGATGAACGCTACATTCTCATTTAGAACAATAGCAGGTCCACCCACACAGGGAACCCCTTCACTTGTATTGAGCAGCCGGAAACTGATCTGTTACAATCAATCAACAGTAGATCCCAATGGATTCCAAGTGTACAACACCTATCAGTGGATAAAGAATAGCCAATCGATAACGAGATTACTTCTTTCGTTCAATACAAAGAATCAAACAAGTGTTAAAGATTACTCAGGGTACAACAACTATGGAGCTATCACGGGGGCAACCTGGATGCCCAAGGGTGTTGTCGGTGGAGCATATAGTTTTAGTGGAATAGATAGTACTGACTATATTTCCATACCGCACAGCACAACGTTGGATGGTGGTGGAACATGGGATGCAATCACCATTGAGCACTGGATCAATCTCTCAGATAATCAATATGGTAGCAAAATCATCTCGAAAATGTCATCCCAATCAGAGAAAAAACGTAGTTATGAGATAGGTATTGCTAACTCAATGCCGGCAAACAAACTCTACGGTGGAGTTGTCATTGGTAATAATACCTATAAAGAAGCGGTGTATAATACATCACTTGAGGTAGACCAATGGTATCATGTCGCTCTCACCTACAAATCAGGGGTTGGTATAAAATTATATGTTAACGGAGTACTCGTTGCGATAAATACGAATCAAACCACTGGAAACATCAATGCAAGCACCGGGAAAATCCTCTGCATCGGAGCCTACAATGGTACAAGTGGTTTTCTCTATGGTTCAGTCGATGAAGTGAAGATCTATCCCTTTGCATTGACATCACAACAAATCAACCAAGAGTATCTCCAGGAACGAAACGGAGTGAGCTCTAGTTCTACCATGGTAGATGAAGAGACAGCTATAGGTGAGCAATGGAAATGCGCAATCACCCCGAGTAATTCCTATTTCGACGGTATCACAAAGACCTCAAATACAATAACAATCACATCATGATGTTCAGATGATGAGCATCATCCCTACTTTTTTTTGATCAAACAATTATATATTCTTATCGTAAGTAACTGATTTGAGATGCTAACCTTTTAGAGATATTTATTCAGCACCATCTGGTTGAAAAAACGTAAGATCCATGTTCCCCCAGTCATCATAATCCCCAAACCCATGGCTTCCATCAGAATAATCCAGGATTTCATAGGTATATCGATAATTCATCACTGATTCATAGTTTTTAAAAAGAATTCTCTGAATGCTAAACGGGTTTCTCATCAGCTGATTATCACAGCCAAACGGATGCCCAATGTACATGCCAAGCGTGTGACCCAGCTCATGGAGCATGATACAGGAATGCTCATAGAAACCGTATTTGTTATAGAACTGTGTCGCGATCACATATGAATTCAACCCGGGTTTGTAGTACCGAAGAAGGGTGTTTTCACCGGGGAACTCCAGGCCATGAGGATGGTGATCATGGACATAGAGAGCATAACGAAACACGCCACGTCGCCAGTTATCCGGGTCGTTATGTAAAAAATACTCATTGTAATATTTTTTTTCTTCGCCGAACCAGACCATTGAATCAAACGGAAGGAGCTCTCCGCCACCCATGCATCCGTCATCCACATGGAACATGATGTTTCTTTTTGCGTAGGTCTGATACACCTGTATTCTGGTATTGAGGGGAACAAAAAATCCTGGGTCCTCAGAAGCAAGCTCCATCTGGTCAAGCTCAAGGAAGATATCCTTGCGGAAGGGATCCGAACGCCATGCTGAAACAAGATACTCCTCGTAGTTGTTCAGTCCATCGTTATCAGGGTCAATGTGTCGATGATCGTCATAGGCAAAGGGATCGTACCCATATCTCCATTCCCAAACAAGAGGAATCCCATCTTCGTCAAAATCACGGTTTGCGTCATTCATCAACGGATCGGTCCCATACACATTTTCTTCGACCCATCTTGGAATCGCATCTCCATCAGGATCGATAACGCCTAAGGAAAAGCACAGCTCGAAATCCCTCTCAAACGTATCAAAACTCCCATCATCACATCCATTAAGACGGCCATACCCGCTCTCATCACCCAGCTGATCCTCGCCGGTCCAATGACCTGTATACGTATCAAAGAGTATCTCTGCAGAACCAATCCCTATTTCACTATCAAGGTCGCAGGGGAGATACGTGTCACCGACGACTTCATAGACCTCAAAGATGATCTGTATGAATCGCTCAGTAGTGGAATTGAGCGGAAATGAAAAACATGAGAGGTTATACCGACCGGTAAAGAGAAACTCAGAGTCAGATGGTAAGCAACTCGAGTTGAGGCGTACCAAAAAGGAATGATTCGTAAACTCTTTGACACCCTCGAGGTAATGACAGGATTGTACAGTCAACACATACGATTCAGAGTAATCACCTGTTTGGTGTTGTGCGTGTACCGGTAAGGATGTTGTGACACACACGGTGAGCATCAAAATAACCATCGTTTTATTATATATCAAGGGATAAAACCAAAAAAAGATAATTACATGCAATATTTATAATTAATGAACTGGAGGGATAAAGAGGTATTACGGCCTACACCAAGCAATTTACTAATTAATTTTTTTTTGACAATAAGGGTGCAACCCTTATTTCATTTGGTTCATTAAACCAAATATTTCAAAAAAAGTTTGGTCTGACAAACCAAATATTTATAAATGGCCAGTTATTTACTAGCCATATGGACAGAGATAAACTCAAGCAGTTAATCATAGAACAGCACCAAGTTAAAAAGAGCGACCATACCATACCGCGAGAGTTACTTGCAACCATAAACAAATTTAAAGATACGCCCTTTATCATTATAATTTCTGGCATAAGACGATCAGGAAAATCAACCTTGTTACATCAAATGAGATCAGGCATTCTCAAAGATAGTTACTATGTGAATTTTGATGATGAACGATTCGTGCATTTCACAATCGATGACTTTCAGACACTACATGAAATTCTCATTGAAGTGTTTGGTAATGAGAACATATTTATTTTTGATGAAATCCAAAATATAAAAAATTGGGAACGATTTGTACGAAGACTTAACGATGCAGGAAAAAAAATCTATGTGACCGGCTCAAATGCAAGTATGCTAAGCAAGGAACTTGGAACACATCTCACTGGAAGACATATCTCCTTTTCACTTTATCCATTCTCCTTCAAAGAATTTTTACAATTCAAAAATCATTCAATCAGTTCGCTGGAGAGATTAACAACGGAACAGAAGAGCATTCTAAAGAAATTTTTTAATGAGCATTTGGAAAAAGGAGGATTCCCGAGTACCTCCAAACAGATAAAGAAGAGTATTTAAAATCGCTTTATGAAAACATATTGTATCGAGATATTATCACTCGTTATAATCTCCCCAATGAAAAAATAATCAAAGAAGTCGTCTACTATGCCGTAAGCAACATCGGAAAAGAAATCAGCTTTAATAGTTTACGAAAACTCACGAATTTAACAAGTGCAACAACCATCAGGGAGTATTTCGAATACCTAGAAAACAGCTATCTTACATTCCTAATCTCCCGGTATAACCCCTCGATAAAAAAACAGATTTATTACAATAAAAAAGTCTATTTCATTGATACGGCGATGGCACGGGTCTTAGGATTCCGAACTAGCGATGACCTTGGAAGAATGTTGGAAAACATTGTTTTTTTGCATCTTAAAAGACACAACAAAGAGATTTATTTTCATAAAGAAAATTACGAATGCGATTTCGTGATTCGAAAAGGAAACAAAATTGTCGAAGCAATTCAAGTCACACAGAATCTTCAAAACAACAAAGAAAGAGAGATAAATGGATTGCTTGAAGCTCTCGATAACTACAAACTAAAAGAAGGGCTAATCCTTACTGCAGATCACGAAGAAGAAATTATTGAAAAAAAGAAAAAGATTACAGTGAAACCTATCTGGAGATGGCTACTTGAACAACATTAAATTTACATACCATAAATAACATTATATTTACCTAAAAAAAAATTAACGAATTTGTTAAATTTATGATTTGATTAATATGGGTCAGGAAGAAACTGTCACTAACAACATCATGGACGGTGGAAAATTACCTCACAAGTTAGGAATTTAAAAACAACAAAATGACAAAAATGAATAGATGGGGAGTGTTACAGCCTACACCCAGCACCAGTGTCCATCATTACGATACGGTTTTCGAAAGGTGTAGTAGTTCAGTCCTTTTAAAATCACAGTATCAAACCCAGCTTCTCATGCAGATAGTTAAGAAATGTATGATACAATTCCTCCTTGATTCCTCCTTTTATCTGAATATCAACAGCATGATCCTTTTCCTTGTGTATCTTCATAATTTTAACAAGAGCGATACTTTTCATTCCTTCTTTTAATTGAGCGGTCACCTCGACTGAGGTTCCCCTTTGAACATCAGGAGTAACCCAACTGAGATCATCAATAGTATTTCTTAGATTCACATGATCAGCTGAATGATGATATACGGTTTTCTCATCGACAACTATTTTCACAATATTTTTAAACTTCGCCTTGGCAAGTCCTCGTAACACAAGTTCGACTGTTGGAACAAGCTCAAAACCTTCTTCAACAAACCCGTTACCAGTAATCATCGTTACGATCTTTGAAATAATGGTAGGCGGAGGTATCTTTTTTTGTTCGACGTTCAGATCAAAACGAACATGAAGATTCCGAAGAACCCTTTCACCGGACGCTTCGTGTTTCTTACTCTTTGTTTTCTTCGAAGGATGTGTGGCATTAATCCAATCCATGACCTCGGAGGGGCTTTGCACCCAAGGAGGTTGTTTAAAATCAGGATTCTGTCCAGTCATAACCCTACTCTGCTGATACTGTCGTAATAACTATTTCTTTATTAATTCTATCAAAAAACATCAGTTTTTATTCCATTAGGTCTTCAACAATATCATAATTATTTATTTTACAGGAGTGATAAAGAGATTCCGGCCTACATGTAGCATTTTTCCCCTCAAATTATTGGTTTACGTCTTCTTTGTCCTTCTAATCTTCATCTTTTTTAAAGGTTCCTCAACTGGAACTTTTATGACTATTTTCTTCACTGTCTGTGTTGAACCATGGGACTTCACCCCGGGCATGTGGGCATCCTCAGGAAAAAAGATTGCAAAATAATTCTTGTGGAATGGCAATAAAGTGATGTCTCCAGTGAATAGCTCCGTGTCATGTTCCTTATCGTACCCACAGGATTTAAGGTTATTTTTGTATGCATACCCTAAATATTCCTTTCCCTCCACCATGAATTGAATGTCTATGTATTTATGGTGAGATTCAATGGACCTGTCTGCTTTCTTTTTTGGGGCATATTCTTGCAGAATTGCGTATATCCCTTCAGATCCGATCTCGTAAGTCTGTGGTTTTTCCAAAGAAAAGTCTCTACGTATTAGGAATTTAAAAGAATCCTCAAATGACTTACTCAAAGGAGTATACTTATTCAAATGAGTTATTTCATCAAAAATCATATATTTAACACATCCACCAATTTTCCATGTTCTATATGGAATCTTATCTCTAAGATCTTATTGTTTGATTCCTTAAAAAATTATGCTTTCTTCGAACCTTGAAATCCTTTTTAATACTTGATAGATTTACAGAAATCATCTATTCCGAATTCTGAATCTTCCAATATTGGCGGTTCCATGTCAGGTCATCGGAGTGATATCGTATAATAATACAACGGAAGATATAAACGAGGTACAAATGATGGAAGTATTCCATCGCTTGTAACAAAATATTAAACTCACTTTTTACTTTCAAAGGAAAAAAGATTCTTTCATCGATAATTATAAATTCTCTTTCATATTACCAAGCATCATATCATTTATGATATAATAGAATTAATGAAAACATCAAAGTATCCTATTGAATCTCTAAATGATAAAAAAAGGAGGAGATATTGAGTGAAACCATCAACATATGCAAGCCTGGTCACCATCGTTTTTCTGACCCACCGGAACGCTATCAGTAAGAGCATCGAGAGCGTCATCAGAAGTACTGATCAGCTCTGCAAAAAACTTGGATATGCGAACGACGTGAGCCATATGACCAAATACCGGATTATATCAGACTTGTTACAATCGAATATATTGATTGCACGAAAAACCAAGAAAAACATTAAACTGACCTTATCAGCAAAAATCGACAAACTCTTGTAAAAAATTTCATAGAAAACCAGAAGAAGAACCTTTTCAATTAGAATGATACGATTATCATATTATATCACATAGATTATAACATATCTGATAGGAAGATTGTTTATAGAAAGAACGGAAGAATTAAATATATGTTTAAACATATGTTTAATTATGGGCTTTAAAACATTAACCATAAAAACAGACGTCTACGAAAAACTCCTGGCTATGAAACGAGAAAGAGAAAGTTTTAGTGATCTTTTTGAACGACTCAGTAAGAACAATATTGTAACATTACGAAAATTACGGGGATGTATCGAATTCGAAAATAAAGAACAAATGCTACGAGATATTCAGAAAAAACGAAACGAAAAAAGGTACGTGTAAGACATGATTATTCTTGATACTGACATCCTGATAGAAATTTTTGATAAAAACTCTGAGAAAGGAGATCAAGCGTTAGAAAGAATAGAACAATCTGGTGAAGATATAGCAATTACTTCGTTATCACTTCATGAAATTCTATATGGATTATATAAATTTGGAAAAAAGAGAATTGCTGCTGTAGAAAAACTAGAAACAATTGATTTTTGTAAAGAGGATGCTATTCTTTCAGCACACCTAGAACTTGATGCTGAACAGAAGGGACGCCCTCTCTCACGAATCGATGCGATGATTGCTGCTATAACTCTGAATAGAAAAGCAAAATTATACACTTTTAATCAAAAGCACTTTCATTCGATACCTAAATTATCTTTGTTTTAATTAGAGACCATCATTATACTCTACAAACCTTTATTCCTACTGAAATGAATGAAATCTAAAAATTGGAAAAAACCACCTTTTTTCATTCATTTATTGTGGACGAAGTTGTCTATAAAATGATCGTATTTCTGTTAACCTATCAAGTAAAATAGTAAGCAATGGGTGTCGAGGGGATTCATTATTGGATGTAAAGGGTGACTTTAGTATTGATTCGGTATTATCGATCGTATAGGATGACTGCTGTGAGATAATCGTTGATTCATCTATTCCTTTGCATTGTTTGAGAAAAAGTGTTGAATGGTCCATGAGACGTATTGTTGAGACTTCACTGTTTGAGATGATGTTTTCTGATGCATGTAGTAAAGTAATGGAATCATCCACAAAAGAGCATCCCGTGATTGTATTGTGAGAGGATCCTGCAAGGTAAAGGCCAAAACCTTGATTCGCGGTAAATTCACAGTGTGAGATGATGTTGTTGTTATTGTTTGATTCTATGGCGTCGATGCCTGCATGGGTGTTTTGAGTAAAAATACAGTATGTCAACGGTGTTGTCTGTGGCGTATTGCAGTTCGATGCCGTCGCAGTTTTTATAAAAGTTACAGGAGGTGATGGTATTGTTGTTACATTCCGATGTTGAGGTGCCCAGAAGGACGATTCCTTCGTCGTCGCAGTCGCTGAACTCACATCCGGAAATCGTGTTTTCTGAGCTCCAGATGGCTATCCCGATAGGGGTGTTGTAAAACGTGCAGTTCTGTATGGTTGTGTTGGCGGCACTGATTTTTACACCAGTGGTATAGAGTCCTGGTCCTTGGTTACTGATGTCTAGGTCACTAAGAGTAACTCCTTCAGCGATGATCCGGATAGCGTATCCGTTGTTTTCTGAGGTGGGACTAAGGATGGTTCGTGTTGTTCCTTCTCCTTTGAGGTGGAGTGGTTTGTTGATGGTCAGAATTTCTGTATAGGTTCCTGCAGGCAGTTGGATTGTTGAGTTTGGTCGTGCGTGGTTGATGACGTCTTGAATGGTGGTAGTTACGGCAGAAATATCTATCATTATCTCGGGGTCGGGAACGGTGTTCTTTGATGGTGCTACTGCAGTGATTCCCGGAACAAAAAAGGTAATACTAAGAAATAATAATGTCGTAATAAGAGTGAGTAATCTCCTTTTGTGCTTTCTCTCCATTTCCTTCCATTCCTGCCATTTCATATCATGTTAATTAATGACTTGCTACTCTCTGTCATTAAACCTTTATAAAGCTTCTCGGGAAAAACGACAAAGCGGACATTTGCCACGGTAAAACATATAAGAAAAATGTTATCAAAAGTGATGTTTAGCGGGAAAATATTTTATTATGAATAAGAAATATATAAAATTCTCTCATTTCTGACAGATAGCCTGTTATAAAAATTTCGAAACATTTTTAAATGTCAATTGTATTCATGATAACGTATATCAAAAGAAAAATGTATTATGAGATGTTTAAGAGAAGCGTATCATAAGGAGAGGAGGAAGGGACGTTTTACGTTCTTCATATTATCCCCCTAATTTTTTCCCTTCCTTCTATTATTTTATAAACATTCTTCGTAAAAAAATTGTTATATCCACTCTCCGAATATGATATTTTGGAAAATGTTTTAAATGAACACCGGATTGCCTCCTCCATAAAAATTATTTGGTGGAGGTATACGTAATTATGAATGAAGCAGTCATTGTCGCAGCGCTCCGAACAGCGCAGGGAAAATTTGATGGTACATTAAAAGGCTTTTCCGCTCCTCAACTCGGAGGAATCGTCATAAAAGAAGCCGTGAAAAAAACAGGGATACAACCAAAAGAAATCAACGAAGTGATCATGGGAAACGTCGTCTCCGCTGGTCTAGGCCAGAATGTCGCACGACAGGCCGCTATCGCAGCAGGACTCCCGTATGAGGTCGGTTGTTTTCATATTGATAAGGTCTGCGGATCGTCACTCAAAGCAGTTATTCTCGCAGCTCAAGCAATAAAACTCGGGGACGCAGACTGCATCGTCGCAGGAGGCATGGAGAGCATGACCAACTGCCCCTACATCTTAGATAAGGCACGGTTCGGGTACCGCATCTTCGACGGCAAGATCATCGACTCCATGGTCCATGACGGCCTCTGGGACGCGTACAATAATTTCCATATGGGGATGACCGGTGAAATCGTCGCAGAAAAATATCATATCACGAGGAAAGATTGCGATGAGCTCGCCTTTGCAAGCCATCAGAAAGCAGCCAAAGCAACGGAGACCGGGAAATTCAAAGACGAAATAGTTCCCGTTGAGATTAAACAAAAGAAAGGAGATCCCCTATTTTTTGCACACGATGAAGGCATCCGCAAGGATACCACCATGGAGAGCCTTGGAGGATTAAAACCATTCTTCAAAGAAGGAGGTGTGATTACCGCGGGAAACGCCTCACAGATTACCGATGGCGCATCAGCAGTAATCGTGATGAGCAAAGAGAAAGCGAAAAAAGAAAACCTTGAGATACTTGCGACCATTAAAGGATATGACACTACCGGGGTAAAACCAGAGTATGTCATGGAAGCACCGATCCCTGGACTCAGAAACCTGTTTAAGAAGATGAACCTCACGATCGACGATATTGATCTTGTGGAGCATAACGAAGCGTTCTCCTCTGCCTCCGCAGCACTCATCAAAGAGATCGGCATACCTTCGGAAAAATTCAATGTCCATGGCGGTGCAATCGCCATTGGTCACCCTATCGGCAGCAGCGGATCTCGTATCCTTGTCACCTTACTTCATTCGATGAAACACTATAAGAAACACCGGGGTCTGGCTACCATCTGCCTTGGCGGTGGCCATGCGGTATCCCTGATTGTGGAACGGTAGGAGAAATTCAAATGACCATAAAAAAGATAGGTATAATTGGCGCGGGAACCATGGGTCATGGGATCGCATTGGTAGCCGCAAAAGCAGGATATGAGGTTGTTCTTCATGATATAAAAGATGAATACGTGAAGAAAGGACTAGGATCCGTTGAGAAGTTCGTGGATAAATCCGTTGAGAAAGGAAAAATGACCCCGGATGACAAAAAAAACATACTGGGAAAAATCCATGGAACAACAAAGCTAGAAGATATGAAAGACGCTGATGTAATCATCGAGGCAATCCTGGAAGAAGTGAAGATGAAAAAAGATGTTTTCCAGAAACTCGATGGAATCTGCAAAAAAGAAACAATCTTTGCTTCGAATACTTCAACGATCCCAATCACCGATCTCGCCTCATCAACCAAGCGACCAGAACAATTCATCGGAATGCATTTCATGAACCCGGTTCCTTTGATGAAACTTGTTGAGGTCATCCGAGGATTACGCACCTCCACAGAGACTGCGACCACCATCAAACACCTTGCAGAGAAAATGGAGAAAATCCCCATAGAAGTAAACGACGGACCAGGATTCATATCAAATCGAGTGCTGTTCGCGATGATCAATGAAGCGATGTTCTGTCTGCAGGACGGAACCGGCACCAAGGAGTCTATCGATAGTGTGATGAAGCTAGGGATGAATCATCCCATGGGCCCCCTGGAGCTTGCTGATCTCATAGGACTTGATGTCAGCCTCAACATCATGAACGTCCTGTATGAAGGATTCAATGATTCGAAGTACCGCCCCTGCCCACTGCTGAAAAAAATGGTGCAAGCCGGGTACCTCGGACGAAAAACCGGGAAAGGATTCTACGACTATCCCCCAAGGTGAGATCCTATGAGTTATAAAAACATCATCGTTGAAAAGAAAAACACGGTCGCAACCATCCTCATGAACCGACCACAGGTCCTCAATGCCTTAGACAAAGAAACCTTAGAAGAACTCACCAACGCAGTAGAGGAACTGGAAAACGACCCTACCATCCACGTGGCAATACTCACCGGAAAAGAAAAAGCGTTCATCGCAGGCGCAGACATCAAACAAATGCAGCATATGAACACACTACAGGCAAAAGAGTTCGCAACACTCGGACATCGACTTTTACACAGCATTGAAAACTCACGTCTCCCCTACATCGCCGCTGTCAACGGATACGCACTGGGAGGTGGCTGTGAAGTGATGATGGCCTGTGACATCGTCCTTGCCTCCACGAATGCAAAGATTGGTCAGCCGGAAATTAATCTCGGGATCCACCCAGGGTTCGGAGGAACCCAACGACTGCCAAGACTCGTAGGGAACATAAAGGCAAAGGAGCTCCTGCTCACCGGTGATACGATCGATGCACAGGAAGCATACCGTATCGGTCTCGTAAACAAGGTTGTCGACCATGAGAAACTCATGGAGGAAACCGAGAAACTCGCACAAAAAATCGCGGGGAAATCCACTGTTCAGACCGGATTTATCAAAGCACTGGTCAATAAAGGAAGTAACATTGATCTTCCTTCGGCATGCACACTCGAGATCTCATATTTCTCCTCAAGCTTCTCCACAGAAGACCAAAAAGAAGGCATGACCGCGTTCCTCGAAAAGAGAAAACCCCTGTTTAAAGGAAAATAATCATTACAAAATGAAAAAAAATTCTCAATAATTATAAAAGATACCTTTATAAAAGGATTCCTTATCAGTAAATACTACCGGGTGAAGGCTATGAAAACAAAACTTATTGGAATGATTACTATGTATAATGCTGATGACCACACTTTTAGCAGTAGCAAAACCTCCACAAAAAATAGAGAGCAAATCATCAACAGAAACAATGTCTACGACATACAACGCTGATGTCCCGGTATGGGAAATCGGTGATCAATGGACATACCAGATCGATGACATTTCCATAGTAAATCAACAAGAAGGCAAATCAATTAATCTGCTTCTTACGATAGCAGAATTACCACTGACCGTTACCAGTACGACAGGGGACTTCTATACATTGGAGTTCCAAACATCGGTAAGCGGACAATACACAATGAGCATTGATCCAGGCGATGGTCCTGCAAACTTTTCAATTACCTTTTCAGACGTTGACCTCTCAGGGAAGGTTTTCATTGAAAAATCTACCTTAGGAATAAAGGAGATATCTGCTGGTTTTAAAAAAGAAAAAATCTCAATTGAAATCGAACAATCGTATATTCCATTACCTTCTTTTCTTCAAAGATTTTCAGCGAAGATAACCATGGACATAACAGCAACCTTTGACCCGTCTTTTTCCCTGCTGACGTTTCCCTTAAATACCGGAATTGTTTGGAACTTAACATCGACAAATATCACAATAAATGGAGAAATTCAATCCTTATATCTTAACCTCATCAATTTCATCAACAAGATGGCAAAACTATTTGGCAAAGAATTCTTACCCCCAGAGATTGCCACGCTCCTTCCCATCATCAATATCAAGGACGCTTTAACAACACTTGGATAATGAAAACGTGTTTCCAATACCTGCCGTATCAAATGCGTTTTTCTGCCTGAACACCGAAAATATTACGGTCCCTGCAGGAACCTATGAAGCATATAATATCATACTCTTCGGAGGATTCGGTCAATGTTACTATGCACCAACAGCGGGAAACGTCGTTAAAATAACAGGGAATTTCGAAGAAATCAATCCTGACATAAAAAATTTCAAAATGGAGCTTATTTCAACAAACTACAGTTAATCTTCCTCCATAATCCCCTCTGAAGTAACAGGACCTATCCTCAACATATTTAGAGTTACTTCAGAATTTTTCCTAAAATTTCATCAGCAGCAGTGTAAGGGTCAAGCTCTTTTTTAGAAATTTGATCAATACAACAGTCCACTGTTTTTTTCAGTTTTTTTTCATCAAAGATAAAGTCCATGAGTCGTTTCCGTATGATTTCAATGAGCTCTGCTTCGTACCGTTGCCGTCTCCGCGTGTCAAATGTCTTGCTTTTTTTCAGGTACTCTTGATGTTCGGCAATCTTAGAAGTAAGCAGCTGGATTCCTTTTTTTTGCTTTACTGAGGTTGCAACAATAGGTGTTCTATACTCAGTATGGCCTACGAGATCAAGCATGGACTCAAGTTCCGCAACAGTCTGTTCCACACCAGGTTTATCTGCTTTATTGACCACAAAGATATCTGCTATCTCCATGAGACCTGCCTTAATCGTCTGAACTGAATCACCAAGCCCGGGAATGAGGACGACAAGAGTAGTATCAGCAATCTTCACGATATCAACTTCATCCTGTCCAACACCAACGGTTTCAATGAGGATAACGTTCATTCCCGCTGCATCAAGGATTTCAACCACATCATACAGAGAACTTGTTAGCCCCCCCATCATCCCTCTCGTCCCCATACTGCGGATAAACACACCGCTGTCAGTTGAGAGATCCATCATTCTGATTCGGTCACCAAGTAAGGCACCACCGCTGAATGGACTTGTAGGATCGATCGCGATGATCCCTACCTTTTTTCCTTCTGCTCGAAACGCCAAGGCAAGTTCGAAAATCAAGGAGCTTTTCCCGCTCCCCATGACACCAGTGACCCCAATGATCTGGGCTTGACCCGTATAACGGTGAATCTGTTTCATTACTTCAACAGCCTCGGGTGCATCGTTCTCAACCAGGGTTATCAGTCGACCAATCGACCGCGGATCACCGGCAATAACCTTTACGGAAAGCTCACTCATCGTTTCACGTTCTTTTTGATATAGCTCACAATATCCTCAACTGGCGTCCCTGGCCCAAAAACCTCAGCGATCCCTGCCTTCTTCAACCCGGGAACATCCTGCTGAGGAATGATGCCACCGCCGACAATCAACACATCATCCATCTGCTTTTCTTTTAACAGCAGGGCAACATCGATGAACAGCGTCATATGCGCACCAGAGAGTAAACTCAATCCGACAACGTCAACATCTTCCTGAATTGCGGTGTTCACAATCTGCTGTGCGGTCTGATGCAGACCTGTATATACTACTTCCATGCCAGCATCACGGAGCGCACGAGCAACAATCTTCGCACCGCGATCATGACCATCAAGACCTGGTTTTGCAACCAATACCCTAATTTTTTTTATCATGGTTTCTCCTCCTTAAAAAATCGCTTGTTCTTTATACTCTCCAAACACCTCTCGTAAGACATCGCAGGTTTCCCCCAATGTTGCATAACTATGGATACAATCCAGTATAAAAGGCATGAGGTTTTCGTCACCTTCCGCTGCTTTCCGTAGCCGCTGGAGATGGTTCTGAACCTTTGTCGCATCTCGTTCTGTACGAAGTTTCTTCAACCGGTTTATCTGTCGTTCCTCGCCTTTCTCATCCATCTTCAGAATCGGAATCGAAGGTTCTTCATCGAGTTTGTAGCGGTTCACCCCGACAATAATCCGCTTGTTCTCATCAGTCTCTTTTTGATACCGATACGCGCTTTCAGCGATCTCCCGTTGGAAGAATCCTTTTTCTATGGCAGGGATCACCCCGCCGAGTCGTTCGACCTTATCGAAATACTTGTAGGTTTCCTCCTCCATCTTCGATGTTAACCATTCAATATAATAGGAACCACCGAGAGGATCAACGGTATCGGTGACGCCACTTTCTTCCGCGATGATCTGCTGTGTTCGTAGCGCGATCCGAACCGCTTTCTCCGATGGCAGTGCAAGTGCTTCATCCATGGAGTTGGTATGTAACGACTGTGTGCCGCCTAAGACAGCGGCAAGTGCTTGCATCGTCACCCGAACAATGTTCATTTCTGGTTGTTGCGCAGTAAGAGAACACCCTGCTGTCTGGGTATGAAACCGCATCCATAATGACCGTGGTTTTTTCGCACCAAGTTTTTTCATCTCAGATGCCCAAATCCTCCGGGCAGCCCGATATTTAGCTATCTCCTCAAAGAAATCATTGTGAGCGTTGAAAAAGAAACTAAGCCGTGGCGCAAAATCATCAATTAGAAGACCTCGTTTCATCGCAGCTTTGACATATTCAATCCCGTCTCCTAAGGTAAATGCGAGCTCCTGAACCGCGGTCGACCCAGCTTCTCTGATATGGTACCCACTGATGCTGATCGTATTCCATTTTGGAACGTTTTTAAAACCATATTCAAAGGTATCAACAATCAACCGCATGGACGGCTCTGGAGGGAAGATGTATGATTTCTGTGCAATATATTCTTTAAGGATATCATTTTGGATGGTTCCACCGATTTTTTCTTTGCTGATTCCCTGGTTCTCCGCATTCGCGATGTACATCGCCCACACGATCGCAGCAGGACCGTTGATCGTCATCGAGGTCGTAATTTTATCTAACGGAATCCCATGAAAGAGCAACTCCATATCCAGTAATGATGAAATCGCGACACCGCATTTCCCAAACTCACCTCGTGCGAGCGGATGATCAGTATCGTACCCGTAGAGCGTCGGATAATCAAACGCGACACTCAACCCGGTTTCACCATGTTCCAAGAGATAATGATACCGTTTGTTTGTCTCTTCCGC
The DNA here is from genome assembly GCA_963835145.1 of uncultured Thermoplasmata archaeon. Taxonomy (GTDB): domain Archaea; phylum Thermoplasmatota; class E2; order DHVEG-1; family DHVEG-1; genus SM1-50. The sequence continues at coordinate 17,891 of CAWIEM010000020.1, forward strand.
GCTGCCGAACCCAGCGAACTGACGCATTGTCCAGAGACGGCCTCGATACAGGTTCGGATGTACACCTCGAAGAAACGGTTCCTCTCCAGGGAACCCAACATCCTTCAGATACCCAAGATCTGCGATATCTTCCGGCGTATACAGATTTTTTATTTCAATATCGGAGAGATTCTTGAATTTCTGTTTTCTTTCAGGGTTTTCTTGAATCGCCTTGGAATACAGTTGTTTTTCCCACTCTGCTCGTTTCTCTCGTATCTGTTTGATTGTTTCTTTTTCAACCATGATACTCCTCGCCCTCTATCTTACCAGTCGATACCTTTTCTACTCTGCACTCCCTTTTGGTAAGGATGTTTGATTTCAAGTATTTCACTCACGATGTCAGCGTGTTTGATGATCTCTGGTGATGCATAGCGACCGGTTAATACCAACTCCAGAGTTTCTGGTTTATTTTCAAGTAATTCGATAACATCCTTTAAAGAAATGAGATTAAAATCGACAGCAACATTGATTTCATCAAGGATCACCAGGTCATACGCATCTTTGTGTATGATTTCTTTTGCATACGCAAATCCTTTTCGTGCGAGATCAATATCGACCTGTTCTGGTTTTTCTTTAGAGACAAATTGATCACGGCCAAACTGCACCACCGTGAAATTTTTTATATGTTGTAGCGCATCAAGTTCACTGTACCTTCGTCCTTTCATAAATTGAATCATTGCGACCTTCAGACCTTCCCCGGTCGCTCGTATACCTAAACCAATTGCAGCGGTTGTTTTCCCTTTTCCATTACCAGTATACACGTGAATAAAACCTTTTTTTAGGGACATGGCGAGTTTCTTTAACCTCTATCCGTATTATATTTCTTTCTTTTAAGAAAACCACCTTTTTATAGGATACGTTCTAAGCATATTAACAGAAACCTTTATGTTTGATGATTTGATTCCAACCCCCATGAAACTAGAACTCAACGAACAGCAAAAAATGATTCGAAACATGGTACGGGAATTCGCAGAAAAAGAAGTTGCACCACTCGCCGCTGAACTTGATAAAAAAGGGGAGTATCCAACAAAAACACTAGAAAAAATGGCAAAACTAGGATTACTCGGCATTATTATCCCACAACAATATGGTGGAGCTGGTCTTGATACGATCAGCTATGTCACTGTCGTCGAAGAAATATCACGAAAATGTGCCTCAACTGGTGTGATCACCTCTGTTCACAACTCGCTTGCCGCCTGGCCTATCATGAAATATGGGTCAGAAGAACAAAAAAAGAAATACTTGCCGATTCTCGCAAAAGGAGAAAAAATCGGCGCGTTCGCAGGGACCGAACCAAACGCAGGTTCAGATCTAGGGGCGATGAAAACTACTGCGGTGCTCAAAGGCCATCATTATATTATCAACGGAGACAAGACATTTATCACCAGTGGTCCAAAAGCAGGGATTATCATTGTGTTTGCGGTGACCGATAAAAACGCGGGAACCAAGGGGCTGAGCGCATTTATTATTGAAAACACGTTTAAAGGATACAAGGTTGGCAGCATTTTTGATAAACTTGGGATCAACGCGTCACAAACCTCGGAGCTTCTCTTTGAAAACATGGAGGTTCCTAAGGAGAACCTCTTAGGAAAAGAAGGTGACGGATTTAAAATCGCGTTAAGCACACTTGACGGAGGCCGAATCGGTATTGCTGCCCAAGCAGTCGGTATTGCACAGGCAGCACTTGATGAAAGCATTGCGTACTCTAAACAACGTGAGCAGTTTGGCAAACCCATCGCAAAATTCCAGGCGATCCAATGGATGATCGCGGATATGGCAACACGGATTGAAGCATCACGATTCCTTGTCTACAACGCAGCCTACACAAAAGATAAAGGAGAACGATTCTCAAAGGAAGCAGCGATGGCAAAACTTTTTGCCTCAGAAACCGCGATGGAGGCTGTCATCAAAGCAGTGCAAATACATGGTGGGTACGGGTATACAAAAGAATACACGGTTGAACGATTATTCAGAGATGCAAAAATCACGGAGATTTACGAGGGTACTTCTGAAGTGCAACGTATGGTGATCTCCGCAAATCTCCTCGGATGATATCGTATTTACTCTTAGTCGATAATGCATTCAGGTAGGTGAAAATAAATGGGGGATTTTGAGTACGAGAAAACATATAAGGCGTGGAAATGGGACATCCCAAAGAAGTACAATATCGGTGCAGATGTTGTTGATAAACATGCTGCTTCAAAGAACCGCAACAAAGTTGCACTCTACTGGGAGAACGCTGCTGGTGAAACCGCGAAGTACACGTTTGGGGATCTGAAGAATCTTTCAAACAAGTTTGGGAATGCGTTAAAAAAACTCGATTTTAAAAAAGGAGACCGGTTTTTGATCCGTCTCCCGAATATCCCTGCGTTTCAGATATCGTTTCTTGGTGGTGTGAAGATCGGTGCAGTGCCGATTCCTTCGAGCGTCATGTTCCGGGAACACGAAATAGAATATCGAATTAATGACAGCAGTGCAAAAGCAGTGATTACGACCCCTAAGTTTGTCAAAGAGGTTCATGCGATTCAAAAGAACTGCAAGACCCTGGAGCATATTATCGTTGTTGGTGACGCACAAACCGGAGAACTTTCCTATGACGAGCTTATGAAAGGATCCTCCAGCAATCTTGATTTGGAGCCGACAAAGAGTACAGACATTGCATTCTTCTGTTACACCTCAGGCACTACGGGTAACCCCAAAGGAGCGGTGCATCTGCATCGATGGGTCCCGGGGAACGACCCTAGTGTTATCTTCTGGCAGAATGCTCTAGAAACCGATATCGTTGCTCATACCGGGGATCTCAACTGGATTTATCCTCTGGGGAACGGGTTTTTGTATACCTGGCGTTGGGGGATATCCACCTTTGTCTATGACGGGAAGTTCGACCCGGTGCATTGGTTTGAACTCATGGAGAAATATCGGGTGACGAACCTCGCGTCTGTTCCGACCGCATATCGGATGTTTCTGACGATAAAAGACGCGGAGAAAACCTACGATCTCTCTTCGTTACGTCATTGTATCTCCGCTGGTGAGCCCTTGAACCCTGAGGTGATCAAAGAATGGAAACGACGGTTCGGGTTGGATGCCCATGATGGGATCGGAATGACTGAGGTGATGGTGTATCTCTCCAATATGCGTGACATGAAGATTAAACTAGGGTCCTGTGGGAAACCACAACCCGGTCATATCTGCGCGCTTCTCGACGAAAACGGAAAACCGGTTCCTGTTGGTGAAACAGGCGCACTCGCGGTAAAGAAAACAGATCCTGGGCTTTTCAAAGAGTATTGGAACAAACCAGAGAAAACAAAAGAGAGCTTCAGTGGTGACTGGTTCCTCAGTGGTGATGTCCTCTATCAGGATGAAGAGGGGTACTATTGGTTCAGCGGGAGGAACGATGATCTGATCAAGGCGAGCGGGTATCGGATCTCACCCTTCGAAGTCGAATCAGCGATCATCTCCCATCCAGAGGTGTTGGAGTGCGCTGTGGTCGCAAGCCCTGATCCGATGCGAGGGACTATCATCAAGGCGTATGTGGTGCTCCGTGATAGGAAGAACGCATCAGAAAACATGGTAAAAGAGATCCAGGAGCATACAAAGAAGGTCGCTGCACCATATAAATATCCACGGGAAATCGAGTTTGTCACTGAGCTTCCAAAGACGCAGAGTGGAAAAATAAAAAGAAAGGATTTACGAGAGCTGGAAAGACAAAAGAAAGGAGTGTTGAAATGAACATCATCGTGTGTGCAAAACAGGTTGTTGATGTCGCAGAGATAAAGGTTGACTCATCAACGAAAAAACCGATTCTTGCTGGTGTACCTCAGAAAATTAGTGACATGGATAAAAACGCATTAGAAGAAGCAATTAAAATCAAAGAAAAACATGGTGGAAAAATCACGATTCTTACCGTCGGTGCTCCCGATGCAAAGGAACGGATGAAGGAGCTGCTTGCCATGGGTGCAGACGAAGGCGTTTTGATCCCGCCACCGGAACATGCTGATTACCATGTGATTGCTCATCTGTTAGCTGGTGCGATTAAAAAAATTGGGAGTTACGATATCATATTCTGTGGTGAGGCATCCATTGATATGTTCTCCGGTCAGATGGGGCCACGTATCGCTGGACTGCTGAATATCCCGCAGATAACCTATGCGCAACAGGTGACTGTGGAACAAAATAAAGTAGTTGCAGAACGAAACCTTGGGGAAAAAGCAGTCATTATTGAATCCCCGTTTCCTGTGTTAATTACCGTGACAAAAGAAATCAACCAACCGCGGCTCCCCAGCCTCATGGCAATCCTTGCATCATCCAGTAAACCGATTCATGAATGGCCAGCGACCGGTGTGACAGCGGAGGCACTCTTGCCAAAGCTACAGACCATGGATATCAAAGGGATTCCGATGCAGCGGAAGAACATCATCTATCAAAATGACCTTGATCAATCAGTGGGAAAACTCGTTGACGAGCTTGCCAAAGTCGGAGTGTTGAGGTGAGGACCATGGTACTAGTCTATTCTGATGAGAAGAAGTTGACCTTGGAATTACTGAATAAAGCAAGTGAGCTTGCAAAGGAGCTTCATAAGAAAGTCATTGCGGTTGCTATCGGTCATGATGAGCATGCAACAGAGTACCTTGGAGCATGGTGCTGATCTGGTGATTGTTGCGGAAACATCACAGCATCAGTTCAAAGCAGAGGAATACACAAGCATCCTCCAAAGTATTATGAAAGAACATCGCAACGAGATCGTGCTTATCGGCTCGAATAAAAATGGAAAAGAACTTGCTGGAAGGCTTGCTGCAAAGCTGGATGCCGGCTGCGTCATGGATTGCACGAAACTATACATTCACGAAAAGAAACTCACCACAGAGCGGATCGTCTACAGCGGAAATGCAATCGCAGTTGAACAGTTCACCTCACCTCCACAGATTGTCACGATCCCTTCGAAAGTTTTCGACCCGTTACCAAAGAACCCGCATCACAAAGGGGAAATCATCAAAAAGAAATTCGACAGTGAGCATTCCCCCTCAAAAATCCTGAACGTCCAGGAGATGAAATCCGAGGGAGTGAACGTTGAGGACGCGGTAATCATTGTCTCCTGCGGCAGAGGATTCAAAAAGAAAGAAGATATCAAATTGGTCAGTGAGCTTGCGGACGTCCTTAAAGGCAGGACCGTTGGATGCTCCCGTCCTATCGCGGCAGACCTGAAATGGCTGTCTGAGGATCATTGGATCGGATTATCCGGCCATAAGGTAAAACCAAAGCTCTATGTCGCCTGCGGGATCTCTGGTCAGATTCAGCATATCGCAGGGATGCGTGACTCCGGTGTCATCGTCGCAATCAACAAAGACCCAGAGGCGTTGATCTTTAAATCCGCTGACTACGGGATTGTCGGTGATCTCTACGAGGTTCTCCCGAAGTTGACCAGTGCGATTAAAGGAAAAATGGGATAACCTCTTCAATTTCTTTACATTGAATACATGCTCAAGATCTGAGCAATCTCTTTAAAGTGATAATGTATGAGTAGAAACGATGATGTGAAGCTTCTCTCTCAACTTCCGAAAGAAAAAATACCTGAATACATTTTTATGCAGCTGCGGAACCTTTGGGCTGTTGACGGATTGTATTTCCTTGGAATCGAGGAAGCCTATGGAACAGAGGTTGCAACAAAGATTGATGCACATGTCTGGGAGGTGATGGGAAAAATTGAGGCACGAAAACTCAAAGAATTCCTTGGTATCACCGGGACCGATATTCCTTCGATGATGAACGCATTGCAGTACACCACCTGGGCACTCGACCTTGAAGACAAAGAAATCACCATAAAAAAAGACCATGCGGTGATTCGGAATGTCCACTGCCGCGTCCAAAACACACGAGTAAGCAAAGGACTAAAGGAGTTTGGCTGCAAACCGGTTCGTTTTGGGTTCCTCAAAGCGTTTGCAAAAGAATTTAACCCAGACATTGTTGTGAAATGTACGGTCTGTCCACCAGACAAACATCCTGAAAACCTCTGGTGCCAATGGGAGTTCACCTATAAGGAGAAATAACATATGAAAACCTCGAAAGAATATAAAGAAAGCCTTCGAATGATGCGGCCGAATATTTACAAGTTCGGGGAACTAATCAAAGATGTAACGACACATGCTGCGACAAAACGAACAATCGAGGGTCATGCACAGATTTTTGATGCTGCACAGAAACCAGAGTATAAAGATATTCTGACGACAAATTCACATCTCACCGGTGAACCAATATCTCGGTATCTCTCTATTGTTCAGGGACCTGAGGATATGATAGCGAATGTCCGCATGAAACGGCTGATGTTCAACCTTACCGGTACATGCACGGGTGGTCGATGTGTTGGGTTCAACGCGATTAATGCGATGTGGGCGACGACCTACGATATGGACCATGACCTGGGAACTGAGTATCATAAAAGACTTCAGACCTGGCTTAAAGACGCTCAGAAGAAAGACATCACGCTTACTGGTGCGCTCACTGATGCGAAAGGTGATCGTTCAAAATCACCATCACAGCAATGTGACCCTGACCTAAGCCTCCATGTTGTTGAAAAAAGAAAAGATGGAATCATCGTTCGGGGTGCGAAAGTGATGATCTGTGGTGTCGCTGCAGCAAACGAGATTCTTGTCATGCCTGGAACCGGATATAAGGAAGAAGATAAAGACTACGCGATTTCATTTGTCATCCCTCGAGACATTGAGAACCTGACGATTATTGAGACGCGACGACCAAGTGATACCCGGGAACAAGAAGAAGGTTTTGACGCTCCAGTGGATATCGGTGGTATTACCCAGGCCTATCTGTTATTTGAGGATGTGTTTGTTCCAAAAGAACGTGTTTTTATGTGTGGAGAGTACGCGTATTCTCTAAAAGCAGTTATGAACTTTATTGCGTCGTATCGGGCAGCGATTGGTGGCTGTGTCGCAGGACAGGGTGACGTGATGGTTGGTGCGGCAGCATTAATGGCGCGAGCAAACGGTCTTTCTGAAAAGGTATTCCGGGAGAAACTCACGCAGATGACGATTAACAATGAAACCACGTTTGGCATGGGTATCGCTGCGGGTGTGCTAGGAACCAAGCATCCGTCCGGTGTTTGGATCCCAAATACGTTACTATCCAATGTGAATAAAGTTCATGTGGCAACACTTCCCTACGAAACAAAACGATTAGCTCAAGATATCGCTGGTGGCATCGCAGAAACTGGTTGTCTGCCTTCCTGCAAGGATATTAATGATCCGCGGTACGGGAAGCTTCTCAAGAAATATCTACAAGCAAATTGCTCTGGCGAGACACGAGCAAAAATCGCCCGATTAATAGAATGGCTGACTATCGGCAGTGGTGTCCCCGGGTGTATGCATGGAGGTGGTTCTCCAGATGGTGCGAAACTCGTGATCAACGCATCCAGCGATATTGCTCATAACATCGAACTTGCGAAACGTCTGGCGAACATCAAAGAAGATATCCAAGTAGAGCAGAAGAAAAAATAAAGGGGAAGTGGGCCTGTTGCGATTTGAACGCAAGTCTCTAGCTCCCAAAGCTAAAAGGATGGACCAAGCTACCCTACAGGCCCCAGCATACACGGTGTAACAACATATTGTATTTAAAAATATTTATCCTTTGGAAAAAGCATCAAAACAGGTTATTTTGTCATGATATAAATGTAGGGTAAAACACTATGGGGGATTCAATTCCCCGTTATTCTTTCATTCAGATTTACTATATTCCTTAATTCCGAGTCCAAAGACTAGAACCCAAAGAGGTTAGTAATTTCTTTTACTACGTCTCTGTTCTAGCCATGCTTTCTTCCAAATATTTAAGCCATTCCAAAAAAGTATTAATGTTTCTTGGATTATTTGACATGAGTTGATACGAAATGGCAAAGAAAAAAGAAGAGCATGAGTGGTGGCTGTCTGTATTTCGATGAGTTATACTATATTTGATTTGAAATTCGGTGGCGTTCCCACGATGAAATACACGACTTTTTTACTACCGATATTTCGTGCATGATGTTTCAACATTGATTTATGCCAGGGTATATCCTCTTCGGAGAGTTAATAGGATTTCTCTCTAGCTGTGTACTCCATTTCACCCTGCAGAACAAATGCATTTTCTCTCCGTGGTGTTGAAACAATTTTGATTCCATGAGAGGATCAAGTTCTGCGATGATCGCCTTCATCGTATGGGACTTTACCATCAATCGATAGAGCTTCCTTGGTTTCTTTGTTTTATTTTTTTCCTCACCATTTTTAATATACACAACGTCCTCATCCACGGTCATCATCGGTAGAAGAACGGCTGAACAAATAAAGATTTCCAAATAGTTTTAGACCCGGGTCTTTACTAGAAAATTATCTCAATTTGACGAAAACTATATAAATTTACATTTATTAATAAACAGGAGAAAAAATATGAATAACATTCTATCAATAGGTATTGTAGGTATTCTTTTAATAAGCGCATTTGGAGCTGTTGCACTCAAAAGTGACGTAAAAATATCAGATGATAACAATCTAGGGAATCGGGTCTTTACTCATGCTGTTTTTACGGAGGACGGGTCTGCCACATGGTGTGGACCTTGCGATAATGCACATCAAGCCTTGAAAAACATACACCAAAGCGGCGATTATCCTTTTTATTACACCACCCTGGTAGATGATAAAAATACTCATGCAGCCGCGAGACTTGGCGAATATAATTTAGGAGGATTCCCAACTGTATTTTTCGATGGTGGAAATACAGTCGTTGTTAGTGGATGGACTGGCGCTGAAGCTGCCTACCGGACTGCTATCACTCAAACCGGTGCAAGGGTTGTAGCAGATATCGATGTCACACTTAATGTAGCCTGGCTTGGGAATGCAGCGATGAACATTAAAGTCGCTGTGCATAACAATGAAGCGACGCAATACAGCGGACGCATCCGAGTCTATATAACCGAATTAGGATCGACGATGGGATGGAAAGACACAACGGGACATGTTTACACCTGTGCATTTTTAGATTACGCGTTCAACCAAGATATTTCTATTACCAGTGGTAATACGTGGACAGCTTCTGCAACATGGGATGGACATAACTATAATGACGGTTATGGTCATAATTATGGAAACATTCAATATGGGAACATTGAGGTGATCGCAGTCGTATTCAATTCTCAAGCGCACCAAGGGTATGCAGATCCGCCGTCTGGTAATCCTTTTACTGCATACTGGGTTGATAATGCAACAGGAGTTCGTGTTGGATGTAACACACCACCAAACACACCTAACGCTCCTACTCCCACGAATGGATCAACAAATGTTGATATTCATAAACAATTGAGTTGGACGGGTGGGGATGTGAATCCTTTTGATACCGTCACCTACGATGTGTTCTGTGGGATGACAAGTCCTCCACCAAAAGTAGCAAGTAACCAATCTAGTACCACCTATACTCCTGGGACAATGAACATTGTTACCAACTATTACTGGAAGATCGTCGCATGGGACAACAATGGCGCATCAGCCGCAGGACCAATATGGCAGTTCATCACAGAGAATAATAATCCACCGAATAAACCAGGTATTTCAGGTGAAGCCCATGGAAAAGCTGTGAAACCATACACCTACGTCTTCACCGCAACCGACCCAGACCAAGATAATCTCTCGTACTTCGTTGACTGGGGAGATGACACCTCTGAGCAATGGAACGGTCCGCATGCCTCTGGGGCACAGGTCTCCATAACGCATACTTGGACTGTAATAGGTACTTACACGATTAAAGCAAAGGTCAAAGACATTCATAACGCAGAGAGCAGCTGGGGGACACTTGAAATAAAAATACCAACGGACCAATTCTTCTCCCATTCTTACCTTCTGCAATTTTTACACAGGATCTCTTGAGCGTTTTCCTCCCCTAGAACGATTGTTCCTTCAATGAGATAAAAGTGCTATTCTCTCAACTATCCTTCTTTTTTTTGAAGAGCTTACGTCATAATTCTTTTCGAGACTATTTAAACACCATTAAATACAATTCTCCATAAGGAACCACCAGATGAAGCCGTTTAGTAGGGTTTTCATGTGTTTAGGCCTGTTTTGAGGCAAAGATCCGATGTTAACCTTTATCGTGCTAATGTAGGCAGTTAGACTCTCTGAATAAACCTATTATCAATGAATACAGTGTTAGTTATAATGTTATATATATTAAAGGAAGTTGAATGATCTTATGGTCTTGATAATTTTCCCATAATTATCTTTATTTTATGTAAATTCTAAAATTTTAGGTGTCAAAATATCTTTTATAAAATTTATCAATTTTATGATTAATTCATAAAGATTAATTATTAAATTAATCAGATTATAAATTAATTGCACAAGATTGATTATACCAGTTATAAGGTCTACTATCTTTTGAATTAAAGAAATAAGCCATTGAATTATTTGAATTATCAGCCCAGCTTTTAAATTAAGAGTTATGTCATAAATAGTGTCTTTAATTAAAATAATTAAAAGGTTAATCGACCCCCTAGTATTTAAATCAAGGGTTTTATTATAAATATTTTCTTCAATTATTTTTTTGTTTTTTTCAATTTCACTAATTTTATCCATTAGAGGGTCGCTATTTACTTTGGGTACTGCAGTAGCTGAAGAAATCATTAATAATCCTATTATAATGGCTCCACATGTTGTTACAATAAATTTTTTCATATCTTTTATCCCCATATATTCAATACATTCATGATATATGAATTTATCTATATTGTTTTTTTACTGTCTTATCCCGAAATTACTTTCTCCTGGAAAATTAAAGTATTTCGTATTATCTTAAAAAATTATTAAGGATTCTGAGCGAGAAATCCATGATTTTTAAGTCAGGGATGAATCACCCGGAATCCTTAAAAATATTTATCTACTCAATATTGTTTTCACCGGTTCATGGATTTCAATTTTAAAAAACCAACTCATCTTGTTGCCTTTTTAGGGGTATTAGGATCCTTATTTCTGTTCGTCGTCTACCCACTGATCACCGTTTTTTCATTCACACAGATCCCCTCACTTTACACTCCATCCATGACGCCGGACCAAAAACTCACGCTAGAGATATCCCTGCTGTTCTTCCAATTTCTTTTCGTATTCGCTGGTCTCATCCTCGTTCCCCTGCTGTGGTACAAGCTCGTGAACCGGATTACTTTAAAAGAAATGTTTGCCAGGCTGAATCTTCGTAAAGAAGGATTAAATAATGCGATTCTTTGGGGAATCATTACGGTCATTGTTGCGTTTGCTATTACCATGGCCATCGGTCTTGTCTACCTGTTTCTAACAAAAACAAATCCTAATACGTTAAGCAATATTCCTGATCTTCAACAACTGTTTTCAATCACCTCATTGTACCTTATTGTAGCAATTCAACCCTTCTGCGAGGAGTTTTTCTTCAGAGGATTCCTCCTCGAAAAGATCACGAAAGCAGGTGGTACCACAATCGCTGTCGTAATAACCTCAGTTCTATTTGGGTTATCCCATCTGACGTATACCTATGCATACACCGCAATCGTAGCTGTCGTCCTCGGATTGCTCTTTGCTCTTGTAGTCTTGAAAACAAAAAACCTTTATTCAGCGATTTTCGCCCATACAATCATTAATATTACGAGCCTCACCCTCTATTTTTTCGGGAAATCTTTTGGTATGTAAACGTTAATTCTATAAACAGGAGACATATCCCTTTGTAATTAAAAAGGTGAAAGAGCTATGCAGAAAGAACAAACGTTTGCGATGATCAAACCTGATGCGGTTCAACGAGGATTCATCGGAGAAATCATCAGTCGGTTTGAAAAAAAAGGAATCAAGATAGTCGCGATGAAACTCGTCGCTGTTGACCGGAAACTCGCAGAAAAACATTACGGTGTCCATAAAGGCAAACCGTTCTTTGAGCCAACCGTGAAATACATTACTTCTTCTCCTGTCGTCGCCATGGTTCTGGAAGGCGTAAATGTTATTGAGATGGTCCGTGGGATGACCGGGGCAACCGATCCTCAGAAAGCAGCGATGGGGACCATTCGAGGAGATTATGGACAGTTCATCGGCAGAAACATTATCCATGCATCTGATGGAAAAGACACCGCGCAGTTTGAAATCAACCTCTGGTTTCCTCCTGAAGAAATCGCACAATACAGTCGTATCGATGAGCAATGGCTTATCGAGTAAGAGACTTCTTTTTTTCTTCTTATTTTCTTCTGTTGAAAAAATCGAAGTTTTTAAATAGAAGCTTGTTGTTTCTATCATCTAACAAATAGGTGAAATAAACATTAGAGGAGAGTATGAAATATGGCAAAAGATATGATGGGTAAAGTAGCAATATGGGCATTTATCTTGGGAGCACTAATAGCATTATTAGTCGGTCTCTGGCAAGCCTATACCATTGAACAAAACCAACAACCGCTCTTCAGCTCTGATACAGGTGGTTGGATCGCTTGGATCCTTGCAATTTTGGGTGCTATCGTTGGCGTGTTAGCCGTGTTAGGAAGAGGGACTATTACCAAAGCAGAAGTACCAGCGTTTCTGATGGCGGGAATCGCACTTATCGTCATGTACGCTAGCTTCCAATATATACGAATAGAGCCTTGGATTGGATCATTGCTCTCCGGGGTTTCCATGAGTATTGCAATATTCATCGCCCCAGCGGTTGGCATCCTAGCCATAAAAGCAATCTGGGACATTGGGAAGGACGTTTAATCGTCCTCAACCTTTTTTCTTTTTTTTTAGTAACTTATATTTTTTTATTTTGCTGTTCTTTTTTCTTGTTCTTTCATATTTTTCAATAGTTTTATGTAATATGAAAAGATGTACCCACGACGAATTCAACAGATAAAAGGTGAATGTAGAAATGTCTCTTGAAATAGATAGTCTTATAGGAATGATCATTCTCCTGTCAACAACCGTGTTTCTGATTATCGCAATCGAGCTGAAAGATCTAGTAAAAGCAACCATCGCGCTCGGGATTGGAAGCGCTCTTCTGGCTTCGGTATTTTATATTCTCAATGCACCGTATGCCGCGGTTTTTGAGCTGAGTGTTGCAGCAGGTTTAGTCACGATTCTGTTATTATCAGCGATTGGCATGATTGACAAGGAGGGAACGAAATGAAGGTCAAACCATTTCTCACCTATGGGATTGCACTTCTCCTGCTTATTGGATTTGTGTTTGTTTTCTCCCAGGCGTTTAAAGGAGTTACTCAACCAGTCACAACCACTGAATCCTTTAGTGAAGCGCTCTGGGGAACCTGGGGTGTTACCATCGTGATCGTTTCTTTTATTATCTTCGCAGGGGGTACAGGTATTTTAGTGTTACTTGGAGGTGGCTGGCGATGGGAGTAGAACTGTATCTTATATTCGCAGGTGCAATCCTCTTCCTTGGGCTCTATTGCATCCTTACAAAAAAAAGCATCATCAAAAGCGCTATCGGCATCAGTATCATGGTGAAAGGTGGTTCGCTGAGTTTCCTGGCTGCTGGGGGTGCGACCGCGCAAGTCGCAGTTGTCCTTATCATTGTCATCGATGCGATCGTCGCAGCGGTTTTATTATCCATGGCGGTGAACGTCTACAAACACACAGGAAGCCTTGATTTCGAAGCATTGAAACGGCTCTGGGGGTGAGAAAAAAATGCTGCTTGAAAATGAACTGCTCGTCTGGCTTTGTCTCCTATTTCCGTTCGTTGGTACAGCGCTCGTACCTGTAATTGCTCGTTTAGGAAAATCCATACGAACCGCTTTTGCGGTGATCATTGGTTTTCTTACTGCAGGATCTGTCCTCCTTCTTCTTCCTGAGGTATGGGTGGGTAGAACTCAAGGACTTGTTTACACATTCAATTGGGCACCCTCTATTGGCCTGGTGTTCTCCGTCTATATTGATCCATTGTCAGTGATGATGGCAGCGGTCGCAGGAGGAATAGGCTCTCTTGTCCTGTTGTATTCCGTGAAATATATGGCTGGTCAAGAAGGATTAACCAGATATTATGCACTCGTGCTGCTTTTCATCGGGTCCATGATCGGGCTTGTTTTCGTGGATAATTTACTCGTCCTGTATTTCTTCTGGGAGGCTGTCGGACTATGTTCTTACGCGTTAATTGGTTTTTATACAAAGGATCCAAAGGCAGCGAAAGCCGGCATCAAAGCATTGGTCACCACACGTGTCGGTGATATTGCGTTTCTTATCGGAATTTTTGTTCTCGCATCAGGCGCAATGACCGCACTGGGGATTGATTTCTGGCAATCACTCAGCATTCATTATCTGATCCAGAATGTCTCTGCGATACCAACAGGGACCCTGGCAATCGCGGGGTTCTGTTTCTTGCTCGGTGCTATGGGAAAATCAGCGCAGGTACCGTTACACGTCTGGCTTCCAGATGCGATGGAAGCGCCAACGACAATCAGCGCGCTCATACATGCGGCAACCATGGTCAACGCAGGGGTGTATCTCCTCGCGCGTTCGCTCCCCTTATTCTCAGAAGTCCCAGGGTGGATGACAGCACTTATGGTGGTTGGTGGTATCACCGCGTTCCTTGCGGCAACCATGGCACTTGTTGAACATGATTTAAAACGGGTGCTCGCATATTCGACAGTCAGTCAACTCGGGTACATGATTTTCGGCCTTGGCCTTATTTCCGGGTTTACCGCAGCAACATTTCATCTGATGAGCCATGCGATCTTCAAAGCATTGCTTTTCCTTGGAGCTGGCGCAGTGATCCATTCAGTCGGAACACGAAATATGTATCAGATGGGTGGACTGAAAAAAGAAATGAAACTCACCTACATCGCCATGCTCATCGGCGGTCTCTCACTTGCTGGGCTGATTCCCTTGAGTGGATTCTGGAGTAAGGATATGATTCTTGCGACAGCCTGGGAGACAGGAAATTACATTCCGCTCCTCTTCATGGTCATTACAGCGATTCTCACTGCTGCCTATACCATCCGGATGGTAAACCTGGTCTTTTGGGGTGAAAGCCGAAGGAACACCACCGCACATGAAGCACCCTGGCAGATGGCAGCTCCTTTAGTCCTGCTCGCCATTGGTACGGTCGTTTCTTGGATGGGGATCGGGTTCCTCACCAGGGCTTATTCATCTTTTGACTTATCTGAGCACGGGCTCACGTTGAGCTCCTTTATCATTGAGACGTTTCAAACACCAGTGGTCTGGATTTCTCTTGCAGCGTTTATCATCGGTGTTGGATTGTTCATGATACGGAAACGATATGCAGCAAACAAGGTTGGCGACCGTACCGTGATTGTCGCACGACAAGGGTATGGATTTGACTCGTTCTATGGTTGGATCATTCGGTGTCTTCGTGGGTTTGCCGTCAGATTCAGAAAAACCCACACCGGTGATCTTAACTATAATATTGCTGGGATAGCTCTGGGATTCCTCCTGTTACTCATCATTCTCTTTTTCATAGGAGGAATGTAACATGTTCAACCCGTTTCTCCCCTTAGTGTTTCTCTTCAGCGGATCATTCCTTGCGTATGCCATGGGACGCGCTGAACAGGTCTATCAGAAAAAATATCTTGCTGCAACAACAGCGCTTTTGTTCTTCAGTATTGCATTGATCCTTCAGATACTTCTTGCAATGCATATCTGGGACACTGGATCGCTCAGTTTCTACATCGGAGATACGCTCCTGCGCATGGATGCGTTATCCGTCTTCCTTGGCCTTATCGCACTGAGCCTTGGGACTATTGTCTGTCTCTACTCAGTCATTTATATGGAACATGACAAGGGGCAGGAATACTACTATCCGCTTCTCCTTCTCATGGTTGCTGGGATTGTCGGAATTGGCCTGGCCACCGATTTCCTTGTCTTGTATCTGTTCTTCGAGTTGATGTCCATTCCCTCATACGCTCTGGTCGTTTTCCGCAGACATGAATGGATGGCGATAGAAGCAGGAATGAAATACATCGTGATGGGCGCGGTTGGATCAGCGTTTGCGTTCTTCGGTATCTCACTTGTCTATTTCCAGACTGGGACATTACAATTCAATGATCTTGTCGGTATGCTCAGCACCACACCAATCCTTCAAGCTGCTCTTCTTTTCCTGATCATCGGGTTTGGGGTAAAAGCCGCAATTGTGCCACTCCACACCTGGCTTCCTGATGCACACTCCGCTGCTCCCTCAGGGATCAGTGCGATGCTTTCCGGTATTGTGATCGGCGCAGGATTCTTTACTCTGCTGCGAAGCCTGCTTGTTTTCACCGGCACCGGTCTTGCGGCCGGTGAACTACTCATCATTATGGCGCTCATTACCATGAGTGTGGGAAACCTCATGGCGTACTCACAGCTCTCGCATAAACAAGCTGATCTGAAACGAATCCTTGCGTACTCCAGTGTTGCTCAGATGGGGTACATCCTCTTGGGGGTTGGTGTTGGCCTTGCCTACGGAATTCGAGTCGGATATGAAGGCGGATTGTTCCATATCATGACCCATGCGTTCATGAAAGGACTCGCCTTTTTATGTGCAGGGGCAATTATCCATCAATTAGGGACGCGGTACGTCGATGAGATGGAAGGCATCGGGCTTTCTATGAAAGTCACAGGGTTTGCATTCGCACTGTCCCTTCTCGCACTCGCTGGTATTCCACCACTCAGTGGGTTCATGAGTGAATGGATGGTTTTCAGCGGTGGTATCATGACCTATGGTGTTATCGGTCTCTGGGGGATTGCAATCGCGGTCATAGCACTTCTCAACGCACTCCTTTCCCTTGGTTATTATCTGCCGATCATTAAAACAATGTATCTCCCTGCTGAGCGGAAAGGGATTTTAAAAGCACGTGACCCTTCAGCGGTGATGCTTCTTGCCATCGGGATTCTTGCGGGACTCACAATCATCCTTGGCGTCTGGCCAGAGCTGGGCTTAAAAGCAGTGAAACCCGCGGTTGATATCTTAGTAAATCTTGGAGGGATATAACCTATGATCGAAGAACTCTTCTACCCCGTCGTGACTTTTCTGATCATGCTTCTTATCATCTATCTTCTTTACCTTTTTGCAGGTACCTTAGGGCCAAAACAGACAAAAGCGAAGTATAAACTAAAAAGCTATGCGTGCGGGGAAGACTACGCTGGCGGAAAACTCCAACAATCATACAATTTCTTCCATGTCGCCTTTTTCTTCACCATTCTTCATGTCGGTGCACTGTTGATTGCGACCGCACCTCTTGGTCATGCAGCCTTACTCGGCTGTGTTCTTATCGGTGTGATGGCGTTAACCGCGTTCGCTCTCTTTGTCGGAGGTAAAGATCATGATTAAACGTCTGGTGAAATGGGCTCGAGTGAAATCTCCCTGGATTCTTCATATGAACTGTGGCTCCTGCAACGGCTGTGACATCGAGATTTTAGCAGCGTTAATCCCTCGGTTAGATGTAGAACGATTCGGGGTCTTGCTGAAAGGATCACCGCGACATGCTGACGTTCTTGTCTGCACCGGCCCGGTGACAAAACAAATGAAGGAACGGCTGAGACGGGTCTATGATCAAATGCCAGAGCCGAAGTTTGTCGTTGTTGTCGGACAATGCGGCTCTTCTGGAGGCATTTACCATGGCGCGTACGGAGTCGAAGGAGGCGTCGATACCGTGATTCCTGTGAATGCCTACATCCCTGGTTGTCCACCACGACCAGATGCGATCGCTGACGGTCTTATCAAACTACTAGCATCAATTGACAAAGGAGGCAAACCATGACGACCACAGAAGAACTTATTTCACAGGTGCTCCAAGGATTACCTGTTCAAGTGAAAAGAGACAGACGTATTTTCATAGCTGTCCCGCGGAATGATTTGATAAAAACAGTGAATATTCTTTCAAGTGAGTTAAACATCAATCATCTTTCAACGATTACCGCAAGAGATATTGGAAAAGAAATTGAAATCCTATATCATTTCTTGCTCAATGGGGTTGTCATCACGATTCGCACGATGTGTCCAAAAGACGATCCAACTATCGATAGCATTGTCAAAATCTTCCCGGGTGCGGTGTTATACGAACGGGAACTGAATGATATCCTCGGGGTTGTACCAAAAGGACATCCTGATCTACGACGACTCGTTCTGCCTGACGATTGGGTTGGCGGTTATCCACTGACGAAAAGACTGGAAGCCTCCGCAGGAGAGTGAGGAATAATGGGGAGAGTAAAACTTCCAATTGGTCCTCAACACCCTGCACTGAAGGAACCAGAGAATTTCACGATCACCCTTGATGGAGAACGGGTGGTCGACGTTGATATCCGCATCGGATACACGCATCGAGGCATTGAAAAACTCATGGAAAGCAGGACGTATACACAGAATTTGTATCTGGTGGAGCGTATCTGTGGCATATGTTCGTACGCGCATGTGGTGAATTTCACCCAGAACGTCGAAGATGTTCTTGGTATTCAAATACCAAAACGAGCAGAATATATCCGTACGTTGTTTTTGGAACTCGAGCGTCTGCATAGTCATTTTCTCTGGCTTGGTGTCGCTGGTCATGAGATCGGGTTTGATACATTGTTTATGTATACATGGCAGGACCGAGAAGTGGTCCAGGACCTGCTTGAAATGATCTCTGGGAACCGCGTAAACTACGCGATGAATACGATCGGTGGAGTCCGCAGAGACGTCAGCGAAGAGCACCGTAAAAAGGTGCTCGAAGGCATGGATTATTTGGAGAAACGCGCTGCGTACTACAAAGAAGTCGCAGTCAATGAAAAAACAATTCTCGCCCGTGCGGAAAATGTGGGCATCCTGAAACCAAAAGTTGCATTGAAATATTCTGCGGTTGGGCCGACCGTACGTGCCTCAGGAATTACCGTGGATATCAGGAAAGACGATCCGTACGCCTCCTATACGGAGACACCATTTGAGGTGATAACAACCGATACCTGTGATGTGCTTGGACGAGTGGTTGTTCGTGTCCTTGAAATTTTTGAGAGCATCAAGATTATCCGGTACCTCATGGAACATCTCCCATCTGGAGAAATCGTCGTAAAAGTACCGCGAAAGATACCTGAAGGTGAATCAATAAGTCATACAGAGGCGCCGCGTGGCGAAGACTTCCATTATCTTCGTTCAAACGGCACTGAGAAACCGGAGCGATATAAAGTAAGGACGCCGACAATGGCGAATCTTCCTGCGATTGCAGAAATGCTGAAGGGAGCCTATCTTGCGGATGTGCCGATTGTTGTTGCTGCGATTGACCCCTGTATGGGATGCATGGATCGAGTGCTTCTCTTAAAACAAAACAGTGATAAAGCTGGAGAGATCATTGAGGGAGATCAGTTGCGTGCCTATGGAATTAAATGGTACGCAGAGAGGGGGTGGAAGGCATAAACACGATCCTTACTCTTCTCTATTTATTTATTTTCCCAGGATTTTTATTCCTCTTTTGCTTTAGCCTCTTTACTCAGTATCTTGATCGAAAGATCTATGCTCGCATTCAACGACGTGTTGGGCCGCCATTTCTGCAACCGTTTGCTGATCTGGTTAAACTCGCGGCAAAAGAAGACGTTGTTCCAGAGAAGGCAGAGCGTTTCATGTTTACGGTAGCGCCTATCGTCGGGTTAGCAGCAGTTTTTGCTGCCTTTCTCTATCTCCCTATTGTTGCACCTACCGGGTTGCATAGTTTCGACGGAGATCTTATCGTTGTCCTCTATCTGCTTACCATACCGACCCTCGCGTTGTTCCTTGGTGGATGGTACTCAGGAAACGTCTTTGGTCAGAAAGGAGGGATGCGTGTCGCATCGTTGCTCTTTTCCTATGAGATCCCCTTCTTTTTAGCTCTGTTGACCCCAGCGCTGATTAAAGGATCATGGAAGATGGCTGATATCGTGAATTTCGAGGTCACCCATCCCCTTGCACTTCTCGTTTCATTGTTAGGTTTCGTTATCGGAATTATCTCCTTGCAAGGAAAACTCGAGCGACTCCCTTTTGATATCCCTGAGGCAGAAACAGAGATTGTCGCAGGACCATTGGTTGAGTACTCAGGGCGAAGGCTTGCATTGTTACGGTTAACGCGGGACGTCGAAATGGTTGTTGGAGCAGGGCTTATCGCAGTGATATTCCTTGGTGGACCTATGCCGCTGTTGTTTACTGAGCCTGCGTATCTCTCCTGGATATGGGGTGCAATCATGTTTTTGCTGAAAACACTTTTCGTGGTTTTCCTTCTGATAGTGATGAAATCAGCGGTTGCTCGTATCCGAACTGACCAAATGATTAGCTTGGCGTATAAATGGCTTATCCCACTGACGTTAATTCAGATTTTTATTGCTATCATGGTGCGGTTCATAGGAGGCATCTAAGATGAAGGTTCCCGGTAAGATGCTCCCGAAAATCATTGGATTTATCTTTAAAAAACCAGTGACGGTTCTCTACCCCAAAGAACGACTCACCCCACCGGACACCCTGCGGGGAAAAATGAAGTTCCACCTTGATCGATGTATCAGCTGTGGGTTATGTGCCCGTGATTGCCCATCTGGTGCATGTACAATGCATGAGATAGACGGCAAAAAACGACCGGTGTTTGATCTTGATTATTGCACTTTTTGTGCACAATGTGCAGACTCCTGCCCCAAGGATGCAATTGAGATGACCAATGAATTTGAACTTGCTCATTATCTGAAAGGCGAGGCGATTGTTAAATAAACTTGAAGCTTTTTTTAGAGATGCTGAACGAGTCGTCATCATCGGCATGGGAAATGAGCTTCGTGCTGATGACGCAGTAGGTCTCCTTGTCGTCCGTCTTCTCAAACCATATTCTCATAATCGGTTACAAGTGTTTGAAGGGCATATGACCCCGGACGTGTTTATCGCTCCAGCGTGTGCTGCACATCCAACACATCTTCTGATTGTTGATGCCGCAGATGCTGCATAAAAAACCAGGGACCTGGCAGGTACTTTTCCCCAAAGAAGTTGAGGAAGGATTGTTTACAACCCACGCAATCCCTGCAATTGAGGTGGCGGCAGAAATCCAGCGGAGATGTGGTGCCAAGGTTGCGTTTCTAGGGATACAACCGAAATCACGGGATATTGCACTTTCACAAAGCAAGGAATGTCTGCATGCAGCAGAGGAGATTGCAGACATCATCCGCAGAACCATATCTACCCTGCCGTAAACATTATCTCTGCGTATACGTGAGATTCTTTAGGAACAAATACAGTTGTATTTCTGTTTATGAAAGCGGTAGAGGTTCTGAACCAAGTTTTACCCGGAGAGCTAAACCAAGATAAAGATAATTTAATGGAATATCAAGAACAATCAGTTTTATTCCAGTAAAACCAAAAATTCCTGTTGAGTAATCCGAAAAAAACCAGGTTGATTAAAAAATCACAAGTTATTTCATATGATGAATGATTCGACTTTAATGTGTTTGACGGAATCGTTACAACTATAGAATTTCAGCTAAGCCTGCTTCTTTTTGTAGCATTTGCAGGTTATATAATTGCAGCAAAAATCAATCAATCTGCAATCATCTGGGAAATTTTGATAGGTATAGCTATTGGTCCAAGTTTGTTAGGATTAATAACCTATACCGATTCCGTGCGAAGCTTCGCTCAAATCGGTGCTGTTATTCTGTTATTTGTTATCGGTCTTGAATTCAACATCAAAGACGTTTTTAATATCAAATATGGCATCATTGCGCTATTCGGTGTTATTGTTCCATGGATTGGAGGATATTTCCTTGCAATTTTCTATGGATTTAATTTCATAAGTTCCGTCTTTGTCGGAACTGCTCTTACAGCAACAAGCATAGCTATCACCGCAAATGTGCTCCGGGAACTAGGAAAACTTCAAACAGAGGCTGCAAAAGCAATCATCGGTGCAGCAGTCATTGATGATATCCTTGGCCTCCTTGTGCTTTCGATATCAATGCAGGTTGCACGAAACACATTCTCTATTGAACCACTTATTATTACCATTATCTTAGCTGCATTATTTATGATTCTTGGAGCATTTATTGGCCGAAGATACATCACAAAACTTCTTGAAAAATTAGATAACACAAAAATCATTATAAGATTCCCTGAAACAGTGTTTATTTTTGCTATAACGATTGCGTTTTTATATGCGATGATCGCGGAAGGCATTGGTCTTTCTGCTATTGTTGGTTCATTTCTTGCAGGTATTGCATTATCAGGATGTTCCATAAAATGTGGGAAAAATTTCAAAGAAGGAGCAGATTATCTGCAAATCATATTCGCTTCGATATTTTTTGTCTCACTGGGTATCCTTGCTGATTTTCACAAATTAACCATTGCAATCATTGGTTTCTTAATTGCACTAACCATACTTGCATTTCTTTCGAAAATCATTGGCTGCTACATCGGTGCCAGAATCGGTCATATGACTCATAAAAATTCCTTAGCGGTTGGGATGGGAATGGCACCTCGGGGAGAGGTTGCGATGATTGTCGCCCTTATTGGACTGAACATGGGATTCCTTGGACAAGATATTTATGTGTCATTGATACTGATGAGTCTTCTGACGACAGTGCTTGTGCCGTCTATATTACGCTATTATATGAAAGTCTGAGAGAGACTTAACAGAGTAGCTATATATCTTATATTTAAGCCACTCAACTCCCTTCTTGGGGTGATTTCTTGTGAAAAATACCGTTGTTTTTTTCCATTGACTTTCTCTTTAAGATTTATGTTCAACTTAGTTTACATTTAAATACAGATATTTTTAATAATGAGGGGACATTACGATGTAGCTCCTTAATCCGTGTTGAGTAGAAGTGTAGATGAGATGGAACGAAAAGAAATCCTCGAGAAACTAAAAACAACGGAAGCTGAAATCAGGGAAAATCTTGAGACAGCGCAACATAAGAGAAACGAAATCCTCGCTCAAGCCCAGAAACAGGCACGAAAACTCGAAGAAGACGGTGAACGACACATAAAAACAGAACGAGAGAATATGCTCAGTGCAGCGAAAAAAGAAATTGAGGAGAAACGGCAGCGTGTTCTGAAAAAAGCGACAGCAGACGCAGAGGCACAAAAGAAGAAAGCCCAGATAAAAAAGACAATCGAGTTCTTTGTTAAGAAGTTTGAGGAATACGTGCATGTTTAAACCCCGAGAGATGAAACGTACTCTTATCATTGGTGCAAAACAAGATGTAGAGAAAACCATCGAGCTGCTTCATTCCTTAGAAATCGTTCATATCATTGATTTTAAACCCAGTAACACAGAAGAACAGGTGAATCTTGGGACACCGACAGAAAAAGCATCTGCAATAAGTCAAAGACTTCTAAAACTACGTTCAAGCGCCCAATTGCTCACGCTTGAACGAGAAACACCTTCTGTTTCTGAAAAAATATCTGAAAAACAAATAAAACGAGATATCAATCTAAAAATCCAGGACCTCGAGTTAAGTGTTATTTCCTTAATAGAGACAAAAACACGTATTGAAGAACATTTTCGGAAAATCGATGATCGGATCCGCCAGTTACAGCCGTTCGCAGCAATGGATATCCCCTTAGAAAATTATCAGGGATATGACCATGTTGTCGTGTTTACTGGGTATGTCCGTGAAATGAAAAAGCTCAAGGAAGACCTTACAAGGGTCACTGATGAATATGAATTTTTTACTTCTGAAGATAATGATCAGATGGTAGCATTATTTATTGCAAAACCATATGCAGAAGATGCTGGAAAACTCCTGAGCGAATGTGGCTTTACTGAGGTAAAATTACCGGAAGGAAAAGGTCTACCAAAGCAATTTATTGAAAAGTGGACCGTACAGCAAAAAGAGCTTTCAGATAAACTGATACAAACGACAAAAGACATACTTGAATTTAAGAAGAGATATGCGGAATTCATCCTTGCCAGTGAAGAGTACTTAGCGATCGAAGTGCAGAAAGCGGAAGCACCAGTCCTCTTTGGAACAACGGAGCATTCTTTTATTATTGATTGTTGGATTCCGACGCATGATTTGAAACGAGTAAAGGACGTCCTTGAGAAGGAAATGGCAGGCTCGCTCTATCTTGAGGAAATCGAAGTAAAACACGAAGACGAACCACCGACATTGCTGAAAAACCCGCGACCTGTTCGCCGATTTGAGTTTCTTCTGGAGTTGTATTCAATCCCCAATTATCGAGATATCGACCCGAGTTTCATTCTCTCGTTGATTTTTCCTCTGTTTTTTGGTCTTATGATAGGAGATATCGGCTATGGTATTCTCTTGATTCTTTTCGGTGTTCTCTTCATGAAGAAGTTCAAGGACAGCGAAGGATTTTCGAACATCGGCTGGTATATCATTATCGCAGGTGTTTTTGCTATCTCTTTTTGGCTTGTTTCTTTTTGGTGACATGTTTGGTCTTCCGTTTCAACCCCCGCTTGGTGAAACTGGAGAAGTCGCATATAGCTGGTCTACCCTGCTTGGGGTTCATATTCCTATCCCCTCTGTGATTCATAAAATGGAATCCCTCGGCATGACACAGCTTCTTGTCATCTCTATTATCGCAGGGTTTCTGCATCTCGGACTTGGGCTTCTCATCGGAATTATTGTTGAGCGGAAACATAATCGGAACCATGCGATAACCAAGATCGGGCTTCTTTTTGTATTGACCGCACTGACTTTGCTGATCTTTGTAATGGCGGATTGGACGATTGGACAATGGCTCAAGCCCCTGAAAGACTCAGCGGTTGCACCGTTGTTATGGAACTATCTTATCCCTCTTGTCAAAACAGGATTTTCTTTCGGTGGACTTCTTGTTCCTTACCTCTCAGTAGTGTTTGGTGTTCTTGGTATTATAATGATAATTATCGTTACCGGGGGGTTCGGCTTAGTTGAAGTCTTAGAAGTCACCAGCCATCTGATGTCCTACACCAGACTTGCAGCTATCTGTGTGGCCAAAGCTGCGATGGCGTTTGCGTTCAACATGATTGGTCTTGGTTTGATTCTCAGTGGAAACATCGCAATTGGACTTGTCGGCGTGATCCTTCTTATCTTTATGCAGCTTATGGTTTTTTCATTAGGCGCACTCTCATCAGGTATCCAAGCAGTCAGGCTTCATTACGTTGAATTCTTCATGAAGTTCTACAAAGGAGAAGGAATAAAATTTAATCCCTTTAAATATGTAAGAAAATATACCACAACGAAATAACAAAAAAGGAGGTAAAAACACATGGCAGCAGAAACAGGAATCATCGCAATAGGCGCTGGTATCGCTATCGGATCTGCTGCACTTGCGACCGCGTGGGCACAAAAAACCATTGGTGCCGCCGCCGTAGGTGCTGCAGCTGAGAACGAAAAAATGTTCGGAAAAGGCCTTATTTATATGGTTCTTCCAGAAACCATCGTTCTCTTCGGGCTTGTCATCGCCTTTTTGCTGTGGACAAAAATGTAAGCAATTCTAACACATCGTTGTTAGAGTATGCTTGGACGCACAAAAAAGGATAGTGATGTCCATGGGATTAGAAAAAGTAATAGAGAAAATTCAGAAAGAAGGAAAAGAAAAGATCACCAGTATCCTCCAGGATGCGGAGAAACAGGCAGCCCAAATACTGCAAACCAAACAGAAAATGGTGGAGGAGTTGTCTGTAAAAAAGAAACAGGAGACAGAAAAGCAGATTGAATCATTAAAAACTCAGGAGGAAAGTGGTGTAGAAATCGAGGCAAAGAAAATCCGGCTCAACACCGAAAAAGACATCCTCAACATGACCTATCAGGAATGTCTTGTTGCGCTTTCGTCTCTTCCCCATGAAAAAGTCATTTCTTCTCTTCTGAAGAGCATAAAAGAAGAACTTCCTGAGGCAGCATACATCTATTCAAATAAACGAGATGCACCACTGGTTCAATCACTTTCAACACTCTCCTATGAAGGCTCTATCGAATGTCTGGGTGGGATAGTGGTTGAAAACAAGGAAAAAACCATGAAACTCGATTATCGATATGAGATGATTGCTGAGACCGTCTGGGACCGTTCATTAAAGGAGATAGCGGAGAAATTATTTAGGTGAGAGAAACAATGAAACAGGCGCTTGCTGAGAAAACCGAACCATCCATCTTTCCATCGAAACGATGGTCGTTGTTTTCGTCAGGGAACTACCCGTATGTCTGTGCAAGGGTACGAGCGAAACGAGCATTGCTCCTCCCTCATGAAACATATACAAAACTTCTGATGATGGATACCCATGAAATCACTCGTTTTCTTGGAGAAAGTCAGTATAATAAGGAAATCACAGGACTTGGGTTAAACTGCACAGGCTTTGAGCTGACAGAACTAGCGTTAAATCGGAACATAGCAGAGGTATATCATCAGATCCTCAGCTATTGCGATGGGGATTTATACAGTATGCTTTCCGTCTATCTTCAACGGGAGGACATTTGGAATATTAAGGCGATACTTCGAGGGAAATCCTACAATGCAAAGCCAGATGAAATCATGAAAGCGGTACGATCCGCAGGCAAATACCCTGAAGAGTACTGGAAGGAAATTGTCCAAAAAAGTAAAACCGTTAGTGAAACCATTGATACTCTGAAAGGAAATGAATACTACGAAATATTAAACGGATTAAAAGAAGAATGGGAGTTACATCCAGCAGAATGTGAAAATAAACTAGAGCAGGTATATTATTCCAACCTTCTCAATTCAATACATTCTCGATCAGAACCAAACAGATTGTTTTTAGAGTTCATCCGCCGGGAAATCGACCTCCTCAATATCAAAACCCTGTTCATGACAAAATTTGAAAACGTTGAACCAGCACAGATTGCGTTAATGATTCTTTCAGGGGGAGATATCCCTGAAAAAACCATGCAGATGTTAATCAACGCAGCAGATTTCAAACAATTTCTGGAAGAGCTCCAGAAGCTTCCAGAATACCATACCATCCGTGATGTCGTAGGAACAATCGAACAAACTGGTTCCTTAAACCATGTGATTCGTGCCTTGGAAAAAGAACATCTGACACGGGCGACAAAATCATCGTATTTGCATCCCTTATCCATTTTACCGATCCTTGATTATTTAATTCGAAAGAAAATTGAAGTTGAAAACTTACGCATCCTTGCTCGAGGGAAAGAAAAAGGTCTTCCTGAACAAGTGATCAGAGAAATGCTGGTGATGTAATGACAGGAATTACTGTAATAGGGAACCATGATTTCGTCCTGGGATTTAAACTAGCGGGGATTCATAATTCATTTATTGAAGAGAATGTCGAGTCACGAGTGACAACCCTTCTTGCGGAAAAAGAAGTAGATATCCTTGTGGTGCATGATGAAGATTATAAAAAATTCTCTTCTGGTTTGAAGAAAAGGATTTTTGAGAGTGTAAAACCGATTGTGATCGCAGTCGGAAGTCTAGAAGAAGATGATTTACGAACTCGGATAAAAAAGGTCATTGGAGTTGATTTGTATAAAAAATAAAAATGGTGAAGAAACAAAGCCGACACATGCACAAGGTGAGATTTATCGGATCGCTGGTCCAGTGGTGACTGTTACCGGTATTAACCCTCGGATGTACGATGTGGTTTTTATCGGGGATCTCAAATTGATGGGTGAGGTTATTCAGTTAACCGGTGAGAAAAGTATTGTCCAGGTGTATGAAGATACCTCTGGTATTAAACCAGGGGAACCGGTTGTTGCCACTGGCGCACCATTACTGGTTGAACTTGGCCCGGGTCTCTTGACAAGTATCTATGATGGTATCCAACGACCATTACCTATCCTCCGGGATAAGATGGGGGATTTTATCGCCCGAGGAATAATGGAACCTGGATTAAATCGAACGAAGAAATGGAAATTTGTCCCAACAGTAAAAAAAGGAGAGAACGTCCAGGGTGGTAGCATTATTGGGACTGTACAAGAAACCCCTGATATCGAACATCGTGTTCTGACTCCTCCGGACATTGCTGGAACCATCCAAGACATTCACGAAGGAAGTTTCACTGTTGATGATGTCATCGGTCATGTGAATGGAAAATCACTCGCGCTGATGCAACGCTGGCCGGTGCGTATGCCCCGTCCGTTTAAACAAAAACTTATGCCCGATATTCCTTTAATTACAGGGCAGCGGATTTTCGATGCGTTATTCCCTATCGCCAAAGGGGGAACTGCGTGTATCCCTGGGGGTTTTGGGACCGGTAAAACCGTCATGCAACATCAGCTCGCGAAATGGAGTGATGCCGATATCGTTGTCTACATTGGTTGCGGAGAACGGGGAAATGAAATGACCGAGGTGCTTACCGAGTTTCCTGAATTAAAAAACCCAAAAACCGGTGCGCCGCTCATGGAACGAACCGTGCTTATTGCCAATACCAGTAACATGCCGGTAGCAGCGCGAGAAGCAAGCGTTTACACCGGTATTACGATCGCTGAGTATTATCGTGATATGGGGTACGGGATTTCCTTAATGGCAGATAGTACCAGCAGATGGGCTGAGGCTATGAGGGAAATTTCCAGCAGACTTGAGGAAATGCCTGGGGAAGAAGGATACCCAGCGTACCTTGCAACAAAACTGGCAGCGTTCTACGAACGATCAGGTCGGGTAACGACCTTAAATGAAAAAGAAGGAAGCATTACGGTCATTGGTGCGGTCAGCCCTCCAGGTGCTGATTTCTCAGAGCCAATCACCCAGAACACCCTACGCATGGTCAAGGTATTCTGGGCGCTTGATACGAATCTTGCGCACCGTCGTCATTTCCCTGCTATCAACTGGTTGACCTCGTATAGTTTCTATATGAATACTCTTGAGAATTGGTTTGAGAATAATGTGTCCCCTGAATGGAAGGATTTACGGGTAAAAGCAATGGAAATCCTGCAGAAAGAAGCAGAACTACAGGAAATTGTCCAGCTGATCGGCTCTGATGCGTTACCTGAGAAAGAGCAGATCACCTTAGAGTTTGCGAGAGCAATCCGAGAAATTTTCCTTCAGCAGCACGCTGGTCATGATGTTGATTCCTATTGTTCTATTGAAAAGCAATACAAGCTTTTGAAGGCTATTATGGAATATGGAAATGCAGCGTATAAAGCACTAGAGGCAGGAGCACAAGTAGCAGATATCCTGAAGATGAAATCCAGAGATCTGCTTGCCAATGCGAAATTTGAGAAAGATTTTGAGAAATACCTTAAAAAAGCGATCACTGAAATGAAAAAAGAGTTTCAGACCATGGGCGTGGAGGCGATGTCATGGTAAAGGAATATCGGACGATATCGGAGATTGCTGGCCCCTTGATTTTTGTTGAGAAAACTGAGCCGGTCGGGTTTGGGGAACTCGTAAACATTCGACTTCCTGATGGTTCGGTGAAACGGGGGCAGGTTCTGGACACATGTAAGGATATCGTCGTCGTACAGGTGTTTGAGGGAACGGTCGGAATTGATCGTGCTTCTGGCGTCACTTTCCTTGGCGAAACCATTAAACTCTCGGTATCCCAGGATATGCTCGGAAGGATTCTCAACGGGTCAGGAATGCCGATTGATGGTGGACCGAAGATTATCCCTGATGACAAAATGGAGATTATCGGGTCTGCGATTAACCCCTGGGCTCGAGACAGTCCTCGGGAATTTATTCAGACAGGGATTTCCACCATTGACGGTCTGCTGACATTGGTTCGAGGCCAGAAACTCCCATTATTTTCTGGTGCAGGACTGCCACATAACGAAATCGCATTGCAAATAACTCGTCAGGCAAAGGTCGTGGGAAAAGACGAGGGTTTTGCTGTCGTGTTTGCTGCGATGGGGATAACCAACGAAGAAGCACAGTATTTCATGAAGGATTTTGAGCGAACAGGTGCGTTGAAACGCGCAGTTGTTTTCATGAACCTTGCAGATGATCCAGCGGTAGAACGATTGATCACACCAAAGCTCGCGTTAACCGCTGCTGAGTATCTCGCGTACTCTCATGATATGCATGTATTGGTAATTTTGACAGATATGACGAATTATGCAGAATCACTCCGTGAGATAGGGGCAGCTAGAAAAGAAGTACCTGGTCGGAAAGGATATCCAGGATATATGTACACTGATCTTGCAACGATTTATGAGCGTGCAGGCAGAATTAAAAACAAAAAAGGATCGATTACCCAGATCCCTATCCTTTCGATTCCTGAGGACGACTGGACCCATCCTGTTGCTGATCTCACCGGGTATATCACTGAAGGACAGCTTGCTATATCAAGGGAGTTGCACAGAAAAGGCATCTATCCACCTATTAACCCCCTCCCATCGCTTTCTCGATTAATGCGACTTGGGATAGGACCGGGAATGACCCGTGAGGATCATCGGTCTGTTGAGCAAGGATTATACGCTGCGTACGCGAAAGGACGAGACTTGCGTGACCTTATTGCGATTGTCGGAAAAGAAGCACTCTCAGAGAATGATAAGAAATTCCTCGAGTTTGCTGATGTGTTTGAAAACAGATTTATCAGACAAAGACGAGATGAAGAACGATCGCTTGAACAGACCTTGGAATTAGGCTGGGAGCTTATTTCTATGGTACCTGAAAGTGCGCTCACCATGATTGATCGAAAGACACTGGAGAAATATCATCCCGCCTATCGAAAGAAATAGAGGACTTTGTTCCATGGTAAAACAAGAGGTAAAGCCAACCCGAACTGAACTCATCGCGATTAAACGAAAAATCGCGCTCTACGATCGAGGACATAAATTACTCAAGATGAAACGCGATGGATTGGTCCTTGAATTCTTCAACATTCTTTCCAAAGCACGGGATATCCGTTCGAAGATCATCTCTGATTATAAGAAAGCAGACGAGAAACTTACTATTGCGACCGGTGTTGATGGAGAAACAGCAGTACAATCCGTCGCATTCTCTCGCCATGAAGACCCAAAGGTAACAATGGGGAGTAAAAACGTAATGGGTACCCTTGTCCCAACCACACTAGAAAGCGGCACAGTGAAACGACGGATCGATCAACGAGGCTATGGAATCATTGGAATGAGTGTGCGTATCGACGAGGCTGCAGATGCCTATGAACAACTCGTTGAAGACATTATTTTTGCTGCGGAGCTTGAAACAACCTTACGGAAACTGGTGGAAGAAATTGAAAAAAACAAACGGATCGTCAATGCCCTTGAATTTAGAATCCTTCCTGAACTTAAGAAAAACGAGGCGTTTATCCGAACACGTCTTGAAGAAATGGAGCGAGAAAACGTTTTCCGTTTGAAACGTATAAAAACCACAATCGCGTGAACCATGTTTAGGAAAGTTGAAGAAATTGCAAAGGACCCTGAGAGGAAAGCAAAACTGTTGTTTTGGATATGGATTCTCTCACTGGTTATGACAGTCATTGGGTATTGTTTAATTTTTTATTTTTTATTTTTGAATTAGAAAAAAAAGAGAGTATCCTCTGTATGAGAGGATTATTCGTTGATTCTACTCAGATTCGTTTGTCTTAATTCTCATGCCATAAAATGATCGGTATACAAAGTACATCGACACCGCGAGGAATAAGACAAAGAGTGAGAGGGTAGCAGGATTTGCTGAGTTGCCTTTGCCGAATTGGTTGGTGAGTGATACCGATAACTCTACTGCAAGTAAGCCAAACAAGGTGGTGAATTTTATTATCGGATTGAGTGCAACTGATGATGTATCTTTGAATGGGTCACCAACGGTATCACCAATAACGGTTGCTGCGTGAAGTTCTGTTCCTTTTTCTTTGAGGTCTACTTCAACGACTTTTTTTGCGTTATCCCATGCTCCACCAGCATTTGCCATAAAGATTGCTTGGAATAACCCAAAGATTGCTATCGCGATAAGATATCCAACGAAGAAGTATGGTTCAAGGAAGGCAAATGCTAGGGTTGCGCAGAACACTGCAATAAAGATGTTAAACATTCCTTTCTGGGCGTACTGGGTGCAGATCTCCACGACCTTTTTACTGTCTTCTACCGAGGCTTTCTCGGTACTTTCAAGGTTTATGTTCTTTCTAATGAATTCTACCGCTCGGTACGCACCTGTAGAAACCGCTTGGGTTGACGCTCCGGTGAACCAGTAGATCATTGCTCCACCTGCGATTAAACCAAGGAAGAATGGTGGATGAAGCAGGGAGAGATTCCCGATGAGTGTTGGGTCGAGTTTGTTAGTAAGAAGTATAATGATGGAGAAAATCATCGTCGTTGCTCCAGCAACCGCTGTACCAATAAGGACTGGTTTTGCTGAGGCTTTGAAGGTGTTTCCTGCGCCGTCTGCTTCTTCTAAAAGTTCTTTTCCATGGGTAAAATCAGGTTCAAAACCAAATTCAGTGTGTATTTCTTCTTTCACATTTGGGATTTGTTCAATGAGGGAAAGTTCGAATACAGATTGTGCGTTGTCTGCGACCGGTCCGTAGGAATCAACTGCAATGGTGACTGGCCCCATTCCAAGGAATCCAAAAGCGACAAGTCCAAAGGCAAACACCGCTGGTCCAACAATTATAGCTTGAGGAATCATCAGTGCCCCTAATCCGAATGTACTCACAGCATACGCAGTCCCCATGAGTCCAAGGATAGCAAAACCAAGCCAGTATGCACTAAAGTTACCAGCAACCAACCCGGAAAGGATATTTAGTGATGCTCCTCCCTCTCGAGAAGAGGTCACCACTTCTTTGACATGACCGGATTTTGTTGAGGTGAACACTTTGACAAACTCAGGGATAACTGCTCCAGCTAACGTACCGCAGGTGATGATAATGGATAGTTTCCACCACAGTGTTGTGTCACCACCTATGTTTGGGATGAGGAAATAAGATGCCACAAATGTCATGATGACAGAAATAAAGGATGTAATCCATACGAGTGATGTTAGCGGTGCTTCGAGATTCATTTTTGTAGCTTTCGTATAACGGGCTCTTGCGATGAGATCATTAATGAGATAAGAAAGACTACTTGCTACAATCATCAGCACACGCATAATAAAGATCCAAACAAGTAAAGTAACTTGTATGAATTGATCGTTGATAGCTAGAATGATAAATGAGATGAGTGCGACTCCTGTGACTCCGTAGGTTTCAAAACCGTCAGCGGTCGGCCCGACTGAGTCTCCTGCGTTATCTCCTGCGCAGTCTGCAATAACACCGGGGTTGCGTGCATCATCTTCTTTGATCTTAAAGACGATTTTCATGAGATCTGAACCGATATCAGCAATCTTTGTGAAGATCCCACCCGCTATCCGAAGGGCTGCAGCACCAAGTGATTCTCCTATAGCAAATCCGATGAAACAGGGACCTGCGTAATCACCAGGGATAAACAAAAGAATAGCGAGCATCATGAACAGTTCAACGCTGATAAGGAACATTCCAACGCTAATACCTGCTCGGAGAGGAATTTGATTCACAAGAAGTGGTTTCCCACGCAAACTTGCAAACGCGGATCGGGAGTTTGCAAGAGTATTGATACGAATACCAAACCAAGCAACTCCGTAGCTTCCTGCGATGCCGATTAAACTAAACAGCAGAATAATGATGACTCGAAAAATTTCAAAATGAAGTAATACTCCAAAGTAGATAATAATAACAGCACCAATAAACGCCCACAGGATAAGTAGGAATTTCCCTTGAGTGATCAAATACGTTTTACAGGTCTCATAGATAAGCTCGGATATTTCTCGCATCGATTTGTGAACCGGGAGGTTTTTTACACGAAGGTAGTTAAACAAACCAAAGGCGAGTCCCAGTAAACATACAATGAGACCAATTCCCAGGAGTAATCTTGCGTTTATTCCAAAAAAATCAACTGTACTTAAATCGGGGACTATTAGGCTTGCTTCTCCACCGGTTTCCGCTGCAAGACTCGTCGGGACAATAAGCACGAGAAGCCCTGCGATCATCATTATAACAGATACGACTCGTATGATCCGTCGTCGTGATTTATTCAAATGTGTTTCATTGCATTGTTCTGAATTTGTTATGTTTTCCATAAATAAATACACTCCACCACTGTAATAATTGTATCCCTGAAACAGTATTTTCTATTTTAATATGTCGTTTCTATAAAGCTCCTATAATCAAGGAGAGACCTTACATCCCCCAGAACTTATTTGTCTTGCGTTTAATATCAATGATCTTATTGAGCACGTCTTTCTCATCTTCATTGAGGACGTCCATGAGTTTCAGTTTTTTCGCATCACTCTCAGGAAGATCGGTAAAAAGAATATCTCCTCCTTTTATCTGTCTGCCCACCGTAATACCTTCAATAGAGATAGCTACCTCCGCCCCCTGAAGCGCCTCAGATATTGCTTTATTTTCTAACTGCATGCCCTTGATGTGTCCAACGGTTTTTCCATCTTGATCGATAAGCCTCATATCCACTTTAATTCGTCCACCAAGAACCCTTACTCCGATAACTGCAGGATGACTTATCCGGAAAACGTACTCTGGTAGGAACTTAATCATCCCTGGATGTGTGTAATCCTCCCTACGTTTCTTCTCAAGTTCCTCTTTCTTCTTTGCCAACCATACATCATAGTTCTCGATAATTGTATAGATGACATCTTCGTTAAAAACGGTGACCTCTGTGTTTAAAAGTTCTTCTTTTGCTTCAGGTAGTATCTTTACATTAAACGCAAAAATGATTCGTTCCAAGGGATTATTTAACGCAGATGTTTCCATGATGTCTCGTCGGGAAATATTCCCGATTTCCACTTTCCGGATATTGATGCCGTGCTCTTGAGATTCTTTTACCAGGGCTTCGAGAGAGCCGATCGTATCTGCTTTAATAAAAAGACCATCTTTATCAAGTTCGATATTAACTTGAGATTGACTTTTGATTTCCTGGATCAGCTCTGCCTTATCACCATGGACGACACGCAGTGGTGCACCAGGGACGACGAGGTCAAGATTCGGAGCAGAAATTTTAATACCGCAGGCAGCATGAACCTCTTTGACGCTTTCGAATTGTTCCCGTGGATCACGGATTTCATCCATTGGTTTTGGTTTGAGTAACGCTTTTATTTTTGTAACCAGTGGTTCGTTTCGTGTTCCAAAGATAATAGTGTCTTCTTTTTTGAGGATACCACTGTAAATGATAGCGTCTACGGTTGTTCCTAATCCAACGTCTTCTTTAACTTCAAGAACAGTTCCTTTGCCGGCACCGGTTTCACTTGTGAGTTGATCTTCGAGGAATCGTTGTGCTAATCCAACGAGAACCATAAGCAACTCCGGTACACCTTCACCAGTTTTTGCAGATACAGGCATGATAGGGATACTTTTACGAAAATCTTTAATGTTGAAGTACAAGTCTGATTCAAAGCCTTTATCATAGATGGTTCCAATCAATTCAAATAACTTAGTTTCGAAGAGCGTTTTGGTCATGGGACGCTGGTTTTGAATCCGGTTCATAGCGATATCATCACTGCGTTGCCAACCATTGATCGCGTCGATTTTGTTTGCTGCGACGATAAATGGTGTTTTGTATTGACGGAGAATGGTGATGGATTCATGGGTTTGCGGCCGAAACCCTTCCTTAATATCGACGACAAGAATCGCAAGATCTGCCAGGGAGCCCCCACGTGTTCGTAAGGTTGTAAACGCATGATGTCCTGGTGTATCGATAAACAAGAGACCAGGTACAGAGAACTTCTTACCCCCAAGAAGATGACCACACATCGAGTAAATCGCATCAATAGGGACTTCGGTTGCACCGATATGTTGAGTGATAGCTCCTGCTTCTCGTGCGGCAACGGTTGAACCTCTGATGAAATCCAACAGCGATGTTTTTCCATGGTCGACATGACCCAGAACACTGACGATGGGTTGACGGGTATGTTTAGAAAGGGTGGTCATTGCCATTCACCTTGTTTCAAACGCCGTAGATAAAACCTGCTTTAAAAACATATGGGTAATGAAAATAAGTAATTTTATGATATTCTCCTGAAAAAAAATGTTTTTACGGTAATTCTAGTGTTGCGTGACGGGAACGCATCGATTCTTCGGTTTCTTTTTTATTTTTCATGAGCTCAGCAATGATACCGTCGAGGAGAATCCACGCGCTTGCCTCAAATAAGGTTCCAAGAGGAGCGAATTGTTTCCGTTCTTTCTCCGTGCAGTCAGCTGCAAGGACGATTGCGATATCAGCGAATTTTATGATTCGTGAGTTTTTCTTCCCAGTGACGACCACAAGTTTAGCTCCTAGTTTTTTTGCTATCTCCGCGGTCATGACCGCAGGGATGGTTTCTCCTGAACCAGATACGATAAATACGAGATCGCCTTTTTTCACTGGTGCGCCGATGGTTTCTCCGATGACAAAGGTCTGGAATCCGAGGTGTACAAGTCTGATGGCAAATGCTTTGGCGACAAGACCTGAACGTCCTGCTCCATATACAAACACACGGTTTGCTTTGAAAAATGAGACAATGATTTTTTTTATATCCTCTTTGGTTACCTTATCAAGGATATCTATAGTCTTTCGTTGGATGTAATCAAGTGATCCGCGAAAAGTATCTGGGTTGTTCATTTTTTTGTGACCTCAGAGAGATCTTTGTAATAGCCGGTTTCTTTGCCGGTTCTTTTCATGATCGCTTTTTCCACTTGAAGGCGGATGTAGACTGCGTCATGTTCTAGCAATGGTGATTCTGAGATGAGGGTGACGTTGAGATTTCGGTCAAGAATAACCTCGATAAGAGGCGCCAACGGCATATCTCCTTTTTTAATCGGGACGTGGTATAACTCGTTCCCGTTTTCATAGAGGACGCCGGTGATATGAATTAGGTAGTGTCGTAACCGTAAGGGTTTGAGTGTGTCAAAGATTGCTTCGAAATCTTCTCGTTGTTTAATACACCCGTTTCCACGGGCATGAATGTGACCAAGATCAAGGACCGGGACGACCTCTTTGACGTGTTGACAGACTTCGACAATTTCATCAATGCTACCGAAGACTTTTTGTTTCCCCATGGTTTCCATCGCAAGTTTGGTTTTAAGTTTTTGTTTTTTGAACATGCTGACAAGTTTTTTTGAGTTTTTCGTAATAAGTTTCATGGTTTTTTTCTGGCTGTGCTCTGCATAAAACCCAGGGTGGATAATCAGTGTTTTTGATCCGATGTTATTAGCCATTTCCGCTGATTTCATGATTTTTTCATAGCTCATGGTGATTTCTTCGCGGTCACCAGCTAGATTCAAGTAATACGGTGCATGGACATGGATTTCGATGTCGTTTTTCTGTGCGTAATCTTTGATGAATAATGCTTCTTCTTCTGAAAGAACATATAATCCGCGGACGAATTGTATTTCAATGGCGTTTAAATCAAGACTTTTATGGGTATACACAAGTCCATCCTTGTTAGTACGTCCTTTGCAAGATAAAGGGATGCCAGCTTGCCCGATTCGTATCATTTCATCTTCCTCCATTTTCGTTTCAATGAACGAATGGTTGTCTTTGTTGATAAAAAATATATTATGCGAGTTCCTCCAAACGACTCATGATATTCCATATGAGCGTTCGACCATGTAGTGGAATATTTGGATCGTTTGCGAGTTCGTCAAGAATTGAGGTTGCAGAGGCGACACGTAAGTCAATAGGCTCGCCTGGTTTTATCAGGATTTGTTTGACTTCTTCTGCCCCCCGTCTGATGTTTCTTGGGATAGAGTTATCCTCACTAATCATATTTAAACCATCACAAATCTGATCGATTTTTTTATTATCATCGGGCATAAATAGTCACCCCTAGACTTGACGGTAATCACAAAGTGAGATAAAAATATTTGGGCTATTCTTTGAGATACTCTGCGTTGAGTATTTTGAGGATATCTGCAGCGATGTTCTTCCCTATCCCCTGGATCTGGCAGAGGTCGTCTTCAGATGCGTTGGCAAGAGATCTGATGCTGCCGAAGTGCTGCAGGAGACGTTGTGCAAGAACTGCTGAAATGTTTGGGAGACCTTCGACGAGGAATTGTTGATGTTCAGAAATAGTTTTTGCTGTTTTTTCTCCTCGTATGGCGATTGCCTTATCTCCTTCTTTTTGTTCCCGGTGAGCCATGACGGCAAGGAAGTCTGCGGTTTCTTGCGGGGTATGGGTGGTGATGATAGGGATGCCGAAGTCTACGATGATTGAAACAAAGCTGCCGAAGATCGCGTTATGGCTGATGTTTCTCTTGGTAAGAAGGCCATCTCCTTCAACAAGTAACAGTGGTCTGGAGTATGTGGTTCGTAGGTTTTTCATTTGGACAAAGAGTTTTCCTTCTATGAGGGAACTGAGGAAATCATCTACGGTTTTTCGTTCGACGCCGATGCGGGAGGAGATGATGTAGTCTCCAACGTCGAGTTGTTGAGGTTCAACGATGATGTCTTTTTGTGAGAGGAATCGCATGACGGGGGAGCGGGATTCTCGATGGTCAACGATGATTTTGACATTTGTTTTTTTAGAATATTCATCGAGTTTTTTTTGGTTTTCTTGGTGTAGCGCAGTTTGGTAGACCGCAGCAGGGTCTTGGATTTTTTTGCGGAGTGCAGTTCTGAGTATTTCGAGTTCACTGTGCATCCTGCGTTCTTTTTGTCGGCTGGACCAGTAGTATGCCTCGTCTGGTGTTCCTTTGGCGATAAGAATAATGACTTTCCCAGCCATTTGCCGTGCAGTTCTGCCTTTCCGTTGGATGGTACGTATCTCTGAGGGAACAGGTTCGTAGAAGACCACAAGGTCTGTCGAGGGGATGTCAAGTCCCTCTTCAGCTACAGAGGTTGCGATGAGGACGTTGTATTCATCTTTTTTGAATCTCCTGATGATATCGATTTGTTCTTTTTGTGTGAGGCCTTTGTCGTTTTCTTTTCCAGCTTGTCCAATGAATCTAACTGGTTTTGCTATCGGTATCTTTTCAAGTTGTTTGAGGACATAAAGGGAGGTGTCTCGATAGTGGGTAAAGACGATGATTTTTGATTCTTTCTTGAGGGTGAGTTGTTCTTTGACGATTGTGACAATTTCTTGGATTTTTGGATGTTCGATTTTGAGAGATTTGACATAGGCTATTGCTTCGAGGACGTTAGGGTCTTTCATGATGTCTCGGGAGGCTTTGCTTCCTCCTTTTGAACTTGCCTCAGTCGCTATGCGGGAAACGTAGTTGCTAAGGGCGTTGACTCCTTGAGTTTGGAGAAGTTCAATGGCGTGTGCAAGTTTCATGGCCGCGTTTTGCGCAGAGGCTGCTTTGAACAGGGTTTGTGATGGTTGTGGGTTGGAACGTAGTTCTAATTGTATTTTTTGTTGGACTTCTAAGAGTTTTTTTCTGTTGATAAGTGCTATTGAGGCTGAATCAAGGACGCCGATGTTTTTTAGGATGCTTAGCCGTTCAGCGAGTGCTTTTCTGAGGAGTTGGAGAGTGTAGTTGAATTCGGGGGGGAGTGGAATCTCTCTCCATTTGATGTCGAGGTCATGTACGTAGGGTCTGACGTCCTGGTCTATTTTTGTTCGTATCTCAATGTTGGTGATTTCAAGATTTTTGCAGACTTCCAGGATTTCTGAAAGGTTGTTTCCTGGAGATGCTGTCATGCCAAGGCAGCGTCGTTCGCTTTGTTGTTTCTTGAACATGTCTGCAATAAAGACGTAGGAGTAGTTTCCTGCCGCGCGGTGTGCCTCGTCAAAAATGATACGAGATGTTTTGGCTAGATCATAACGTCTAGCAATCAGGTCGTTTTCTATGACTTGCGGGGTGGAGACAATGACTTGCTTGCTGTTCCAGAGTTCTATTCTTTTTTCTGGGGGGACTTCACCGGTGAAGACCGCGACGGTATCGTCAATGGTAAGAAGATCGGTAAGAGTCTGTGCGTGTTGGTTCACGAGCGGTTTTGTCGGTGAGAGGAACAGGACCTTGTTGTTTTTTACAAGTTCTTTTGCGATGACAAGGAGAGCGATGATGGTTTTTCCCATGCCCGTGGGAAGCACAACCAGGGTACTTGCATTCGCTGCAGAGTTTGCGATATTGTACTGATACTCTCTTCGTTCTACGGAATTTGGTTTGATAAAATCATGCTGGATGTACACAGAATTGACATGGAATCAGAGTTTTTGTATGTTTGGGGGAAGGTTATATGATGACCACTCAGCTCGCCCATTTCTCAGCATGTTGCAGCACTCAGTGTGAGATAGTTTTTCATCATTGTGGTCAGTTGTTCTCATGGCGTGGGAATTTTTAATTGTTTCTGCCGGGGGTGCAAAGAGTTTTTCCAAATGTTTAAATGAATTGAAGTGATTCTCTATGTTGGTGGCGATGGAGTTTCTTTCGATTTCAGTTCCGTTGTGGGCGGTTTTTCTGATTTTGTTGATTGTGTTGCTTCTTATCTGGCAGTTTTTACGGTTTACGTTACAGCTGTTGTTGTTTTTTGTGCTGTTTTTTGTATTGTTGATAGGGCTTGACATCATTGGAGTTTTTAGTTGGATCCAAGATAATATTCTTTCGTCGTTTCTATAGATGAAAAAATGGAAAACAAGTCTTATTTTAGGTGCCACAAAACATTGCTCAGTTCCCCGATCTGTTCCGGGGTGAGTTCCTCGACTCGCTGATCAAGATACGGGAGTTGCTCGAGGTCTCCATACAATGACCTTAATCGTATATCTGATCTTTTTTCTCCGATGGTTAAACAACTGTTTCGTGAGCTCAAAAAAAAACCACTCATTTTCAACATTAAACAGGGGTTTCTCGCGAGGGGTAAGTTCGACAATAGAGGAATCGACTTTAGGTGCTGGAGAAAAGCAGCTTCGAGAGACGTCTTCCAAAATCCGACAATGTGCCTTATAGGAGACACCGACGGTGAGACGTGAATATTCCTTTTTTCCAGGGAGTGCCACGAGACGTTCAGCAAAATCCTTCTGATAAATCAGAATAGCTCTTGAAAAGGAAGATTCCAGGAATTTAAACGTGATCGGTGACGATATCTCAAAAGGGAGGTTTGAGACGATCTTCGTAAACCGCGGAAGTGTCTGGAAATCAATAGAAAGAGCATCACCAGAAATCAGGGTCACGTTCTCTGGAAGTGTTGTTTTCAATTTGTCCACAAGTCGTTGGTCGATTTCTATAGCGATTACTTGTTTTGCTTTCTGTGCTAATAAACGAGTAATGACTCCTAGCCCAGGACCAATCTCGAGAACAATGTCATCGTTGGTAAGCTTCGCGTATCCAACTTCTCGGCTAGCAACTGACATATCAATAAGAAAGTGCTGCCCAAAACGCTGTTTTGCCATTCTCTCAGTATTGCTGGTCCCGTGTTAACGGCAGGCGGGTGAAAATACGGTATTTCTGATTCGGATCAGATAATTCTAACTCGATACGTTTGGAGATAAGTTTATCTGGTGATCTCAGGAAGTCAATGCGGTCTTGCATCTCTTTGAAGGTGGTGAATGGTTTCTTTTTTCGTTCATCAAGGATTTCTATCATCATCTTCTTCCCCAGACCAGGAAGGAGCTCAAGAACATGGTATCTCGTTGAGATAGCGGATGCCTCGTTAAAGAATTTTACATACCGGGCTTCATTATTGTGAACAATATCTAAAAGTACATACGGGAGTTCCCCATGCGCAGTCGAGGTGAGATCCTCAAAATTGACGCGCCCTTTGATTTTCTCAATTTTGGTTCGCATCGTTGGGTCTTTGCCGACATAGATACGTTCACCAGTGGTGAATGTAGCATCTCGCTTCGGTATCAATTCAAGAAATGTATACTGGCTTTCCCCGATGCCGTAGACCACTGGGTTTCTCTTAAACGCAGGGAGATCCCCGCGTCCTTTTGCCAAGTAATCTAAGACATAGACATAATCTTCCATGATAACCAACCCCCACCACTATTCAACAGAATGTTTTTTTACTATCTCCAGGACGTTTTTTATTTCTTTATCATTCGGCGTATATCGCTCTTTAGCAAAAATAGCTTTCACATCATCCTCTGTATTAGGAAGTATGTCCGCTATTTTGTACGCATGAATTTCTTCGACATGATCAAGTTTCATTAACTCAGTGATTAAATCCTTGGTTTGTTTCGCAGAGAGTTTTGCAAATTTTTCTGCGTGCTCCAAGGCGATTTTCTGCTCATAAAGGAGCTCTTTTCGTTCCTTACTGATTTTCTTAAGTATGTTTTTTACTTCTGCTAGGGAAACAATTTTACTGGTTTCTTCTGTTGAAGTTTCCATTTACGTTACTCTCCCCAAATGCTCTGGCAGCACAATGAGTGTTTTATGTTTCTTACCAACTGTGACACCAACGAGGTAGGCATCGCCTTGCATGCCTTCAATTTTTCCGGTACGTCCTTGGAACCGTGGATGCGGCATGCCTTTGTGCACCGCAGAGTCAATATCAATGCTGACGCAAGCTCCAACTTCAAATTGTTGTAGTGCTCTCGTTATAGAGGAAACACCGCGCGTTCGCGGTTTTTTTCTCATGATGTATCTGCTTTTACTTCGTGTTCCTTTTGATCGTTTCACCATATTTTGTTATTCCCCCTTGACATCGATTACATCGAGTTCTTTGACTTTGCAGGGAATGCCTATGAGTTCACTGAGGTTCGGTTGGGTTTTGTTGTCATCGCCAGAAACGAATTCCTTTATATACGTGCCGGATTCGGTTTCTAGAGTTAGTCTGGCTATGATTCCCTCTACCGATTCAATGGTGCAGTTGTATATTGTACGTTCTCTAATCTTGTTGGCCCGGCGATGGGCCACTCGAGTTGGTGTCAACTGCTTTATGAGTTTACCCTGTAATGTCTGAGCCACCTTTATAAGTTTTTCTTTATTCAAAGGTTGGGTTGCTTCAAGGGTGACTCGGTAGGTTTTTCTGAATTCTGCTGCTTTGATACGTGCGATTTCGTCTCTGGTGGAGAACCGCAGGGAAGTGATTTCGACTTTGTTTTTTGTGGTCTGGTTTGTCTCTTTTTCCAGCAGTGTAAGGTTGATGTTTCTTATTTTTGGGTTTTTGATTTCAAGAACGAACGGTCGTCCAGATCCTAGCATAAGGGCGTCGATGTCTTCTCGTCCGCTCCCGTGAAATGATTCGTCGGTTCCTTTGGTGAGTTCCAAGGCTTTCTGAGCGACGAGTTCTTCAACCGTGGTTTCATACAGTTTTCCTGTATAGTTACATTTCTTGCACCCTTTACCGCGACAGATCTGACATGGCCATTTCGTTTGAGGGATTCCTCTCTGAAGTTTCTTATATCTTCCATAGATGAATAACGAGGTTATTTGAAGAGAGACGATGTCGTAGGTGGTGTCGATGACCGCCATGATTTCAGGGTTAGGGATATCAACAGTTTTCCCGAGTTGTGGTTCGAGGATTTTTCCGATTTCTCTGTTGATTTCCATCTTGATGGGTTCAGCATCCTCTAGTTTCAGATGTTTCCAGAGGCGTTGTTCTTTTTCTTGGATGTCTTCGTCTATTTTTGAGCCGACGAGGAAGGTTTCAAACTCGTAGTCTTTGACGGCGTCAGCGATTATTTTAGTGAAATGAGGGATTTCATCAATGAGTCCTTCGCACAGCCAACAGTCATGGGTTGCTGTCTTCTCTGTACGGTGCAGTTGTTTTCTGATTGATTCGCCTTTCTGCGAGTTGGTACCATCTTTGATTTCTTTTCTGAATAATCTCCCGAAACAAGAGTCGCAGAGTCGGTACTCATGCAAGAGTTGTTCTACTTGTTTCAATGTTTCGCCCTTCATTGAGGATGTTGAATGTCACGAGTTGTTTAAACGTTTCCCTTAAGCAGGTTATGATTGAACTGGACGGTACACTTTGAACAACAATTAAATGAAAACAGGTCTCTTACTCCCCAGAGTGCAGGAAACACTTTGGCAGAATCATATACTACCATCGTAAATAGTAATATCCACCATGAATAAAAAATTCGGATACACATCGATTTTTTTATGTCAACCACAAATAGTAAATTGCCCAGGCTAAGGCAACGCCAAACGCGATAGTTACAATCCACCAGTACCATACTGATTGTGCTACACCAAGGGTGTATGCAAGGGAAAGAAAGAATCCAAGGATAAGAAACGTGGTAAGAATATCTCTGTATTTCATATAGCTACCCGTCTGATATTTCATTGTTTTTAGTTCAAAACCAAGATTTTATTTTAGTATATAAAACTATCATCATTTATCGGACAAATATTGACACGGTTTTTTCTGTAACATCATTGCTACTAAGACGGAATAGTAAATCATTTAGAATACTACTTAGGACGACGATGATAGTTCCCTCTAAAGAACGAAAGAAAGAAAAGAGAGGTGGAGGATTATTTCACACCAAAGACGAAGAACAGGAAGAGCGAAGCAGTTGCTGTTTTTTCCGCAAAGATTCCATCGTCTGCCATCACGGTAACAGTGACGGTTGATTTCCCAAGACCGAAAACGAACAGATGTATTTTTGCTTGTGCACCTGTGGGAATGGGCGGAATCGTCCCTGTTCTTTGAGCAGGGATGACAAAACCGCCTTTGAAGACGATCTCCCAGGAGATATTCGTGAGAGAGACAGTCCCGTTGTTCTGCAGGGTGACCGTGAGTCCTAGCCCCCAGTTATTTCAATGCCAAGTTCTGATCCGATGATCGTCATCACAAGGGGAGTCCAACTGCTCTCCAGATTATGGGTGTCTTTTGCTTTTGCTTTGATGGTATAGGCCCCTTGCCCGGACCAGGTGTGATTCAACGTCACCATCATACCA
This sequence comes from uncultured Thermoplasmata archaeon, assembly GCA_963835145.1. Taxonomy (GTDB): domain Archaea; phylum Thermoplasmatota; class E2; order DHVEG-1; family DHVEG-1; genus SM1-50. The sequence continues at coordinate 62,493 of CAWIEM010000020.1, forward strand.
GAGGGAAACGGACCGATCCATCCACTGTTCGTCCCATCGCCCCAAGCAACATAATAATAGACGTCATCACCATCAGGGTCGGTCGTGACGACCGTATAGTTATATGGAACTCCTTTCAGCCCATTGGAAGGACCGGAAATACTCGGAGCCATTGGTGGGTCGTTCTGACTGCTTCCGTTCGCATGACCGACCATGACTACGTGCATTGCGACAAGATTGGTTTGCCCAGAAAGACCTAAGGCAGAGCGCAACCCGTTTTGATCAGTAATGACGCTTATCACATTTCGCACTCAGGTTCAGTGCTGTGCCCTCGAGGAGGACGTTATGGACGATGGCACCGGATTCGTACCACCACCATGCGAGATAGGTCTGACTTCCCACATTCTTATCCCAGAATGGGAGGATGATCCATGGTGACGAGGTGACCGAGATGTTGTCATGGCCAACAGCGTTTTGAATCAATTCTCTTTTATCACCAGAGACAATCAATGAAAGAGAGTGCGTTTCCGGCGTGTATTGGTATACGCCGCTTTGGTTGGCCGCGTAGATCTTGAACGGATAGATGTCTATTGCGCTGGGGAGTGTGCGATGTCTTTTGTGGTTGATATTATCATAGAGGTAGGAAGTCCCGTACGAGCACCACAAGGTTTGGGATTCCTCAAGAAGTGTTAATTCCACGTTATTCCACTCATTCACAATTTGACGAGCATTGACCGCGTCCGCCAACGTCAGCGTGTTGTTGACCACCTGTCGGTAAATTCGACGGGGAAAGCGGGTTATAGGTAAAATCATATGGGGTAGGTGGATGTCCCAGATGCATGATGATCTCTGGTTTTTCAATGGACGGATCTATACCAAGATTATAGAGGTCATTGACACTCATTCCGGTCGTAATCGTCGCTAAATCCAGAGCGTTCGCATCAAAATACACGTTCTGTGCAATCATCCCTATCTCGGCCATCGCTGCTTTCTCATCAGGAGCGATGGTCTTATTCCAGATCAGACCAAACTTAATCGGAGCACCCGTGGCTTGACCGAGGTACAGATAGTTCCCGGTTTTCCACAAGAGTAACGAATGGTTGGCAGCAACATAGAGATACGTTGCATCACTGCGTATCACATACATCGTTGTCGAATACGTCCCATTTGGACTATAGACTGTTCGTCCACCGGTGGTCGTCACCCCGTACGCCGCCCACAGGATCGTGGATAATTCCTGATCAGTCACCGGCGTCGCTGGATAACCATTATGGAATGACATCCTCCGGGAAACCGACTGTTCAAGGATCATATCAACGGGGAGAGGATCCGGCAGTTGAATCCAGGTCCGAGATCCTTCATTCTGTTCTCTTCCCTTTTGCGCAGTGACTGGTTGAGAAAGTGTTATCATGGGAAGTACCACAATGGCCATTAGCAGAATACACAAAAATACAACGATGATTTTCTTATACATTCATATTACCCCCATTTTTCGGCTTATACCGAGATATTATACATTATCCATCAGTAACATATAAATATTACCCGATGAAAGTACCGACCTATTTTTTCCCCTCGGGCTCTTCGGGTTTTTCTTCTTCCTTCTTTTTCGGTTTCTGCTTCTTTTTCTTCTTCCACGCGTTCAGTGTCTCTTCAACCTCGGGAAGCGGAACCATTTCCATGTATTATCCTTCAAATTATATTGATAGATATAAAAAGAAAAAAAATAGATTATGGATAGTTTGTCGATTTTAATTCACCATGAATCTCACCGTTTGTAAGAACTGCATTAATTTTGACAAGGTTTCCGACAATAGGCGCATAGTAGTAGTCACAGTAGTCACCGATTAAAGATGTTATCCTGTAAGCGCTGTATGTTCCTGCTTCGACAGTTATATCTTGCTTATCATAGCATAAGAAGGCAAGTGGTGTCCACGAGTAATGTACACCCACAGTAAAGGGTATTTGTATAATTCCAAAAATCCCCCCAAATGTCGAACTCATGGTCATTGTTAAATCGGGTAAGTTCCAGAATTTAAATCCATACAAAGGAAAATCAAATACAGGAAAATCAACGCTTAAATCGCCTTCTGTTATAAGTTTGAATGGTAAAGGAATGGCAAATGGAATGGAGTTGATTTTCGTGAAAGTGATGCCCTTAAGTTGGAGTGAGAAGTCATGGATTTCAAGGTCAGATTTTGTAAACTGAATTGTTCCAATCAAACGGGTTAACGCGGGTTTAAACGATCCTATAAAGTGAATTTTCGATGTTTGGTATGATAGGTAGATATCGTATGTCGCAGTTATTTTTCCAGTTACTGCCACGGTGTAATAGTCACCATCTGTATCTGTTACTTTCCAGCTAAAATCATCGATTTTTCCATCAATGAAAATCTTTTGTTCCTCATGAGTATAATTAACAGTAATATTATTAACCGTATACGTCCAAATATCACTAACATTCCACACAGGAACATCATCATCAAAAGTGCTTGCATTATATGATGACGAATTGGTTTGACTATTTTTAGCAACAGTCCCAAGTCCGCTAAGGACAAAAATTCCTATTACCACGATTGATAAAATTTTTTTCATGTTTTTTTGCCCCCCTAAATAAAATATATAAAATTAATATAACATAGGAGGTTATAAATGTATCACATTGTAAAATATTCGCAATAATTCCAATAAACATGCGAGAACAACAAGGTTTTCTTATATTGACGTCATTTCAACATTACTATAACCTTGTGATTATTTCTTTAAAAACATATTCTTAGAACCCATTTTTCATTTACCGTTGCTCCAAGAATAGGTTTCAGTTTTTTCGAATAATCTGATTGATTTCATCTGTGATGGGTTAAGTAAAAAAAAGAACAAAACAACCACATTGATCTACCCTGGTGTTAATCCTTGTAGTAATTGATCCCAGATTTGGTTTGCGATTTCATTTGTACAATTGTTTACATTAAGGCAGGTTAAAATTCTTACGGTAAACAGGAGGAGAAGCAAAGTAAGAACAACAGTGATTGGAACAAGCGCTACCATAGCTACAATTAAACACCCGAGGGGATTAGAGGTGCTTAGTCCGAGAGGCTGAGGACCATCATCATGAGGATCTGATAGGGATATATCGGTGATTCCTTCTTTTAATAATGATGGATTATTTTTTATGATTCTCATATAATTTTTTATATCTAATGTATTGACGCCATATTTTTTTAACAACCCGGCGAGATAGGGGAACTTATCGAGATTATCTAATAATCTGTTTAAAAGAGCAGGGTTAGTACTAAAAATTTTTATTGCTGTATAAATCAAATCCTCATTTTGAGTTTTTGTTGAAGGAAAGATGTTCAATTGTTTTCCTTTTCCAAGAAAACAGGACATAACACCTTCACTTACTTTTTGTGTTGCGCGTTTTGTTCTTACCGCAAACAACGGTGAAGAACTTTCTTTTTCATTTGCTTGTGTTGATTGAGAACCGACCATGGAGACAAACGACACCAAGACAAGAATGGCGGCTGCAAAAATACTACAAAAAATTAATTTCCTCTTCATTTCTGTCCTTCCTCTAAAAATTAATAACATCTATTAATATAAAAATCTATCGAAAGAAATTGTCATTTTTATTCTTAATTACCCTTCTTTAAAAACGTATGTTATTATGCGAATCAGTATAAAAAAGAAAAGAAAAAATGGTTTTAGAGACCGCAGAGATGTTGATATGGTACTTTCGCAGGGTTTTTATCAAAGTTTATGCGCAGTCCACCAATGATTACTTTGGGGAATTTCTGGAAGATCGGTGATGTCAGTTTAAATCCAATCCAGTTACTCCAGTAGTTTGCATCCCAGGTATTCCTTGACGAAAGCTTGAACGTTGCTTGTCGATTGTTGTCAATAAAATTGTTCATTTCAATGGTGTTTTCCTTACTTGTTTGGAGGAGTACTCCTTCCATAACGCTTCCTTCAATGTTATTGCTCTGTATCTTGTTTGAACCAGCACTGGTAAATCGAACCCCGATTTGATTATTGATAAATATTGTTTCCCTCGATTGAATTTTCTGTGCTTGCAATGCCACTGATAAGAATTGCTTCCTTTGCATTATTCATAATTGAATTATTAAGGATAGAATTATGGTTACTATTCAGGGAAAGATCTATACCTTGAGCCCCGTTATTTTCAATCGTATTACCCTGGATAATATCATAACTTGATGATTGTAACTGAATACCAATAAAGGCGTTATTTTTAATCGTGTTCTCTGTGATCGTGACTTTACTGGTTGTAGCAGATAATACGATGCCATTTGAACCGTCTTTTATCAGATTGTTCGTGATGAAGATATTCTCACTAAGGGAAGCTACTTGTATAATTATTCCTGTTGGTGTTCCAATTAAAGTGAATCCCGATAGCGTGGTATCGCTCGTTCCTATTTTTACGCACAGGATTGGTAGCTGATCCTGTAATGATGGTTGTATCGCGATCTTCTCCGAGGAGTGTAATCTTTTTTAGTTTGGTATCAACATTTTCATTGTAGGTGTTATTATAGACAAAGACGGTATCACCATTGGTTGCGTTGTTGATCGCTTCTTGAATCGTGGTATAGTTCCCAGGTCCGCTGCCACCAACATAGAGGATATTCCCACGATCCATGGGTTGAGAACTGAGAGATGGTTCTATATCGTACGCTGATGTAACACTTGCTCCAAAAAACAGTACTACTATTCCAAAAACAAAGCTTTTCGCAATTAATTCATTTTTCATGATGCTTCCTCCTTCATATTAATCTTCTATAATATAAGTAATTCTCACAGGTTCATTTAAATGTTTCTATAAAATATATTTAATAGAATATATGATAAGATTTTATTATTCTGGGAACTATCACGAGAATCAAACATTGATTTACTATTCTTCATAACATTTTTAATGACCCAGCATATACCGGAACCAAACTTAAGAAGGAGGCTACAGTATTATGGTTGAAATTGCTCCGTTCAGAGGAATGGTTTACAACAACAAAAAAATAAAAAAACTTGACGACGTCATGTCTCCACCCTATGATATCATCTCAGAAGACATGCAAAACGAGCTCTATAATAAAAATGAGTATAATTTCGTCAAACTCATTCTTGGAAAAATTTCCCAAGATGATACAGATACGAACAATCGGTACACGAGGGCAAAACAACTTTTTGATGCATGGCAGAAACAAGAAATACTGATTCCTTCGAACGCTCCCGCAATCTATCCATATAAGGTTGATTACACGGTCAATAAAACGAAAAAACAAATGAACGGATTCTTCGTTATCCTGAAACTTGATCCAGAGTATAAATCCGTTAAAGCCCATGAAAAAACACTGGCAAAACCTAAGGCAGATCGTCTGAACCTCATGCGTGCCTGTTATGCGAACCTTGAACCAATACAGCTTATGTATATGGATCAAAATGACAGCATCAGAAAAACCATGGACGCTGCACTTGACATGCCACTGATCAAAGTGAAAGGTTACGATGGATTCACTCATCAACTCTGGCGACTCGACGACCCAAAAACAGTGAAAACAATTGTAGACGAACTCAAGAAGAAAATCCTATTCATCGCAGATGGACACCACCGCTATCAAACCTCTATTAATTACGCCCAGGAGAAAAAAGAGCAAACAGGAAACAAAGACCAAAATGCGCCCTTCAACTACATCATGGTTGTTCTGTGTAATATGTTTGATCCTGGTCTTTCTATTCTCCCCACACATCGGCTCATTAAGATGTCAAAAGTGAAATCTGATGATTTGATTAGAAAACTTGAGAAATATTTCACTGTAGAAAAAAAACTCATCGAAGATAAGAGGAAAGATTATCAAAAAACCGGGAAAAAAATCATGGACGACATCGCAACCGAAAAGAACCATACATTTGCCTTGTATGCAAAAGATGTGTACTATATTCTCACACTGAAAGATGAACATATCATGGATGCACTTGCTACAGATCATTCAAAGACATGGCGGACACTGGACGTTTCTATCCTGCATAAACTCATCTTGGAGCAATTTCTTGGGATCAATGAGAAAAACCTTGAAGACCATGTGAAATACACCAGAGTAGACGCGGAGGCGATACAATTTGTTGATGACGAAAAATACGATTTCTCATTTTTTATCAACGCAACGAAGATTGACCAGCTGAAGGTAATCGCAGACGCAAGTGAACATATGCCTCAGAAATCTACTTACTTTCTTCCCAAGATGCTCTCTGGCCTTGTCATGTATAAGATGTAAAGAGTTGTGACAGAATCTCGTTTTGGTATTTTGTTAGCACAAATTTAAATACATGAAAAAAGAGAGGAGTTTCTGGTGAGGAAGGGAAAATAGTATTCTCATGTTTCTTCTTCATATTTTTTCCCCTCCTTCCTCGCTTATTTCTCTTGTTTGTTTCACTGTTCTTTTTTTAGAACAGAAAGGAAAAACAGGTCTCCACGTGGAAGAGTGCTAAACGCACCATATTTGTTTTTCAAAAGGAACTCTTTATGAGGAAGGCCATCAAACGGGGAAAGAGTAAATCCCTTCTTCTTAACAAAGGCTTGAATCACTTGCGTTGTCTCCTCAGGTGTCATAGTACAGACCGCGTAGAAAAGCACACCGCCAGATTTAACGTTTCCCGCTGCTTGTTTCAAGATAGATAATTGTGTCTGCGGGAGGTCACCAGGGCTTTCTACGTATTTCGCCTCTGGGTTTCTGCGTGCAGCACCAAGGCCGGTACAAGGCGTGTCAACTAAAACGATATCAAATTTTTTTTCAGAGAGATTATCTTCAATGGTGACGTTTGCGTTGTATTCACTGCATCGTCGTTTCAGCGTTGTTCGTTTTGCTGCATTCATCTCATACGCATGCAGTTTCTTTGTATTCCTTGTAATGGATGCTATCGCAAGGCTTTTCCCACCATTCCCCGCACAATAATCAAAAATGGACTCACCAAGAGATGCTGTAAGCAACGAAACAAATTGACTGCTTTCATCCTGCACATGCGCAAAGCGTTGTTGAATGACTTTCGAGTACTTGCTAATCGAGGTGGTGAGGATCGCGGTTGTGAGAAAGGATCGTTCTGCAGGAAGAGTCTCTTGCTGTAACATGCTCATCACATCGTCGATTGTACTTTTATTGAAATTCACGCAGAGGGTAGTTGGTGGTTTTTCATTGAGAAACTCAGCCCAATCTCCATGGTCTTTGAGGACATTTGCTACGTACGAAGAACAGGAATAACGATACTCAAAAGGATATGAAGAGGCATCTGCCTGCGAGCCATTCATTGCTAGTTTCACATAGGTTTCAGGAGAGGGTTTTAGTCCACGGATGTCAATTATGTGTTCATACAGTTTTTTCCATCGAACAACATCATGGATGAGCTCTGCGATTTCTTCTCGCTGTTCTTTTGAAAGACCGGATAAGGGGAGAATATCGCGTAAACAACGTGCCATGTTTCCTTTTTTCAGATATTTTGTGATAACGCGGGCTGCAACCTTTTCTTCCATGAACGATACACCAAGTATCTCCTTAAATAAAGGGGTACGCCCGAACTCGGAGGATATAGTTGATATTTAAAGCCCAACAGATTAAAACCTCCTTACTCGTGCCTAAAAACCTAAAACAGAGATATTTATATAAGCGTATCGGAGAAGCATTAACATAGTTTCATAAAAAATCACTTAGCTTCGTTGAATCAGGGTTGAGTATTTTATGTTCCCTATGAATAAAAAGTGTCTGTAAAAGGCTAATCTTTGCGACAACACCAGGATATGCCATCAATAATAAATTGGCGAATTTTTTCGCTTGTTTTAAATCCTGAGCAGTAAAGAGTAAAATCCAGTCGAATTCACCATGGACATAGTAACTACTATCAATAGTAATCCCCATTTTTAAATAAATTTTTTTTAATTTATCCGCTGCAATTTCATCCACGTTTTTCTTTTCTAATGTTTGCATTGATCGTTTTATTAATAAAATGAATTTTTGAAGACCTTGCTTTTGCTCATCAACGACGGCAGTATACCCCCAAATCATGCGGCTCTCTTCCAGTTGTTTAATGGTTCTCCATACTTTTGGTCTTGAGAAACTACAATGTTTTGCTATCGTGTCAATACTTTCGTTCGAGTTTTTCTGAAGCTCTGCAAGGATCTTCATCTCATCTTTAGCTAGCTGTTCTCTACTACTTTTTGTCATAGTTGTCATCAAATACTACAGGTTTAAAACAATTACTTCTTTAAAAACCTATACATCAAAAACTTAACCTCATGTTTTGTGCGAATCGATGACAGAAAGAAAAAGAAAAAAAATTGCAAAGATGTTAGAGTATTAGAATATCTTTGCTAAAATATTAAAAATCGTGGGGTACTTCTCCATCAACTTGGAGAATATCGGTAACTGGAATATCCCCGATTTATACGTTACCGTTATCGTAGTCACTGGTCCTAGGCTATCATGTATGTCTTTTACCCAAATTGTAAGTTCGTATTTACCAGATTTATCGAATGTATAAAATTTTTCTAATTCCTCACCTGACTCAAATGGACCGAGCCATGGTACAACCGGGTCATCTGGTGAACAAGATATCATCTTAGCCTCACCGACTTTCTTCCATTCGATGTCATAAAACACAGTGTCGCCATCTGGATCCACTGCAGAGAAAACGTACGTATAACATTCTTTTTCCATGTAACTTTTGGCTCCATTCAACACTGGGGCATTCGGGGGTCTATTTGAACCAACAGGATCATCGTCCTCCCCAAAAACAGCGCTTCCACAGCCTACTACCACCAACATCCCTACTATTATTATTACTGTTGTTTTCTTCATATTTTTTTCACCTCATACTACTTTGTAAATCACTGATAAGTATTATAAATTTCTTATCGATAATTTGTACAAAATTAAAAAATAAAATGAAATAATTATCTTATTGACCAATTTATTTGAATGCGAAATCGAATTTTTTAAATTAATTGCAGTAATTAGACAAACAAAAAACCTTTCTCCAAGAACGATTTTATATATGAAAATATGAAGAGAATTAGAATTGATATTCTATAGAATATGATAAGACAAGACGATTTCATATCAACGTTACTATAACCCCGTAGTTATTTCTTTATTAACCTAGATATCTAAAAACTTCACCTCATGTTTTTGTGCGAATGATAAATAAGCTTGTTGAGAAATCCATAGGTTCAAATCTTCCCTGCATTCTTTAAATCAACGTGTGCTAAAAGTAAATTGTATAGCTATTCACTATAGAATTATGGAGTTATTGATACAGATAGGTCCTGAAATTCAAATCAGAGATTTTTGTCACTACTAAGCAGACCGGGATCCAAAAGGGTATAGCGCCACCGAGCGTCCAGGGACGCCCTCGCCAGTATGGATTAACTAAGGATAGAATCCAAAAAACAACCCGCTAATCATCTGAAGTAAACACGATGTAATAATTTTTATTTGGAGTCACATTGATGTCCTGAAAATCAATGGCGACCCAATCACCATTGCTCATATACGGAACCTCATCAATAGATACAATTTTAGAAACGAAGTCATCTCCTTTAAACTTCTCCCGAATCGAGACCGTAAAATTTCCCGGCATATTTGCTTGTTTCCATAAACCGAGCTCAACTTTTGATAATATGGGGAGTTTTGGTTTGAACGATTGAGCGACATAGCGATTATTTATACCATATATATAATCACCATATCCTAAAGGTGTGCTCTGATCTATTACTTCTCCGTTCGGTCGATATACTGTCGATAGTGATATGAGCAGTTCAAGCATTAGCATACATAATATTAGTTTACCACTCTTTTTTTCATACCTTTTCCACCATACATAAAGATGACAGGATGACAATTAAAATGTATTATCTAATTTTTGTACGAAATGAAAGAAAATGCTAAAAAAAGTTAAAACATAACCTTAAAACTTACCAAATGTTTTTTATGCAATAGAAAGATGATGATTCTTGGGGAGTCAATAGTAGATTAAGTAGAACTTTCCTCCGATACGTTTCTACATTCTTGTCATCCTCCTTTCCTCCCAGACTCCCCTTTTCAATTCTTTAGAAAGATAATGGTCTTTTTACTTGTATCGGACAAGCATTAACACGGTTTTAACTCATGTTTTATGAGAATCAATGACAACCCAATAATCTACAAATTCATATTTTATCTATTCCCAATTTTTTATTCACTTCACTCCATTCGTCAAAGCTCCTGATGAAAAATTTCCCGATACCAAATAATAAACTGCAAAACCATTAAAAGTTGCTTTTTCGAAATTAAAATATGGTTTAAAATTGAATATTCCTAAATATAAGAACATTACAATATTAAAACTTGCACCTGGATTTGATATAATAGTTTGTCCGCTTGCATTACAAGAACCACCTTTTTGAGTGGTACCAAAACACCAAATTAGTGGTTTACGTATAATGACGCTGGTTGGATTCAATTCCCAATTGACTTTAGTAAACCAAAAATGAACAATACTTTGTGTTGTTTTTACCGCAGAGAGGGCAATTTGCATCCTCTGGTTCTTATTAAATTTCACTAAAATGTTATTGAGAATTGTTATAAATTTATCAAAGTTAATAGTAATTGGAACAATATTATATTCTTTGAGAATCATAAAGGTTTCTTCAAGACTTCCACTAGCTTTCATCTTCTCAGAATATTCATCATATTCTTTTACAGAAATTCTTTCACGAATATTTCTAATAGAACCATCATCGTATAACTTCACCACTGTAACAGTCATCATTTTGAATGGCAATTCCTTGCCAGCAAGTAAGTGATCTATTTCTTTAGATTGCATTTTCGCTTGAGATCGTTGTCCATTAATACTTGGTAAAACACTAGCTCCAACAAACAATATTATAATTCCAACAGCTAATCCTTTCGTCCATGTATCATTTCGCATTTTGTATTCCTTCCCTTATAAATCAGGTTAAGAGTTAATATTCCCTTAACTCATTTAAATGTTTGGAAAAGATAAAAATTAGAGATGAAGGGATGAGGACCGGTTTTCCTTCTTTTAGAACCTATACAATTCGTTTCTTCCTCCATAGCAGAATTGATACAACAATTGCACATAGAACAAAGACGAGTTCACTGTTTTTGTTCCGAGTTGATAGGTGGAGGGCCCGAACCGGGATTTGAACCCGGCACAGAGGATCCACAGTCCCATATGTTACCAGGCTACACTACTCGGGCCATATATACAATGGGGCAATGTTTCATGACATATTCAACATTTCCTAACAATGCCTTAATGCGGTACTTTGTCTTTTGAGCCCCAAACCAGAAATCTTTATATAATATTATCGGAGAAGCCTCGCATGGTTAGCCTCACGTTATATGCAAATGATTGGCAGAGATAATTTTTTTATAGTTGCGAATGGGGATACTGCGTGGTCTGGAGGTTAGCGTAACACCTGCAGATGAAAATCAGTATGAGTTTTTCAATTCTGTGACAAGTTTTTCAAGCGCCCTTGCGCGATGTGAAAATTGATTTTTTTCTCCAATTGTCATTTCTCCAAAAGTTTTTTCTGCACCGTTCGGAATAAAGATCGGATCGTAACCAAATCCATGCTTCCCTAGCATTTCAGTCGAAATCGTACCAGTGCATTCACCAACGACAATCACTGGTTTCTTAGCTGGTTTGCTATACGCGTACACCGATAGAAAGACCGCTTTTCTGTTTTTTACCTCATCAAGTAATCGTAATATCCCAGGTAACCCAATCGTGAAAAACACATACTTTGAGTACACCCCAGGAAACCCCTGAAGCGCTTCAATGAACAATCCTGCGTCTTCAAGCATGAATGCTTGGTGAAACTTCGCTCGAACATGTTCAATAGCCTGTTGTGCAACTTCTTCAAGGGAATCCGCTTGTACCTCAGGATAGCCGAGGTCTTTTTGCACTACTGAAAAACCAAGCGGTCGAAGTTTCTCTGTGGCCTCCTTTACTTTTCCCTTGTTGCTGGTAATAAAATACAGTTTTTTCATCGATACCTACCTCGCCGAACGATATCCTCAATTTTTTTCAAAACCGCGGATGCATCCCCTTGAAATTGTTTTTTATATCCTTCAAACACATACTCAAAACAATGCGAATACTTTGAATGGGTTGACTCAAACGCCTCCATAAGCACATGCAAATCCACTCCTTTTGCCTCCATCTCACCGTTTTTACAACCAAGCCCAAAATCAATGAAATGAATGCGATTGTTTAGAAGTATCATGTTCGAAGTGGTTATATCTCCATGGATGATCTCATGATTATGAAGTCGTGCGATGCTCTCCCCTATCTTCTGACAGAGTTGTTTTCGTTCTTTTTCTTCCAACAGGTTTAGAATATCTTTCACGCGTTTCCCTGCGATATATTCCATGGTGATGATACCCTTTGCAAGGTCAATATCATATAGGAGGGGAACTGAGACACCATATGATCGTGATTCCGCTATCAGCTTTGCTTCTTCTTTTGTTCGTGATGCGATAAGAAGAGCATCGATTTCTTTAATGCGATACGCTTTTTTGACGCGCCGTTTCTGAACAACGGTTTTCCCCATGTATTTCGATAAGCATATCTCTGCTTCAGCGCCACGGTAGAGGATTTTGTTAGCCACGCCAGTTCACCTCCACCATATCAGTTCGAAACCGTTGGTTAATAATGCTTTCATCAATGCCCATCCGCAGACCACTGTCGTACATCAGGAATCCAAGCCATGCAATCATCGCACCGTTATCGATACACACGTCTCTTGATGGAACAAAAAATTTTGCGCCACGGTCTTTGGCCATCGTCTCTACCATTCCTCGAAGACGTTTGTTGGAAGCTACCCCACCGCCAAGTAGCACTTCTTGTTTTTCGGTATGCGCCATCGCTCGCTCTGTCACCTCGGTCAGCATCGCGAAGGTTGTCTCCTGCATCGAATAGCAGACGTCCTCCAATGATTGTCCTTTTGAAACGTAGTTCTCTGCAGCGGTCAGCAAACCAGAAAACGCGATATCCATTCCTTTGATCGAATACGGAAGTGGCAGGTAGCGTACACCTTTTTTTGCTAGCTCCTCTATTTTTGGTCCACAGGGAAACTCCAGGTCGATAGCTCTGCCGAACTTATCCAGACAATTGCCAATACCGATATCGAGTGTTTCTCCAAAAACACGGTATTTACCTTCTGCAAACGCGATCACTTGTGTGTTTGCACCAGAGACATACAATAACACCGGGTCTGTACATCCTCTCACCGTGCCCCGACCGATCTCCAGATGTGCGACACAATGATTCACGCCCATAATGGGTTTTTCGATTGTTAGCGCAAGTGCACGTGCTGCGGTTGCCGCGGTGCGAAGACAAGGACCAAGTCCAGGACCCTGAGAAAATGAAACAAGATCGATATCAGCAAAGTCAACACCTGCTTTCTGAACGGATTCAGAGATAAGGTCAGCGATGTAGGTGGCATGATGATTCGCTGCTTCCCGGGGGTGAATCCCTCCTTTCTCTGGTTTGTAGGTCTTGATGAGATTGGAAAGAATGTGACAGGTTCCTTTCACGTCTTTGACGATGCCAACGCCGATGGAATGGGCAGTGCCTTCAATTCCAAGACAAATCATTAACAGTGGGTAATAAGAATACTATAAAATACATTTGGTTCACCGGAAGAAATTATTTATTTTTCAACAGAAACCTCTTCTTCGTACATATAGATATAACCTTTTTTAATCAACACGACAACCACCCCGATAACACCAAGGATGATACTCACAATTATTAAAATAAGGAGCCAGGGGATATCAGAAAAGATGTTTTTCAGCGGGATCACTTGTTCTTGATATGGCTGGATTTCCCCTATTGTTGGAGCGTAGAGATACTCCCATCGTCCATCGCTATCGTCATCAATTAGAAACACTCCGCCACCTTTCCATTGGATATCATTCGAACCACCACTTGAGGGATTATAGAAGGTTCCATTATAGCTTGAGCTGTAGATGATCTGATAATAATTGTCGTTGAGAAATACAAGATCAACAGAGGTTCCATTGTCCTCTGATGTATTTTTCATGTTGACCTGGACAGGGTAAGACCATACTGATTCAAGGCCGTACTGGTTCCGTGCTTGAGCTCGTATGGAATACTCTCCAGGTTTTTCCCATGCGAAAGAACGATACGAACTGGATCCTGATGGAACATTAGGCGTCCACTCCGACAGATTTCCATTGCCGTAATCAAATCGATAGGATACCTGATATTCATTAGGGTCAGTCGTCAAAGCAGAGTAGGTATATTCATTCCCGATGATGCCTTGGATCTTCCCGGTTCGCAGTATGGGTTTGTTTGGAAAATCATTACTGGTATAGGTGGTAATGTCCACTATTAAAGGGTTCGACCAGACGCCTTCAGGGACTTGTTCGCTTTTAAATTTCATTTTGAGTTGATACGTTCCTGGTGTGCTCCAATGATGGGTTTGAATAATAGAGGTCTGACCGTCCTCAAGCTGCAACCACGTCGTTGTGGTTCCATCACCCCAGTCAAACATCCAGTATGAATCATGATTCATTGTCACGATTACGTATTCGTATTCGATATCAACAAACCCAAATGTTGTACCAGCAGGTGTAGTCGGAATATACATCGGGGTCTTTGAAAAAACAATCGGCGCCATGCTTACAACAGTAAAGACGATGAGTGGGATTACAAAAAGAACAACGGTAATTTCAGAAAAGATACGATGAGCGTTCTTTTTACCGCTACATATGTACTTTTTCGGTTCTCTGTGCATCCCGTAACCCATCAAAAAATCATGTTTTATGTATATATACTTTGTTGGCATGTGCCGCAATTGTCATCTATTTTCGGATGCCAATGTCGACAGTCAGCTCATCGATCATCCATTTCTTCAAGAGAACGCCGGTTGGTTTGTCAACAAACGAAACAGTTTTCGATCGTGTTTCTTCCTTGATATGGTCCTTCCAACCTTGAAGAGCTGTTCTTTTTGTTGGATCAAGAGTGATTTCTGTTGCAATCCGATCCTCGACGTCAAGGTTCATTTCCTTGCGCATGGATTGTATTCGTCGAATGAGCTCCCTTGCTAAGCCTTCTGCTTCTAGCTCAGGGGTCATGGTTGTATCTAAAAACAGGGTAATGTCCTGAACCATGGCTTTTGCAAAATGTTCTTTCTCATGCTCTACGATGTCAAAATCATCAGCGGTCAGTCGTATCTTCTCAGCACCAATAGAAAGTATCACTTCTTTTTTCTTGATGAGCTGCTCATATAATTGATGTTTATCATAGGTATCCAGTACTTGCGTAATACTCTTAGCTTTCTCCTTGTATTTTGGACCTAGGTGAGAGTACTTTGGTTTCACGGTCTTGGTCATGAATGCGGTGGTATCCCGCGTGTAGCTGATGATTTTCACATTGAGTTCTTCCTTTAAAAGCTCAAGCAATGGTTTTGTTGATTTTTCGATTTCTTTGGAGCAAACAATCGACGCAGATGGCAACGGATGTCTTCCTTTGATATTAATCTTCGAACGAAGCGCACGACCAGATTCAACAACAGCACGAATCTGCTCCATGCCTTTCTCAAGCTCCTCATTTATTACCTCTGCATCAACAGTCAGATAGTCACAGAGATGTACACTTTCCGGAAGGTCCGTCGTTCTTAAATTCTGATAAATCTCCTCAGTGATAAACGGGATGAACGGAGCAAGAAGCTGAGACAATCCAACGAAGACCTCATACATCGTGGAATACCCGGAGAGCTTATCTTCTGTTTTTTCCTCAACCCAGAGTCGTTTCCGGGAACGCCTCAGATACCAGTTGCTAAAATCATCGATAACGAAACTTTCTATCGCACGAGCGGCTTTATGGGTCTCAAAATCCTTCATATAAACATGGATATTTTTTACAAGCTGGTTGAATCTACTACAGATCCATTGATCAAGGAGACCTCTCTTTGGAGGCAGTGATTCTATCCTTCTTTGGATCGAATGCATCAAGTACCGCGTAGGTAGAAAAGAAATTATAAGAATTCCAAAACGTGAGTAAGAATTTACCGAGAGTGTCTTTTACAGCCTCTTCGTAGAACCGTGTAGACATCCATGGCGCGTTTGCAGAAATGAGGTACCATCGTAACGCGTCCGCGCCCTCATGGTCAAGGATGATAGTTGGGTCTACATAGTTCTTTTTACTCTTACTCATCTTCTGATTATCCTTGTCTAAAACTAAGCCAAGGGTGAGAACGGTTTTATATGGGTTTTTATCAAACAAAAACGTGGAGATCGCAAGCAAAGAATAGAACCATCCTCGTGTCTGATCCAATGCCTCGCTGATGAAATCAATGGGGAAGTTTTCTTTAAAGAGTTCCTTGTTTTCAAAGGGATAATGCCATTGGGCGAAAAAGGACGAGCCCGAGTCGTACCAGCAGTCGATTACTTCTTTTTCTCGTATCATGCGTGCTTGACATTTTGGGCATTGTACTACAAGCTCGTCGACAAACGGTTTATGTAAATCGTACTTCTCAGGAAAAGACTTGCTTAAGTCGCGGAGTTCTTGTACGCTCCCAACACAGAGTACATGATGACATTTTTTGTTGGTACAAGTCCAAATCGGCAAGGGTGTCCCCCAGTATCGATCACGTGAGAGCGCCCAGTCCTTTACCTCACGGATGAAATCACCAAACCGTCCTTGCTGCAAATGCTGTGGATACCAGGCGATCTGATTATTGTTTTTCACTAGCGATTCTTGGACTTTTGACATCGCGATAAACCAGGACTCCATCGCATAATACAGCAGCGGTGAGTCGCATCGCCAGCAGAACGGGTACTCATGCGAATGTTTCTTTGTACCAGCGAGCAATCCACGTTCCTCAAGATATTGGATGATACTTGGGTCCGCATCTTTCACAAACTGTCCACGCCAGAGCGTTACTTCTTCAGGGAACGTCCCGTCAAGCTTCACGAGTTGAACAACAGGCAGATCATATGCGCGTCCAATGTTGTAATCATCTTCACCAAATGCAGGAGCAATATGAACGATGCCGGTACCGTCTTCCATGGTAACAAAATCAGCCACCACAACGTACCATGCTTTCTTATCTGGCGTGGCATACGGAAAGAGGGGAATGTATTCCTTATGTTCCAGCTCTTTTCCAGTGAAACGATCAAGCACCTCATACTCCTGGCCTTTTAACAGAACCGCTGCTCGTTGCTCTGCAAGAATCAGTTCTTCTCCGTTCGACCGTATTTTCACATATGGTTCCTTGGGATGAACCGCGAGTGCGACATTCGAAATTAACGTCCAGGGAGTTGTCGTCCACGCGAGAAAATATCCTTCTTCATTCTTCAGTTTGAATTTGACAAAGATAGAGGGATCCTCAACGACTTTATACCCCTGAGAAATTTCATGTGTTGAGAGTGCGGTGCCACAGCGAGGACAATACGGGAGAACCTTATGGCCCCGATACAGTAACTTCTTATTCCATGCCTGTTGGAGTGACCACCAGACCGATTCAATATACTCGTTCTTGAGCGTGATATACGGGTCGTCCATGTCAAGCCAGAACGCGATACGATGGGTCATTTCTACCCATGCATGTTCATACCGGAATACGCTTTTCTTACATTCTTCGTTGAATTTATCGACGCCATATGTTTCTATGGCTTGTTTATCCTCAAGACCGAGTTTTTTTTCCACTTCAATTTCGACAGGTAACCCATGGGTGTCCCATCCTGCTTTTCGCAGGATATAATGTCCATTCATGGTTTCGTACCGAAGAATTAAATCCTTCATGACTCGCGTCAGAACATGACCCGGATGAGGAAGCCCGTTCGCAGTGGGTGGTCCTTCTAAAAACACGTACGGTGAGCATCCTTTTCGCTGCTCAATCGATTTCTTGAAAATGTCGTTTTCTCGCCAGAATTTTTGTATCTTTTCTTCGACTTCCTTTGGGTTGTATTTCTGTTGTGGAGATTGAATCATTTTTATGCACCAAACTAAGGTGATTTCCGTTAAATTCGTCAGGTAATGGCACAACGCCGTTAAAACCGTTTCCCTTCGAATGTTCCTCTAATAATTCTTTGGGTCATTTGATTTCATGATCTCTCGTAAAAGAGAGGTCGCGTAACATCCTTTTTGCAAATCAAACCGAAGGGTAAGAGCTTGATTTTCTTCATGCAATTCATCGATATGCAACGTCCACTCAAGAGAAGGCACCAAAGCAAGCAATGCACGTCTCGATCCAGAGGAGGAAAGAAAGGGAATCTCAGGGATGATAAAGTCGCGCGGGTCAATTTTTTCGGACTCGATAACGGCATGTTCTATCTCCCCCATTTCACCTTCTGCAAAAATCGTATCGCACCCGACCAACAGACCACTCACGACCGCTTTTTTTTTGGATATTTGTTTGTTGACTTTGTCGAGATTTGTTTCTCTGACGGAAATGATATCATTGGTTACAACGTTCTTTCTCACAGGACAGATGATATCACCAACAATGGCATGATGAATCGGGATATTTCGTCGGATACGTTCACTGAGCATCTTATTGAACAGAACAGATTCGTACGCATTCACAAACATCATAAGAAGATTCTTTGGGAGCTCTTTGAACGCGCCAACAAAATCATTTGGATTCTGGATTAATTTATTCAGCATCGCTTTTTCAAAATTCAATGCATCAGGATACGAATGGAAAGCTTTCGCGTAATCCCGTGTTTTTTCAAGTTCTTCCCGTAATGAATATGTCACCTCGTTTTCCCCAATCATCGGATGGGCGACATACGTCATGGCTGCTTTTTCGAAATCCCCCTGGACAATATATTTTCCCACGAGATGGGTAATCGGTCGAATCACACCAAATCGTTGTATCCCATAAAAATTCGGGAACCCTCCCCAAGTTTCAAGAGGGGATACCAGCTTCTTGATTTGTTCTGGTACTATTGCTGCATCGATATTCCGTACTGTTATCTCAAAGCGATTCCCCAGTAAATCTCCGATCCTCACAGGAACATCGGATTGATAGATATTTTCAAATGAGACGTCTTTGATGTTCAGCTGAGACAAATGCTCAGGAGAAATCCGCTCAAACGACATCAACTGGGTGCTCCATGCTCGTTTATCTTTATTTCCAGCAAAACTGATTCGTCTCTTGGATAAATGTAACCTATCTGCAATCTCATGAACAAGGGTATTAGTCTCCCAGTTCCGCGCGGAGACTTCAGCGATAGTAAAATGCCCATTGTCTTTTTTCGGAGGATATAAAAACAGTTCAGTCACATGAAAATCATCGATGCGAACACGAAGCTTCCCACCAACACCAGGTTTGTTTATGCTGTACGTGTCGATACCAATCTGGTGTTCAAAGTCAGGGGTTTTCATCGATGTGCTGCTCTTTGACTATTCAAAATTCTTACCGAATTGTTTAATCTCATCCTCGAGGTATTTCACTGCTTTTTTCAGAACCTCTTCAGGGGATCCTTTTTTGACTCGGATGAACAATTGTTTCTTGGGAGCGAGTGGATTATCTGCCATACAGGCGGCATAGTCTACATCATTATTCTGAAGTAAGATATGTGTAATAGGATGAAGGATGGTTTCGTCTTCCCCAACGATTTCTAGTTCGAGTTCCGTTTTTGTCTTTCGAATGGTTTTTAACTCCATATTCTCACAGTTCCTCTTGTTCGTATTTTTTCTTTATAATTTCTGCAGGTCGAGTGCTCCGTAGTCATCTGCGATGCGTCGATGTTCTTTGTTGCCGCAGTTCTCACATTCCAGGCCATGGCTTTTTTTCACAAGTGGGTGTCTGCATTTTGAACAGCGTGCTTTAATGGCTCCAAAGCCTCGTTCTTTCGTTTCAAGTTGTACACTGGGTTTTACCTGGATGACTTTTGCGCGGATGTAATCCTCGGCTTTGTATTCCGTGGATGCATCTTTGATGAACCCTTGGGCGATTTCTTTGACATGGATGGTAGCATCGGTATCACCGGAAATTGACCTGTTTTTTCCAGCGACATGAACCACTTCAACGATTATCATAGTTGATTTGGCCATGATCACTCTTGCGATAACAATATCTCCCCTCTTGAGAAGTACGGGTGTACTAGTAGCTGGTTTTACCTCCGCGGTGCGATGTTTTTCATCCACAACGTAGGTTCCAATACGTGCTGCCCGGATGATTCCATTTTCTTCAAATGTTCCGTCGCCGGGCAATAATTCTTCAGAAGTAGAGAGTTGATCACCAGGCATGACTAATTTATGTTTCATGTTTTCTCACAAATCCAAATAGGCAAGTCAATCCATGTTTTAAAGGTTATGGTTATGATGTCCTCCTGAAGAGGAGTTGCCAGTTCTGGAGTAAAAAGTGTTATAAATGGCATGCTTATTTCGATTTTCCTAGCTAGACTGTTTAACGCTAGGTGAAAACTATGACACGTAAACCAGCGAGAATGATTCGATATATAAGAGGTCAGGCAACGACAAGGCGAGAGTACATGGGTGGTGTCCCGGCGTCTCGTCTTACGCAGTTTGTCAGCGGTAATAAGACTGCGAAGTTCCCTGTTCAATTATCATTAACTGCAGATGAGAGATGTCAATTGCGACACAACTCATTGGAATCAGCACGTATCTCTGCAAACAAAACACTTGAGAAACATATAGGATCAGCTAACTATTGTTTAAACATTCGAGTCTATCCCCATATCGTTATTCGTGAAAATAAGCAAGCAACTGGGGCAGGGGCAGACCGTGTGTCTCAGGGAATGCGACGAGCATATGGGAAACCGGTGGGGACTGCTGCTCGGGTGAAAGTGAATCAGGTTTTAATGACTCTTGATACAACAGAACAGTTCTTTACTCCCGCAAAAGAAGCCTTGCGAAAAGCAAGTATGAAGCTCACAACATCATGTACTATTAATATCGTAAAAGGCGCGGAGCTTCTCCATTAAAACCTTGTTACACATATTTGATAACAAAAGGGAGAAGGATCAATCCCAAGATCACCAGTGAGATTGCAAGAGAAACGTTTTTTACGATTTTTTCTTTTGTTTCTTCCTTGATTCCTTTTTTCAGTCGGATGATGACAGCTCGTACGCCATCATTGAAGAGGAAGCCACCATCGAGTGGTACCATAGGAAGCACGTTAAATAAGGAGACTGCAAGGTTCAACCAGAAAATCCAGTAGATTGCATTGATGATTATCCAAAAAAGAGGGGTGGGGAGAACGCCTAAAGGACCGGTAATAACGTAGGAATCGGTGAATGGTGCGACAATGGGATTGTAACCTGCGAAGTACCCCAGCAAGGGAAGGCTATAGAACGTGAGTAACCCTCGCGGAAAATCAAAAAACGGGTTTTTCAAAATAGCAAGATGCTCCTGAAAGACCGAGTCACGGAGCAGTGATTGCACGCCAAGGTATCCTTTTCCTTTGTATGATTCGTTATTCACATATATCGTGGTTCGTTTTGCGTATTCAACGTACTTATCGCCAAGCAGCACTTGCGTTGTGTGCAGGGTACCGCTTTTCATATACGTGATGTTGATGGTCTGATTTGCGTTGGTGTTATTCCACGCATTGAAATACTCATCCCCTGTGTGAATCACCGTGTCGTTCACCCTGGTGATGATGACACCTGTTTGAAGCCCGATTTGTGAAGCAGGAGAATCAGCATCAACGGTGAAAACAATCGCTCCTTCCTCCCCAGGTTGTACTGCCGACATGAATACAGCGGAGAACAACAAGACGCTCAAGAGGACGACAACGAAGTTTGCAGCAGGTCCTGCTGCATAAATCCTCATCCGTGACAGAATCCGTGCTTTTTTCACCTCCTCATCATCCGGCTCACAGAACGCCCCAATCGGAACGATTAAATACAGAATACCAAGGGATTTAACCTTTAATTTATCAACTAATGCTAAGAATCCCATGGGAGAACTCATGGACCATGATCGCGATGACCAGCCCAAGAAGAACATACCCAAGGTACTCCAGGGGTAGAATCGGGTTAATACCAGGAAGGACTAATGCAACCTCTGGACCAGGTAACGCATTTCGCTGCGCGGGGGTAAATCCAAAAACCAACCACGCGGTCATGATCATCAAAGCCGTCATCAACACCATTGTTATAAAACAAAAGATGATGCTTGTGTTCCCGTAGATCTTCCAGAATCGTTCATGTTTTGCGCGGTTTTTCAGGAACTGTATTCCTTTTTCGGTTCGCCACATGAGTGCAGGTCCATAAAAAGAGATGTTGTGTTTTTTTAAGACGCCTTTTTTATAAAGAAGAAATACGATTCCAGCGTAGACAAGGATGATCGCAATAAAAATCAAGATGCTTTCAATAATCGACATAGTTTCTAGCGCAGAATACACACAAGAGTTCTTAAAGTAATTGAAAAAAAGTTCACTTCGTATGATGCTTCAGCATTTTCTGTGTTTGTTCTTCAATATCAACTTCATATTTCTCGTTAATGAATTCCTCTTTGATATAGTGATAGCTGACTGCTCCGATAAAAACAATGATGATGCCTACGGTAATGTAACCCCAGAACGATAGGGTGTAGAATGGGTCAATCAAAAACCCATTGCCTTTGGAATATTCCCAGATTACTTGGCCGAAGGTATCAAAAAGAATTGATCCGATAAACCCAAACCCAAACAATGAAAACGGAACAACCCAGTAAGACCAGAGAACCTTTTTTTCTCTAATGTAGATATCAGTGACTCTTCCAAACGCAGCAAGCAGTCCAGCTGCAACAATTCCCCAGGTGATTGCACCAAGGAACTTCAGTATTAGAACGACGAGAGGTATGTCCTTATTGAACGTGTTATTATAGGCGTAAAACACACTTACTGCAATAATAACAATGGAAAGGATGAACGTGTAAAACGACGGTCGTCCGGTAAGTAGACCTGCTCTGAATTCATGCCATACAACCGCGACTTTTTTCTCTGAATTAAACGTCCGAATCAAAAGATAAATACCAAGGGTAAATAGGATTGCTCCAAACCCACTTGCTGCCATACCAAATATTGCAAAGATAGCCCAGACGATTAAAATCAGAGCGATAGGGAGGAAAAATTGTTTTTTTACTTTATCCTCATCAAGGAGTTTGATGATCCGATAATAGGTGTCTTCTATTTGTTTACTCTGTTTTACGTTCACTCGTTGAATCGAGGTGATCTTTAACCGTGATTGGATAATCGGAAGTATATGTTCATCTTCAGCACCATCACTGATAAGAATCGCGTCCTGTGCATTGGTCTCTTTGATGACGGAGTCAAGCTGGTCAGCGAGTTTCTGATCTGATTTTACTCCAACGTTGATATCCCCACATAAGGTTGCTATCTCAACATCTTTTTCTTCTTTTTTCAAGGATTCGTAGATGGAGATAGCAAAAAAAATCGCGTTTAAATCTGAATCCTCAGCGTCAACAAGTCCAAGTTTATTCGCTGCATCTAAGTTATTCTGGACTCCGATAATCGGGCTTTTCACCTGAGCCTTTCTACCAAAATCATCGTCACGATCAATATTGAGGATGAGGGTTTTCGCCATCGTTTTCAAAAATAATAACAATTACTGTATATAAAGTTTTATAAGACTCAGCTCGTGCCCTAACGGTTTCACCAAAATCAAATATACCTCCATTCTATTCACGTGTCTGTATG
The DNA here is from genome assembly GCA_963835145.1 of uncultured Thermoplasmata archaeon. Lineage (GTDB taxonomy): Archaea > Thermoplasmatota > E2 > DHVEG-1 > DHVEG-1 > SM1-50. Next base: position 86,185 of record CAWIEM010000020.1, read on the forward strand.
CCACTTGTCACCTTCAAATATAACGATTTCATCAACCTACTTGGTTATAAGATCCCAAAGGAAAAACTCATTGAAAAACTTCCGATGATCGGGGGTGATTTCAGCCATGTTACGGGTGATGAGATCAACATCGAGTTCTTCCCGAACAGACCAGATCTCACCTCAGTCGAAGGTATCGCACGTGCATCACGGGCGTTCTTCGAATTTAAGACAGGATTACAAACCTATGAGACCGCGACTTCAGATGTCTCATTAACCGTGGATCCGTCAGTAAAAAAAATCAGACCGTTTGTCACCACAGCTTTAGTGAAAAACATTACCATGACTGATGAATTGATCACATCACTCATGGGATTACAAGAGAAACTTCATGTCGGGTTAGGGCGCAATAGAAAGAAGGTCGCTATCGGTGTCCATAACGCAGAACCGGTCACACCACCTTTTTTCTACAAGGCGGTTGACCCGGATTCCGTCTCGTTTGTACCTCTTGCCAAAGATGAACCTATGACCCTGCGCGAGATCCTGAAAAAACATGAGAAAGGCGTTGATTATGCTCATCTCCTTGAGGGTTTTGACAAATACCCTTTGATTGTCGATGCCCATAACAACGTGCTGTCATTCCCACCAATCATTAATGGTAGTTTAACTGAGGTTACCCCGTACACAAAAGAGGTTTTTATCGATGTGACCGGGACTGATAGAAAGGCGATTAATTATGCGCTCAATATCGTAACGACCGCGCTTGCAGAACGGGGCGGAACAATCTATCGAACCATGGTACTAGATGATGGAAAGAAAATTATTTCTCCTGATTTTACTCCAGTGAAACAAAGTGTATCGGTTGCTTTTGTCAATACAATTCTTGGGACAAGATTCAAGGAAAAAGACGTCGTGACTTGTTTGAAAAAAATGGGGCATAATGCGGTTGATTCGGGAGATGGTAGAATCGCGGTGGAAATAGCCGCGTGGCGGTCTGATATCCTTCATGAGGTTGATCTTGTTGAGGATGTCGCGGTTGGGTTTGGGTTTGACTTGTTTGAGACGGATTTCCCAAAAGCGTTGACGTTTGGGAGGACATTACCGTGTCATAATCTCTTAGAAGGTTTACGAGGTATTATGATTGGTGTTGGATTTAACGAAGTCACCACTTTCGTCATCTCAAACGAGGAGGATGAATTTCAGCGTATGGGGCTTATAAAAGGAAAAATGGTCAAGATTGAAAATCCCATCGGCGAAGAGTATAGTGGGTTACGAATGAGTCTTTTACCATCGTTGTTGAAGCTTCTTCGGGAGAATAGACATCATCCGTTACCACAACAGATTTTCGAAGTTGGGGTTGTGGTCGATGAGCAGGCGAAAAACCGGTATCATCTGGCCGGCATGAAAATTGATGCAAAAGCCAACTTCACAGAATGCAAATCACTTGTTGAAACAGTGCTTCGAGAGTGTGGATGCAAACCAGTAATTAAGGAGAAATCACATGTTGCATTTATTGAAGGACGATGCGCCAGCGTGTTGAAAAATGATACGGAGATTGGGGTGTTTGGAGAGTTGCATCCAAAGACGATTCAGGCTTTTCATCTTGAACATCCGATGATCGCATTTGAACTCGCAGCAGATCTTCTGCAATGAAAAGGAACCTCGTAGGAGAACAATGCAGCCGGAGTATCGAGCCAGCGCAGAGGAAACCTGGGATGCGATAGCGGAGAGTTTTGATACAACACGACAAAAACCATGGAAATTCTGCCTTGATTTTATTCGTTCTCTGAAAAACACTGATGTTGTGGCTGATATAGGCTGTGGGAACGGACGTCATCTTTTTCCTTGTGCGGAGAACTGTTCCCATGCTATTCGGAGTAGATATTTCACAGAATTTGCTCAGAATAGTTCAGAAGAAACTTCATAACAAAAACATCGGTAATGTATCGCTGATTCATGCTGATGTTGTTCAGCTGCCGTTAGCAGATAACAGTCTTGATGCAGTCTTGTTTATCGCGTCATTGCATAATATACAGGGAAAAGAACACCGTCGTCGTGCATTACAAGAGATCGCCCGGGTGCTGAAACCAAATGGCGTTGCATTGATTAGTGTCTGGTCTCGTTGGCAGGATATGTACTAGGAGGTATTTCATGAAACAATTCATTGTTCGTTCACGGGAATTTGGTGATATCGACATGTTCTGGAGGCAACATAACCTCAACATCCCTCGGTTCTATCATCTGTATAGCAAAGGAGAATTTCTACGGGAATTACGTGATGCGCGTTTTTATATCCAGAGCTTTCAAAGTGTGAAAATCCATTCGAAACACTTTCCTGATAATTATTTCGCGGTGGTGGAAAAAAGATAATTATTTAAAACGAATGGTATTAGCAACAGAGATTGGAAAAAGGAATACTCATGGACATCATTGCAACAGAGAATCTTACAAAAACATTCGATGGGTTTACCGCAGTGGATCATATTTCATTTTCTGTGAAGAAAGGAGAGGTTTTTGGGTTTCTTGGCCCGAATGGCGCAGGTAAGACAACGACGATTAAAATGCTGACGACCCTGTTATACCCAACTGAAGGTTCTGCAACCATTGCCGGGTTTGATATCTTAAAACAGCGGGCGGACGTCCGAGAAAATATTGGTGTTGTCTTCCAAGAACCAGCATTAGACACAGAGCTTACCGGCAGAGAGAACCTTGATTTTCATGCACGGATGTATGGGTTGTCACAAGAGGTAAGGAAAAAACGGGTTTTAAAGTTACTCACCCTTGTTGACTTATTGGATAAAAAAGATGTTTTGGTGAAACATTACTCAGGGGGGATGAAACGACGACTGGAGATCGCTCGGGGTCTGATGCATTCCCCAACGGTGTTGTTTTTAGATGAGCCGACCCTGGGTTTAGATGCACAGACCAGGCGGGCTATCTGGGAGTATATCAAACAGTTGAACAAGGATGAGAACACCACGATTTTTTTGACAACCCATTACATGGATGAAGCTGATTTTTTATGTGATCGTATTGGAATCATTGATCATGGGAAAATCCTAGTGATGAACACGGTTGATATGTTGAAAAAATCTGTTGGTAATGATGTTATTACGTTATCGTGTTCCGATATTCAGAAACTTCAAAAACGGTTAGAACAGGAATCATGGATCAGTAAGATTACACCGCATGCTTCTTTTTTAACACTTGGCGTTGAACGTGGTGAAGAAAAAATCCCGGCGATCTTTGATATCGCACGGACCGTAAATGTAACCATTTCTTCAGTGGATGTTCGCAGACCAACCTTGGATGATGTGTTTCTCTATTATACCGGACGAAGTATGCGTGAGCAAGATCATGAGACTCCGCATAATGGAACAAAGAAACCTGCTCGATTTCGTCTGAGGTGGCAGAAGAAATGAATCAAAAAGATTTCCAAGCCATCTATGTGTTGTGGCTTCGACAGATGAAACGGTTTCTCCGAGCGAAAAGCAGGGTTTTAACGACCATCGTTCAACCATTGTTCTTCCTTTTCATCCTTGGGTTTGGGTTTAACATCGCGGTATTTCCCGGGATGCAAGGATCTTACATTAATTTTCTTGCACCAGGGATTATTGCGATGGCGATTTTGTTTTCCTCGATGTTTACTGGTGTGTCGGTGCTATGGGATAAACAGTCTGGCTTCTTACAGGAGGTTCTTGTTGCACCGGTGAGTCGACTGTCGATTGTCATCGGCAGAACCCTTGGGGGTGCAACGATCGCTTTGTTTCAAGGGTTCATTATTATGATTATCGCGATTGCTCTTGGTGTACCGATTGTGAATTCTAGGAGGTTTGTTACTGACATTAGTCATTATGGTGTCTGCTTTCTTTTACCGCAGTGGGATTTGGTTTAATCATCGCCTCAAAAATGCACGATTTCGAAGGATTCCAGTCGATTATGAGTCTGATTCTTATGCCATTGTTGTTTTTGTCGTCTGCATTTTATCCGGTAAATGAATCTCTTCCAGGTTGGTTACAAATTATATCCTATTGCAATCCGTTGTTTTATATGATTGATGGAATACGAGGAAGCCTTACCGGGGTAAATAATATTCTGCATCCGCTGGTGGATCTTGGAATCATCTTAACTCTTTGTATCATCATCATGGGGTTGGGGACTTACTTCTTCAATAAGTCCGAGGCTTGAATCCTGTTTCAGTATATATTTTTGGTAACTTTAGGATTAAAATCAAAAATAATGATACCGTTATATACTATCATCGGGCAAGCATTAACACGGTTTTTAACTCTTTGTTTTTTGCCGTAATGAATAATTCCACTTTGTGCGCTCCAATCTGGTGGAATGATTGAAAAAAAGTGTTATTTATTATTGATTCTTTAATGATGTGTCAGTGGTTTTATGTTTGCCGAAAAATAGTCAAAATGAAAAAACATATATGATTTAATTAAACTGAAAAATATATAAACTTTTTTTATATACATTATTCTGGAGGCTGACATGAAAAAAGTATTTATTTTAATTTCTTTAATTCTGCTGGTTTTTATTTTAACCTTTGCTTCAGCAACATCTTCAAAACAATTTATTAATAATGAACATATGCAAATTGATCTAGTAGATTATGATCCATTAGTAGATATTAACATCACAGTTGATATCTTAGCAATTAGAGCATTAGACAAAATAGACCCTTGTTCCGATCCTGATTTTTTTGTTAAAATATTTATTAATGATGCTGAGTTCACAAGTCCAATTTGGAATGATACGAGCTATTTGTATAATTGTTTTACAGTTAATGCAGATGTTCCAGATGATGATAAATCAGTAGACGTGATTATTCAGCTATGGGAATATGATGGAGATGAAAACAAACTCTGTGATATCAGTAAATATCCAAATAAAAATGGTTCAGGCCTTGACGTCCATTTAAAATATGATATAAGTATCGGTAGATGGAGTGGAGATAACAATAATATAGGAGATGTCACAGGTTACGGTAGAGTCTGTGGTAGTGCCGATGGGAGTGTTTACAAAAACGAATACGATTGCGAATTGTGGTTTAATATTTATCAAAATGATTTTGATAACGATGGACTTCCATATTGGATAGAAACAAATGTATATGATACAGATCCAACAATTAATGATACCGGACAAGATGTTGATTCAGATGGAGTACCAATTGAATGGGAGCACAGATTTAGTTTTAATCCATTGGTGTGGGATGATCAGAAAAATATTGATCCAGATTTAGATAGTTTAAACAATATTGAAGAATTCCTCACTTACAATTTTGGTTCGGATCCATTCAGAAAAGATGTTTTTCTTGAAATAGATTACATGCAAGAATCTAACGGAGAAGTAAAATACATATCAAATGATGCTTTAGAGCTAGTCAAAAACCCTTTTCATAGAAGAAACATTGTTTTTCATTTTGATACAGGTGAACTTAATGGAGGAGAAATAATACCATATGACTCTAAAAGCGAATTTGAGGAAATACGAGAGATATGGAAAAACTATTTTTTACATAATAATTCAAATAATTGGAGACGTGGTGTGTTTCACTATGTTGTTTTTGTTCATGATCAAACCCCTAGTGGTTTTGCATTTAGTGGAGATGTACCTCCTTATTGGGGTTATATTCCTGGCACAAATAGTTTTGCAATAGCAAATATGCTTATTGAAAAAAAATCAAAGATACCCTTTAAAACTACAGATTATATCACCGCTTCATTAATAATACATGAGATGGGACATAATTTCGGAATAAGATTTGGAGAACCATTTGGATGCGACAATAGAATGACTTTAAGTCCTTTTAAAATTGGTTGGTACTTATGGAGAAATTATAAAAGTATTATGAATTATAGATACACCTATTTCATTTTGGATTACTCAGATGGTTCTCATGGTAAAAGAGATTATGATGACTGGGAAAATATTGATTTAGCTTATTTTGAAAAACCAAAATAAGAGCAGCTGTGGGATTACAGTGCTAGGGTTAAAATCCGTAAGAAGAAAAACAGTTAAAACGTGTCAAAACAATAAAAACAGAAATGTTTAGATCGGTGTTTTATTGCGTTTCTTTTTCGTTATACGAGAACGTATGAAATTGTAGAAACATCAGAAGAAACAACTGGTAGCCTCATAAGAACAGACAGTATTACGCATTTTCAACGCAGTTTCTATATGTTTTTACCATGTTCTTCAGCGCACACGCAATCGTGATCGGACCAACCCCACCAGGTACTGGAGTGAGTACTGCTACTTTTTCTTTGACAGATTCAAAATCAACATCGCCACAGACGCCATCTTTGGTTTCAACGATCCCAACATCAAGAACAATGGCATTGTCTTTCACGTAATCTTTTGTGATGAGCTTTGGGACGCCTGCACCAGTAATGAGAATATCTGCTTTTGATGTGTATTGCTTCAGGTTTTTTGTGAATATATGACAGACAGCTACCGTCGCATTTCTATTGAGCAGAAGCGCGGCCAGCGGTTTTCCAACAACATTACTATGGTTAATGATGACGATGTCTTTTCCTTTCAGAGCAACTTGTTCATGTTCCAATATCGTGAGAACAGAAAGAGGTGTACAGGGGACAAGAGACTCATCACCAATAAGTGTTCTTCCGAGGTTCACCGGATTGAACCCTTCAACATCTTTTCCTTGGTCGATCGCCCGCATCAATTTCTCCTGAGAAAGATGCTTCGGAACCGGATATTGGACTAATATACCATGCACTGAGTCGTCGTCATTGAGTTTCTGAATAGTCTGAAGAATCTTCTGTTCAGATACCGTAGTGTCGAATTCAACATGTTTTGAGATAATACCTACATCGTGGCAGGCGTTATCTCGTAATCTAAGATAGAGTTTTGACGATGAATCGTTTCCAACGATGACGGTCGTGACCACAGGATTGCTGTTGTATTTTGTTTTTAATTGAACAATCTCTTCAGATATATTTTTCCGTATTTCTTTTGCTATTTCTCTACCGTTTACTATCGTTGCAGTCATTTCAATCACCAATGAAATTTACTGATGATTCTTAAGCCTTAGGTTTTATCCCAATCGCGTAGAACTGTGGGAAGAAATTGAGTTGAAACCCTTCATCTAAAGACCTGAGAAATTCGTACTCCCATTGATCGATTTCTTTTTCTGAAAGCCCGGCTTCTCTTAATATCTTGATATAAAAATCCCGGGAATGAAGATAGTATTGTTTATCTTCTTCGCAGGACCAGATTCTATTGTTTCCGATTCCTATGGTTGTTTCAAGACCTGCGGTGACAAAAAGTGTTCGTAATTTTCGTCCGATATGCGGGTCACCACCTTTTTTTCGTATTGCTTCACCAGCGAATAATGTATCGACTTTTTGGTTTTCTGGCCAGTGTATCTTCCCGCCGTAATCTGGTTCGAGTGAGGCAAGTATTTTTCCATTTGGTTTACAGACACGAGTCATTTCATTGACAACGGTTTGAGGGTCATCTGCCCACATCAACAGCAGATTACAGGTGACGAGGTCAAAAGTGTTATCCGTAAATGGTAATTGTTGTGCGTCTCCATTACAGATAGTGGTATTTGTGTAATCGTCTAGTATCTTTTTTGCGACATCGAGGAGGTGAGCGGACCCATCAATTGCGACTATAGTACCTTTGGTGAGTCGTGCGATATCACGAGTTACAAAGCCGGAGCCACAGCCAACATCTAACACAAGGTGTGCATCCTTTAATCCAACTTTCAGGTAGAGTGGAAATCGTTCCTCTGCGGTTTCTAATGCTTGCAGCTCGAGTTTTTTTATAAAAGCATCACGCCAACCTTCAGGTATTATAGGTTTGAATACCATTTAGAAGTTAAAACAGAAATTTTTATATAAGCGTATCGGAGAAATATTAACACGGCATTAACTCATATTTTGTGTATCTCAAGAATCTTTACCATTATGCCCCACATATGAAAACTAATTAAATAAGGTCTTAATTGTACCTTAAACCAGACTCTCAAGCCATCCTCGTTAAATTCTTGCGGCAAATTAATCGGATCTAAGTGATTAGTCGGATATCCTGGAATAAAAGAGTCTGCTACAATACCATAAAATCCCCCTTCAAAATCATTATAGACAATCGTTCCTGTACCCTCTACAACAGGCTTTACTACTGTCATCCACACTAATCCAACACCAACAAGAAGAGAAATGATTCCAATGATTACTAATTGTTTTTTCATAACCTTTCACTCCCCAGTACATAATTTTAAATACCTTCCTCTTTAAAAACGTATCCTGAGAAACTCATATTTTAGGCTATCTCTTACAAATGGATCACGATGCATTATATATTGTCAATAACAGATTTATTCATGCCGGTTATTACGGTACAATGTGACAATTATACGAAAGATTGGTCTTGAAGTATTATGAAAACGTCGCGTAGGTAAGAGTAAAAACAGCCAATAATGATCAGAGAGATTTTGCAGTGGATTATGCAAATTTTATGAATCTGTTATCATTAGGACCTCAAGTAGCCTATTACCCGCGTTGGTTCGTGTATGAAATCGGTTTTTTTCATTGAGAGTTCCAGAAAAAGAAAGTACTGCTGGTGGTATAAGATTTTCTGGTTCCTTTCTGAAAAAAATTGAAGAAGAGAGGGTCTGGGATACAAGAAGAGGTGATAATCGAAAAGGGACGCAGACCCTCCTTCGCTGTGCTATCCATTAATCTAGGTTTTTTTCTTTTTTTTGCCGTGGAGATCTTCATATTTTCCGACGAAGACGTATCCATCGTCTGTTTTACGTAGTAATCCTTCATCCAGCATAAGGTCAAAGACTTTATCGGAGACTTTGACGTTTTTTTCTTTGTCATTGGTCATTTTTATTTTATATTCTGGGGTTTCATCAGTTGAGGTAGTTTGGCTCTAATTCATACATTACGTTTATTTTTGGCATAGTTTCTCTCCATTCACTCCTCTTTGATACATTTTAGCATGTTACATTTTGACAATATTACTATATAAAGATATGTGGGCTAATTATCACAATGGAAATTTATCACAACTCTGAAAAAGAAATGCTCTCCTGGAAAAAAATTGAAAAAAGGATAATGTTTAAATAGAACAATAACGTTGTTAAATCTTACCTAAACAATAAAAACTAGGAAGGTGGAAAATGGAGAGTATGATAAAAAAAGTAGGCAGTTGGCTATTCCTGATCGGAATCTGCGTAGCCCTTCTCGTTGGGCTCATCTTCGGCGTAGGACAAACGACGAATGCAAACCTGACAAATCTTGAGACACCGCTCGGAATTATTGTTGCGGTACTTGGATTTATCGTCGGTATCTTATCGTTCTTTGCCCTTGGAGCAGTCACCCAAGAAAAAGTACCCACATTCTTGATCGCATCACTGATCTTAATTGGTCTAGCGATTGCAGTGTCATCAACGACATGGATATTCGGAAGCTTCCGTGAGCTTAGCACCCTTGTTTACGAACATCACACAGTACCTGGCTATCTTTGTCGCACCTGCTGCCATTATACTGGTTATTCGCTCTCTCTGGGATGCAGCAAGAACCAAAGAAACAGTAAAGTAGAAGGAACGAATCCTTCTTTTTTTTTTTTTTATAACCAATTTTTTAGAGCAACAATATACATTATTTTGAACAATTTCATAAGAAAAGAAAAAAGAAGAAAACAGGGATTATCCTATTTTTCTTTTTCAGGGAGTTTCTTAGCAAGACCCCAGAGGTTTTCAAATTTTCCGTTCAGTAATTCGATATCCTCAAGATTCACATACGCGGTCCCAACATAGCAGGGCTCGCATCCTTCCTCAGCGAGAATTTTAATGCCATTGACTGCAAGTTCTTTACCAAAGACATAGTTGCGCATGGTCCCTGAGGTGTTTTCTGAGAAATACCGGATGTCCAGGTTATCGCCATAGGCGTTCTTGAGTTGTTTTGCGATATCGATGTTCGCCTCAGAATCAATAAGAAGCTCGACCTTTGTATCAAGAGCTAAGAATTTTTTGAAATATTTCAGGAATGGTTCATCGAAGAATCGTTCTCCACCGATTTGCATCCGGAGGTTATTCTTCTTTTCTAAGCAGTTGTTAAGGATGTTGTAGAGAATCCATTTCCCACTATAGCGAAGGGTGACGTTCCCATCTCGTTTGATCTTTATGCCATAGGTTTTAAAATGTTCATTGTAGGAAGATGCATACTCATTGAGTCTGTTCTGCATCGCGCTAAATGTATCAGGTGCAATCACGATCTTCAGATCTTCTTTGATATCTTCCCAGATCACCTTGGGGTGCACGGGAAGATAGCTTTCCCTTCCGAAATCTTCTTCGGAATTTGCAGAGAACAATACTTCTGCGATCAAACCGTTTTTCAGCAGCGAGTTTCTCCCGGTTTCCAGAGGTCGTCTGGTGATATTAGTCAGTTCTTCTGCGATTTTGAGAAACTCAGAAAACTCTTTCGGGCAGTCCATGATAAGGATCGTATAGTAGGTTGCTGCTTCTCTCGGACGATCGACTTTCATCCGTTCGAACATCATTTCAAAATCTTGGATATAATCAAGTTTAACTTTAGTTTTGTATTCACTATTTCCCATCCACGAACACCATCCATTTCTTTGAGAAAATACATGGTATGTGTTTTTTTATAGTTTATGGATGCATATTTAGGTGCATAAGCACCAGGTCTTTTTCTTTGGAGTTTTCAGTGGATTATAAATAATAGAAGATTGATACTCAGCATCCAATAAGGAGTCGGGGGAAAAAAGTCATATCCTCATTGAAATATATGGGTAATCGATTCGAACATTTTTTCATAAGGGTTCTTGGCACACTGGTTTCACTGCACATCTAATGAGTCAATGGAAATCCAAATTATTTTTCTTTTCGCTCATAGATGTTTTCTGTTGGGATTCTGTTCGAACAATCTCGTCAACATATCTGCGGCAGTCTCTTTTAATTTCCGCGAGTTGCTGCGGAGGAATACGATAGGACTGTTGTGCGAACTCTAATGCGAAAATCAACCCATGAACAAATGCACCAAGGGGATATTCTTTATCTTTTGAGAGTTGAAAGAGGTCATCGGTAATTTTAAAGACCTCAGTCATTGTGTATGATGATCCCGGTGATTTCGGAGCTTTGTTCTGTGGTGTTTCGTTCTTTTTTTCAGGCATAGATCACATCTCTTATGGGTCTAGGCGAATGTGTTCGTGGATAAAATAATTTTGGTTCAGCAAAAAAAGAAGAACAAACTGGTACTGGCTAACAAGAGTACGAATGAAAAAAAATATTTTTTTAATTACCTTTTAATAAAGCTGGGGATTGATAATTTATCCATACTGTTGCAACGGACGTCCCTAAACCAATAATAATAGTATCAAGATAAATAAGGAGACCGGTAAAACCAATTGTTGAACCTCTAATCCCAGGGAAATAGGGGAAAGCATATCTTGTTTCATTATAATCGTAAAGATATTTGAATCCTAGAAATCCTATAGTAAACACAGAACCATTTCCAGTGTATTTATTCCAGCCGTAAAAACCAGCGTTTATGGTACCAATAGAAAAAGGAAACGTAAACTGTGTAAGATTTAACCATGTGAAATCTTTTACTCCGTCCATACCAAAAAATGTTCCACTAAAAATATTAAAAACATCACCAATAATTCCTTGTTTTAATACTGGACTAGTTCTAAAAAACATTTTTGGTAATTTGTTAAAATTGTTTGATATCTTGTCAGCTGTTTCTGCTGAAATTAAACCATTATCTCTTAATAAAATAAGTTTCTTCCTCATCTCTTGTTTAAAATTTGACGGTGTAATATCACTTTTCATTAACTCAAGTTTTAGATTTTTTGCTGCTTCACTAGACATTGAAATATCATTTTTTTCTAGAGATCCTTTTGTGTTATCTAAGACTTTTATTTTTATTTCATCTGTTTTTTGGACATTTGAGCTTACTATAGGTATTAGACTTATTGTCATTATAGCTATTAGACATGCTGCAAACAACTTTTTTTGAATTATTTTTTTTATTATGGTTTCCTCTCCTTGCACATATATAATTCTTGTTATTATATAATATGTAACTCCCTTTATTTATATGTTATGCTAAGAGCGGCTTCATCCCGAAACAAATAATTAAGCAGTGAAGCCTTCTGTTAAGCATAAATAAAAAAATTAACAAATTAGATTTAGAAAAAATAATTGATGATTTAATATTGTTTTGCTTTATCAATAAGTAGGTCAATAATTGAAAACCAACTCATCAAATTCATTAGTGAATAACTGAGATGTTGATTGGCTAAGCATAATTATTCCAACATCTTCAGAGACATGATAAAACATATATGTTTGACTGCCTGGCATTCCACCATTATGACCTATTCTAAGATTGTTTTCAGAGTTATTGTGACTCGAAAAAATCTGCCATCCAAGACCATACCGTATAAAGTGATCATCTGGATATTGTCGGGTAAACATGAGTTTAACTGTATCATTTTTTAAAATTTTAACACCGTTATATTCCCCCTCATTCATATAAGCAATTAAATAATGAGAAAGATCCTCCAAATTTGATCTCAGTCCTCCCGAACCATAGTTTGTAACCTCAAAATGAGGTAAAGCAATATATTTTCCAAACAGATAAATATATGGAACTGCAAGCTGTTCTTTTTTATAATAGGAAGGATAATAGCTTGTATTCTTCATATGCAGCGGTTGAAAAATATTTTCTGTACAATATTCAGGAAATGACTGATTGCTGATACATTCCACAAGATATCCTAATAAGTCAAAGCCAGCACTTGAATAGGATTGTTGTTCACCAGGTGGATAATCATTCCAGTTTTTAGGCGAGTACAATTTCCCCCCGGGATTCAGATATTCCCCCAGAGTATCATATGGGATATGAAGTATTGAAATTATTATAAAAAGGTTGATGTTTCTTGCCGCTATACTTGACCTATGTGTGAGAATCATCCTAAATGTTATTGGTATATCAGGATAATTGGGATTTCTGACATTGAAAGGTAAATATTTATTAACATCATCATCTAAATCAAGAAGACCTTTTTCCCATAATTGCATGATTGCTGTTGCAGCAAAGGTTTTTGATAATGATGCCAACATATACACTGTTTCATTTGTAGGTTCCTTTTTATTTTTAATGTCTGCATATCCATACCCTTTTGACCAAACCATGCTATTGTTTTTAATTATGGCCAATGCTATGGAAGGCCAATGACCTTTGTTCATATAGTCAATAATCGCCTGATCAAAATCATCATACACTACTTCGACTCCATGAACGATAAATGGTTCTTTCACAAAATTCCCAGAAACTGGGACGAGAACATTTGTAAACAGAATAAAAAGAGTTGACAAAAAAAGAAATCTTCCAAGTAAGTTTTTTTTCATTTATTACCCCCGTATATATAAATACTAGGATGCGGTCGTCATATAATAAATTATGTTATCCTAAGATTACGACATATGACGAATCTATCCGTGTTTTGGTTCTCTGTTGTACCGACCGGATGGTTGAATAGAAAGAATTAGTTTTGGAAGAATGTTAAATCTAAAGTATCCCAATCATTAAAATCATTTCTCCCTCTCGAGCCATCTGAATAATCGAGCAGTCCAGAGTAGACATATCGATAGTTCATGACACTTTGATATGGGCCATATTTCCAGAAATTAAACTGCCAGGGTTTAGAAGATTTTTGGTCATCGCATCCAGGAGTATTTCCATGGAAAATACCAAGAGTGTGACCGGTCTCATGCATGAGCACTCCAGCATATACCATTTCCCATTGGCTCTGAATATTGAACGTTTTCCTTCGCAGAAGATTGTAGAGTGGATTTTTTATGGTATGGTCTACTTGATATTTCGATGATATTTGAAGGGAATCGCTAAGGTCTGTATGTCCATTATCAAATGCATATCCAGCATACCCCGCATCGTAGACAATAAGAGCATAATGGAACACCCCTATTCTCCAATTATTTTTGTTACCATGTAAGAAATACTGGAAATAATATTTGGAAAGATCGTTTCTAGTCAGTGTGTCTTGTGTAAATGGAATAGACTCTCCACCACCCAGATTTCCATCATCAAGATGTAAAACAATGTTTCGCCAATCATACGCTGTGGTGAGTAATTCCTTGGAGTTTTTGCTGAATCGCACCATAAGGCCATCGGGATCTTCTTCCATTTGATCAAGTTCGATAAAAAGATCTTTTCGAAACGGATCAGAATCCCATTGAGACGTCAGATACTCTTCAACATTGTCAAGACCGTCTCTATCAGGGTCTAATGTCTCATGAGGATCAGCTTCAATCGGATTATAGATCCACCAATGATATGTCGTGTTAGTATCGTCGTCAACCCACATCTGATGACCCCATTTATGCTCCCATTCTATCGGGCATCCATCGAAGTCACCATCTTCACCAGTATTGTCAACTTCCGGGTCAGTTCCGAAGACGTTCACCTCAGTCCAATAGGGGATGCCATCGCCATCAGGGTCTGTTTGGGAGACATCAAACCAAAGCTCGCAGTCTCGTTCCTTTTGATAATAGCTACGGTCATCACAGCCGTTTAATCTGCCGTATCCGCTGGGATCAGAAAGCCATGTTCCTGCATTAACAAAATCATCGCCGAACCAATGCCCTGTTGTGATGCTATAGTAGATTTCAACATCATAATTGAGTATTAGCTTGTCATCATAAAAACTGCTGATATCGCACCGCTTGTCACGTCCAAGATTCCAATCCCAAAGTTGGATGCGTATCGTGACGAACTCTTCATCATCTGGTACATCCACGGTTGCGGTCCAGTTCAAATCATACAAATACTGTGTATTTTTCCACACCGGACTTGTAAATTCAACGTCATTAATGGTGACCATAACATAGAAATCAGGTTTACCTATCGCATCTATTTTTTTTTCCCCGTGTACCTGATTTTTTATTCTTTCCAAAGATCGTATTTTTTGCAGTTCAAACGTCACCTGAACGTCACATAACGGATCAAAATCTGTGGTTACACCACTTGGTATACATGCTGATAACGTATATTCTCCTGGAATTTCAAAAGGATCGGTTGTTTTCGCATTTGCACCTATTGAATATGCACAAAATGTTAGCATGCACAGTATAACGACTGATTGAATTTTTCTTGTATTCATAATATCCCCTAATATTACGCTACTTGTTGTTATTAGTCCTAAGGTATTATATATATCTTTTTATGAAGATGAGAGCCCATTCATGGTTTTATCTCATTTTTAAACAAGAGAGAATAACAATAATACCGTGTACTCTGGTATACACAGAACACCCTAGAAATGTTACTAGAATAATAGCGCCGTCCGCCGGACTCGAACCGGCGACCGTTCGGTTAACAGCCGAGTGCTCTACCAACTGAGCTAGGACGGCAATATTTCACTTTGGTAGCGAATGAGAATAGCGTTTTGTATTAAAAGGTTACTGGGAAGAGCATTTTGTTCTGCTTAAAAGAAGTTTATTATAAGAAAGCAAGCAGGCATTACCCATGTTTTTTATATGAAGAAGAAAAAAAGTGTATCGACATAATCCCACTCTGGCATTATACGTACTAAAATTTATATGATATGTCAAAAAGATACTAACAATGTAACAAAAACATATGTTGTGAGGTAGAAGGGACATACGTGCAGAGATGGGTTTTAAATATAAAAATAATGAAAGGAAAATCTCTTCCAATCAGTATCGTGATAGCGATCCTGATAATTCTTATGAATTTCAGTACCGATATCCGCACTTCGTTTTTCTCCAAAAATCGAAATTTCTGATTCATCGATAACCTATACCTTCTTTTTTGATCCTCCACTGCTTACGAAGGTTCAGATGCACAATCGAACATTCACCAAAATCGACATGAATGATTGTTTTTCATATGCTCAGCCAGGATTCCCGGCACTCCCGGTGTATCCCGCTCAACTCTTACTCCCTCAAGGAGCATCGGTTGCCGAGCTTCATGCCACCTACCAAGAGCTACAGGAGATACCCTACGATGTCTTGAACAAACCTATTCTCCCTGAACAAGAGTTCGTCCGCATAGGTATGGACAAAAACCCTTCGTTCGTGATGAACAACACCACCTACGCATCGTCAACACCGGTGTTTGAGAACTTCTATGAAAATGGAGGGATCGGATACTGTCGGGGTTTTGCTATTTTAACCGTGTATCTCTATCCTATACAATATATTCCAAAAACCGGATTACTGTATTATTTCCCTGAGATGACGGTGACCATTGATTTAACACAACCAGAGGAGACCACGCTCACGGAAAATCTTACCTTCCTTCGGTATAGTGAAGCGGATCAAGAAGTGATTCAAGAGATGGTAACCAATCCATCGATAATTTCGACCTACACTCCGACGACAGAAAATCCACTTGAAAATGACATAAAGACAGCAGGTGGAGAAACTTTAGGGGGAGAGGCACCGATAGGAGGATACAACAATAGCGTGTGTGATCCTACGAAGCATTACCAATACGTGATCATTACCAGTACAAGTTTGAAGGACACGACCGGATATGAGTACAACTGGACAAGTTTGATCAACCATCGAAGAACCAATAATGGTTTCAATGGAACGATCGTGACCGTGCAAGAAATCGATGCCTGTACGGCGTACTGGAATAGCTCCGCCACCTTTAATGACAGCCCAGCGCATATCAGAGAATTCTGTAAAGACGCGTACCTGAACTGGGGCACCGAATATATCCTGTTAGGAGGGGATTGGGATAGTACAGTCAGCCATCAAATCGTCCCCTATCGATTATTTACCGATAGAGAAGAGACCGAAAGCTACAATACCATGGCCTGTGACATGTACTATAGTCACCTTGATGGGGATTGGTATTACACAGCCCAAGGCATATGGGGCGGAGGACGAAACAGTGGCGTCAACGATTACTACGGAGAGTTATACATCGGACGTATCGCTGCGTATAACGCCTCCATGGTCTCCAACGCAGTTCGAAAAATCATCTGGTACGATCTCAATGCTTCTGGTAACTGGCTTTGCCAAGCTTCCTTCCTTGGTGGTGACCTTGGATGGACAGCTACCTCCAAACAATACATGGAAGAACTCAGACTTGGCACCGACACCTACCGGACGTTTTCTGGATTTGAAGAATGGAACACTGCACATCCAGAGTCTCCCATCGATACCTCCGAACAACTGTATCACGCTGACCTAGGTAGTACTCACAAAACCTACTTTTCAAATTCGATAGAAAATGACAATGCATCCATCATCAGTCACCTAGATCATAGTGATTATAACTCACCGTTTGGTCTAACGAACTGGGACTATCGATATAATACCAAACCGTTCTTCGGGTACTCACAGGGCTGTTTAGCAGGTCGTTTTCACGCAGGGTATGCGGGGTCAGAACAACTGATGTGCCGCCATCCTGAACGACACGCGTTCGCGTTAGTTCTCAACACCGGGTATGGGTACGCAAGCTCCTCGAGCACCAATGGACCGAGCCAATACATCCAATGCTACTTCTGGGATTACTTCTTTAACAACCAATCCAATGACATGGACAACTGGCGACTCGGCAAAGCTATAGCTTATTCTCAAGATATCATGAGTGAAAACATAGATATCTCCGGTCACGCCTGGTGCTACGCGTGGTATAGTGCACATCTCTTTGGGGATCCTGCACAAACGTTACGGTTGAAAGATCCCATGCCCAGTGATATTGTTTTCAATTATGAAAATCCAAGCAATGGAGCAAACAACGTACCGATTACAACCTCGATCTTAAACATTACCATAGAACAATCGCAGGGACAACTGTTTAATTATACGATTCAAACCGCACCACACATTGGAAGCAGTGCAGCCCAAGGAGAAAGTAACGGACCAAAATCATGCCCAGTCACGGGACTCAATTACTCGACAACCTATCACTGGTTTGTCAATGCCACCGATGGAATAAACTGTACAAATGAGACCTACCTGTTTACCACCGAAAGCCTGGATGCCAGCCCCCCACAGATATCCGATATTGTCCTCAGGACCTCAAATCCAGTAGATCTCCAACCAGGGTTTAGCTGGGAAAACATAACCTGTTCAGTAATAGACAATGTTCATGTCAACAATGTGTCCTTACTAATCACGTATCCGAATAGTTCTTTGACGAATCTGACGATGAATAAAAAAATGGGATTCTCCACGTATTACTATAACGTAAGTTTCTTCCAGCAGGGTAACTTTTCGTACTACATATGGGCAAATGACACGAAAAATAACCACGCTGCGTCAACCCCTAACTATTTTTCGTTAGCACCAAATTGGGATATCACCAATGATGGGATATGCAATATGCTGGACCTTACCTTTGTATCTGCTCAATACAGTCAAATAAACACACCTGGCTGGATACGCGAAGACGTTGACAATAATGGACAAATTCAGGTAATTGACCTGGTCTTCGTCTCAAACCATTATGGGGAATCCTGGTGGGTATAATTTTTGTTTAAGCGAACATAGAACAGTTGGAAAACATAAAATATCGCGTCTCCTATCTTTCCAGACTTCACCCGATCCAAAATGCGGAACAAAAATCAAATACGAGAATTATCCGGGCAATAGAGTAACGATGGTCTGTTCAACTTGTGGAAGCATAGAAAGTGTCTCCCTTGAAAAAACGAGCAAACAACCTCGGACGCGGCTGTTTTTTTCTTCTCCTAACAAAAAGCAGTGAGAGAGAATAAACAAGTTTATTTTGTTTCAAGCCTAAGATACGATATCATAGACAGTAAGAAAATTTGATAAATCTTTAAATACGAACTATGGATGATGCAAGCTATATGAATTACAAACGATTTGACAATAAGGTCGTCGTCCGCATAGATAAAGGCGAAGAAATCGTTGACCAACTGAAAACCATTTGCAAGAAACTTGATATCAAACTCGGGTCAATCGTCGGAATCGGCGCAACAGATAAAGTCACAATAAGCCTCCTTAATACAAAAACAAAAAAATATCAGTCAAAAGAATTCACCGGGGATCATGAGATAGCGCCTCTTGTTGGGAATATCACCATGATGAATAGCGAGGTGTACCTTCATCTCCATGTCACTATATGTAATGTCGAGCATAAGGCATTAGGTGGCCATCTTACCCAAGCTTTGGTTAGCGCAACGTTCGAAGGAATCATTGATATCATAGAAGGTCAAGTCACCAGAGAGTTCAATGACGAAGTCGGTTTAAACCTCCTTAAGCTCTAGTTGACATGAGATTAAATACTTTAGTTCTATTGTTTTTCCCTTGAAATCTGCTTCTATATAAAGCTATCATCACTTATCGGTCAAGCATTAACACGGTTTTAGGCCTCATGTTTTTTTGTACGAATCAAATGAAAAAAAGAAGAAAAAGAAAGGGATTCTTAGTATCCCACTAAATGTCTTAGTATCGGAAACGCGTGCGGGAATCGCTGGAACAACAGCTCCAAGAACCGTAGTAACGGTGGTTTATAGATATAAGGCATTGTTATCGGCAAGGGGTCTGACCAAGGACTTTCAGCACCATAGATATCTTTCGCTTTCACTTTGATGCTATATATACCTTCTTTAGTCCAATTGTGATCCGCACTTATTATGACACCAGAATCGTAGGGACCAAGCCACCTGCTGGTTAATCCATCACCCCAATCCCACAGATAAAATACCTGGTCGTCATCAGGATCAGTTGTGCTTGTTGTATAATTGTATTCAGCCCTTATTTTACCATTATTTTCTCCAGATGGTTGATTTGGTTTATCTGGTGGATCATTTAAAATATTCCAAGGCTCCATCAATGGATATTTATCTTGATTTGTACCTTCTGGAACATCATAGGGTACGTCTCCTATCCCATCACTACCTTGAATATCCTGATTTGGTCCCTGATAGTTATCTGTACCATTATAATCACTCCAAAAGTTACCACCAGATGGATAGCTGTCATTCCAGTAATTGAGGGGATCACCCCAATCAAGCACCTGGCCTTTATCTCCTTTATTTTCAACGATATTGTTATGATGAATTATATTCAGCTCCCCACCTCCCATACACCTATCCAACTCAATGCCATAGTCATCATTTGAGATAATATTGTTATATGTTATTGTATTCTCAGCAGACATTACCATATATATTCCTCTCGTATTATGAATAATATTATTAGAAAAAATCCTATTCATACTATGCCAATCACTACCTGTATGTTCAAAACTTATACCATCATTCATATTATATTCAATAGAATTATTTGAAATAATGTTATCACTACTATTCTCTTTACCAGGAAATTGAGGCCGAAACATAACACCGTTTCTATTCCTCTGAATAATATTATAATCAATAATGCCATTTGTTACATTATAAAATACAATGCCATCTGTATTCATACTACCATTATGAATATAACAATTTTTAATAATAAAATAAATACTTGTGTTTATAATAACAATGCCATCATACGTCTCACAGTCTATCTCCCAACCTTGAATGACATAAGGATCTTCTAATATTCCTTCACCTGCGCTAACACCATTTTCTTCATTGAAATTTTCATTCCCCTCAATATATATAGGTGCATGCTCAGTATAAGACATATAATCAAAAGAAAATTCATCAGCAATACCAACAATATTGTTACACTGATGACTCATTTCTATTTGATTCATACTATTTGTTTGTAAAATTTCTTTAGATGTTTCAAATGGTAAAACACTCGTTCCAATAAATAGCAGTATTATTCCTAAAACCAAGCCTTTCTTTACCAAACTTTTCTTCATGACCTTTCACTCCCCAAAATAATTGGTTTTGTAAGAGTTATTATCCTGTAGCTTGATATAAATGTTTGTAAAAAATAATTTTCATAACAAATGTAACAAAAGACCATGAGACTGATTTCATTTCAACGTTACTATAAGAATCAAATTTAAGATAAAAATAATAAACATTAATTAACTGCTGTTAATTTTAAATAGTAGTAATATATATTATTTAAAGTAAAAATAATTTATGATATAATATATTAAATAAAAATAAAAAGGGAAAATCACATGAAAATAGACAAAAAAAAATTGTGTTTACTTATGGTATGTATTTTTTTGTTTTCTTCTAATATATCTGCAGTTAAAATTTCTGAGAAATCGACAGGTTACGATATAAAAAATTTTAATGATTCCTTTGATAATTGTTTTCAAATTTCATCATATAATAAAGGAGAAGACATTGATCCTTTAGTTGATTTAGAAGTCACTGTTACTATAAAGGAAATACGAGCTTTGGATAAAATTGATAACGTTGGTAAATCAGATTTTTTTGTTAAAATCTACATAAATGATGTACAATTTAAAAGTAAAATATGGTTCAATCAGGATTATATTAAAGAACCATGGTCCGCAACTCTCAATGTACCAGACGAGGAAGAAAACGTCTCAATAAAAATCCAACTATGGGACTGGGAACTGGGTTTCGATAGAAAATGTGATCTAAGTGATAACAGTGGTCTAATAAGAAATTCATATGACATCGACCTCGTCTATAATATAAAAACAGCACTTTGGACAGGCGATGATTATTACTATCCAGATTCATCATGGGCTGATCTCAGTGGTTACGGCAGAGTAAACGGATGTGATGATAACAGCATTTATCAGGAAGATAGAGATTGTTTAATATTGTTTGATATCACTCAAAATGATTATGATAGGGACAATATACCATATTGGACTGAAGTAAATATTTATAAAACTGATCCCCAGGTGGATGATACTGGTAGAGATGATGACGATGATGGTGTTCCAATAGAGTGGGAATTTAAATGGGGCACTATAATGGATTATGATTATCATACACAAAAGTGGAGGTTTTTTTGGATTTACGATCCATTTACGTGGGAGGACCATTATACTTTAGATCCTGATAATGATGGACTGAATAATGTTGAGGAGTATTTGACATCAGAATGGGGATCGGATCCTTATAGAAAAGATATTTTTGTCGAGCTTGACCAAATGGAAGCAGGACCAAATGGAGAAAAAGCTAGCTTATTGCCTGAAATGAGTAAGGAGTTACTTAGAGATGCTTTTGATAGACATAATATATTCTTTCATTTGGATGATGGAAGGATGGGTGGTGGAGAAATAATACCCTTCGATAATGAAACACCTCGTGAAGAACTGGTTTTAGTGTACCAAGATTACTTCACCCATGGTGATAATAATAACTGGAGAAAAGGCGTGTTCCACTACGGATTACTAGTGTATGATGCTACCTATGCAGGATATGTTTTTGGTACAGAAGATGGATATTGGGGTGCATTTCAGATTTCAAGTAGAAGAGCCGATAAACATCAATACGTTACAAAGGCTATTACATACGCAAGTGTTTATATGCATGAGCTTGGTCATACACTCAATATTAGAATTCCAGGAGGTCACGATACTGATAGTTATTATCCTTGGCAAATTGAATGGTGGAAATGGCGTCCATATAAAAGCTGTATGAATTATGGTTATACGTATAAACTCGTTGATTATTCTGACGGTTCTCGTGGAAGAAATGATCATGATGATTGGAGTACTCTCGATTTACCTGCATTTCAAATAAACGTCGAGTAAACAAGGTTTTTTTAATTTTTATTTTCTTTCCAAATCATTTATGTGGATATGTAAAAAATTGTTCCTGGGATGTACTGGTTTAAGTATCTATCGGGGGGGTCCTGTAATTCACCAATTGTAACTGAAATAGAATTCTGATTGCCTCATTTCTCATTGCATCCACTCAACCTAACACTAATAAGAAAAACAACGATTCCTATGATTAATAATTGTTTTTTCATAACTCTTTCACTCCCCGAAATTATATCTCTTGGTAAAAAAGCAAACTTTATAGATGTTGTGCAAAAATAATTTTAATAACAGATGTAAAAAAAATAGCTACGAGACTGATTTCATTTCAAGGTAACTAGAAGCCTGAGGTTTTCTTAAAAAAATATATCCTTAAAATATTGCTACTTAAACCTCCTTAAACTATAAATTTTATTTCATAGGGAATTACCCGCAGGTTTTTTGAACGGAAAAGATAACAGCCTTGCAGAGAGTTTCAGTGATAAAAACAAGGCTGACAGTTCCAACAACAGCAACAACACGCAGAGCGGTAGGATAGAAATTGTCGCACCGCTTCGCAGAAGATTCATTCCAGCCCCTACGATACTGAGGAGGACAAACAGGATCATTGCGACACTGTACAACAACAGGATATCTGATTTTTTCCCGACATATTTGACCCCGAGCGGTATAGCGATAATAATTGCTGCAAGAAATGAAAACCCGAGGAACCACAACAGAAACAGGATATCATCAATCCCGAGGAAAATAGGGACGAACGCGAGAAACGGTAGCGTAGCCAGGAAGGACAAGGAAAGAGCGAGTGTTTTCCCGTAGATGATGGTCTCATTCTTGATAGGCAGATTCCGCAGTATCCACATGGTCTTTTCTTCAGTGAGAAAGAGGTTGAGCGCGGGGAAGACTGCGGCATACATGATGACGATGTAACAGCCTAAGAAGACAAACAACGTGGGCAGAAATCCGCTGACAAGCTTTTGGATTGATTCAGGGATGAACAAATCCGTGCCATAGAGGTAGAGGTATCCGGTTCCTAGTGCGGTAGTAATGGACATCGAGATGAAGCTGAAATAGAGTCGTTCTCGCCAGATAACCGTGACCTCACGATAGAACAAGGTTATGAGTGAACCGCGGAGGTGTACTTGAGCACGTTCTTTGGTTCGTTCTTTTCGTTTCACAAATCGATATGATTCTAACGGGTGAGACAGACTCCAACAACAATGCAGGATCGCAAGAGGGAACATGCAGGAAATAAATAAGAGGCTCTGCGAAAACCAGAAAAAGACGAGCAAAACAAGGGTTGGTATCATGCGGTATTGTTTCAGGGAGAAGAAATGAAGAGAAAGGGAACAACCCAAGGAGAATAGCAATCATGATATTGATGCTGAACAACAGGTATTCCACGGGGTAATTTAGGGGGATTCGTAACGCAGAGAGCACAAGAATATACAGAAGGGAAAAGGAGAACCAAAGCCCGATGTTCATGAGAAGGATGGTGAGAACGATTTCACCGACGGTTTTCCTATGTGCTACATGAGTGGAGA
The DNA here is from genome assembly GCA_963835145.1 of uncultured Thermoplasmata archaeon. Lineage (GTDB taxonomy): Archaea > Thermoplasmatota > E2 > DHVEG-1 > DHVEG-1 > SM1-50. The sequence goes on from CAWIEM010000020.1 coordinate 110,405, forward strand.
GTGCGTAGGAAGCTTGTGGTGCGGTAATGAAGTGCGTATGGAGGTCAGTTGCGGACTTCATGAGCAGTAAAAAGAACACAGCGTAGAAGACGTCCATGAAGTTAAACGTGGTTTTTGTATGCAGTAGGAAGAAGGTGAGAAATGCGAACATCACAATCGAAAAAAAAATCATTGCAGAAAAAAACGTATACAAGATCGGAGATGATCTTCATCTTCCGTAGGAGGTTCCGTGTTATTTCAGTAAGAAGGAGGCGACAGGTCTCAAGCATGTTTTACTCCCCCTATAGAAAAAGTAAGAGTAACGGTGCAGGCTTTTATCCATGGTTTATCCCAAAACCCTCAATCGTAGCCTAAAAAGAGATCTTTATATAAGTGTATCGCAGAAGCGCGGCAAGGTTTTACTTTTCTTTCGTGCTCATCGATGGTCAGAGTAATAGGGTTGTATTAGAGGGAGGAAAGGGAAAATATTAGGGGATATATACGAAGAAAAATACTTTCCACCCTTTTCTCCAATAATAAAGACTTCACTGCATATTTATAATTTCCTATATTTTTTGATAACATTTGTAACATATATTAATAATCTGGCTCGATGAAATGAAAAATATATTTTTCCATGAAAGTATCACGATGGAAAAAAAGAGAGATGATGAAAAGAATCTTTCTTTTCGGAAGGACTTTTAGATAAAAAGAAAAAAACCGAATTATCTTTTGGTTTCTAATAAAGTACGATATACTCGTTTCCGTTTCCTTGGTCTGGTGCGGTATCTTCCACTTGCCATTTCTCTAATAGCTCAGTAAAGAGCAGATTTCTAAATAGAGGGCTAAATCCCATTCTCCCCCAGAATCGAAACCTCTGAAAACACTGCGACTGGGTATTTGTTAAGACATCCCCTGGTTGCGGGTTCCCAATAGTGCTTTTAGGTATTTTACAGGTAACTGTCCCATCGGTTTTGTTAATGTATCCATCAATTGTTGATATTTTGGGTTTTGGATCACCAAATTGTCCTCGCCCCTCAATCGCACTATAATATAACCAGGGAAACTCTATTCCAATGTCGTATCCAACAGCTAACATAGACGCATAATGCTCTCCGTTCATTTCCCATGATACAACAAGATGTTGTTTTGATGGTATCATACTGGGCTTTACTATTTCTATGGCGGTGAACAAAACATCAGGCGTACTTGGGTCTTCAAAAAACCATGCACACTTAATATCGAGATACGATCGAGCATCTCCACTCGTATCACTAATTTCAGGATTATCTCGGTTACCACCTAATACACTTGGAACAAAGATAGTAATGGCCAGCATTCCTAAAAAAATTCCAACAATTATTTTTCTCATTCCGTATCCTCCAATGTGATGCTATCGCATACCATATATTTAATTTTTACTATTGATAAATGTAACAAAAGTACCCCCCGTAACAGTAACACTATAAAAAAAGGGGGATTTTATTAATATCCTAGCAGCGATCTTAGTATCGGGAACGCATGTGGGAATCGCTGGAATAACAACTCAAGGAACTGCAGTATCGGATTATACGTATAAGGCATCGTTATCGGCAAGGGATCTGACCAGACACTTTCTTTCCCATAGATCTCCTTTGCTTTCACTTTAATGCTATACGAGCCTTTGACGGTCCACTTGTGAGTTGTTTTGATAACATTACCAGAAATTGTAGGATCCAAGCCATCCGCTGTCGGTGCCGTCGCCCTAGCCAAACAGTAAATAAATTTGGTTACCATCAGGGTCGCTCGTACTCCTTGTATATGGGTACTCATTATTCACTTTTCCAGTTGCGGGACCATTAATTGTTGGTTTTAATGGTGGCAGCTTTAGATAAAATGGATATTTGTATCTATAATTATTGCTAGATAGGAAAATTTCCCCCCTCCCCCCGACTGGACTCCCTTGTTTTTATTTCTGAAAAATTCTCAAGAGGGATATGTTATTAAAGAAAGATATGTTTTGAAATAGTAATTTCGGAGATAAAATATGTCAAAAAGTAGTAGAGATCAGATAGATAAAGATGAAAAAAAGATACTTTCTGAACTCGTGAAAAACTCAAATGAAAAAATAGAAACAATCGCAAAACACTGTGGTTTCTCAAGACAAAAAACATGGAGATTCATCAAGCAATTAGAAGCAAAAGGCTTGATTTGGGGGTATACCGCGATTTTTAATGAAGAGAAAATAGGACTGATCCATTTTATATTGATGGTGAAAAGAACCACGAAACAAATCGAAGAAAAAACAGTCGATAAAATCGTTTCAAGAAAATTGGAAGACCTTGTCGCAGAATTAGGGATTACTATTGAAAGCAGTTCTTATGTCCATGGTGAGTACGACTGGGTTATAACGTTTACTGCTGAGGATATTAAACAAGCAAAAAAGTTTTCTGATTCATTGGTTGCGTTGCACCCTGGTGTTATCGAGAAGATAACGATTATGCAAACGTTGATGTTTATTAGAAAACAGTATATCCTGAATCCAGATAAAAAGAAGCTGAAAGAATTCCTATAGTCTTTTCTACCCATGGCTTCTTTTTTGGTTCATTACTGAAAACAACCCGGAAAGCATCTTGTTATTCTCAAAGAATATACCCAGAATTTATCCTATTTGTAAATCAATGTTGAGGTGAAAACAGGGTAGCAAAAAAGAGAAAAAAAGGGGGATTTTTCTAATACCCCAGCAGATGTCGTAGCACCGGGAACATATGCGGGAATTGTTCGAACAATCGTTCCAAGAGCTGTAAAAATGGCATCTTATACGAGAGTGGCATGGTTATCGGCAAAGGATCTGACCAGACGCTGTAAATACCATGTGTATCCTTTGCGACGACCTTCACTTGGTATGTCCCTTTAGTATTCCAGGTTTTTTTCGCAGATGCGGTCTCTCCGCTGTTCATTGGTCCAACCCAGCCACTGAATGTACCATCGCCCCAATCAAACATATAAGAAATATTGTCCCCATCAGGATCGGTCGTCGAGGTGGTATAGGTGTATTCCGTGCCAACTCCACCAGATGCAGAACCATTTGGTGTCGCTGGTTTTACTGGTGGTTGTGATTTTTCACCGATCGCTAAAGTTGGATCGCCAAATGCTTGCCATTCTTCGACTGTTTTATAATCACCATCATCCATGCCTGATTTTATGTATCGGTTAAGTCCTCTCGACCACATTTCTCCAAAGGTTGTCGCTTGATCAACTTTATAGGCTTTGTAGGTGTCCAATCCGATTTTTCCAATTAATCCTTGTGTCACACCTGTTCCAATGTAACCGTAGCCAAGTCCCGTTGCATCCAAAGGTTCCAATAGCTCCACCATTTGAATTATAGAGAAACGCCCAATTGAAACAATTCGTATCTTTGTTGAATTTCGCTGTGGAACATGCCTCGACGGTCACGATGGGTAATTTATCACCATTGGATAAGCGTTGAAATATCGGAGCTTAAGAAACTTCCTTTAGGGGTTGGTATCCATATATTAAAATTGTCATGCGGGTGTGTAGCCCAGACGTTTGTATTTCCATGCCCTGAAAAGTCAACGAAGCCACAACCGTCATTGATTGCACTTTTTATATTTGCGACACCACTGGGTGCTGCACTTGTTAATTTCTCATTGGTCACCCAGAGTTTATTTGGAACAAAACCGGTCATCAGATCAATTACTTTTTGATTTGCATATTCACCTTCATCGACCTTATCATCATCTTCGAATGTATCACCACCGACAACCACAAGATTCGAGAACCAGCTTTGCTGGTATCCAGGAGTATTTTCATAGGTTATTATTTTATTCACGCAAGCAGTCACTTGACTTGCCGTTGTACTAGGAAGTCTTGTGAGAAAGACATCAGGATGAAGATCTACAGCATCGGTTTTTCCTTCCCAGTGGTATTCTCCAAAAATATTATTCTTGTTGGTGTCCCAACTGCTGAACCCTCCAGTTCCATTATAGATGTCTGCATAATAGAGATCGCTGACAAAGATTTCATTGTCATCATCCGAAATATACACATGTGTTTCTCGTACAGGAACCTTGCTACTACCGCCTACTAAAAGGATATTTCCAGTGGTCCAACTTTCAATGGCGTTTTTTATGAAATATTTTATTTTCTCTTGGTTATCTCGGCCTGTCGCTGGGAAATACGTTCCACTATAGATATCGTCTAAACTCACGAATTTCGAGGTAATTCCTCTCCCAATCTTATGGGTAATGAGTGGTGCAACTTGCGCGCTGTATTCAGCCGGGCCTATCACGACGAGTTGAAAATTATCACGATAGACTGGCTGAGGGGTAGAGGTTGAGGGTTCATATTCAATGACCACGTATGCTTCTTTTGCCCATTCAATTATTTTTTCTATTGGATGATACTTAATCGGATAAATCTGTACGTCAACAATGATACTCAGCTCTCCGTTGTAACGTCCACATCCAACACTGTATTCGAACCAACTTGATGGGTAGAGTTCTGTTCCATAATTTTTAGTTCCTTCTCCGCTTGTTTTTGCGTTTTGACCCACAACAACCCTCTGAGGAGTTGGTAGCACGTCCTTTGAAATTGTTTGCATTTGAATATTTTGTGGTGTCACAGATACACTTATAATTTTTGTTCCAAACGGAAAAGTAAACGTTTCAGTATAACTAGGCAGCATCGGTTTGCCTTGCCTCATTAAAAACGAGTTTGCTTCGTTCAAATCAATGGAGATATATTCGTTTTCATTTGTTATTGTTGGTTGTGAAAAACTAAGTGTTACTTTTTCATGTGTATTTTCTGCATCAGGTTGCGCAATAGCCCCTAGTCCACTTAGGACTAACATTCCAACTATTAACAGCGGAATAAATTTCTTCATAAATTGTTCCCCTAATATATACTACTAATGTATTACGTATATATAATTTTTTATGTGTTTATATAAAGAGAAAAACACTATTCCGGCACATTCTCGTAGATAAATGATGAAAAAAATAAGGAGAGGCTAAGGTAAAAAGAAAGAGAAATAAGTCAAGGTAGTGACTACCCTGACTTAGGGTATGGCATTTGGGGCGGTTGCTGGTCGGAGATCAAATTGTGGCCATGAGACTTTCAATACAAGGAATATATTTGCTTGTATTATTCCGAAAATAACATATATTGGGAGTATTCCTATTTTATTACTCCAACAGTTATCATGCCAATAATTCAAACATTTAAAAAATCTCAAATTTTAATTTTAACGCTGATTTACTCTTTGTCCGGATTTTCTTTTAATCATCTATTTTTTTTATTAGACGACGATTAAAAATGTTTGGTTCGTAAGATAATAATAGGAACTATTTTTTTTCCTTGTAATAAAAGTACGCGTTTTCAATGCTGCCATGCTGGCTCATGAGGTTAGGGACGCTATCATAGAGGATGACGCTTCCATGCATCAAGAAGTACACATTGTCAGCAACATGTTCCACCAGTTGCGTTGAATGGGTCGCAAGAACAGTGGTCCCTTGTCGTTTTTTGATGAAGTCTTGTATGGTTCGTGACGCGAGAGGGTCAAGTCCATAGACGGGTTCGTCCAAGAGGAGGTTTTGTGGTGCGTGCATGATTGCAGAGAGCAGTGAGATTTTTTGTTTCATTCCTTTTGAATAGCCGCCGAGTTCGTAATCAAGCGCGTCATCAATCCCAATCATCTGAGAGAGATGGTTGATGATGCGTTCTGCATCAACGAGTTTTCGCAGTGAGGCAATGTAGAAGAGGAATTCCCGTCCGGTGATACGGTCATAGAGTTCTGGCATTTCCGGAAGGTAGCCAAGGCGTTCTCGTGCAGGAAGAGACTGTGTCATTATCGAATAGGAATCGATGGTGACGTCACCAGAATCATAGGGTAATATACCAGCGATTATCTTGAGGAGCGTGCTTTTTCCAGCGCCGTTCTCCCCCATGATCGCGATGACTTTCACATCATCAAACAATAACGTCACGTTGTTGAGCGCAGTAATTTTCCCATATCTTTTTGTGAGGTTTTTAACGTTGATCATCGTGTAAATGGCTAGAAAGATGAGGGGGTTAAAAAGATATGTGAATAAATCTTATTTTTGCTTCCGAATCAATAAAAGATGGCTTCATCCTCGTTCCGCCTTTGTAGAATGTTTTTTGTTGACGATGATGAGCCCAACAATGACGAGTGTGCCACCGAAAAGGAACAACCAGGTGATTGTTTCGTGAAAAAGGAAATAACTAATGATAGTGGAGAGAACCGGTATGAAATACAGGAACACGCTGATCTCTGAGGCGGTTCTAACTTCTAAAGCGACGTACCACAGGACATAGCCAACGACCGTCGGCAGAACAGCTAAAAAAAGGACTGCACCCCATCCTCTCCACGTCAGAGCTGCTGCTTCCGTAACCAACGATGGTGAGAGAAACGGCAGAAGACCCAGACATCCGAAGAGGAACGCGTAGACAGTCAGGGAGAGTGCTGAATACCGTTGCAATAGTTTTTTTCCTACGATCGTGTATCCTGCTCCAACAAGAGCGGAGACTAGAACAGCTACAGCCGCAGAAATGTAGGTGATTTCAAACGGGTTTCCTGAGGTGCCAGTAAGAGAGATAACTACAACACCGCTCAGCGAGAGCGGGATACCTACCGCAATTTTTTTGGTTATTTTTTCTTTCAGAACAAGTGTTGCGAAGATCACGGTAAAGACGGGTATGGTTGCAATAATAAGACTTGCTGCGGAGGCGGACATGTATTGTTCGCCATAGTTGAGTCCAAAGTGATAGATGACGACGCCGACGAACCCCAACAAAAAAAGAGGAATGATGTCTTTTTTGTGAAGAGCAGAGAATTTCTTAGGGATAATCATTATAATGAGCAGAAAAATAGCGCATACCGTGAAGAGTCGCATGATGGTAAGATTAATGGGGCTAAGCTCTTCCAGTCCGATTTTAATGAAGGGGAAGGCGAACGCCCAGAAGATGATTGGGAGGAGGATAATAAACGGAAAATATTTTTGTGTAAACGGGTCTATTGTGTTCTTTGGTGTTGCCATAGGTTGGGGAGGACAAAGGAAACCAGTTATTTAAAATCATTTGGCTGAACACACGCTAGAACTTACCAGTGTTCATGGTGAACAATCTCGTCTAATGTTTTCCTTTTTTTTGCTTTTAAGAGTGTTTTAGTGATTGTTTCAGCGATTCCTTTCGTACCAACAGGGTATCCGAGTGGCGTGAGTGCAACAACTCTGATTCGTTTCGGGATCTCAAGCAGTTCTTTGACCTTTTCTTCCTGAAACTCTCCAATCCAGCACGTACCCAATCCTACGTCGGTTGCTGCAAGAATCAAATGTTCGAGTGCTATGGAGACGTCGACCGTGAAATACTGGATGTTGTTATGGGTACCGCTTACGGTGGGGTCGGCGCAGGCGATGATAAGGACTGGTGCTGTTTTGAGCCATCGGTTGATGAGACTTGTTTTTGCGATGAGGGCGATGGTTTCTTTGTTTTTTATCACGATGAACCGCCAACATTGCTTATTTATCCAGGATGGCGCAAGTCTTGCACACTCTAAGACGTAGGTTATTTTCTCCTCTTCAACTTCTTTGTCACTATAATCACGAACACTGGTTCGGGATTTTATCACATCGGAAAATTCCATAGCAATTCCTCATGCGGTTTCTTAGAGGTAATGATGTTTTGTTATAAAAGCTGCTATCCTCCAGCAGAGATGTTTTTATAAACAAGAAATTGTTATTAGAATGGAGTTGTGAAGGGGGCGTTTATGGCTAAGACCTACATGATATGGTGGCATAGCAAATATATTGATGAGATTAACAGGGAGGCAACAACGATCGTGGAGATTGTTGATAAGATGCATAAGACGATGAAGGATTTGGAGAAGTTGAAACAGTTGGAAGCTGCGGGGAAGATTAAGGTCAAGTTGACTGGTTCTTTAAACCCTATCTACATTGAGATAATGGATCCTTCTGTTGAGTCTGAGGTTGCTCGTAATCCGATTGTAGAAATGACGTTAGAGCAATAAACCGATTTCAGGTACAAAGCTGGTGATTCTGGTTTTTTTAGGATAGGTGTTACTGTACATTACCACCGGGTATTCATCAACGTATGTGTTTTTAGAGGATTTCAAAGCGTGAGAGAAATGAAACCGTTATTTTTTGGTGTTAGAGCGTTTCGTAAGAGGTTTGCGAGGTTTCCTTGTCCAAAATCACCGGTGTTATAGTGGATATCTCCAAGGAATGTGAAGGTTCCGTACGCAAAATTATGGAAGGTGCCCATACGTATCATTCTAATTGGTCCGATGAGGGTGCCGCCTGTACAGCTTCTAAAATTGATCACTCCTTTTGCTGATCTAAAGAGACCGTCGGTTTTATAATGGATGCGAAGAGCGTAGAATGAAACCGTAGTCATTGATTCCTTTAAGTTGAAAATAAATCCTCGTTACTGTGGTATGTAGTAGAAGTTTTGATGCGATTGGAATTCCGGCAACAATAAACGGAAGAGGGTGAAATCGCCATTTCGTGACATTGAGCTCATCAGTTGCATTGTTCCCTTCGTTATCGTATGCGATGACCTTGATAGTGTGTTTGAGTGAGAGACCATTGAATTGAATGAGTGGTCTCCATAAATAGGTGTAAGGTGCTGTTGTGACATTTTCTTTTAAATTCCCATCAATGTAGAATTCTACTCTTTTAACACCCGTCCCCGAAGTGACATCTGCAGTGATGGTTATCGGACCATAGATAATGGTATTTGCCGATAAACTCATGAGTTCCTTATCTTGGAAGTAAAAGGTGTTTTCCAATGGTTTTGAGATGATAACTTTTATTGGTGGTGCTTGTTTTGTGGTGAAATGCCAGAGTGGTCCTTTTGTTGAGGCACTATGGTTGTCCCAGGCAACAATCTTCCAGTAATAATTTGTGTTATACGTAAGTGTTCCAGGATTATAGCTGAGAGCTGATTGATTACTCATAACTTTTGGAGGTGAACTTGTTGTTCCAAAGTAGACATCATATTTGACTGGATCACCATCAGGGTCTCCTCCAGTCCAGCTTAGGGTAGCGGTCAGAAGAACATTGGTTGCACCATTTGTAGGAGATGGATTGCTTGGCGTGTTTGGTGGGGTGTTTGGTTTTAGTCCTGTAGTAAATGTCCATTGTGGTCCTACTGTTGAGGCACTATGATTGTCCCAAGCGATAATCTTCCAGTAATAATGCGTGGTATAATTCATAGATCCTGGATCATAGAGGAGAGCTGATTGATTGGCCACTTTTTTTGAAGGAGGACTTGTGGTTCCGAAGTAGACGTCATAAGTGACTGTATCATTATCAGGGTCTCCACCAGTCCAGTTTAAATCCGCAGATGCAAGGACATCAGTCGAACCATTCGCTGGAGACGGTTTGCTTGGCGTGTTAGGTGGGACATTTGGTTTTGTGGTAAATTCCCATTGTGGTCCTACTGTTGACGCACTTTGATTGTCCCAAGCGATAATCTTCCAGTAATAATGCGTGGTATAATTCATAGATCCAGGATCATAGAGGAGAGCTGATTGATTAGCCACTTTTTTTGAAGGAGGACTTGTGGTTCCGAAGTAGACGTCATAGGTGACTGGATTATCATCAGGGTCTCCACCTGTCCAGTTGAGATTTGCAATAATGGAGATATTGGTCGAACCATTCGCTGGCACGGGATTGCTAGGTACATTGGGAGGATTATTACCATATCGGATTTGCACTTGTTCGTGTTCCCAGGGGGAACGTAAATGTTGCAAGCACTAGCGCGATAGCTAGAACAAGGACACTACCAATGCGTATTACAGAATAATTATTCATTTTTCTATCATTCATGTACATAATATTTTTCCTCCAATTGTACTTTGGATAATGTATAGTAGTACCTTTTAAATATATAAGTATTTCTATAAAAAACTCGTACGAAGGTTGTTATAGGAGTGATATTTTTTTAAAAAAAGGATATTCTAGAGGATAATTTGATACACTATACAAAGATTTTATACCTAAAACAGGATAACCGCTTGGAATGGATGGAAAACTCGCTGTTGAACTTATCTTTCTTGCATCTTCTCTGATAACAATCTACCTTATTCTCAGGAGACGATATCTGTATATCCGGCTAGGGATGCGGAAGATAAAGATGGATACGTATTTCTTAGGCGCCCTACTCGGTCCAATCCTGATTGTACTCTTTGGTATTCTGAACTCATCACAGATCCTTGGCGGGCTTGGGGGCATCGGCAGCCTTAACCCTTTTGGGGTTCTCGTGCTGTTTCTCTCGATGGTGTTCATGAGTATTTTCTTGGACATCACCGGGTTCTTCGAATACTGTGCACGCGTTGCATTAAAATACGCGAGCGGCAATGGACGACGACTCTATTTTTCCGTATACCTCACGGTTTCCATTCTTACGATCTTTACATCCAATGACATTATCATACTCACCTTTACGCCGTTCATTTACTATTTTTCAAAGAATGCAGGTATCGATCCGAAACCATATCTTATCGCTGAGTTCTTCGCAGCAAACACCTGGAGTATGATGTTGTACATCGGCAACCCCACCAACATCGTGCTTGCAGCAGCCTTCAACCTTCGGTTCGACGAGTATACCAAATGGATGCTGCTTCCTTCGCTCGTTGCTGGATTTATGAATATGATCCTGCTCTATTTCATCTTCAGGAAAAGTATTAACAAACCTCTCAAACGTATAGAAACGATTAATCCACGGTCAGCAATCACTGATAAAACAAGCACAATCCTCGGACTATTCATTCTTGGAGGTTGTATCGTCTGTCTTGCGATCGCCCCCTACTTCGGCATAGAAATGTGGATCATCTCGTTAGGATTTGGACTGGCGCTCTTAGTAATTCTTCTCCTTAGAGATTCTCTTGTCGCAGTGATGAAAGAACGCATTGACAAAAAGCATTTTACCGTCGGACCGACCCTAAAAAAGATGCCGCTCAGCATCATCCCCTTTGTTCTTTCGATGTTTATCACGGTGGAAGCGCTCAGGATATATGGTATAACAAAAGACATCGGCATTTTCTTTAACAGTCTCTGCGGTGCATCAACGACCGCAACGACCTTTGTCTATGGCATTTCTTCTGCATTCGCAGCTAACGTCCTCAACAATATCCCGATGACGGTCGCCTATGTCCCTATCGCAGGAGCTGTCTCCCATGCAAATCTCCTCCCTGCAGTCCTTGCCACAACGATTGGTTCAAACCTTGGGGCAAACATAACTCCCATAGGAGCACTCGCAGGCATCATGTGGATGAGCATCCTTCGTGATAAAGAAGTGAAACTCACCTTCAAAGAATTCGTCAAATACGGGCTCCTTGTCACACCACTTACTCTGCTTGCGTGTTTAGGAGTCCTTGCCGCAGAGTTCATGTTTTTTTAAGATGTAAAACAGAACCTAAAACAATATACCACGGAAGATTATTACCCTCCCCGACATGGAACCGATATTACACGTGTACAATCTCAGCAAAACCATCGCAGGCAAACAGCTCTTTGAAAACACAACCTTTGATGTGTACCCGGAAGACTGCATCGGACTTCTCGGACCGAATGGCTGCGGAAAAACAACGCTTTTCAGCATTCTTCTTGGAAAAGAACGACCAAACATGGGAGACGTGGAAAAAAAAGAAGGACTGCAAATCCGTTGTCTCGAACAGGACCCTGTACACCCAACTGACACAACCATACTAGACTTCTTCACACGAACCGCGCAAACAGAGAGCATCCAACAACAGATAAAGGATTACGAGAAACAGTTAGAAGACCCAGCAATCTACGAATCATCTCGCTATCAAGAAATATTAGAAGAACTCAGAAAACTACAAATGCATACGAGCAAATCCAGCGGCAGTGCACAACTCGAAACAGCACGAGATCTCCTCAAAGAACTTGGATTCCAAGACATCACAGCGGACACACCAATGAAAAATCTTTCTGGCGGTGAACGACAGAAAATCGCACTTGCTGCCGTCCTTTCACAACCACAAAACTGCAATCTTTTACTTCTAGATGAACCAACCAATCATCTTGACATTGAAACAATCGAATGGCTTGAGCAAAAAATCGCTGATATCCCCTGTGCAGTCATCATTATCTCCCATGACCGATACCTCCTCACTGATTTAGTCGATCGGGTTTTTGAATTCCGTGGCACCCATCTTGAACTCTATGATGCAACTTATGAAGAGTACGAAGAACAAAAAAAGATTAGAGAGCATATTAAACAACAGGAATATCAGAAAGCATCTATCGAGATGAAACGACAACTCGCAGCTATCAAAAAGATGACCCGACGAAACCGGTACAATATTCAAATCAACAGTCGTATGAAACAATTCGAAAAACTCAAACGTGTGGAAAACCCAATCCTAAAAAATTACCTACTCAGATTTCATTTTAAAACCGCATTCAAATCCGGGAAAAACATTGCGGACGGCATTGGCCTTTCGAAATATTTTGGAGAAAAAAGAATCCTTGCAAACGCTAGTTTTGAGATCCTCGCAGGACAAAAAATTGGTCTCATCGGACCAAATGGATGTGGCAAAACCACGTTCCTTAAAATGCTCACCAAAGAAGAATCCTGTAACCAAGGAAAAATCCATCTCAGTCAAGGAGCCAAATGGGGGTACTTCGACCAAGGACACCTCTCACTCAACCTTGAAAACACCCTTCTTGACGAAATACTAAGAGATCATAAAGATCTCGGGGAGGACGATGCAAAAGCACTCCTTGGTCAGTTTAATTTCAAAGGAACCATGGTGTATAACAAAGCAGGACAAATCTCCGGGGGAGAACGAGCCCGCCTCGCCTTCCTCCGACTCATCATGGAGCCATATAACCTCCTTCTTTTAGATGAGCCGACAAACCATATGGACATCGAGTCAAAGACCGCAATTGAAACCGCGCTCAACTCCTATACCGGAACGGTTATCGTTGTTTCCCATGATCGTAAGTTTTTAGATACCGTGACCGACACGATTTTTTTCATGACGGACGCTGATATTAAAACATATTCAGGGAATTACACGATGTTTCGCCTGCAACGACAGAAAGAACTCACCGATTACTCCTCCAAAGACCTTGCATATCTCTCTTCATCGAGACTTACGAAATATGTCGTTACTAAAGGCTTCACCATCTGGACCATTAAAAAGAAACACACGATCGGCGAAGAAATCTACATCGGCGACCACAACCGGAATGTGTACGAGTGGGCGATCAAAGGAGGCCTGCTCAAAGAAGCTTAAAAGAAAAAATAATGTCCATTCCCTTTGTTTTTCATGATTTTATTAATATGTTAATAAAATAATACAAAAAATAGATTTATATAGGATTCTGCTGTTTCATATTTGTTCAAAGGGGGAGAAAAGACCTCCAATGAACGGAATTGTCTGGGAGGACAATGCCGAAGCAAATGTCTGGGAAAACCTTCAGCAATCTCCTTGATTACTACATCGCTTGTCTTGAGCAAGAGGATATGCTGTCCGTCACCTTCCATGTCTCCTCAGAAGGCACACAGTTCTTGTCCACCCTCTTCCAAATGGAAATGTTGTTTCATACAAACAACAAGCAGGTAATGGTCGAGAACTCAGAAGATGTCAAAAAGTTTTTCCAGACCTCTTTGCTTCTGCAGAAAAACAAAACCTTGTTCTACGGATACCCAGTCGTGATCGGCTCCGAAGGAACGATTAGCCCATTGTTTTTTACGGAACTGCAGTACGAACAAAAAGATGAGGTGATTGTTTTGACAAACATATCATCTCAACCGAGATTGAACCACTACGTTCTTTCGCAGTATAACTTTTCGTCTGAGGAAATCGTCAACATCCAACGAGAAATCGAAGAGGAAGAATTCTTCTCCGCTCTTGCATCACTCTGTGAAATGCTCCATTTTGATGGTACTGATTTCTCAGCAACCCTCGACGAAAAACCCTTGAAACGAACCATAGCACCAAAACTGGTCAATAAAGCGATGCTGTATTTCGGGGAACGAACCGATATCACCCATAACTTGATTATAGAACTCGGTCAGTTGAAAAAGAAACCACTCGATGATCTCGCGTCCACATCACTTCTGCTTTTACTTACGGGTGAATTACTCTCAAAAGGAACTACTCAGGACAACAAACCACTTTTAGAAGTGTTTTCACTTAATCCCGCACAAGAACATGCTGTACAAAAAGCTCTTAGTAAACCATTAACGGTCATCACCGGACCACCAGGTACCGGAAAATCTCAGGTTGTACTCAACATCATCGCCAATGCAGTGTATCAAAATAAAACCGTTCTGTTCGCCAGTAAAAACAACAAAGCAGTTGATGTTGTGATTGAAAAGTTAAACGCGATATTACCATACAAACTCCTCGTTCGTATGGGCCACCGAGCACACCGAAGAAACGCAAAATCAGAACTCGAACAACTCGTAAAACAACCCATTCAAAGAATATCACAGCAGGAGAAGACGATTACGGACTTGCTCAACACTCACATCCCAGATCGCATCAATTCAGAATCAACTTACCTGCCTTACTGCCTTAAATGAATCAATACAGAACACCCAGAATACCATTGATTCATTAATCGAGCAGCTTCCAAATGAAATGTCCACGCAAGAGAATCCTTTGCGGTTAGAAAGGATCGATTCGTTCATATTACAAGAAGACCTTAAAAAATATTTTGATAGTCACGGAATCCTACGACAACTCAATCCAGGACGATATCAGAGAAAACAAGAACGTTGTTTCAGAAAATATTACGAAACGCTTCCCACCCCGCTAAAGATATACCTGCAGAACATGATAAGTAACAAGAAAGCAACGATAGATACCGCGATGCAGTGGATTTTCTCATGGAAAAAGAAGGAGCTTGCTACTGGATGAGATACAAGAAATAAAAAGTAAATTGCTAACTGTTCCCCCTTACACCCAACTCAAAAACCAGCTTGCAATATTACATAAGGAACAAATCGCGATTTCACGGCCCTTATTTAAACAGCATTGGGTAAACAAATTTGCAGAGGCAACTGATGAAGACAAACAACGCATCGCAGCGTATTTTTCCGCATCAGAACAGCTCGAATCATGGAGGGGAGACCAAGTCGTGTTTCGACAACTCCTCTCTGAACAATTACGAACTCTGCAGAAAATCCTAAAATTTTTACCCGTATGGGTCGTTACCAATCTTTCTGCAAAACACAGCTTCCCCTTGAAAAACAACCTCTTTGACATCTTGATTATTGATGAAGCATCGCAATGCGATATCGTCTCTGCGCTCCCGCTTTTCTACCGCGCGAAACACATCGTGATCATCGGAGATCCCTATCAACTCAAACACATCTCACTACTCACAGAAACCCAAGACCGAACACTTGCAGCAACACACCATCTTGCTGAAGAATGGTTCACCGATTTTTCATACACCAAACATTCACTGTATGATCTAGCAGAACAAATTATCCATACAAATGATGAACAACCTTTGTTATTGAATGAACATTACCGATGTCATCCTGATATCGTCTCGTTTTCAAACGAGTACTATTACGGACAGAAACTCACGATTGCGACCGATGAAACAAGACTGCTACACCATCCCTCGCTCCATACACGAATACTCTGGCATCATGTAAAAGGAAAAACAGTTCACGCAAAAAGTCCATATAACGAAGAAGAAGCAGAAAAGGTCGTTGAAGAAATCCTCAAGATTCTTGAGATTGTTTCACTCCATTAAATGCATCAATGGGAATTGTGACTCTTTTCCGGGCACAAACGGAGATGATTACTGAAAAACTGAACACGTTCCAAGACGTCTTTGAAACCAATATCACTATCGGTACTGCCCATCGATTCCAAGGCGATGAAAAAGACATTATCGTATTTTCACCAGCAGTCTCTGAAGGTGTAAAACCCGGGACTCTGCATTGGATACAGACAACAAACCAATTGTTAAACGTTGCAGTAACACAGAGCACGAAGTTTGTTCATCATCGTCGGTGACCAGGAGATCTGTACACAAACTACCGGTCCTCTTAAAAATTTATCTGATTATGTTGAAAACCAAGATGATGAACAACGGTGTGTTTGATTCTCCAACTAAACAGATATTTTACGAGGAGTTGAAAAAACAGGGGATCTCCGATGACTTCGAATTATAGGATAAAAGGAACAACACCGTATCACATTGATTTTGCTCTCTTTGTCAATGGAAATCGGTATGCGATTGAAATTAAGGACGATCAGAAAAGAACAAACGAGAAACAGTTGACAGTCGGACGGATGGAAAATAAGACGGTTCTCCGAACAAGATATCCACAACAATCTCGCTCATGTGATCGAAGAGATCAAACGATTATGTTGACAATTATTTATACTGAAATTTTTTATCAATATTTATATACCTTAAGCTATATACAATTATTATATTAAGGGGAAAAACCATATGTTTGAACCAAGCAGAGTACAAAAAATGTCTGTGATTGTTGTTATTGGATTATTTTTTGGAGCAGGTATTGTCCCAACCATGAACGGCAACGAAATTAGAATAACAGCACATGATAACGATACCATAGGAATCGACATTGCGACAAAAGTTGCTTCTGCAAAATTACATGAACTTGACAAAATCGATTTTTCAATTACAGAATCAACAGAAATAACCAATGACAAAGGAGAATCATTATTCTATGTATTCAATTTGAACCCTCAAGGATACCTCGTGGTTTCTGCATCCTATGATCTTCCCCCAGTTATTGCATATTCATTTACCAGTAATTTCCAAGACGGAACTGAGGCAAATCCTCTCTATGACCTGCTGTATGCTGATATAACGCTCCGTCTTGAAAATATAGACATCATCTCTGAAGAACATAATCAATGATCGACACCTGCTATGGGATGCATACATGAAAGGAAATCCTATATCATCCGGTCAAGGATTTGAACAATGGCCTCCGGAAGGAACAACCCCAACCGGAGGATGGTTGCTAACCAATTGGAACCAGAATGCACCTTACAACAATTTCTGTCCTCTTGATCTCGTAAATGGAGGACGAAGTGTCGCTGGATGTCCTGCGGTGGCGATGGCTCAGATTCTAAATTACCATAATACGACCATGGATGTGCAATTCACGATAGCGATGACTATCATCATAACTATGCTGGTAACAACTATTGGATCGATAATGACTATGTAACATATGGTTTTCCATCGTTCCCTACAACTGAATACATACCTGACCACTCTTCAATCACATTATGAGGACCAGATACCTCCGACGAATACTGATAAAGCAGCGATGACCTTTGCCTGCGGGGTTGCTGCAACTCAAGTCTATGATGCGCAAGGTTCAGGAACATTTGGTGTGAACCAAGCTTACGATGCCTATCAACGATTCAATTGTACGACGATTTCCTTACTCGACGAAGACGATCCAGATCTGTATCAGAGATTATCGAGTAATATAAAGGATGCATTCCCTGCTCATCTTGCGGTGGTGAATGAAGAATGGACGTCAGGTCATAACCTTGTCGTCGATGGATATAATACAGACAATTATTATCATTTGAATTTTGGATGGGGTGGATCCCACAATGGATGGTATTTTATCCCAGATGAGATTCCCTATGGATTTAACAGTTATTGAAGGAGTCATTGTTGATATCCTAAAGAAGACACTGGTATTCCTGATTTAACCTGTGAGGGAACGCTCGAATGGACGAATGTTACACCAAATGAAATGGTTACCGGTAGTTTCACGGTCAGCAACATCGGTGAGGCTGGCTCAAATCTCGATTGGGAGATCACCGAATGGCCAACCTGGGGGACATGGACGTTTACTCCCTCAAACGGAAATAATCTTAAACCTGAAGACGGACCAGTTACCATCACTGTAAATGTCGTCGTACCAAACCAAGAACATCAGCTCTTCACAGGAGAAGTCAAAATCGAAAACCTCGAGAACAGCAGCGATTATTTCCACTATACCTGTCTCTCTTAAAACAGGATACAAGATCCATGAAAAATTATTCTGCAATGGTTCTCTTACCTGGGTTGATGTCAAACCAGGAGCGACAATCACAGGAAGTTTCACCGTAGAAAATATCGGTGCTGCACTCACGAATCTGAGCTGGGAAATTACTGACTGGCCGGACTGGGGCACCTGGACATTTACCCCATCAGAGGGAAATCATCTCACACCAGAGGACGGACCAATCACCATCAATGTAAGTGTTATCGCACCATAAAGAAAGAAATACCGAGTTCACCGGACAGGTCAAGATTGTAAACAGCGAAAACAGCAGTGATTACGATACGATACCGGTACTCTTTAGCAACACCCTATCAAGTTCATCTGACGCTCATGGAAATTCTCCAGGCACTCATGGAACGATTCCCACATGCGTTCCCCCTGCTGCGACTTCTCCTCAACGGGTAAATCAATCACTTCTGCAACCAAAGATCACAATGTACCGATAAAATAGTACGACCAATGAATATTCTAATTACGAAACAAATGGTACGTTTAAAAAGAAAACGATGTTTAAAGAAAAGATGGTGCTTAGAGTCATTGGTTTCAAACAAGGGAGCGGATATGAGGTTTTTATTGATCTATCCACCTCCAGAACCATTTTTTATACACACCTCCCGTGTGTTCTACGGACTTTCACCACCACTCGGTCTTTTGTATGTCGCAACAATGCTTGCAAAACGATGGAGATACCGTCACGATCCTTGATTTTTCAGCAGAACCCTTTGATGAACAGAAGCTTATCACCGCGGTACGTTTGGCAGATGTCAGTCGGTATGACGGTCCTGAGCTCCTCACTTAATGAAGTAAAAAGTCTTATTGACCTGATTAAACAACAGACCCTGATATCCCGATCATCATTGGTGGCCCTCATTGCACACTCCTGCCAGAAAAAGCCTTGGAGGAAACACAGGCTGATATTTGTGTCCAAGGAGACGGTGAAACGGTTATTGCTGACATCAAAAAAGCACTCAATAAGGAAAAAGATTTTTCAGAGATACCAGGGGTCTTCGTATCGGAACAACCAGTGGTATCAAACACGGACCTCCACCGCAACTCATCCATGATCTCAACACTATTCCATTTCCCGCGCGTCATCTCGTCAAACACTACGTGTATGGTCGTGAATATAACCCTCATCTTAAAGCAGGTGAATTCACCTCAATTATCACAAGCAGAGGATGCCCCTATACCTGCCGTTTTTGCTCCCGAGGTTCTATTAGCATGCAACGATACCGGATACGGTCGACAGAAAATATCATCGCAGAACTCAAAGAAATCCAGCAACAAGGCTACCGACATGTTGTATTCTCAGACGATTGTTTCCCAGCGAACACGAAACAAGCGTATGCATTATTTGATGCAATCATCAACGAGAATCTTGACTTGAAATTCTCGGTAACAGCAACACGAGTCGACCTTGCGGACAAAGAACTCTACAAAAAAATGAGACAGGCAGGCGTCACCCACATTCAATTTGGTCTTGGAATCAGGAAATCAGGATGTCCTTGATTTCTACCATAAAAACACAACCGTTGATACCATACAAAAAGGCTGTACATTTAAGTCATGAAACCGGGTTTTTTACCATTGGTTCGTTTATTTTCGGTGCACCTTTCGAGACAGCAGAACATTTCAATAGAACTCTTCTGTTTGCAAAATCACTTCCTCTTGATTCAGTGTCGTTTCTGCCGTTACGGTACATGATTGGATCTGAACTATGGAACCAAGCGGTATCCGAAGGGAAAATCAATGAAAAAGAATATCTTGTTCCCGCCGATAAAAACCGAGGATTAGGGAATCTATACCAAAGAAGAACTTTTCGAGTATTGCATGAGGGCACAACGCTCTTTTTATGGACGACCATCCTTTTTTATCAATCTTCTTGAAAAAATCCCTCCGCAATGATGATCTCAGCTATGTACAATCTTATCTTTCAATCCTGTTTCTCTTCACTGAGAAGAATTTTTCTTAAAAAAGTATCTTGTCGTTTTTTCGAAATATTAAAAGAGAGCATGATGTTCTTTTCTTCAGTATGAAGATACGAATCGCAAACAAAGGAGATGCTGAGGCGATCACAGCACAGAATATATCGCTTGCGAAGGAATCTGAAAATATTCCTCTTAAACCATGAGACGGCTCTTGCAGGTGTGAAGGCATTGTTGTCAGATAAAAAAAAAGGTTTCTATCTTGTTGCTGAGGAAAACGATACGATTGTTGGACAGTTCATGATCACGGTGTGAATGGAGTGATTGGAGAAACAAACCAATCTGGTGGGTTCAAAGTGTTTATGTTCAGAAAGAGTGGCGGAAGAAAGGAGTGTTTACCCAACTACTTGATTAGATACAGACAGAAAGCACGTCAACAAGGAGTGGCGTTTCTTCGACTCTACGCTCATCAGAACAACACGTCAGCACGCGAGGTCTATGAAAAAGTGGATGGCAACAAGAACCCTATGTCGTCTATCATTTCCCAGTATAGGTTTCATAAAAAAAATTTTTTTCTTTGCCATCGTCTTCGTAGAAAAACTATTTTCTGAACCTAGTAAAAAAGACAGTATGATGATTCCTGTGATGATGGCTCCACTTGAAAGCCAGGAATGCACTGCTTTTCTGTTGCGAGGAATGATTTTCATTGAGGGGTTCCTGTGAATAGTTTTCCCAGAGTTCATCGACGATAAACGCAGTCATCACATCAAAGCCGACCTGATGAGTCAT
Source organism: uncultured Thermoplasmata archaeon (assembly GCA_963835145.1). Classification (GTDB taxonomy): domain Archaea; phylum Thermoplasmatota; class E2; order DHVEG-1; family DHVEG-1; genus SM1-50. Next base: position 131,188 of record CAWIEM010000020.1, read on the forward strand.
CACATCGTTTTTAGTGAATTGGACATACACCTCTAAGGGGCTGTATCCATTTACCCAGGATGTGTTTGCCCTCACACGCATCTTCCAGACATAGGTGAACGGTTGATCCGAGGAAGTATGGTCCCCAGTACTCGAGAAGTTGTTCCATTGTTGATGGACCAGTCGATGACTTCGAAAACAGGTGTACCAAATTCATGGAGTTTAACATAGAACGACTTGTAGATCGGTTTTTATCCGTGACAAGAATTTTTATCTCGAAGGATTCACCACGCTTCAGACATCGGATGAGCGGTGGCATTCTCCCAGTCATGCGTTTGATGTCCGGAACCACGCATGAACGATCCATAGGCACATTCACCTGCACGTGCTGGATCGGGAACTGCAGAGACAAGAACCAGAAGGCTGACGAAAAAGACCATACCAAAGGTTCGGATCATCCTGATCATCCTTCATGAAAACCAGAGGTATGATCATCAAACCAGTTATCCTGAATATCCCCTAGCATCATTCCCCATGGTGGGACAAGCCCAAACGCAACGGTCGTAAAACCAAAGGAGAGACGAGTGTTTTCACCAAGTGTGATATTCCCTGCGGAGATGACTTTTAATTCTCGCACATACGATTGAGGTTCATGACCCAGTAAAGGGTTAAAGATCGTCTCATCACTGGTATCAATGATTTTAAATTGCGGATATTCCCCTTGCACATCAATGACCCAGAGATTCAAGGTCATCAACCAGGCTGTGACAGGGGACGGGGGAAGAATGGGAAGACCGGTCGGACCAAACACGCAACGATTTCGAATCTTTAGAGTCCAGAGCTCTTCGTCACCCCATCGATGTTTTTTCAAAGGGATCAAGATAATTAGGGTACTGATCAACCGCGAGACGAATCGTTTCATTCCACAAGGAATACCCTGACGATTGTATCGAGTAAGATTCATATCATATCCGAACGGGATGGTGAATTGATTTCGAAGCGCATCTGATGCATCATCCAACGTTTCTGTGATATTCTTTGTGGTAAACCCAGCATATGGTGGTAACGCTGCATCAATCGCATCAGTCAACTGCTGAGAAATCTGAGAAAAAACAGTCTCAGTGGTATTCTTCACGATGGGTCGACGTACCATTCACGTGAGTAGTACACTGCTTTTTTTCCGACACTGCAAAACTGAGGACCAGGATGATATGCGAGAAAAATCAAGGTATTTAGAGATATTTTGAGTATATTTTGTCGAGAAGATCATTTTTTGCTGCTCTCAACAAGGACGACAGGGTTTGGATAATGCGTTGCATTGATACCTGGGTCAAGGGTAATCTGCTGTATCGACTTCGAATATCTTCTTCAAGTGCATTCCATGCTTCATCAAGAACCCATTCTGCATACGACCCTGGAAACATCAGCATCAAGACCAATGGTCCCTCTATTATTCCGTGTTGTGATCAACTGCTGTTTTTCCAACTGTGAATCTTTATACAACGCAGAGATAGGTGTCGAGCGGTGTCTTCGAGATTCAGATCATTAAGAGTCTCATTGAAATAGAGGACATCAACGATATCATCCTGAGATTCGTGATAGGACGCAGAGTGCTGAAGGAAGCTTTGAAGACTCACGGTTTCGACGAGCAGATCAGTCCTGTTATTCCAGACGATGATTTGTAATCATTGTGCCATTGACGAGAATGCTCTTCTATGCACCACCAGGAATGATTTCTTTCATAGGAGACATTATAGTGTTCCTCATAGACTGCGCATCCTGGTGTGACCTGGCCTTTTTGTGGTTTTATCATCTGTTTTGAGACAGGGAGAATCCAGGTAGCATTCCATGGATGAATATCCTCCATCGACCCAGCCGTCCCCAGGATCTCCCCACACTTCGGTAGACAATGTTCCGATTGAGGACCTTGTCGACATCGAATCACGATACATTTCAGAGATAATTGTTTCCAGGATGTGAAGGGTTGTTGTATTCATGCTGAGCTGTTTCGTGACCCCTGTGAGGTAAAAGGATTGATTCGCTTGATGTTGTATCATTTCATTTATCTTCGTTTGGACATCATCATCGAACAGGATGACTTCATCATAAAATTCTCCTTCCTCGTTCTCAAAATGGAAGGTGGCGTTACTGATTTTATAGAGGATTCGTTCTGCGATTTCTGAGAGATTAAAGGAAGGAGATATGTCGATGGATTCGTTGATTGGGGATCCTGCATCGGCATTCGCACTTCCTTTCGAAAGGTTTTCAGTTTCAACAGGATATCCTTCACCTTCCATCTCATCATTAAAGGTTGTGAGAGCATCTGAAGGCGTCTGCTTCAGAGTTTGTTTTATTTCTCTGGCGAGGTCAACAAGACCAAGGGGATCAACACTACCAAACACCAAACTTTGGTCAAGTAGTAACCCGCTGTTAATGATCAGTGAAAGATGACGGTTGTCCATGACATTCAATGGTCTTCCACAGCGGTAATGTTTGAATCCTCTGAGAAGTGAATAGAGATTCGAAAACACCGTTGTGTACGTCCATAACGATGAAAACGTGCCGTTAATTGTCCGATTATATTCGTTCATCAGACATTCAAGAAGTGGATATCGTGAGGTGAGAATCGAAGAGACAAGAACGGTTCGAGTCGTGAGAAGTTCCCAAGTCGTCACTCTTTTAATTGTCGTATTTCAATACGCAATGGCAGTGAGGCGACCAGGTAGGTGGAATAATTCATGGTTCCGGCGGCCCAATCGTAGGAATCGAAAATCTTTCAAGCTGCATGGAACAGGTCTCAAGGCTGATGTTTTCTAGCGAGAGAATCGGAGTTTCATTCTGAAGCACTACGTTGATAGCATACTGACCATCGGAGAACATATTGTAGAGATAATGACCGGTGAGGTACACGTTTAATTCCTCTTTGATGATGTTTTTCGACACGATACTGATTTATTTCTTGGCTTGATCCTATAGAAGATGTTATGACCGGATGTTTCCCGATTTCCTTTAACGCTTTCATCCCTGCAAGGTTCAAGGCGTTTGTGAGATCAGCTTCAAAATAGTACAGTAGATTTTCTATTTCATTTACATCAAGGGAACGAGCTATTTCTTTGGATTTCTCCAGCTCTAATCTGGAGATGTACACAGCAGTGACACTGCTTCCAAGGAAGAGGAAGACTCCAATGATGGAGAAAGGAATACGAGCATGCTGGTCAGATAAAAATTTTCGTTTGACCTATTCTCTCACCATCCAGATGGTCAGCATCACCTCGGCTCTATTCAGAGAGATACAGTCGAACAACAAATCGATAAGCATCTCTGAAAAATCCATGATTGTGTCCATGACATCAAAGAGGGTATTTACAAAAGTCTCAAGTAATGAAATCAAGATAGTCTTTCACAAGAGCAGATAATTCGTTGTTTGATTGCGGATTCGCACGCATCAAATGCATCATCCAACGAACCAAACGATCCATTGAACAGCTCACCAAGGGTTGCGTTAAGCTGCCGCGAGAATCGCCTGTGACAGCGGATCTTTTACACTTGAATTCAGACCGCTAAAGAGTGGATCGATTGTTCGAATCGATTCCCCAAATGATTCGTTCAACGCTTTATCAAGGACACTGCTTGGTGATGTTTTTGATTTTCTCAAAACCATATTAAGAGGGTTGTATGGACGATGCCGGGAAACACGGTCACGTTTGTTTCATTGATAATCCCATCGATGAGAAACCCATGGACCAGCGTCACTGAGATTCTCCTTTGTTGCTCTGGTTGCGTTCTCTCTTGCATCGTAAGGAGGATGTCTGTTGGTGTAATTCTCAAAAATGATAGTCATGTTTGCAATCGCTGGGATTGATGACCTGCCGAACCCAACGTCGTCGTTGAAGAGTTGATGTTTCAACCAATGTTTCGTAAATATTATCGTATGATTACCAAGAGAAAAGACTGGTGTGTATGGCATCATGAAAAAGCTTTGTGCCACATAACAGTCTTTGGTAGGTGGATGTTCACCAACGGAGAACTCACCCCCAAATGGTACTCCTCTGATCGGATGCCACCATGCGGTAAGATTATACCGGTACTTTTCACCAAGAACGGAGGAGAAAAATCGTCTGGTTTCATTTCTCAGCTGTCGGTCATAATCACCGGTGAAAATGTTCAATCGATTCGTTCCTAAGAAAGAAAGAGGCAGCCGGAATTGACAGCCGAGGTCTTCGGCAAGGAGTGTTGCATAGGTTTTATGGCGTTGTTCATGCGCAAGCAACCAATGTGTAAGAGACCCATAGAGACCATCGGAAGAGTTGTCGATGCCGATGCTTCCTGCAACGTCATCGATGAGATCACCACAAAACTTGTAATCAAAGCAGTCTGCACGGGAGACAAGAAAGGTGTGTAAGGCTTCGTCAACCACATGTTCACGGTGTTTCTCGACAGAGCTTTCAATCGCGATATTGTTTCGTAACGCGGGGAGAAGGATGACTCCTGCAAGAGACACCATGACGATGAAGAGGACGGCATCGTACATCAAGGAGACGCCGAAGAGATTATCAAGGAAGGACTGTTTTTCATCAAGAGTCCCTCCCAGAGGATGATGGTGAGTGTTCCAGGGACTGTTTGTGCCTCGTTGAGATAGATACCCACATCTTTAGAAACCGCAACACGATTCATTGGTGCAATGGAGAGTGTCTCAGGAAAATCCTGGGTGAGATTGTTCCATTGGAGCCGTAGCAGAAAAATGACGCCTGATCTCTGGTACTGCTCGCATAAGATCTGCAGGGATCCCGTATCACTCTGCAAGATAGCTACATCAACAAGTCCACCTTCTCGGATAAAATAACAGTCAGGGTTGGTAAGTTTGTTTGCGATTCCATCTGCAGTTTGATAGTTTTGCAGTCGATCCATTCGCGCTTCGTATGCAGTATATGTCTGGGCAAGTAGGACGACGAAGAGTGCGAACCCAATCATGACAATGGAGAGAGCAGGAAGGATGGTGAATTCTTCAGAGACCGCATGTTCATCCACTAAAAAGTATCGGATTCTTGAATGTTTTTTGCACGAATAATTCCCCCAGACTTTTTTTAAATGACGAGTTTAAATAGTATTTATCATATATATAAATTATGCTTTTTATCGCATTTTTTAAAAAAAGAATTCTCTATTCTTCCGTCCTGTTTACCTTTTATACATCAGAACCTCACCTTCAGCTCCTCAGAAAAATAATACCTCGTATAGTTTATATAGAAAAAGTCTGTTCATGCAATCAGAGAAGAGAAAATGGACGTTTTTGATGCGATTCTCACAAGAAGAAGTATCAGAAAATACAAAAAGAAAACAATTTCAGATGAGATAATGCAGAAACTTTTACAAGCTGCATTCAGCGCCCCGTCCGCAGGGAATCAACAACCATGGCATTTTGTTATCCTGGATGATCGAAAAATCCTCAACGTGATACACACATTTCATCCGAGCGCAAGGATGCTAACAGAAGCAGATAAAGCAATCCTTGTGTGTGGAGATTTGGACTTGGAAAAATTCAAAGGCTACTGGATGATCGATTGTGCAGCAGCAGCAGAAAACATCCTGCTTGCAGCCCACAGCCTCGGACTTGGTGCCTGCTGGCTTGGTTTGTATCCGCGGGAAGGTCGTGTTGCGGGGATGCGAAAGCTCCTACGTCTCCCAACCCACATCATCCCCTTTGCATTAATCTCCCTTGGGTACCCCGCAGAGATAAAAGCAAGAGAAGAACGATACAACAAGTCTCGAATTCATGCGAATAAATGGTAGAAGAGTGACCTATTCTGCCACAATTTGAACAAAGATTCATGTAGTTTTTAATTGTATTTCAACGGTACCAAAACATTTTTTTTATCTTAAAACGGGATTTTTCGTCCTGCTGCGTCTCTCCGATACACACCAAAGTCTTCAACCTTTTTTAATGTCTTTCCGTCGAAGATCGGACCATCGAGGCACACGCGTAAACCCTTTCCAACGCAGCATTGCCCGCAAATCCCAATGGAGCATTTCATGTATCGGTCAAGGGATGCTTGAAAAGGAATGGTTCTACAGCAGGAAAGAAGGGTTTTCATCATCGGTTCCGGTCCGCAGGTGAACACGGCGTCGATTTTCTCTTTTTTCAGGACATCTTTTGCAAGGTCTGACGCAAATCCTTTGTAACCCTTGGATCCATCATCGGTGGAGACCAAGACGGTTGCACCGAAACGTCGTAAGCGATCTTCAAAGAAGAGTTCGTTTTTTGTTTTTACACCGATGATCACCGTTGATTTTAGTTTTCTTTTTCGTGCTTGTTCAACAGCTGGCGCAAGCATCGCAATTCCGGTTCCACCGCCGACGAAAAGAAGATGTTTTCCTGTGAGTTTGAATCCGTTCCCGTACGGTCCTCGTACGCCGATTTTGCTCCCAGGTTTTAAATGATACAGAGCGTGAGTTGCGTCTCCGATTTTTCGGAAGGTGATTCCTTTCACATCCTTGGTTATCTCAGAAACGCTCATGGGGATCTCGTCAACACCTGGGATCCATATCATGAAAAATTGACCAGGAATAACGGCTTTGGGGTATCTGAATGTGATGGTTTTGATGTCTGTTGCTTCTGTGGCGCTAGTAAGGATGGTGGTAATGGTTGGAATGTTCATTGGTACGCGGCTCCTACAAGTTCAGCGATTTTTTTATACCCATGTTTGTCCATCCAGACATTGATTTCTTTACAGACGTGTTTGAAGACATCAGGGCCACGGTAATAGACAGCGGAGCCTATTTGAACGGCAGAGGCGCCAGCCATGAAATACTCAATCGCGTCTTCTCCAGTGGTGATCCCACCCACCCCAATAACCGGGATGTTAATGGATTGTGCGATGTCGTAGACGCAGCGGACCCCGATTGGTTTGATTGCTTTGCCTGAGTACCCACCGGTCCTGTTCGCGAGGATCGGGTGTGCAGTTTCAAGATCGATTTTCATCCCCTTTACCGTATTGATAGCGACTATCGCATCCGCGTTCCCTTTTTCCGCTGCCTGCGCGATTTCAACAATGTTGACCACATTGGGCGAGACCTTCACAAACACCGGAATGCGAACCTGTTGTTTGACCGAAGAGACAATAGCTTGTAGCAAGGTTGTATCGCAGCCGACCTCCAACCCGTATCGTTTTGCGTGCGGGCAGCTTACGTTCAGTTCTACTCCCGCAGCACCATACTGCTCCATCTTCGAAGCGAGCGCGACAAACTCCTCAGCATCAGCAGCATAGATACTGCCAATAATCGGTGTTTTGGATTTTTGGAGTTTTTTCATTTCTTGGCCATACTGATCGATACCAGGGTTTGGCAAGACCCATGGCATTTAAAAGACCGAACTCGAGCTCAAGAACAGTTGGGTTAGCGTATCCTTCCCGGGGCTGCATCCCGATTGATTTTGTGACGATAGCACCTGCACCACAGTCAATCATGCGTTGCATGCTGCCTGCATCCTCATCCATGATTCCTGAGGCAAGCAGTGTTGGGTTTTTTAATCGAAGAGAACCAATTGTTGTGCTGAGATCTGCCACAGTAACACCAGAACGTTAAATGCAATCTTGTATAAAGTCATTTTCACGCTCAATAACGAAAAAGGGTAGAAATACGAACAGTGTTAACAATCGTTAATTATATATACTGAAAAGATATTTCTAGTCTATGCGGCGCACACCCTGCGAATACATGCTCTGGAACGGCATACCAACGATACGAAAAGAACTCGCTGAAACCTTAATCAAACAGTTTGGACTCAGCCAGCGACAAGCCGCAGAAAAACTTGGGATAACCCCTTCAGCGGTCTGTCAATATCTCTCAAAAAAACGTGGAAAAACAGACATTTTTGATGAAACAATCATCCAAGAAATCACCATTTCCGCAGAACGCATCATGAAAAACGATGGCACCGATGTTGTCATCGAAACCTGCCGTATCTGCCGATTCGTACAAAAAAACAAACATTTCTCGTCTTTATGCGAGGAGCACAAGAACGAAAAAGACTGAAAGGACATTACATTTACTCATTCATATACTACTCTCATCAGTTCCATGTATAAGGATGTAGATCACGTGGTTTTTTTGTACACGCTCAAACACCAGCGTGATTTTTCCGCCGCTGTGAACAATAAAACTTTGCCCAGTTCCATTGATCACCCATTTATTGTCAACATACGTTCCTTCTCGAAATTTATAGGTCTCTTTCGGTAACCAAATCACCTGTTTGCTTCCCCCTTCCACCCGATAAAAAATTGCGGCTCCATCTTCAATTAACCCCGGTTTTAAAACACCCGTGTTCAAAGAATCAGGATCACCACCAAACGAAAGGTACAGAAGCGAATCAGGGAGTGTGAAGGTCTGAACCCGTTTTGTTCCTTCAGCAGCACTAGCTTCATCCACATCACGAGGAACGCCACTTCCCGACCATCGTAGAAAGAGTGGATTCCAACAATCGACATTCCTGTTCCACTTGATGCTCCGCAAGAAGAGTACGAAGACTGCTGGAAGCAAAAACCATCATTACTGCGATCGCAGCGATAATTGCGAGACTGATGATGAGTCGGATCGGAATCATTTCCACCGCATTAGTGTTCATTTGTCTCATAGGGTTTCCCAACCAACCATCTCGTCCTCATCCAACTTCTTTTATTACAGGTTCGGCTCCCCCATGCCAGCTGACACGAGGACGCACCTTGATAACATGAACAGACTCCGAGGTATCGTCAACAAGCAATGCAACCCCTTTTTCAGATCCTATCTTTTTTATGGATTCACTGATGTCGCCATGCATATAGGTAGGGCGGATCCGACTCAACGTATCAATGTCCTCCTGTGCAGTCAACCGATGACAAATGATGATATCACTGTGGGAGAGCACCTCTGGTTCTACAGCGCTGGGTCGTTGAGTCGCCATAATCAGGGAAAGACCGGGTTGCCGTCCCTGCCGCATCCATTCCTCGATCAACACTTCTTTACTGAGGGTCTTTTTGCCCTGAGGCACGAACAACTGCGCTTCATCCACTGCAAGCCACACCAGAGGTATACCTTTTTCTTCAACGGTGAACCCCATTTTTTTCTGCTCATGAACCTTCCGTTCCTTGACGCGCTCCTCAAAGATTTTTTCACAAACAAGGGCGACCACAATATCCTTAAGAACCGGACTTTGAAGAACGCTCAGATCAAGAACCGTGAGCGTCCCCCGCCGCACAAGATCCGTAATCGAAAGGCCCTGCGTATCAAAAATCCCCCAAGATTCAGCCATGATAAAAAAGTTCTCCACCGCGCCTTTCACCACGTCCGTAGTCCGCTCATCCTGCTGGATACAAGAAAGAATCTCTGCAATGGAAAAAAGATCACGATGATGATTGCAGAGACAGGATCACTCTCGTTAAAACAATTCCAACAGGGTCAGTCGCTTTCACGTCGAACAACTGACACCAATGCATCGGGGAGAGCTCTGCGACACGAAGAGAGAATCGTTCTACAGAAATACCATTCTTCGAATAATTCGAAATAGCATGTTCGGGAACAAGAAGACGAACCGGGAATCCTTCGGGTTTCCGATCCCATCGCATGATTTTTTCAAAACTCTCATTGCTCGGAAACCGTGTGGTCCAATAAATCCCCAGCGTATCAAGTACGACCACCCCAAGATTCTGCTTCACGTCGTCTTCAAGACCAGCGATTTCCTCAAGAAACACACCGATCGTGTATGATTTCCCATACCCACGTTTACCGCAGATGAAAATCACATGAGGACGCAACGCATCAAGGTACACCGGCGCCCCAAGCGACCCGTCAAGAGCATAGTATCTCCCGATATTGAGGACGCCACCACCGGTTTTTTCCCTTCGACCGAGTACATACTGTTTTTCAGAAAGAACTGTTCGTCGCTCAGGACGAGATAACGTCATATTCTACCTCCCGACTTTTCTTTTCACTAAATTAGAAAATTATATATGGCGATAATTATTATATACTTTATTATATGGGAGGTAATATTTACTAAAAATATCTTTGCATCAGTAATTTCAAACGAACCATCATAGGACATTACCTGAAGTCTGGGAGGACGGCGCATGGATGAAAAACTATGCCCCTATGAAACAAAAAGGAAAACAGAAAGCAAAACACTCATCATCAACTGTAGAGCCTGCATCAGAGGAAACTCGACCCTCTGTGATGAACCCTGCCGACGAAGCATCATTCAGATCCTACAGAAAGAACCCGGGGTTGATCGGCTTGTGCTCAACCATGCATTCGTAAAAGTCTTCACTGGAGAGGAACTAAGACTTTTAAACGATATCACCAGGTTTGTTGAAAGCCTTGAATCATATGGCCATCTCCGCTTATATCAAAAGGAGTATGCCCGCTGTAAAACATGTACGGAGAAACGGCAGAAGGAACTACATACCTGCATCCAGAGAGCAACAAGCGATCCGGTTGAAGTTTTTTTCCAGCTTAAAGAACTTCTGCAGAAAAACCAGTCCTCAGAATCATCCTGTTACGATTGTGAAGAAAAATATAGGACCCTAATCTTAGAAATGATCAAAAAAGGTGATCTGTCGCAGCGGCTAGGCGGAGAGGCTCTCACGAGTGACGTGTTTTATACCACACATATCCGACCTTACGTACGACCTGGGTTTATCGATTCGTATATCCACCTTGAGCCGCCACCAGACGCTGTATTTCTAGAGTCTTACGAAGTATCTCGAAGCGGAGGCCGCCCCCTGCATGTCTCACTCTACTTGCTCCGTTCACGACCTGAAAAACTGTACTTTGTCGTCCCACCGGAATATGAACTACCACGTGAAGAACTGTATATCCTTGAAGACGTACGCGTGAATTTATCGCGACATCGACCCAAGGACGCATCGTTTATGGACACCGCGACTGCAGAAGAATACTTTCAGCGTCTTGGAACTCAGATTATTGCTCGATATGCTGAGGAGAAACAACTTGATCTTGATGCAGGTCGAATCGAATACCTCGCTGATCTCTTCTCGAGGTATAGCGCAGGATTTGGCATCCTTGAAGATTTGTTACTTGATCCCCACATTCAAGACATTTACGTGAATGCACCTGTCACAAACAATCCGCTACATTTGGTACTTGATGGAGAGGAATATACGTCGAACATCTATTTTTCTGACGGTGATATCGATGCGCTCGCGTCTCGTTTCCGAACTCTTAGCGGAAGAGCATTTTCTGAGGCATCACCTGTGCTAGACATGGATCTCGAAAAGTATCGCACTCGAGTCACGGCAATCTCAAACCCGTTGACGCCACGAGGTATCGCGTTCGCGTTACGGAGGCATCGGTCGAAACCATGGACACTCACTCATTTTATCGCGAATAAAATGATCTCTCCAGCCGCAGCCGGGTTTCTCAGTTTTTTAATTGATGGGCAAGCATCGTTACTCGTCGCAGGAAGTCGTGGCTCGGGGAAAACCTCACTTCTCAGTGCGTTGATCTTTGAAATACCACAACGGTTCCGCATTCTCACGATAGAAGATACCGCAGAGATTCCTGTTGATGATTTCCAACGCTATGGCTACAAAATGCAATCGCTCATTACAAAATCAATAACGACAAGTTCAGCGTCTACTGAAGTTGATCCGACTGATGCGTTACGCACCGCGTTACGCCTAGGGGAATCAGTGTTAATACTTGGGGAGGTTCGCGGTGTTGAAGCAAAAGTCTTGTTTGAAGCAATGCGGGTGGGAGCAGCAGGAAATCTGATCATGGGAACTATTCACGGGTCAACCACACGTGACGTCTACGAACGAGTCGTCTACGATATCGGAGTACCAGCAACATCATTTAAAGCAGTAGACGCGGTCGTGATCGCAGCGCCTATCCGATCCGAGGGAGGAATCGAGCGAAAACGAAGGGTCGTACAAATCTCAGAAATCACGAAAATCGGGTGGAACACAACACCAGACCCGGACAAGATTTTTCAGGATATCATGGTCTACGATACCGTAAAAGACGAGCTCTGCACCACCGACCTTCTCGAAATGGGACAATCCCAGGTGATCCAGTCCATCGCCAGAAAATGGGGGATCACGGTAGAAAAAGCCCTCCAAAACATTCAGTTACGAACAGACATCAAAAACACAATCGTTGAACACAGTAAAGAACACGAAGAATTACTGGAAGCCCCAACAACAAGAGACGCTAATAATATGTTCTGGATGAGCATTGAAGAAAGCAAACAACGCAAAGGAACCGTGGACTATAACGAAGTACGAAAACAGTGGATGAAATGGTTTAAAGACTATGTTAGGCGTCTGATATGAAAACTGAACTGCAGTGGTTTGAACGAGGAGTACGTTTTGCAAAAACATATTTTTCATGGCTGCTTAAAAACAATGAACACACACAGCAAAAACTGAAGAAATATTTCACACCAGAGTATGAAGAGATCCTTACATTTACAGGACTGGATGTTGAACCTTACGCTATTCTCTTGTTCGCCTACACAAGTGCATTCCTCTCCTTTCTTGTCCTCTTCGTTTTCGATCTGTTCGTCCTCTGTTCATATGGAACTTTTTTGGAGAAAATCGATGGAGTAACGATTGCACTCATGGGTATGGTGTTAGTCGCTGTTCCTATCGTAATCATGAATCTTCTCGCGAATTATCCAAAAACATACGCCAAGTACCTGCAGATTCATTCACTGGGAGACATCCCTGAAATTCTCAGTTATCTCGTGATGTATCTCAAACTCGTCCCAAATCTTGAAAACAGCGTGAAATTCGCCGCCTCAGAATCATCTACAACGCTCGCATCTGACCTGCGAAAACTCGTCTGGGATATGGAAATCAGGGTGTACCATGGTATTGATGATGCGCTCACGAGTTTTGCGGAACAATGGGGGCGACGGAGCGAATATTTCAAACGATCACTCCATCTCATACGCAGTTCAATCCAAGAACGAGATGAAGCGTCTCGGATCATAACATTGGATCGAGCACTCGATGTCTCGTTAGAAGGAACAAAAGAAACCATGAATCAATTCGCAAATCGACTTCATCAACCCACCGTGATTCTCTATTCAGTAGGTATTATGATTCCTTTGTCTCTTGTTGCGATGCTACCTGCCGCAGGACTCGTGGGAATGAGAATTACCATCTTCCAGGTATTTTTCATATACGATATCCTCCTCCCGTTATTTGTCCTTCTATATACCCGTAAAATCCTTCTCTCACGTCCAGCAACCTTTAACCCACCATGCATTCCACCGGATCACCCAGATCTCCTCAGCATCAATAAACGACGACGATTCCTCATCTCCTCATTGATCGGGATTACCTTTGCTCTCCCCGGAGTCTTCTTTCTCATGATTCCGATCATGTTCCCCAAGGGCTCATCAAACGCAATACTCAACTTTATTGCTGATAGCCATGGGTTAAACGCTTATTTTCCCGTGACGTTGTTTCTCATCTGGGGGATCGCAACAGCAGTGACATTATACTGCCTCAGCGTCTATCGTCCTTATAAAAAATTACGCGATGAAATAAAGCAGATGGAAAAGGAGTTCAGCGATGCTTTATACATACTTGGAAAACGAATCTCCGAAGAGAAATCCCCTGAAGAAAGCTTTCTGTATGCAGCTCAGACCATGGAAGGTGCACAGATCGCTGAAGTGTTCCGTCAGACGAGCTACAATCTTACCGCGATGCATACAAATCTTCACGACGCCCTGTACAGCGATGAATTCGGGTCATTACAACACGTGTACTCAGATCGCATCAAAGCGATTCTCCGTTTGTTTGTTGAAGGTACACAAAAAAGCCAACGAGCAGTCAGCGCATCGCTGATACGTATCGCTGATCACCTCAAACAGTTACAGGAAGTAGAAAACAAAATAAAAGACATGCTCTACGAACTCACCTCAACGCTTCGATCAACCGTTACGGTATTTGCACCGCTCATCGCCGGAGTGACACTCGCGATCACGACATTGATTTCGACGATTCTCACCTCTCTTAGTTCGACCATCTCCGAAGAATCAGTCACGGACCTTCCCCAAACATTCTCAGGTATTTCTGAGGCATTCATCGTTGAAAACGTTCGACCAGAATATTTCGTGTTAGTCATCGGAATCTACCTTGTTGAACTCGTGTTCCTTCTTACGCGATTCACCAATGGGATTAACGAAGGCGATGACAAAGCAACATATATGTATAGCCTTGGAAAAATTATGCCGATGTCCATCATCGTGTTTTCACTCACCATCATCATTGGTCAATTCTTCTTTTCACAGATAGTAACACCAGGATAAAGACATCGATATTGTATAGAAACTTACGTTTTCCTCAATGAATAGTACGGCTTTCTATGGATATTCGCCGATAGGGATATGTAAATGAACAAGTAGGAGGAGATATACCGGGTTCATTACATGAGAGAATTGTTTATTAACCGTTATAACCATGAGCTTTCTGAAGGTGGATTGGGATGCAAAGAGAAGAAGAGGTAGCCTCAACGCTCGAATTGAAACGGCCGATTGCGGTTCGAGCGCTTAGGAGAAGTAATGTACGTAAGAAGATCGCGGAATATCTTTTTGATATCAGCCCGAATTATAGTTACACCGCTGAAATTGCATATCATGTACGGACAACTCCTTCGAATGTGATTGGCGCGATACGAGGGATGGAAGAACGGTACAAGGAAGATCAATCATTGTTAAACCTTGATATTGTAGAAGAAAAAAGCTGTGGGAATAACGTTCGTCTCTACGGAATCACTGATTTTGGAAAGGAAATGATAAAAAACGTAAAGGACCGGCGGTAGGGCGAAAAGATGTTTGTGGGAAGATATCTCTTATCTTTTGATAATAATTGTTTCTTGATGGATGAAGAGTTTTTTACAACGGAAGAAAAAAAAGAGAATGGATAACTTATTGTGGAATGGTTTCAGAAGAACCGCATGCAGTCAGAAGTTCTTGTAGGATAACACTGTATTCTTCTGGTTTGACATCAAGGAGTTTTCGGGCATGGTCTTTTAAGAATTCCCCATAATCGACTTCTTCTTTTGAGTACTTCCATTTCATTTCAGTGCCTTTTCCGAATGCAAGTAAAAATGCGTACGCGATTGATTTTCCTTTTGGGGTATCAGGATGGTTCTTTATTTCCGCAAGAGCCTTTTTTTCTCCGAATGTCCTATAGGTACGGGCGACAGAATCTGCAAATGCGGCAAGTGGCGGTAAGCGGTCATAGTTGGGAAGCTGTGATAATATCATTCTTCGTTGTTTATACTCAAATGCGAGGAGGATGATATTCGTCGGTGTATCATTGAGCTGGAAGAGAGATTCAGTCATCTTTTTATCATCCAGGATTGATTCAAGAAATTCATTCCCATATTGATTCCAGTATCGTTCTAAGATTTTACTTGGGGTTATTTTTGATACAATCAAAGGTTCTTGGCTTTTTTGAAGGATAAATTCTAATGCTGTTTTTTCATAGGTATTTGGTTGTAATGCATCGACAAATCGAGTAACATCAGTACCGTATGAGACACCATCCAACACCAAGATTTTTTCTTCTGCTTGTTTGACATGTTCTTCTTGGCTTTTTGCTATTTTTTTAATGAATTCATAGTCGGTCAACTTACCTGTAAGGTACTCTTGGAGATGTGCAGTTTTTTGTTTATCAGAGAGAACGCTATGTTTTCCGACTTGTGTCATCACCTCGATATCAAAATCATCTGAGAGATTTCGTTGTAACATGTATTTCGAGATCGTAAATATGGTGTTTTTTGTCGACTTCGTGCAATTCTCGCAGAGAGCAATAATGGTCTGTCCTGGTTTCCATTCGATTCTGAGGTAATTAAGGGTCAGATATTCTTTCTTCTTCGCTATACCTGGAGAGATATGAGGACAGGTCATGACACCTTGTATCGATGGTAAATCAACTTTATTTCTAATGAAATCAATAAATTCTAGGGGAGGATGTGCTTCTCGCCCCGTACAAACATATCCATTATCCCAGGAGTAAACATAGAGTTTTTTCTTAAAAACAATATCTTTGATGCCGCGAAGCCGAAACACAGGGTCATCAAAATGTTGTACGGCAATGAGTTTTTCTTTGTCTGCTTTTCCACGTTGCGCATACGTGATGTCTCCGGTGGGAAACCTAAGTACTGCGAGGTACGGTGCTTTTTCTGAGATTGCAAGTAAATATGTTCCAGCGAGAGCGCCATCTAAACCTTTTTTATGTGACAGTTTCTCGAGTTTTTCTTCGTCAGTGTGATATTGATGTATTCTTTTTAGTTGTTTTCGAAGTTTCTGAAAATACTTTTTAGTATCTTCTGTGCATGTTGGGAGGATGAGAAACGGATCTTCTTGTAATTTTTTTGCGTTTTCTATGAGATATTTCTCTTGTGATTTCGGTGCGGTCCGTGCAAAGCTTCTGGTCTTTCGTTGTTTCTTTGCCATTTGATGAAACGATAAAAGGAGAGGTATTAAAGTATGTTGCGATAACTTAAAAAAAAGACCATGTTTCTTTATTCATTGTGAGACTATGAATGTCTATGATATAATTATCTCTCGAAGGACGATCCGCCGGTTTCACCAAAAACCTGTTGATCTTGAGGTATTAAAAAAATGTGTAAACGCGGCACGCCTTGCACCCTCGGCTGCGAATCTTCAGCCGCTTGAGTATTGTATCGTTAAAGATAAAAAGCTCTGTGCCCAACTGTTCGAGACACTTAGCTGGGCAGCATATATTCAGCCGAAATGGGCTCCAAAGGAAGCGGAACGACCGACTGCGTATATCGTTGTCCTTGTGAAAGATACCCAGAATCCCTATTATGAAAGAGATGTAGGTTTTGCAACTGAGAATATTGTCCTTGCCGCGGAGGGAGAAGGTCTTGGAAGCTGTATTTTATGCAATATCGAACGAGTAAAGATAAAGGATATATGTAAAATACCCCTGACGCTTGCAGTTGACTCCGTGATTGCGCTTGGGCACAAAGCTGAAACATCAGTGGTGGAGGACATGAAGGACTCAGTGAAATATTGGCGGGATGAACACGAGGTTCTGCATGTCCCGAAACGGAAATTAGACGATATCATCCACATCAACAAGTTTTCATAAAAATGGGTCTGATAAAACAAAACGTTAAAATCGCTGTTTTCATATACCCTAAGCTATGAGAGAATACAAGATAAAGAAAGGACATAACCCTGATCTTAATGCACTTGTTTCCCGATATTTTGGGGCAAAAGGTGACATCGTAAAAGGTATGCAGTTCTCAGTAGAAGGGATTGGCGATGTTACCATGAAACAGGACAAATCCTCGTTGGTCATTGACATTGTGCCCCCTAAGAAAGTATGTAATGATTACAACATTATAAAGAAATGGAACGAATTTCTCTTTGAGGCTACAGGCAAGGATACAAAAGAACGGAAAAAAGATTTTGGAAGAGTTTAGTATCGCAGAACATACGGCTCCACCTAGGATTATTTCCTCGTTCTATATTCTATCAGCTGGAAGATAGCCGCATTCTCACCAGCAGCACCCAGCGGAGACCTCAGCGCGGGCTTACAGCTCCAACATCCAGCTCCTCAGCTGCCAGCGTTTGTAGGATTTCCAGCGCCGGGATCTTTGTAAGATTTCCTACAAGTTTTTTTACTAAGCTATATGGAGTAGTTCTGGGAGTCGATTGCCGGAGAGTCGAAAATGCCGGGAATCTGCTGGGAACGCTCGGAGATATGCTGGAGACATGCTGGGAAACTGCTGGAGAGCTACTGGGGGAAAAGTCTCTATTGTTTTATGTAGAAGCCATTTAGAACGACGTAGGCACGTTATCTTCCCATTGGCAATGGTATAAGCCGGTCATTCAGCATGGTTGTTAAGCAGTACCCTTATTGCTGTAAAATAAGAAATTGATGACTAATCGCGGTGATCGCACTAACCACATCAAAATAAAAAACTATAGCATTACCACACTATCACATCACCAAGAAATGAAACACCAAAATATATGAGAATAACACCAAACAAACCAACAAGAATACGATACCATCTTGAGCCAAGGGCATTCACTCCCCTTTTGGCAAAATAAGCAATAGCAGTCAACCACACATAATCCATCCACACATGGCACAGAAACATAAAAATCACACCAGCAAGTGCTGCAAGCTCAAGCGCAAGCAAAATTAAATTCGACCCAACCGTCAACCACCATAAAATAAAATATGGATTAAAGGCTGTAAACAGAATACCAATAAAAAAAAGACGATGCGATGGCACCTCTTGGTTCTGATTTATATCCTTTTTTTTCAGTGAACCAACAATTTGATACAAACCAAATACAATAAGCACAACACCACCAAGTATACCAATAATATTTCGAATAAAAACTTCATTTCTCACTGCAAGAAGACCAAACGCAAGTAACATAATCAGTGAAAACTCAACAACAGTGTGTGATATAGAAAAAATCAAACCACTGCGGGCACCCGTTTTTGTTCCTTGAGAAATTGTCTGAAAAAACAAGGGTCCTGGTGCTAAGGCACCCGAGGCAGTAATAAGGACAACAGTAACAACAAAACTAAAGATATCCATATACGAAGTGAAAACCAAATTGTCCTATAAGAAACTATGTTCTCCTCTCTAAAGATTATCAGCACAAAACATAAGCTTAAAAACGTGTTAATGCTTGTCTCAAAACCGATGATAGATTTATATGCTATGAGATTTTCTTCAAGCGAAACAAGACTAATTTTTTATATTACTCCTTTTGATAGTTAAAAGAGTATCGATATAAAACTAAAAAAAAAGATTGTTTTTCCCTTCTTGTGAAATGATAGGGTTATATACTATCATCGGACAAGCATTGACACGGTTTTAACTTAATAATAAAAAGAAAAAGATGAGGATTTTTTTTTGTGTACAATTTCAGTTTCAATAATATGGTTCTCCGCAATTAGGACAACGTACTAGTGTCCTTCTCGTCAAAACATATAAACAATGTTTACAAAATTCATAATTTTCTTCTTTTTTCCTATAATACCTTCTTTCATACATCATATTCAACTCCTTTTGTCTCTATAAATATATTTATTTGAGAATTTTCATCGATTCATCCATGAGATTTTTATAATCAATAACTTTTATAGAGGTACTGGTTGTTGCTTCAGCTATTATTTTCTTTGCATGTGGTAATGTTTCTTTTGGAGCTAAAAGTAAAATTGGTATGTGATGAATAATCCCTGGTGTTAAGAATTCTTTGAGAGATTTGGTCATAGTCGGCAGCGGAGATACTTTATGCAAATATCCTACAATGAGATCAACTTTGTCTGCTATTGATATAAATGCTATGTTCTTCCCGTGATTATCGAAATCATTTCCTATCGGCAGCGTTTTGTAACCCATGCAAACGAGTTTAGTTAAAAACTCAGGGTCTGTTCCTTCCAAATAACCAACTGTTTTCATTCTTTTTTCCTCCATTATTTTATTGTTTTCTTTATTCATTTACATCATATCTTATTTTTACTAAATTGCATTCACAGCAATTCCTATGTATCAGATTTGGGATTGGGCATTTTAAACAGATTTCATTCATGATATAATATAGTGTAAATAACAATTAATATAATCTTTGTCGAAAAATTCATTCAATTGACTGTTATTTTATGAAAAAAATTTACTTTGTTCAATAATTTACCAGAAAAGAGTGCAAAAACATTTAAATTGACAACGTATTCAGATAAGTATGGATGAATTAGATGATAAAATCTTAGAAAAATTAAACGAGAACGCCCGGAGAAGCTATAGGGAAATTGCCAGGGAACTTAACGTATCATTAACGACGGTATCCAACAGAATAAAAAGAATGGAGGACGAAAAAGTAATTGAGAGATATATTCCGTTAATAAACCAAGAGAAAATTGGATACGATTTGACAGCGGTAATAAATGTTAAGATATCCCATGGAAAACTCCTCGAAGTTCAAGAAAGAATATCAAAG
Organism: uncultured Thermoplasmata archaeon; assembly: GCA_963835145.1. GTDB lineage: Archaea > Thermoplasmatota > E2 > DHVEG-1 > DHVEG-1 > SM1-50. The sequence continues at coordinate 151,175 of CAWIEM010000020.1, forward strand.
GATAAACATGTTAGTGGTGTGTATGACATCACAGGAGAATGGGATTCATTAATCATTGCACATTTTAAAGACAGAAAAGATTTAAACGGGTTTATCAAAGGTGTTCTTTCTATAGAAAATGTTGAAAAGACAAACACCCAAATTGTTCTGAATATTGTTAAAAATGAAAAAAGAGTAATGAAGTAATATATCTTATCTCGATGAACTGTTCCCTTTCATTTAAAATATATTATCAGAACCAGAAGCATTAACACGGTTTTAAGACTCAAAGTTTTTGTGCTAATCGATGACGATAGCGTTGATTTAAGGAAATACGTTTTATTGAACAATAACGAGCACCTATGATCGCTTCTTTCAAAGTGCCCTTCCACGACATCATAAACAAGTACACAATTAAAGAAAATAGAGGGAAGAATAAGACTACGAGTACCCACCAATTTTCAGACTTGGATCACCAAAGAGAATCCATTGTTCAAGGGCTAAATAGTTTAATGATTCATATGTTAGTAAATTTTCGTTTATTTTCCATGCCCAATCATCGTTCAGATATCGTGTAATGGACTGTGCCCAGATATCTCCGATGGATGTAACGCCTTCGTCGTATGTTTCAAAAATACTCATGGTGGTATAGCCACTCAAGGTTTCAGTACAAGCAGTTGACGGGAGGATGTTTCCCTGTGTTGTTAATGCAAAGCTCGCGATCGCACCACCGTTTTTATGGTTCACGAATTCCCATGCAATCGGGTTAGGTATTGCATCAAAATCCCCGCAGGAGCATGCACTGAAAACGACAACCGGTAATTTGTCGCCATTGGTTAATTTCTGAACATTAGATATATTATACCCAGATGGAAACGGCATGGGTATCCATTTCTTTTTATTAAAGGGAGGATACGTCGCCATAGATTTTGGTGCACCATGCATACTAAATAAGACGAACCCGGCACCGTCATTAATCGCCTGGTTTATATTTTTCGTCGTGAGTCTATTTGTCTTTATTCCAAAAAGACTGCTGGCATAATATTTCTTTGCTGTAAAGTTATCAAGAAGTGTTGCCACCAGCTCGCTCATATATTCTCCTTCCCAAGCGAGATGATAATTCAATCCCGTAAGATTTTTTACCACTAAGCCAACCAATATTTCTTCCCATGTATAAGGATGAGTGTCTCCTCCACAGAGAACCAAATTATGGAACCACTCTGAGCCATATGCTGTGTTTTCATAGGTGATTATTTTATGTACAACAACAGTGACTTCCTCTGGTGAATGACACAGCAATCTCCCAATACAAACATCCGGATATAAATCAACTTCATCGATCGCATCAGACGGGGTCAGTTCTCCATAAACACCGTTCTGATTCGAATCCCAAGAACAAAAATCACCGTTTTTATCAAATACATCAGCATAATACAGATCTGTGATTACGCCAGAGGATTCAACGGAGTATAGTGAAGAGAACACCTGATGTAATAGGGGAATGGTGGAATACTCTCTAGAAGAATTTTCGTAGTACATGGCATATCTGACGGGGAGTTCTTCTTTCCCTCCGACGAGCAGGACATAACTAACGTTCCATTGTTCTTTTGCATTTTTTATGAAATATTTGATTTTTTCAGCATCATCTCTGCCTTGTACAGGGAAGTAGGCACTATCATAGATATCATCAAGGGTGACTATTTTTGTTAAAATTGCGTGTTGTTCTTTGTGTGTTACTAATGGTTGAAGTTCATTTGAAAAATATGCTGGCGAAATGATGATAAAATCATATTCTCTGTTGCTTATTGCCGCTTGCGTTGAAATCGGTATAAGTCCCAACCCACTACAGATCAATAATCCAACGACGATATAGGCAAGACTCTTTTCAAATGAGATAACTTTTCTTATAGTTTTTTCCCCCTGTGAAATGTTAATATATATCAAGTATATATTTTTTTGCTAATCGTTGACAGAAGTAAAAAGAAAAAAAGAAGAAAGGAGTCTATACTGTAGATTAGCTTATGTTCCAACAATATAAAAGATATTTGAGGGAGGTTGCACGCGCGATGGCCCACAGCGCGTCGCCCTGTGGCGACAGCAGGTCGGCAGCGCTGTGGAACATCAGCGCATCCAGGCGATGCCCCAGGCGCTCGATCGAGCGTGCATGCTCGACCGCAGGGCTTGCGGCCGCTCGGCAGCGGGCAGGGCGCCGAGTGGGGTGATCTTGCTGATGATGCGAAACGGGTACGGCCGCACAGGTCGGCCAGGCGCGGTTCGATGTCGCCGTAGGTGGCGGCGGTGTCCAGGCAGCGCAGTCCCTGTGCCAGGCGGCGGCCAGGATGCGGCGTGCTTCGTCTCGGCGGGCACGCCTGGCCGCTGCCCAGCACGCCGTAGGCCAGGCCGAACTGCACTGTGCCCAGCGCCAGTTGCAGTCGGCTGGGCGCGGCGTCGTGCCCGACGGCAGCGGAGCCATGGCACCGCCGGCTCGATGCGGACCGCGCCGGGCGTCATCCCGCCAGCACCTGCGCCAGCACCGCGACCACGCGGTCCTGCTCGGCCTCGGTCATGCCCGGGAAACAGCGGCAGCGACAAGCGCCTGCGCGTAGTAGGCCTCGGCCGCCGGGAAGTCGCCCGGGCGGAAGCCGCAGCGCCGGTAGTACGGCTGCAGGTGCATCGGGATGTAGTGCACGTTGACGCCGATGCCGGCCGCGCGCAGCGCGTCGAACACCGTCGCGCGCGGCCGCGCCGGCGCTGCGGCGTCGACCTCGACCGCGTACAGGTGCCAGGCCGAGCGGCCGGTCGCGGCCAGGCGCGCGGCAGGCGCAGCGGCAGGCCGGCCAGCAGCCGGTCGTAGCGCGCGGCCAGCGCGTCGCGCGGCGCGCGACATAGCCGTCGAGCCGCTGCAGCTGCGAGCAGCCCAGCGCCGCCTGCAGGTCGGTCATGCGGTAGTTGTAGCCCAGCTCGATGCTGCTCGTAGTACCAGGGGCCTTCGGGCGGCGTGCGTCCATCTGCGCCGGCATCGCGCGTGATGCCGTGCGTGCGCAGCAGCTCGCAGGCGCCGCGCCAGCGCGGCGTCGTTGGTGGTGACCATGCCGCCTTCGCCGGTGGTGATGATCTTGACCGGGTGGAAGCTGAACACGGTGGCGTCGGCGTAGCGCGCTGCCGACCGGCTGGCCCTGGTAGCTGCGCGCCGATGGCGTGCGAGGCGTCCTCGATGATGCGAAAGCCGTAGCGCGTCGGCCAGCGCGCGCATGGCCGCGCATGTCGCAGGGCTGGCCGGCGAAGTGCACCGGGATCACCACCTTGGGCAGCGTGCCCGTCGCGCTCGGCCTGCGTCCAGCTTGTCGGCCAGCGCGGCGACGCTACATGTTGCAGCGTGCGCGGGTCGATGTCGACGAAATCGACGTCGGCGCCGCAGTACAGCGCGCAGTTGGCCGACGCGACGAAGCGTGTTCGGGCTGGTCCACACGCCGTCGCCCGGGCCCGACGCCCGAGCGCCAGGCAGGCGAGGTGCAGCGCCGCGGTGGCGTTGGTGACCGCCACGGCATGCGCCGCGCCGCATGCGCTCGGCGACCGCCGCCTCGAAGCGCGGCACCGCCGGGCCCTGGGTCAGGAAGTCGGAGCGCAGCACCGCGACGCACGGCGGCGATGTCGTCCTCGGTGATGTCCTGGCGGCCGTAGGGGATCATGGCGATGCGCTCAGGCCGCACGTCGTCGGTCGCGGCGTTCGTGCTGGCGATCAGCGCGCGCAGCTGCGTCGCACGCTCAGGAACTCGTCGTTGCTGCCGCTGTCGTAGGCGAAGCCCGGCGCCACCGGCTGCGCCGCCGATGCGCGCGCATGTAGTCGTCGACGCGTGTAGCTGCCGCTGGTCGGCAGGATGACGAAGTAGTCGCCGAAGTCGACCGTGTTGAGGCTGTCGCTCGCGGTGATCATCTCCTCGTGCAGCTTCTCGCCCGGCCGGATGCCGACGACTCGCTGCTCGGCACTCGGGCGCGATCGCCTGCGGCCAGGTCGGTGATGCGGTAGCGACGGGATCTTGGGCACGAAGATCTCGCCGCCCCATGCGTGCTCGAAGGCACCACAGCACGAAGTCGACGCCCTCCTGCAGCGTGATCCTGAAGCGCGTCATGCGCGGGTCGGTGATCGGCAGCACGCCGCTCGGCGCGCTTGCTCGAGGAAGAACGGGATCACCGAGCCGCGCGCTGCCCATCACGTTGCCGTAGCGCACGACCGCGAAGCGCATGTCGCGGCGCGCCGCTTGATGTTGTTGGCGGCGACGAACAGCTTGTCGGAGCACAGCTTGGTGGCGCCGTAGAGGTTGATCGGGCTGGCGGCCTTGTCGGTGGACAGCGCGACCACCCGCTTGCACGCCGTGCGTCGAGGCAGGCCTCGATGACGTTCTGCGCGCCGCAGCACGTTGGTCTTGATGCACTCGAACGGGTTGTACTCGGCCGCCGGCACCTGCTTGAGCGCGGCGGCGTGGACGACGACGTCGACGCCCTCGCAGCGCGCGCGTGCAGGCGCTCCGCGTCGCGCACGTCGCCGATGAAGTAGCGCATCGCCGGAGTTCGCGGCTCGGAGAACTGCTGCGCCATCTCGTACTGCTTGAGCTCGTCGCGCGAGAAGACGACCAGCGCGGCGGACGTCGGGGTAGCGCTCGCAGCACGGTCTCGACGAACTGCCTTGCCGAACGAGCCGGTGCCACCGGTGACCAGGATCGACTTTGCCGTTGAGCATCTTGTGTCCTGAGCAAAAGGGGTTGATGCGCGTGCCCGGACGGGGGCCCGGATTCGCATGGCATCACTTTGGCGCAGGGCGGGCGCGGCTAAAGCGCGATGAAGGCGGGGGATGGCCTGCATTTCGGGCTTGTGCGGCCTGGCACAAGCGAGCCGCAGCATCCGGGCCGCGGGGGCCGGGATGCTGCGGTTGGCAGCTCTGGCGCGGGCGCGCCGGGCTGCGGGGGTAGCGCGCCGCCGGGCGCGCGTCGATCAGATCAGCGGCTGGTTCTTCAGCAGCTCTTCCTCGAAGTAGTTGAGCTTGACCGACGCTGGCCACCGCCACCGCCGGTGCGGCGCAGGTGGACGCACGTCGGCGGCTGGCGCGACCGCAGGCGCCAGGTCGGCCGGCGCGTCGGCCAGCAGGTCGCTGATCTGCGGCGGCGGCGCTTCGCTGCGGGCCTTGGCGAACCACACGTCGGCCATCTCGTGGCTGTTGCCGTCGCTGGTCTCGTAGCTGCCGACCAGGGCCACCGCGTTGCCGTTGTCGATCCGGTCCGACGCGCTTCGTAGCCCAGGCTCAGCGAGTCGATGCCGAAGTCGACCAGGCCCTTCAGCTCGCCGATGTCGGTGACACCGTCGCTGTCGGCATCCACCCACAGCTTGAGTTCGCCG
>CAWIEM010000021.1:0-131984 GCA_963835145.1 uncultured Thermoplasmata archaeon
CTTGTCCCTTGTTGCCTGCGGACACTTGCTTTCGCTACGGCTACGGGCCTTAAGCCCTTAACCTCGCCATCACCAGGAACTCCCTGGGTCATTATTCGAAACGAACGACAAGACATTGCTCCACTATCTAAGATAGCTTCGTCGCTTTCATGCCTTATCAGTCTGTAACCATTTGATTTCATGCTCTTTGCACCTCCCGCAAGGGGTACTTTGCAACGTTCACTCACGCTACTATTGCACTATCGGTCTCGAGTAGTATTTAGGGTTGGAAGTTTATGCCTCCCGTATTCACGCGCGATATCCAACGCACGTTACTCTGGATACCCAAAAATCTCCCACTGGTTTACCTCTACAGGACTATCACCCTCTATGGTACCTCTTTCCAGAGGACTTCGAGTTTGCCAGTTTGGGAGTAAATGAGTCCAAACTCCACATCTCCCCTAGTTCGTCGCTAGGGGATTCGGTTTGCCCTGTTGGGTGTTCGATCGCCTTTAATAACCCAATCTCGATTGATTTCTTTTCCTCTGCCTACTAAGATGTTTCAATTCGGCAGGTTCCTCTTCGCTGACGCGAATATCGCCGAAGCGATAGGATGTCCAATTCGGTGATCTCCGTATCAAAGGCTCCTTGCGCCTACACGGAGTAATATCGCGGCTTGGCACGACCTTCATCAGCTCTCGAGCCGAGCAATCCACCAAATGGCGTAGCACTGGCTCAATTTACGTCCAGGTTGCGTATGCAATCCATTGCATGTAATTCGCAATGGGACGATCATCAACCGCATCTGCGAAGAGTGGGTCTACGTCCTTACCACCTAATTTATAGGAAAACTAGGTGGCGTTTCTCTGTTTTTCATTGAATTGGAAAATCGGAATGGACCGGATGGGATTTGAACCCATGGCCTCCTGCTTGCAAAGCAGGCGATCTTCCGCTGATCTACCGGCCCTTACATGGTTATTTGACGGTAAGGACCGAGGAAATTCGATAAACCTTAATATACTTTTTGATCGACGTGATTATAGTGTTTAATTCACCCATCAATATTAATCGTAGGAGGTGATCCATCCGCAGGTTCCCCTACGGATACCTTGTTACGACTTAGCCCCGCTCACTAAGCCTAAGTTTGAACGCAGCAACTAGCTGTATCCTCACTCAGACCCAATTCGCATGGCTTGACGGGCGGTGTGTGCAAGGAGCAGGGGCGTATTCACCGCGGAATGTTGATCCGCGATTACTACGGATTCCAACTTCATGAGGGTGAGTTACAACCCTCAATCCGAACTATGACTAGGTTTCGGGATTACCTTCACCTTTCGGTGTCGAAACCCATTGTCCTAGCCTTTGTAGCGCGCGTGTAGCCCGGGGGATTCAGGGCATACTGACCTACCGTTGCCCTCGCCTTCCTCTGACTTATCGCCAGCGGTTTCTCTAGTGTGCCTAGTAAGCGAACTTACCAGTTGCAACTAAAGATGAGGGTCTCGTTCGTTGTCTGACTTAACAGAACGCCTCACGGTACGAACTGACGACGGCCATGCACCACCTCTCGGAAAATCAGGCAAGGTCATCAGCCTGGCCTTCATATAACCGTCGCCCCCGGTGAGTTTTCCGGCGTTGAATCCAATTAAACCGCACGCTCCACCCGTTGCGGTGCTCCCCCGCCAATTCCTTTAAGTTTCAGTCTTGCGACCGTACTCCCCAGGCAGCTCGCTTAACAACTTCTCTCCGACACTAGTTGGGCTCGGAGCCCGACTAACATCAAGCGAGCAGCGTTTACACCCTGGACTACCGGGGTATCTAATCCCGTTTGCTCCCCAGGGCTTCGTCCCTCACCGTCAGACCCGTTCTAGCTAGACGCCTTCGCCACTGGTGGTCCCCCTAGGATTACAGAATTTCACCTCTACCCCAGGAGTACCTCTAGCCTCTCCCGGTCTCAAGTTGAACAGTCTACCCGGAATTCGTACGGTTAAGCCGTACGATTTACCCAGGCATTTATAGAACCGGCTACGGACGTTTTAGGCCCAATAATAGCGGCCACCACTTGAGCTGCAGGTATTACCGCGGCGGCTGGCACCCGTCTTACCCAGCTCTTACTCTCCCTGTTTTTTAGACAGAAAAACAGCTGACTCTTACGAGCCAGCACTTGGGATTCCCTCGTCGTGCTTTCGCACAGTGCGAAGTTTTCGCGCCTGCTGCGCCCCGTAGGGCCTGATATCGTGTCTCAGATATCATCTCCGGGCTAAAGCTCTCACTACCCGTATCCGTCGTAGGCTAGTCAGGTATTTACCCTAACTACAACCTGATAGTCCGCAGACTTATCCTTAGGCGATAAATCTTTCAATCTAAAAGCATTCCAGCAGTCTAGATCTATGGAGTATTATTCTCAGTTTCCCGAGGGTATCCTCCACCTAAGGGCAAATTATCTACGTGTTACTGAGCCGTCTGCCGAGGGCCGAACCCTCACGACTCGCATGGCTTAGTCGAATCCCAATAGCAGTGACCTCTGGCAGGATCAACCAGAATCTGGCACACTATTATTATTGGTTTAATGAATTGGTGGGTGAATTAAATATCACCAACACGTCGATCGTCAGATTCAAGAGTGCGCAAGACGTCTACCTCAGAGCATCTTGATTTTCTTGAACCTCCACATCCACTCTGTTTCCCAGATTTGAAAGGTCCTAATCATCGAATGTCGCGATGACATACTCTCATAGGCCAACCGGAATGATCCGGGACAGTATATTTATGAGGTTATTATTCGAGGTAACCTCACCGTATATAGTTATCATATATAAATCTTACATATATTGTTTGTGGTTCCAACGCCCCAAATTTTAAATATGGTTACAAGTTGTCCTGGGACACGGTCTGGGTAAAAAATTTCTATTGTTTCACTGATTTTACGTTTGTGGTATTGTTTAGAGGAACTTAATTTGTTCTTTTAACCGTGGATTTCTTACTGTCTGTTTTCTAATAATAAGGATACCTTCCAAGAGTTCAAGACCGGCGACATAGGGGTTAAATTTTGTGTTTAAACGTTCGCAGAATTTTTTTGCAGTGACAAGATCTTCTGCAAGAAATGTGAAGATTACATCAAAACATCCATGTACGTATTCGATGTTTTCTATTTGTATCACATTACCAGGGATGAGATTATCGAGTCGTGTCGTGAGAATTTCTTGAAGCGTTTTTTTGTCAAAGGGTACTGTGGTTCGTTTTATCAGCATCGTGAAATGTTTTAGGTTGTAACTTTCATCATCGCAGATAGCGGTGTACCCCCAGATTGTCTTATTTTTTTCAAGTTTTTTGATGATGCGCCATACTTTCTGTCGTGAAAATCTGCATTTTTTTGCGATGACATCGATGCTTTCGTTTGCATTTGTCCTTAGGAGGTCAAGGATTTTTTTTCATCATGTACGAGTTGTTGTTTACTGCTTTTTGGCATGGTTGCTTCCTTCGTTCCTCTATTAGATTAGTATATGATAATCGTCTAAAATTAAAAAAGGTATGTATTGTCGTTTTCAGGTTAAAAAAGAAGATCAATGGACTGAGCGGGATTTGAACCCGCGGCCTCCGCCTTGCGAAGGCGGCGATCTTCCGCTGATCTATCAGCCCCTATTTGGAAAAAGGGAAAAAAGAAAGAGTATTTGATTGTTTCCCTTGACTTTTTTACTTTGCGTGTACGAGTTGTCGTTGTTTTGCTGCTTTGAGTGCTTCGACGACCGCGAGTTTTTCGCCCATCATGAATTTTTCAAGGGCGCCACCACCGGTACTGATGTGAGTGATTTTATCTCGGAGTTTCATTTGTTCTATCGCAGCAACGGTATGTCCACCACCTGCTATTGAGAATGCTTTTGAAGTGGTGATAAAGGCAAAGATCTCTTCAGTTCCTTTTCTGAAGAGGGGGTTTTCATAGACGCCGCATGGCCCGGAGATAAAGATGGTTTTTGCGGTACCAAGGATTTTCTTATAGTCTTGAATGGTTTTTTCTCCGATGTCAAACAGATTATTTTCTAATGGTAGTTCTGCGAGTGTTATTTCTTTGCGTTTTCCGTGCTCTTCGATTGCAAAGTCAGTGGGCAGGTGGATTTGTTTTTCAAATTTCTTGTACACGTTCTTGATTTCAGTAAACACTTCTGGTGTGCCTTCTTCATCGAATGCTTGTTCGTTTTTTTTACCAAGGTTGACTCCTTTTGCTTTCAGGAACGCGTTCGCGGTCAGTCCGGTGAGGAGAACATGATCAGCGATCTTGTTGCTAAGTATTCTATCTATGGTAATGATAACATCAGCGAATTTTGCGCCTCCGAAAAGGAAGATGGAGGGTTTTTCTGGGTGGCTCACTGCTTTTTCAAGAGCGGTGAGTTCTTTTTCCATGAGTCGCCCTGCTGCTGATGGAAGAACTACCGTAAAACCGGTGAGTGAACATTGCGCGCGGTGCGCAGCAGCGAATGCGTCGTTGACGTAGAAGTCAGCGAGCGGAGAGAGGTTTTGAACGAGTTCGGATCGTGCATGTTCTTCTGGTTTTTTCTTCTCGGTTTCTGCGGTATATTTCCGGACGTTATCGAGGAAAACAACGGTTCCTGGTTTCATGGTTTTGATTGCGTTTTTTGCTTTTTCACCGTAGATGTCATCAACAAAGGTCACATTTTTTCCAAGCAGTTTCTGCAGCATCTGTGCGTGTTTCTGCAGGGAGATGAAATCCCAGCTTCCTTGTTTTCCTTGGTGTGCGAGAATCACGGTTTTTGCGTTTTTATTGACAAGTTCTTTTATGGTCGGTAACGCAAGTCTGATTCTTGTGTCATCCGTGATGTCAAGTGTTTTTTTGTCTAACGGCATGTTAAAATCAACACGGAGTAAAACGGTTTTGTTTTCTACATTAAAATCATCTAAGGTGTTGTAGTCTTTCATTCTGTAAAACCTCCTCTGCAGGTCTATATCCTTTGTGTTTATTTAAACATGTGGGATTATTTTTAAGAAGAAAAAAGAAAAAGAATGGTTTTTTATCAACAACGGATCATTAATTTTTTACTGTTTCTATCGGAACCAATCGTTCGTTGAACATGTAGTTGATCAAATCCACAATCCGGCATGAATACCCCCATTCGTTATCGTACCAGGAGAATATTTTCGCAAGGGTTCCTTTCTCTCCAACTACTTTAGTCAGTAACCCATCAATAATTGCAGAGTGTGGGTTGCCGACGATATCAACTGAAACTAACGGTTCTTCAGTATATTGCAAAATACCTTTTAGATAGGTATCTGCTGCTTGTTTGAATGCTTGGTTTATTTCTTGTGCGGTCGTCGGTGTTTTTAACACACAGGCAAAATCAGTAATCGATCCATCCGGTGTTGGAACACGCAGTGCAAGCCCGTCGATTTTTCCTTTCAGATCAGGGATCACCAGTGCCACTGCTTTTGCAGCTCCTGTAGTACGTCGGAATAATAGACACCGCGGCAGCTCGTGCTCGTCGGAGGTCTTTATGGGGAAAATCAAGGATACGCTGATCACCGGTATACGAGTGCACCGTAGTCATGAATCCTTGCTCAATCCCAAACGTCTCATGTAAAACTTTGACGGGTGGCGCAAGACTATTGGTGGTACATGATGCCATCGAAATAATATGGTGTTTACTAGGGTCGTACACTTTCTCATTGACTCCTAAAACGATAGTAAGATCAGGGTCTTTCCCAGGGGCAGAGATAATTACTTTTTTTGCTCCAGCATCCAAATGTTTTCCTGCACCATCACGGGTGCGGAAGACACCAGTGGATTCAATGACAACATCGGTGTCTAATTTTCCCCATGGAAGGTTTGAGGGGTTCACCTCTGAGAAGAACGCGATAAGATGCCCGTTCACTTCGATACCTTCGGGTTTTGCAGAAACATCTCCACAGAATTTCCCGTAGATCGAATCATATTTGAGAAGGTGCGCAAGTATCTCAGTGTTCCCAAGATCATTTACTGCAACAATTTCAAATTTCTTTCCGTACTGGGAATGCTGTAACGCAGATCGTAGCACGTTTCGTCCTATTCTTCCAAAACCGTTAATACCTACTCGAATCATCTCCAAACCACGAAGCCTACAAACAAGAGAACATTATATAAGTTTTCCGACAAGATAGGTCGAAGCCGCATCAATAATTTCGACGGAAACAAAGTCCCCAATGGCGACTGGTTCTGTGAGAACAACCTGTTTATAGTTCTCTGCTCGTCCTGTAAAAGTCTTCTGTTTTCCTTTCTCAGTCACAAGTACCATGTATGTTTTTCCGATGTGTTCTTGATTTTTTTCCCGCGAGATTTTCGAGCAGATTTCTGTTGTTCGTTTTGATCGTTCTTTGACCACATGCGTGGGAATGCGTCCTTTCATTGTTTTCGCTGTGGTGAGCGGGCGAGCGGAAAACCTGGTGATGTTGATGATATCTGGTTTTATTTGTTTTAACAGCTCTATCGTCCGGTTAAATTGTTCCTCGGTTTCCGTGGGAAACCCAATAATCACATCAGTGGAGAGCTGTGAGAGTGGGGATTGTTTTTCGGAATCGTTCAACAAGGCGGGTAAAATCCTTTGCGGTATATCCTCGATTCATTTTTTTTAGGATCTCATCATCGCCTGATTGTACCGGTAAATGAAGGAATTTATAGATTTTGTGATGCTGATATGCAGTAAGAATCGAATCAAGGTTTTTCTGGACTGTTGTAGGGTTCATCATGCCGACTCGAACACGAAACGCTCCATCGAGAGTACAAACCTGCGTGAGTAGCATCCCAAGATTCATACCGGTATCAAGACCATATGATGCTGTATCTTGTGCGGTGAGTTGAATTTCTTTACATCCTTGTTTGATTGCGGAGCAGACATCAGCAGCAATCTCCTGAATCGGAAAGCTTCGTAATGTCCCTCGCGCAAAATGAGTGATACAATACGAGCAGGAAAGCAGACATCCTTCTGCGATCGCAATCGGAGCAATCACCGTATCGAAATATTTCGGAAGCATCGTCTTTTTTGTTTCAAGGAAGGATGGTTTGTTGCCTTGAATAATATTATTTATGTACTGTATATATTGGGGAGGGAGCAAGAACGCATTTGGAGCAATGGATTTTATTAGATCTGCTTGTACCGTTGGCATGCACCCGGTTACAACTATCTTTTTGTGTGTCTTTTGAAAAACTTTTAATCGTGACAGCATGCGCTGCTCTGTTGTTCCAATGACGGTACAGGTAAGAAGCACGAGCACGTCAGCGTCTTTGATGTTGTCAACGATCTCATGATGATCATGTTTCAACAGACCCATGAGTAACCGTTCATCGCTCTTGTTTGCAGTACACCCATAGGTCTCAACATAGATGTTCATGGTAAAAACGCGAAGAGTTGCTGCCTTATTTAACAGCTTCTGTCACGCGCTGTCAGGACAAACTGTTTCTCGAGGTTTGATAAAAAGAATCCAGCACGTGGTCCTTTCTCCTGACCAAGGATGACTTGGTAGATTGCACTAAACGCGGTTTTAATAGGGATCTTCGTTTCTTCTGATATCTCATAGATTGCGTTGTGGATCGCCTCAGGCTCCCAGGAAAGATCAGGGATTTTTTCTTTAAAAATCGACAGAACCGTTTGTTGTTCTTTTGTCAGCGTCATCTTCGGAAGTTCTTCTTTGACCTCAAACTTGACTTCATCTGGTGCGAACTTGTCAAGCCAGTATCGGACATGTTCTGTCCGTTGTCGTAAATGTTCCTCGTCTTCTTTTTTTAATTTCTTCGAAATCTGCTTTGTCCGTATCAAAATCTCTTTGACTAAATCCCAGGTTTTCCCAATCTGGATTAGGGTAACGAGATGTCGATACGGGAGGTGAAGCGGCATGGTCTTTGGAATATGATACGGCTGCGATAACTCATAGGTTTTTTTGAACTCCTTCATTCCTTTGATTTCTGCTTCTTTGCCGAAATAGACTTCCTCTTCTTTGTCGTACTCATCGACCAAGGTCAGCAAGCCTAAACCAGAGTCAAAAACAATATGTCTATTCGGTTGATTTCGCATGATCAAAAACCGGAGTACCTCAGGGGGCGTCATCTGCAGCATTTCCTCACCGCTCACCGCAGTGCCTTTGGAACTATGCATCGCACCTTGTCCTTTTAACATGATGAACTCATAAACGAGTAATCCTGGGTGTGGATACTGATACACTTCTTCGGAGATTTTCGCACCAGTCTCTCGCGTACCCCCAACGGTCGCATGGTCTTTCCCGCAGGGTTCAAAGGTAACCCCAAGCATTCTCCAGCGTGCTGGCCAGTCCACCCGCCAGGGAAGCTTCCCCTGCCCACCCTTCCGGATATCAACCTCACCAGCATGACCGCAATCACACGTGTACTCAACCATTGGATATTCGTACAGACTTGGATGGGTCGTCGAAAGACGACCACATGTTTCGCATTTCACGTTATAGGGTAACCAGTCCTTCGGCATCTGTCTGCCAGAGAGGGTCTCAAGAATATCTCTGATTTTACTGGTGTTTTCTAACGCGATTTGAATCGACTCATTATACTCCCCGTTGGTATACATCTCACTTGCACGATACACTCGTGGGTTAACCCCAATCTCATGTAATGAACCTAAAAACGAGACTAAATAGTGATCCGCGTAGCTTTTATGTTTGCCGCAAGGACAGGGGATCTCAGAAAGAGCTTTCCCTACATACTGTTCATATGACGAGGGGAGATGAGGGTACACTTTACGTAATGGATCGTAATCATCACATACGTAGATGAACTCCGCGTCACCGCCTTTCTCGACAAGACAACGGTACACTGCATCGGTGGTGAGGATCTCCCGCATGTTCCCGATGTGAATCGGGCCAGATGGAGTAATGCCTGTCGCCAGCACGTGTTTTGTCTGTTTTTTTAGTAGTTCATCTGCTAAAACATCTGCCCAATGCATAAGTAAATCTCCAACGAGTATCACGTTACAATGGCCGTGCTCTGATCAACGAGCGAAGTGGCACACCACCGACATCGTTCATCGAACGTTTATTGAGAAGACAGACGCATAAGACAGGGGTTCCTTTCTCCGCCTTCACTGCTTTTATTGCACTTTTCAGGGTTTCACCGGTTCCAATAACATCATCAACAAGAACTACGTTTTTATCAGCAATGGTTGCGTAGTTCGAGCAGAACGCACCGGTTTTTTCATGGTGCGGTCGGAATACGGCAAGATCAAGACCAAGCTCCTCAGCAATATACATTGCGTAGGGAATCCCGTTGATCGCAATACCGACAATCACTTCAACATCGATCTCTTTTTTCTCCATTTCTTCAAGGATAATATCTGATAATGCATAGGAAATCGATCCGATACGGGAAGGAGACACACCAATGGAGCGCCAACCAACTTTTAGTTCACCTGTTGGTTTCTTTTCTTTTCCTCGCGTTAGAAGCCATGCTGCTGTTTCTTTTGACACGTTGAGTTCTTCTGCGATCTCATAATCTGAAAGTCCACTTTCTTTGAATTTTAACGCTTTCTTAATAAGAGAATCTGTTTCTTTCATATCGGTAACACCCTCGGAACTACGTATCTACCTACGATATTTAGATGTTTGCTCTTTCCCACCTATAATCGGTGAAAAAAGGTATCGTAAACCTAAAATACTACAAGAGCATGCTCTACTCTAACGTGATCGTATGGCACAAGAGAAAAAAGGAGAAGGATTTCACTCTGGAGCCGGGTTAATCCGGTATTTCGATGCAGAAGAAAAAACCGCGTTTAAGATACCACCATGGTTTGTGGTTTTTGCTTGTATTGCTACGGCAGTTGTTGTCATAGCGATCCAGATGTGGAAACCGCTCTAAAAAAATTATACTTTTTTATTATTGTTTTTTTAATTTCTTTATCGTCAGTTGTTTTGCTGTTTTCTAAGTGCTTCGGTAATTTTATCTTTGTTTGGTCCACCACATCTGTGTCAGTTTTGGTTTTCCGCCACCACCGCCACCAAGAATTTTCCCAATTCGGAAGCAATCGCTCGTAGATCAATGGCAACATTGTCAGATGCAGCTGAAACAAGTTTTTTCCCATCATAGAGATGAACAATATAATCCTGGTTCATTGATTATTGCTCCAACCGTCGCAATGGCATCTGCAATTGGATCACTGTGACCAATGATTAAGTTGTATTTGACGCCTCAGTCCCAGGAATTATTGCAGCCTTCATGTTGTAATCGTTCAACTTCATCTGATGATAACCACTTTTTTTTGCTTCTGTGCATTTTTCCATTCATTGAACAGATGATTACACGCATCGACAAGACTATGGAACCGTTGTTTTATCTTTCTTTCCAGTCTCGTTTAAAAACCGTTGTAATGTTTTTTCTAGTTGATCCGCTGAGACTGAAAAGATTTTTTCTGCCTCGCGCAATTGTTCAGCTATGTTCTCATGATGTGTAATGGTATACACCGGGGCAAGAAGCATGGTGACACGATGATACAGCTCGTTTTCTTCTTTCTGGTAGACATCTGCCATCTTTCCCGCCGCGAAGGTAATTCGATTCACACCATCTTGAATTCGTTCTGTTTTAAGGATACGAATTTTCTCGATTTCCTTTGTGTTGTTCAGGTGTGTTCCACCACAGGCTTCCACATCGATACCAGGGAGGTTCAACACACGAATCAGGTTCCCTGGCGGGACACCTCCTTGGTATAATCGGAACCCATGTTCTCGTTCTGCATCATTCCTTTCCATTACCTTTTTTTCAACAGGAACCGCTTGTCTCACAAACTCGTTTGCTATGCTTTCGATTTTTTTGATCTCATCGTCAGCAATCGGTTTGTAATGAGCAAAATCAAACCTGGCTTCGGTCACCCCGAGTTGTGAACCAGCCTGCCAGATATGCTCCCCAAACAATCTGCGGAGGGCACCGTTCACCACGTGAGTACCGGTGTGATGTTTCATGAGTGTATAGCGATGGTCCCAGTCGAGTTTCCCATGGACTGTTTCTCCCACATTCACAGGATGTTCAAGGACATGGATGATAGAGTCTGCTGCTTTCTCAACATGTACGACCTGGAGAGGTTTCCCATGAACGATCAGGACTCCTTTGTCTGCTGGTTGTCCGCCACCCTCAGGGTAGAACGCAGTTTTATCAAGGATCACCTCAGTTCCCCGTGCTGTGGTTTGTTTCCAGACAATCGTCGCATCGAATTCCTTCGTGTAATGGTCATCGTAATAGAGGGGGTGCGTTGCAGGAAGATCGGTGCGCACATCTGCTGTTTCTTCCTCTGGTTTTTCATGGGAATGCAGTTCTGCAATCATGGAATCAAAATTCGGTGGAATGGTGACCGGGACGTTTTCTTTCTGTGCGATGTTCTGAACAACATCAGGGGGCATCCCATGGGTATCATACAGCATGATTAATGCATGGGGATCAATGGTTTGTTTTTCTTTCAGAATCCTTTTAATAAGTCCTTCTCCTTTTGAGAGGGTATCGGAAAATCGTCTTGTCTCAATGTCTAGAATCTCACCAACTTGATCCTTGCGTTTCTTAAGTGACGGGAATTCTTTTCCAAGATAGTCCAACTGCTGTTCAACAAGCTGTCTTAAGGTAAGGTCGAGCTGTAATTTTTCAAGGAATCGAATCGATCTTCGAATGATTAATCGTGCAAGGTACCCTGCTTTCACATTCGAGGGAACGATACCATCACCAAGCATGAACGAAAGGCATTTGGTATGGTCTGCAAGAGCGTAGATGCTTCCTTTATCTGATGTATCTTTTATCGTGTCGAGCAGGAACGTAAGCATCTTTGGAACTGCGGTCTCATACACCGTTGGTGTTCCGGTCGTAAACCATGCGATTCGTTCCAATCCATACCCTGTATCAACGATGTTCAACGGGTTTGGTGCGTAGTGTTTGCCTTCGAGGATTGTTCCGCCATGTTCATCTTCTTTCATGTTCATGAACACAAGGGTCGCGATCTCAAGTCCACCAGCAAGGACCTCAACACAGGGTCCTGCGTTTCCCCCGCCAATCCAGAGCTGTTCCTTGTAATTGATAGCTTCTCGAGGGATCCCGATTTTTGTTCTGAAAAACTCGTCACAGTATGCAACAGTTTCTTCTTTCCAGTAGATTTCATCGATATTTTTATTAAACGCATGGTGTCCCATCATCTCAAACGTGGTGAGATGTCGTCCGCTCTTTCCTACTTCATCAAGGTCATTGAGTCGAATACAAGGCTGTGAGATGACCAACGGGTTCGCTGGTGGGGGAACCACTCCTGAGGTCACATGAGGTTGAAAATCTGCAATCGAGGCAATAGTGAGGTAAATATCGGAACGCCACCGAGCAATCACCGGGCAGCGTTGTCCGGTTTCAGGGTAATGGAGTCGTGAATGATCGTGTTTTTCAAAAAAGGAAAGAAAGCTTTCTCTGACTTCTGCGAGGGTCAATGGTTTTTTTGCAAGAGAATTCCCGATGAAATTAAACTTCACGCAGGGTTGATCTCCACAGAACTCTGTATGGGTATCCAGTGTCCAAAAATAGTCACCGCATGCTTTGCATTTCTTCCGTATATAGCCGTTGGTATGAAAGAATTGTAGGTCGTATTCCTTTTGCATGGTTGAATTTGTCATAGGTCTTGACTGGTCTGGAATAGACAAAAGGTTTAAAGTTTTATCTTTAGAACAAACGTGCTTGGTTGATACATAAGGAACGATATATTTATATGGGGTTAAATCCTAAAGTATAGTAGGGGTAATATGAAGAAATTAATTCCTAGTATCATAATAGTCTTGATTGTATCGATGAGTAGCATAGGGATTACCAGTGCATTAGATCACTCAGGCTAGTACAGATAACAAACGCATCAACTCAGGTTACGAGCAATGGATATGGTCTACAGTGGATGATGGAGTATGGGAATAACCCTGGATCAGGAGCACGATATCAAGGACCGCAACCGATTGGAGATTGTGATAACGATGGGAAGAATGAGTTGCTCATCAGCGGAAGGGATTGTACCATCCGTGTTATGAAATGGGATGAAAACGAGCAGACATATTCGCAGGTTCATGCATTGCATCCACCGTTCTATCCATTTACTACATGTGATGCTGGTGGGATGGCAATTGGCGATGTGACGAATGATGGGAAAAATGAGATTGCTGCGACGTGGTACACAGCGTTCTATACATATTTCGCTGGTAAATATTGGATAATAGGAATGAATCCCTGGATTTTCTTTAATAACGGTGGCAGTGCTGATTGTCTTATCGGGGATTGTGATAACGACGGGAAAAATGAGTTAATTTTAAGCGGTGGTGGTAGCTGGCAAGCGTCAAGTCCAGTTGGTGAAATCACGGTGTTTAAATGGAATGGGTTATACCTGAAACGAGTCGCTGAATGGAACGATCCCAATCCCAATGAGGATGGATATGTGTACATGGCTGGTCTGGGTGACGTGGATGATGATGGTGAAAATGAGATTGTCTGTGCCTATGCAAATAAAGTTATCGTTTTGAATTGGGATGCTCAAAACAAGGCATTTATTCCCACGGAGATCTATAGAACATCATGGACAAGATTCCCCTTTGGTGTGGTCTGTAAAGATTGTGATAATGATGGGAAAGCGGAGATTCTTCTGAGTTATTACAATCCTCGGATTACGATCTTTAAATGGAATGGAACAGGGTATCCGATACAATTTGATATCACGTGGCCTGGGGGAGACCCAGTGATTGAAGGAATCGATGTTGGTGATACCGATGACGATGGACTCAATGAAGTGGTCGTGGGGGCTGGTTTGACTCATATCTTGCAATGGAATGGTACGACGTATGTCGAAGAAGCGGTGCTTCCTACCTTTGGTTGGATGGCGGTCGTGTGCATCGGAGATTGTGACAATGACGGGAAAAACGAAATCAACGCAGGGAATGTTGATGTCGAGTCTGGGCAACAGTTCACGGAATGGGTTTTTAAATATGGTTGGAATACGTGATTCTTAACCTTTTTTCCTTTTTTAAGAAACATATTAATAGATTGTCGATATATCTATCGACATTCATGGTAGGTTCTTGGAGATTATGGGCGTTAAGGAAGTACTAGCAGAAAAAATCGCAGGGGAGATCACCCTGAGTCCAAAACCAGGGGAGACGCTCCGCAAATGGCGAACTACGTTTAATATCGCTCAAGCGGAGCTTGCTCATTTTTTAGGTGTTGCCCAAAGCGTGATTAGTGATTATGAGTCAGGGAGACGGAAATCGCCTGGGATTCATTCCGTGAAAAAGATAGTTGGAGCATTCTTGGAAATTGATGAAAAGAAACACGGCGGCACTGTCATCCAGCAATATCAGTTCATGGTAAAAACACAAGACGGCATCATTGACATCATGGAATATCCTTATTCGATTCCTAGTTGAGAAACTGATAAAAGAAATCGATGGAAAGGTGGTCACCTCCTCAAGCATCAGCCTTGACCGCGCTATAAAAGGGTTTACGCTTATCGATGGGATTGAGACGATTAAGACGCTTACGTCAGCAAACTACCCGAACCTCTATGGATGGAGCACAGAGCGGGCGTTGATTTTTACGAAAATCCAGTTCGGTCGAGGCCCGATGATTGCGATCCGGATTCATCCAGTTAAACCATCTCTTGTGGTGTACCATCAACCAGGGAGCGTGGACCCACTCGCGGTACAGCTCGCAGAACGGGAGAACATGCCGTTGGTGATCACGGAGATGCCACTGGAAGAACTACGAAAAAAACTGATTTCACTTAGGGAGGTGAAGACCTATGCCAGATGTGGTTGGGTTATGTTCCATGTGCGGACGACCAGGTGCGATGTTCACCTGCCATCTCTGCGGACGACTTGTCTGCGAGAGATGCTATGAGCACCGTCATTCGATCTGCATTGAATGCAAACATCAGAAAACCCGATCAGATTCCCCCTCGTTCCCGATGGATTAAAAATCATTCCAGGAACAAATGTGATTATTCATAATAAAGCCTGGATATTTTCTTTACGCGTTATATTTGAGGACATTCTAATAATTTGAAAACTTGTATTGATGGTAACTTTATAGTAGTCAATAATACACGTCTATAGAACCTATGTATTTTGGAGTATCTTTTTGAGAAACAGTGAATTATTCTGTGGGTTAAAAATAGTAGGTATGGAAACGAAGGATCCATGACCCCCTACTACTGTTGTGAGTTCGTTCGTATGTGGATTTTACGGATTTATTTGTGGATGAAGTAGTGCGAATGGTTACTGGTTCAGTAAGTGTTTAAGGATAGGGAATGTGCAGAGGAATTGCTCGAACAACCTATGGTGGAACAAGGTAGTTAATGTAGTGCTTTGAGGCATGGTCACACTCAGTGTCGTCCAATCACTTTCTGCACCAGAAACATCTTTTGTTTTTGCTTTAATGAGGTATGTATTTTTGTTTTCCCAGGTATGAGAAAATGTCTGCTCTTGACCAGAAGTATACGGACCAACCCAGCCGCTGAATATTTCATCTCCCCAATCGATGTAGTAAAATACTTGATTACCGTTGGGATCAGTTGCAACAAATTTGTAATCATATTGTCTTCCGGATTTTCCACGTAGGGGGCCTGTAATTGTTGGTTTATTTGGTGCATAGTTCGACGATGTGATGAAACTCCAGATTGAGCCGACTGTTGACAAGCCATATTCATCCCATGCAACAATCTTCCAATAGTACATGGTGAGATTTATCAACTGCCCAGGATCGTAGCTTTCAATGGATTGATTACTGATAACTTTTACTGGCGGGCTTACTGTGCCAAAGTAGATATCGTAGGTGACCGGATCATTATCTGGATCGCCACCTGTCCAACTCAAATCCGCATTGGTAGGGACATTTATTGATTGATTTGATGGTTCAGGGTATCGTGGCGTATCTGGTGGTTGGTTTGCACTTACAGCCGCGAGATTCTGCAGAGCATCAATGTCAACACCAGGGTTCATCTCACTCGCACTCCCTGTTCCATCATCAACGATTTTCACATATCGGGCTGATATCGACCGAAGCATCAGCGAGGTCAAACTCCGCTGTTCCCATTCCCGTTCCTACATTCGTCCAAGGACCATCCCAATTTGTGGAAACATATACAGAGTATCCATCGGTGGTAGCATCCCCTTCAAATACCTTAAGGTCAGATGCATCGGGGAGGTCAGAAATAATGTTTGCCATATCTACGATAATTGATCCGCCAACACCAAGAGAAGCGCACACTCCATCAGGGGGTCCAAGCAGGGAGATGCCTTCGGTCGGATTGTTTTGATAGTTATCGGACGGAGCATAGAACGCACATGTGGTGACTTGATAGGCATAGAATTGGTTACTCGGGTTTAGTGCAACATTCAGAACCGTTGGGTCTCCTGAATTTACTTGAACGGAAAATGTTTTTTCTTCAAACCCATTAGCGCGATAGTGGATCATGTAAGCCCCCGGTAAGAGCACGCGATGGTAATCTCCAACCAGTGGATCTGCGAAACAAGGCCAGGACGCCTCATCAACCCAGACTGTCGCAGCAAGTGGTTGTCCGTTGTTTGCATTCGTCACCACACCGGTAAGTCCCATGTTTGCCGTATCAATTATCTCAAGCATCGCATCACGGTTCAGGTTCCATGCCTGGGGGATATTAGAGGTCTGAACCTCAATGGTCCAGTCGATATCGCCACGACATCCGTAGCTAAAATCATTACAATCGCCGAGGGTTTGATACCAATCGTACCCTTCGGTGACCCAATAACCATTATGAGAGCCATACTGTTCAGAGAGATTTTCAACGACATCGTTATCAGGGGCCCGTTCGTGTTTATAGTTCCAGATGTAGTTGACAATATCCCCAGAGCAATGGAAGGATAATGAGAGGACGAAGTTGTTTTGTAACGCATTGTCTCGTATCGCCCGCGTCTCTGGTTCAGAATAGGGGTTTGAGCTTTCCGGCATGTATCCATAATTCCTGTTGAGGTCGATGCCATGTGCATTATAGCGAGTCCCTGCTTCTCTGCCATCGGGGTTCACCATGGGGATAATCCAAATCTCTCGGTTGTTTACAAGATCGGTAATCGAGGTGTTGACGCCGTAGTTTTGGACGAGATGCAATGCAAGATTCAATGGTAACTCTGCAGACATGTATTCGTTGCCATGGTGAAGACCGCAGATGCGGACCTCTGGTTCGTTTTCCTCAATATCAGGGTTATCTGTGATCTTCAAACCCCAGAGAACCCTTCCTTGCACACTATGCCCTAAATCATATAAGCGGGTGATAGCTGGGTACGTGTTCGCGATGTTTTGAAGTTCGGTCATCATCTGAGCATACGTATGAAAATCACGTTCAAATTCAGCGGAGTGTACTTCCAACCCTCGCTGCTCCGCAAGCTCATCAGGCACAATCTGTGGAGCAAGATTCATGGCGGAAAGCCAGGTGAATTCCTCTGAGGATACGAGGACAACTGCGGAGGTTCTGGACCGATCTACATCAAGGATGGTAATCCGATGTTGAATAATATCATCAAGGGTGTTTGGTTGAGAGAGGGGAACAGCTGCAACGATGGAATCCAAAGAATGGTTCATTGTTTCTTGTGCAGTCGAAAATCCTCCAAAAACCGTAGCAATACCCATCGTGAAAAACACGAGAAAGGCACATATTTTTTTATTCGCAAGACTTTTGTGGTTCATATGGTATCTGCCCCTATTTTTTTGTATTTACGCAACAATGTACCTAACATTTCTTTTCGATTCCAAAGAAGAAAGGTTGGAATAACAACCTCACTGCTCTTGATGAGATGTTCAAGAGAATCAGGAACATATGCGATGATCTTATAATATCATTGTATAATTATATACATAGTACTATCCTCTATATAAATATAATTAGACCAACACAAAAAATGAGAGAACGACATAGTCAGCTTTGTTCTCACAAAATACGCAACTCTTAACTTTTATATCATCAAACGAGTCTCGTTTCACAGGATTTCAGATAGTGAAACATTGACGAAGAGAGACCGAATCTTTCCCCGGCTAAAATAATTCTCTAAAATGGAATGCAGAAAAACTACACTGATCGAGCAGCAAGAATTCGTTTTACGCATTCTTTTAATTTCACGATATCGAAGGGTTTGACGATATAATCCTCTGATGCAAGGAGCCCCAGTCCCAGCACTCATGTCATCGCCAAGTGCGGTCAAAAAAACAATCGGGACTGCACTCCATCTGTCGTTTTCTTTAATGCGTGCTGCAACATCCCACCCGCTCATCCCCGGCATCATGATATCCAGCAAGATCAGATCAGGGAGATGGTCTCCGTCTAGTACCTGGAGACATTTTTCCCCGCTGTCTACTCCGATGACTTGATATTCCTTAGTCGCATCTTCTAACACGCATTTGACTGAAATAATAATATCCTCAAAATCGTCAACAACCAGTATTGTTTTTACCATCCACCCCAACTAACTATTATAGAGTATAAATAATTAGTGATTTTTTCTTCGCCATCACAAACGGGATTCCAGTCCAATGAATTTTCCCTTTATAAAACAAAGATGAGAAATCTTTAGTTACATCACAAACGTTCAGATGTGCTCTCTGCATAGATATCACCATCCTCCCAAAAAGAGAACACGCACCAACCACATTATTTTACGAAAGTAAGACATTTAAAGAACAATGGTATTATGTAATACGGAGATGGAACACTACTCGAGTTGTTCATCGATGTAGAGAAAAGATGGGACACTATGCTAGATACTGCTGATGTCACTCGGCAATTTTTACAGTCAATAATTGGAATTATCGGGAGAAAAACATCAGAAGAATACGCAGCAGTAACTATACGAAATCTTATAAAAAAACTCCAGCCGACCTATCCTTTTTTACAAGACATAGAAATAAAAAATACGCGTTCCTTGGAACTGGAAAGTAATGTAACTGTACGGGACTCGCTGAACACCATTCATCCCAAAGACGTTGGAATGGCGTTGAAAGAAATTGAAAAAATAATAATGAAAACCATGGGGAAAAACGCAGGGTATTTCTTCATCAGAGAAACACAAGAAAAAATAGGCATAGACTATGATACGATACTGGTCAAAACCATGGATGTTGATTTAACTTTGATGCAATCAACCTATATCGTTGAAAAAAAATCAATCCCTTTGCTGCATATCGAGAAATCTGACGTGATGAGACGGTTTTTAAAAGCCCTTATGGAGGCATTGGAGAAACAAACCTCTAAAACATTTGCGATAGGATTAACCGCAAAACGTGTTAAAGCACTGAGACAACAATATACATTTCTTGAATATGTTTCTGTCAATGATATCCGGTATTCTCTCGGTTCTGAAGAGGTGGCTGTACAGCCGGAAATCAACAACGTTGACCCGCTAGAACTTGGAAAAGCAATCGGATCAATTCTCTATGATACCGATACAGCACTCACCGACCTTGGGAGGAACTCTGTTGCAGATGATCTGAAAGCAAATCTTACATTGGAATATCTTGTAAAACTGAAAGAGATAGGCGTTACCATTAATGCACATGGTTTAGGCTATAGCGCCATTTTCAAACAAGTAATCAAAGCATTGATTGATATCCTGGGTAAAACAAGCACGGAGAATAATGCAATTTTCACGGTGAATTCGCTTCTTCGAAAAATAGATAGCACGTATGAATTCCTCAAATACGTGAAAGTAGACTCAGCAACCGGTCAAGGTGAACTCTACCATATCACGATTACGGACAACATCGATTCAATCAACGAGACCGATGCTCGACGAGCAATTCAGCAACTGCTTGAAACAACCATGGAGTCCTTAGAGGAAAAAGTGAGAAAGGAATTCATCCAACAATTCAAGAACTCACTTGAGAAAAAATACTTATTAAAAATCCAGGAGATGGGCGTCAACTTGCATATGATCGAGTTGCGTCAACAGATGCTGAACCAAACATAATAAAAATATCCAAATCAAAAAAATCTCATACAGGCAGCTATGGATAAAAATTCATGACAGATGAAAACGTAGTAGTTGATAGGAATGATAGATTGAAAGAGTGTACGCAACAGTCCAGAACGATTATTCTTCAGAGGTTCTCCGCAGTGTTGAAGGGAGGATTGATAGAACCTTGAAGCAGCCGTTTGATCTGAAGAAGTTTTTCTTTGGTCGGATCAACGTAAAACTGACGCTTATATTTCTTCTTGTAGGACTGGTTGCTCCCACAATAGGTATCTGGTATTTCTATTTGATCGCGAGTTCGTTTCTTTCACAGAACCCTGAGATTTTTATGCAACAGCAGATGCTCTTGAATGGCACTGCCCTCATAATTATTATTCTGATCGCGGTCAATACCACACTTTTAGGGCTCATAATATCCCGTTCATTTACCAAACCAATTCAGGAGCTGCATGAAGCAACACAGGAACTGGAAAAAGGAAATTTTACGGTTAGAACAAACATTAAAACAAATGACGAGCTTG
The DNA here is from genome assembly GCA_963835145.1 of uncultured Thermoplasmata archaeon. Lineage (GTDB taxonomy): Archaea > Thermoplasmatota > E2 > DHVEG-1 > DHVEG-1 > SM1-50. Next base: position 20,481 of record CAWIEM010000021.1, read on the forward strand.
AACAACTCAGCGACGCGTTCAATCGCAGCGCACATGCGTTAAGCAAGATGGACGAGGAACGCCAGCAACTTGACAATGCAAAAACTGAGTTCCTCAGCATCACATCTCATGAACTCCGTACACCAATCACGCCCCTAAAGGCACAGTTACAGATGCTGCAGCAAGAGTATTTTGGGAAAATCAATGAGAAACAAAAAGAAAGCCTTGATGTGATTCTCCGAAACACGGAGCGACTCAACAAAATCATCGAAGATTTCCTTGAGATCTCTCGTATTGAAGCTGCACGATTGAAATTCGCGTTCAGAAAAACAGACCTTCAGGAAACAGTCAATGAGACGGTACAGTTCATGGAAGGATTTGCCAAGGAGAAAAACATAAAACTCGTGGTCACTACCGAGGAGCTCCCAAATATCGAAGTAGACCCAGATCGGATCAGCCAAGTCCTACGAAATCTTATCCATAACGCCATCAAATTCTCTCCATCAGACAGCAGCATTGAAATCCATACGGAGATAAAAAAGGACTATGTACGATTCAGTGTGAAAGATAAAGGGGTTGGATTGAAATCTGATGATCAAATCCGTGTCTTTGAGCCGTTCTATCAAGTGGAGGGAGCTCTGAGTCGAAAATTTGGGGGCACGGGATTGGGACTGACGATTTGTCGGGGAATCGTTGAGGCACAAAAAGGAAAAATATGGGTCGAAAGCAAGCCTGGTTCTGGCAGCACGTTCTATTTCACGGTTCCACTCATCCCAGTGTATGAGATTGAACCAATTAAAGTCCTCTTTTCCCCAAAAACAGAGATCGAAAAGAAACTACGAGATCAATTTATGGATGCGTTGGGACCAATGGGTGTTGTCGAGTTCAATGAACTGAGAAACAAACATGCCCTTAGTAAAGAAGATCTCTTTGAATATATTACTTCTTTGGAAGGTCAATCTATTATTCGTCAGAAGCATGCAGATGAATTTAGAAGAAATATTGGAAATATATTTGGTGAAGAGTCCCAAAAAGAAGAAAATGAACGAATCGATGAAGGAATAAGAAAGGAGTTGTAAGGTGAAATAATGAAATTAAGACGGTTATTAATCATTATGTGTCTGGTGATATCGCTGATACCGATTGCAATGATTAGCGGGTTGCAAGGCTTTCAGATTGCAAGCATATTTCTTGGCTTGATTCTGGTCGTTACGCTTGCGGTAGGTTTTGTGATTTCCTATTTTATCTCTATGCCAATTGAAAAATTAACAAAAAACATTGATGAAATCAGCAAAGGTAATCTGGATGTGGAGCTGGAGAAAAGTGAGATTTATGAGATCAATAATTTGATCGCTTCGTTAGATCGGGTGATGACGAGCCTGAAACTTGCTATCAATAAGGTTGGGTTGAAAAAAGAGGAGATATTTATAGAAGCTGTGAAAGCAAAAGAAGAAGCGGAGGCGAATTATGAAATCCTGTTAAAAAAAATCGATGGTTGGATCTGGGAGATTGATGAAAAAGGAATATGTACAAAATGTTCTGCGAAAGTTGCCGGAACCCTTGGATACTCCCCCAAACAGATAATTGGGAAGGAGATTTTTAGATTTTTACCGCCTGAAGATGCGAATAAATTTAAAGACATAATACACGTTATGTCAGATCAGAAGACAGATACAACCAATAAATTAGATTTGTACTGGATGAATCAAGACAATACACATCCTGTGTGGGTGCGCTCGTTTTGTATACCTGTGTTCAATAGCATCGGAAATTTCCAGGGTTTGCGTTGTTTCAGCAGGGACGCAACAGAATATCAAGTTGCAGAGAAACATATAGAGGAGCTGCAAATAAAGTTAAATGAAACATATAAACAGTTGCATGAAATTCTGCGACAACAGCCAAAGGGAAAATCTCTTATAGAACCAGTCTTTGATACCACAATTAAACAAGAGTTCGATTACATGATTCTTTTTGATGAAAACGCAAAAATCATTGACTGCACGAATGATATTCAGAAGAAACTCGGATATAACAAGGATGAGATGCTTTCCCTGACTTTCGCTGACGTCGTGTATCTTGAAACATACGACGAGATTAAAGCAAATCTCGATGAAATCAAGAAACTAGGGACCATGCAAGTAAAGACTATTCATAAGAAGAAAGACGGCTCATCGGTATTTGTAAGTGAACAGATTAGGTATCTGAAAGACCGGAATATGTTTATCTGTATGGTGAAGGAAGATACAATGTAGTACCTCGAGAGAGAGGATGCCTTTCTGGTTTCATACTCTGCATATCTTATAAAACCATCAACTATTTATGTGGATTTCTTATCTGGGGTCTTGAGAACATGACGATACAAGCGTCGAAGCGTGCACAAGGCGTCGAGTATGCGATTCGAGATGTCCTCATCCCAGCACGGGAGCTTGAGAAGAAAGGCATCACGGTTTTGAAGCTGAACATCGGTGATCCGAACGCGTATGATTTTGATACGCCGCAGCATATTAAAGATGCGTTGTACAAAGCAGCGAATGAACAGCATAACGGGTACGCACCCTCAGAGGGGTCCCTTGAGTTGCGGCGTGTGATCATTGAACGGGAAAAGAAGAGAAATAAGGTTTCCTATGAGCCTGATGATATCTGTGTCACGACCGGTGTCACTGAGGGCCTCCAGATGCTTCTGAATGCCTCGTTGGACCCAAACGACGAATTGTTAATCCCTGGTCCCACGTACCCGCAGTATAACGTTATTACGAAATTTGCCGATGCAGAACCTGTTCCGTATCATTGTATTGAGGACGAGAACTGGCAGCCTGATGTTGACGATATTCGTAAAAAGATTTCAAAACGCACTAAAGGAATTGTTCTCATCAACCCGAATAACCCCACAGGTGCATTGTACTCCAAGAAGGTGTTACAAGAGATCATTGATATCGCAGGTGAGCATAAAATCATGGTAATCTCTGATGAGATCTACGATGATCTAACCTTTGATGGGAAACAGTACGCGACCGCGTCACTTACGAACGATGTCCCGATTATCACCTTCAATGGGTTTTCAAAAGTGTATCTGATGCCTGGGTGGCGTATAGGGTACACCATGTTCAAACATAACGGGGAACTTGATGAAATCCAGGATGCATTTATGCGGATTGCTCGATCGCGGCTCTGCGCAAACTCGGTGTGTCAACACGCTTGCATCCAGGCGTTACAAGGACCACAGGATCATATTGAAAAGGTCAATGACAAGTTACGGAAACGACGTGATTTCTCCTACAAACGTCTCAACGAGATCGAGGGTATTTCCACTGCAAAACCAGATGGTGCGTTCTACATTTTCCCAAAGATTGAGGCGATGGGAAAAGGACCATGGAAAAACGATAAGGAATTCGTCCTTGATCTACTGCAAGAGGCACATGTGCTGGTGGTGAATGGTTCAGGATTCTGTGCGACCTACGGGAAAGGACATTTCAGAGCAGTTATTCTTCCACCTATGGAAACCTTAGAAACAGCGTTTGATGAAATGGAAGAGTTCATGAAAAAGAGGTTGAAACAACAATATAGTATCCATTCAAACTCATAGAATACTTTTTTTTGTAGAAATAATAATATAAATTACAAAACGATTCTCTTTTGAGAGGTATGTGAGAATGGAGGATAAAGAACCGAACGTGTTTGACAGCCCAAAATTATTCGAATACAAAGCCATGGAAACCAGGCTTTATGGGGAGTTGTTGAAATCGTGTCGTAGGTACAATAACAAGCTGAGCATTATCTCTATTGTGGGGATTTTAGAGCTTATCAGCCAAGAAATGAAGGATTTGGATAAGACTGATTTCAAAGATATAGAGGAAGAAATAATCCACAACAGAGAACAATTGGATCGATTAGTGTAATTGATTTTTTCGTGCTTGTTTATTCCCATTTTTTCTCGTATTTTTCATTGGAATTATAACGAATTTTGTGCAACTCTGGAAGAGTTAAAAAATATATATTTAAGTATATATACATTCTAGGTTTTTTATTGAGGATGGAATCAAAAGATTAATGAGGAGGAGAAGGTTAGAGAACTACAGGAGAAACTTATGATTATCGCGCAGTTAAGCATCGCACCACTGGGAAAAGGTACCAGTGTGAGTAACTACGTAAAAATTGTGACAGAAACCCTGAAGAAAGAACAGGTCAAATTCCAGACAAATGCGATGGCAACCGTCATTGAAATAAAAGATTTAGCAACCTTGTTTCATGTGGTTCAAAAAGCACATCTTGCTGTTGTTGCCGCTGGAGCCGAACGCATCATTACCGAATTAAAAATCGATGATCGAAGAGACAAAGAAGCAACGATGAAATCGAAGTTAAACTCCCTGAAATAACAAAGGTCATTTGCGGTTTCAAAACAGTTATATGGGGCATCTTCATTTCGAGTTGCGGGAAGGTATCATGGTGTCATCAAAATCCTTAGTTGAAATATGTTTCCACGGACGAGGCGGACAAGGCGCGGTCACCGCAGCAAACCTTCTTGCTGCTGCAGCCTTACAAGACGGAAATAAAGGAGTACAGGCGTTTCCTTTATTTGGCGCGGAGCGACGCGGCGCACCAGTCAGAGCATTTGCCAGAATATCAGGAGATGAAATCCACTTACGAAGCGAAATCTACAACCCGGATATTGTTATTGTCCTTGATGAAAGCATCATGGATATCGTCGATGTGTTGAAAGGTGTGAAGGATGATGGGAAAATCCTTATTAACACCAGAAAAAAACCAAATGATTTTGAGTTTTCTAAAAAATATCATGTTGCAACCGTGGATGCGACCAGCATCGCACTCAAATATAATATCCTCGTTGGTGGAATGCCTGTGGTGAACACCCCAATTCTCGGCTCGGTTCCGAAGATTCTCAACCGAGTCACGCTTCAGTCAATCCAAAATGTTATCCAAGGTAAATGGACTGGTAAAAAGGAGCTAGGCGAGCGTAACGTGAAAGCAACACAAGATGCGTTTGATCAGACAGAGGTGAACTTTTGAAGAAATATCCTGTTGAGACAAGCCTGTCCTACCCTAAAAAAGGTGCGATGGGGAAAACCGGGAGCTGGCGGGTGTTCAAACCCATTCTTGACAAGAAAAAATGCGTCAAATGTTTACGATGCTGGATCTTTTGTCCTGAAGGCAGCATCCACCGCGAAAAAGACGACTCGGTAAGTATTGATTATGATTTCTGTAAAGGCTGTGGTGTCTGCGCCAATGAATGTAACGTGAAAGCGATTATAATGGAACGGGAGGAGGCGAAGAAGAAATGACGGTCATGATGGATACCGGGAATCGTATCGCAGCAAAAGCAGCGGTGATGGCAAAACCAGAGGTCGTGGCAGCATACCCCATTACGCCTCAAACTACCCTTGTTGAAGCAATTGCAGAGTATGTCGCACGGGGGGAATATAAGGGCGATTATATCTGCGTGGAAAGTGAGCATTCTGCGATGTGCGCATGCATTGGAGCAAGTGCCGCTGGTTCACGGACGTTTACCGCGACCTCATCCCATGGACTCTTGTTGATGCATGAGATGTTACATTGGGCTGCTCTCGCTCGACTGCCTGTGGTGATGTGTAACATCAACCGAGTAATAGGACCAGGTTGGAATATCTGGGTTGATGAAAATGATTCTATTTCACAGCGGGATACCGGCTGGATCCAATTCTACTGCAGCAGTAACCAGGAGATTTTTGATACCGTTATTCAAGCATTTAAACTCGCAGAGCATGAAAAGGTCGTGTTGCCGGTTATGGTGAACCTGAATGCATTCATTCTGTCTCACACCTCAATGCCTGCGGAAATCCCTGAACAACACGTTGTTGACGAGTATCTAGGGAAGTACGTTCCAAAATGGAAGCTTGATATCGATAATCCGACGACGTTTGGGAACATCATTGGACCTGCACATTACTATAAGGTCCGACGGGCGATGCACGATGCACAGCTCAATGCGAAAAAACTGATCCCGCAGATAGCAAAGGAATGGTCGAAACTCTCCGGGTATTTCCACGGTGACTTACTTGAGTATTACAAATGCGATGGTGCAGAGCATATTCTGTTATCCATGGGTGCGATCGGTGCAGAAAGTAAGATCGCGATTGATGAGCTGCAAAAAGCAGGACAAAAGATTGGTCTTGCCCGTGTTCGAGTGATACGACCGTTTCCCACTGAAGAGATCATCAAACTCGGCAAACAAGCGGATCTCATCGTGATTGATCGTAATATTTCTGTTGGTTTGGAAGGTGTGCTCTTCAACGAAGTAAAAGCAGCATTATACGGAGAATCAGATGCGAAAGCAACCGGCTTTATCGCAGGACTTGGCGGAAAGGATGTGACCTACAAGGACATTGAAACGATGTGCAGAAAATCGATGAAGGGAAAAGCAAAAGAACAAGAATGGTACGGGATGGAGGAATAGGAAATGGCATTGAAAGATTTACCAGTGGATGAATGCCTTCTGCAGGGAAATGCTTCCTGTCCAGGCTGTCCAGCAACCATTGGGTTACGTTTGGTGTTAAAAGCACTGGGGAAAAAGACGATCATGGTTGTTCCTGCGTGTTGTACTGCAGTCATTGAGAGTCTGTATCCGCATACCTCCTTTGATGTCCCAGTGATGAATATCGCTTTTGAGGCAGCAGCAGCGGGTGCGTCTGGAGTGGAGGCAGCATTACGACAACAGGGACGTACAGATATCACCGTTGTCGCCTGGGCTGGAGACGGTGGCACCTACGATATCGGCATTCAAGCACTCTCCGGTGCCCTGGAGCGAGGCACTAATTTCATCTACATTTGTTATAATAACCAAATCTATTCAAACACAGGCATTCAACGGAGTGGAGCAACCCCGTTTGCAGCATGGACCACAACAACAGTTGGTGGAAAAACCGAGTTTCGAAAAGAGATGGGAGAAATTGTGCTTGCTCACCATATTCCGTACGCAGCGCAGACCTGCATTAGCTATCCGGAGGATCTTTACAATAAAATAAAAAAAGCTATGAGTATCAAGGGTCCAAAATACATCGAAATTCTCGCACCATGTCCCCCAGGCTGGCGGTTTAGCATGGATAAAACCGTGGAAATGGGACGCATGGCGGTCGATACCGGTGCCTGGTCATTATGGGAATGCGAAAACGATGTGATGACATTCAATGGGAAAAGTAAGCTTCTATTAGAAAAAAAGGTTGAACGTAAACCCGTTGAAGAATGGATAAAATATCAAGGTCGGTTCAGTCATCTTTTTAAACCAGAGCGGGATGAAAAAAGGTTAAAAGCAATTCAAGAGCACGTTGACCATCTCTGGGAGCGTTATCGAAAGTGTTATCTAAAAATATAGATAACTAAAAAAAATTAAGGAATCATAATATGAGACTATCTTTCTTTTAAAACCCGTGCTCCCCCCTCATCAACTGTACAACAAAAAACCTTTCCAAATACCGAGAGGGTCTTACAAAGCATGGGTGTATTACCCATTGCAAATACCGAGTTACCCAACATGCACATACTCGCCATCCCATACTGATTCGCAGCCTCAATTGCCTGAAGAACCTTTTCATCAGCAAGACCAATCTTCCGGGTAAACTCCCACGCAAGAGAAAAAAGGTGTTCAACAGAAGGCTTCTCCAACAGTTTTTTTGTACAATACCGTCCATACGACGCAATCTCACGAAGCCGTGCAGCATCGGAAAGAATCTTCTTTGTCTCAATTTCTTTTCCGATGACACATACCACCATATCGTATATCCCAGGGATATGCTCCAGCATCCCCCACGGGGGAAGCCCTGCTTCTCGTCGTATCTCAATACCACCAAAACTACTAGCAATAACATCACCAAGACCAGTCCGTAATTGAACTTCAGCGTAATGCGCAGCTTTTACCGCATCATCCCTTGGAAGATTAAGAAGGTCTGCGAGAGCAAGCGTTGAGCTGAGTGCACCCCCAGCACTCATCCCAAATCCTTGACTCACCGGCAGGTCTAACATGGTATCGACGGTAACCTGCAGCGGTGTTGTCCCAATGAGAAATTTCAAAGCCAATTTCGTAACGGGCGCATCGGATGGAGATCCGTTGATATTGACAGTAATTGTTTGCGGTGACGCCGGTTGTCACCGTCACCTGACTAAGCGCACCCAACGAGATGTTAATGCCAGCGCCACGTGACCCTGAACGATCCATATTCTGGCCAGAGTACACCGGTTCAAAAAACGCAGAAATGTGTCCTGGAGCAAAAGCAATTCCTTTCATAGCCCTCGCATGTGACTATTTTATCATATCAAGGATAACCGAAGCAAGCTCTTCTTTTTTTCCTTTCTTCCAGGTACTTTTTCCTTTTTTCGTAAGAATTAAAATCTCATTATCCTTAGCACCAAACCCGGCAAGCGTATTCCCCACAGCACCATCGAGATGATGTTTCGTAAGGAGCTGCTGCGTCTTTCTCTTTACGTTTATCTTTTTTTCTTCTGTTTTAAACGCAATGATTGTTGCGTGCGGAACTCGCGATCGCAGCGTCTCAAGAATGGTCGGTGCCTGAGCACACTCTATGGAGAGTTTTTCTTTTCCTGAGGGGATTTTCCCTCTCTGTTTTTTTGGGATATAGTTAGCAATCGCTGCACAGACGATAATGCTATCAAAGTGTTTTACGCTGTTGTTTTTCATCAATTTCAGGAGATCTGCCACCGTCTCAAAACGTTTGTAAGGGATATAGGAAGGAACAGGTTCCGTTGCGTACCCATACCAGAGTTCAACATCTGCCCCCCGCTCAAAGGCATTGACACTTAACGAGACCGCTGTTTTCCCAGAGCTCCGATTCGTCAGCAGCCTGATGTCATCAATTGGTTCTGCAGTAGCGCCACCGATAATCAGAATTTTTTTATTAAGTAAATCTCGTTTCCCAACCGTTCGAATCACGGTTTCAACGATCTCGTCAACCTCTGGTAGTTTTGCTTTGTTTCCCGAAATAAAGGGATCGATAAACAGGACGCCATGCTCTTTGCAGATGTCAATATTTTTTTGAACAATTCTATGGTCGTACATCGACAAATGCATGGCAGGAACAAGAAGGATAGGCACCCGAGATCCTATCGCAGTGGTTGCACACGTGGTCACCGGTGTATCATCAATCCCCCGAGCGATTTTTGAAATCGTGTTTGCGGTACACGGTGAGATGAGGAGAAGATCAACAGGGTCTGATACCAGGCCACACCAGGAGACATGTTCGGTTTGACCCGTCAGTTGTATCACAGGTTTATGGGATGTTGCGAATTCTAACGCATCCGGGTGAATGATACGTGTTGCAGCAGGTGTCATGACCGGGTACACGGTCGCCCCATGGCGTATCAGCTCCCGAGCAAGTTTAATACTTTCAACAGCAGCAATACTCCCCGTAACCCCAAGAACAATTCGTTTATGTAAGAAGTTTGTTGTTTTTCTTCCCGCGCAATTCCTCTGCAGGATGCATTTCATCACAATTCTTTTATCGTACGACCATTACGGATCGGCTCGCGTGTCGTACTACTTTATCAGTTACGCTACCAAGTAAAAATCTTCCCTCTTTTCCATATCCTTTATAGCCGATCAGAATAATATCGCTATCAAATTTTTTTGCAATAAGAAGGATTTCATCAGCAGGATCACCTGCCTCAACCGCAACATCAACTTTACTTAATTTTCCTTCGAGTTCTTTTGCGAGTTTCCCGAGGTTTTCCATCGCCTTTTCTTTAAAGGTTCCAGGCGTGACGACTGTACTTAAATCAATAGTTGGTAGCAACATGTTGGTGAATGTTGATTCCACTAATGCAGCAGGGATGACTGTCAGGAGGACGAGCTCATCATCATGTGTTGAACACCGGACTGCCATATCAATAGCTTTTGTCGATGCTTCTGATCCATCATAGGCGACAAGTAATCGTTTCATTTCTCACCACGGTGCTGGTAGTAATGGGGAACTGGCTAAAAAAGATTTTGTATTTTTTCCTTAGAATGAATGAAACAAGTTCTGATAAAAAATCCTCTGTTTAACCACTTTTCTTGGTCAACATTATTCAATTATTTACATAAATACATGAGAAAATCTGAAAGCGGTAAGCCGTCTTCCCATCGCATGATAAAATTCCCACTTTTACTTAAGGCAAGTTTTGGGAGTCGATTTTGCAGAATCTTCGCTCGACCTTCAAGCTTTTGAATCTCCATGGTAAAGAGACGCCAGGAATCACCACCATGACCTTTCAAACGAAAACCATAAACAGGTAATGTCCTTGTTTTTTCGCATTCACGTTGCATCTTTTCTGCTTGTCGTTGCAGTTTTCCATCCACGCTACTGAAATGCAATGTGTCAGTATTACTTGATTTGATCTCCATGAGAAACGAGATATCGCCTCGAAGTGCAACCAAATCAACGCCAAACGAGCCTGCGGCACGAACCACAATGAATGGTTTCCCCTGGGTCAGGTAGTAATTTCCTTTCTCCAGTGCAGAACACGTTTTCGTAACCTTGGCAAGAGTTTTTTCATCTCCCTCAAGAATACCTTTTAATTCCCTTTCGTAGACGCTGCTCATATGAAAAAGGTAAAATACCTCGTAATGTTTTAATGTTTGGGATTGGAGCTATCAATCAGACAGTGATTTGGTGAACAGGATATGAGCAAAGATGTTCTGGTTAAAGAAGTTATGAAGACGAAGCCGGTGATTGTACAACCATTCACGACCGTTTTAGAAGCAGCTCGGATTATGAAAAAGAATAAAATCGGAAACGTGATCATCTCAGAAATAAATCACCCAATTGGGATTCTCACAGAAAGCGATATCATCAAAAAAGTGGTCTGTGAAGGGAAGAACGCGCAGGATGTGCTTGTAGAAGAGGTCATGAGCAGCCCGATTGTCGTGGCCGAGCCGTACATTTCCCTGCAAGAGGCATTGAAGATCATGGGGAAGTGTAATATCAGGCGACTTCCAGTGATCGAAAACAATGAGCTTGTTGGCATCATCACCCAGCGTGATATTTCTCGTTTGTCACCAGCACTTACGGAGATCGCGCATGAATGGTCCAACATCGGCACAAAAGATGAGGAATATCTTGCAGAGCCAGACGTTTTCTGGAAAATGTGAGGATTGCAACACGTTATCAACAAGTCTGAAAAGTGTTGATGGCCGACTGCTCTGTGATGATTGTATTGATGGATTAAAGTATGAGTAATATTTTTTAAACAAAGGAAAAAGGAGGAAAACGACTATGAAAGTAAAGGAGATAATGACGACAAAAGTAATTTCGGTGGATAAGGATGATAGTCTGAAACGCGTTCTTGATCTGATGAAGAAGCATGATATCACGAAGATACCGGTGCTTGAGGAAAAAAAATTTTTTGGTCTTGTGACTGATAATGTGATTGCGTATAAGCTTGGGTCGATACGGAAGCGGAGTGTGACTGCTTCTCGGTTGCATGCATCATCTGTGACGGAGAAAGAGGTGAAAACTATTTCTCCGGAGGAGGATGTGAGAAACATTTTGAAATCTGTTGGTGAGCCTGGTCCGACGATGCTTCCTGTTGTGGAGAAAGGAAAGCTTGTTGGGGTGGTGACGAAGGCAGATCTGCTTCCGATGGTGAAGAGTAAAGATTCGATTTATTCTATCATGCAACGAAAGGTGCATACGGTTAGTCCTGATGACCGGGTGATTCATGCACGGCGGATCATGATTACTGAGAATATCGCTCGTCTCCCGGTTCTTGAAGAAAAAAAACTGGTTGGGATTATCTCTGATATTGAGATTGCGTTGGCGTTCGCATCTTTGAAGAAATCGTTTTCCCTGGGAAAGCAGAAGCATCATCTTGATGAGCTTCTCGTAGAGGATGCGATGCGGACTCCGGTGGTTTGGACAACACCATCTATAAGTATTTTTGATGCAGCACAACTGATGCTGAACCATAATATCGGGGCGCTGCCTTTACTGGAGAATGAGAAGCTTGTTGGGATGGTTACAAGGACGGATTTATTAAAGACGATTGTGGTGTAAAAGGTTTAAAGTAACTAAGACGATTCAGTATCGTATGGTGTACCATATTCCTTCCGATGAGGAAATCCTTGGTGCGGTGAAAAAGGTTTTTCAGAAATATCATACGGTTTCTTCTCAACATAAGCTGAAAAAACTTGTGGAAAAAGAGTTACAGACGAAGAAACAGCAGTTCCATGTGAGTGAACCCCGGTTGCGGACTCTGGTACTCAACAGTGGTTTTGTTCAGGTGGAGATTCATACGAGAGATGGTGATCCTGATAAGATTCTGCATAGGTGCCCGGTGTGCGGGGGTTCGTTACAGCGGGTGAAGAATCAGACGATTTATGGTGGTGAGGTTACCTTGGAGTTTCGATGTGCTTTGTGTGGGTATTGGACGGGGAAGAAAAAGAAGATTCCGACGTTATATGTCTTTCATCTGAAGGTACAGTAATTTTCTAAAAAAGGTATTGCAACTAAAGCAGAGGATTCCTTTTTTTCTGTTTTTTTATCATTTGATTCACACACAAAACATGAAGGTCTAAGGATATTGTTTTAAAAGAACTTAAATCAATTAGCATATTGAGATTAAATCCTTTTTATAACTCTGTGTTATAGTTGATAAATTATCAAGGCTTTGCACCCATAGTAGGTAAAAACAATTAATTTGGGTCCAGAATATGGAATTTAGGTGAAGAGAAGATAGATTTAAGTAATATTAAAGGCCAGTCTTCCCCTATAATAAAACAAGAACCCTTGAATATTGTCTTTGTCAGAATAAAAAGTGCAGGGGAAGAGATACCAACTTTAAGGTTACAAGCAATCATTATACTATAACAAAATATATTTATGCAAGGAAATATATAATGAATAGATAAGACATGAGCTCCACGTACAAAAAAATACAAATGGGTTACCTCCTAATCCTTATTCTTATTATCCCCATATTTTATACAAATCATCTCCAAGCCATACCAAACGACACAATAAAACCAGAACAAACATCCTTCTTCTCCAATGCATCATATAACCTGTTAATAGTCGCCCCAAAACACTTCATCAGATATCTCGATCCCCTCGTGCGCCATAAAGACAAAATCGGCATCAAAACCATCCTTGTCGACATCGAAGAAGTCTACCACCAAATGTATTGGGAAGGACGTGACCAAGCAGAAAAACTCAAATACTTCATAAAAAACGCAAAAGAATATTGGGACATTTCCTACGTCCTCCTCGTCGGAGGACGCAAGGACCAATCACCCAGAGATAACTGGTGGATACCTGTCCGATACACTTACCTTGATCGACCCTACGAAAACTACTCAGAAAAAAAATTCCTCACCGACCTCTACTTTGCTGACCTCTACACTAAAAACGGATCATTTTCCAGCTGGGACACCAACCAAAACGGCATCTTCGGTGAATGGCCTGAAGGACAAAAAGCCATAGATATTCCAGATTTATACCCCGATGTCTACGTCGGTAGACTACCTTGCCTTAACACCCGGGACGTGAAAGACGTCGTCCGAAAAATTATCACCTACGAAACCAAAACTAAAATGGATCCCTGGTTCAACACTATGGTCGTCGTCGCAGGAGACACCTACCCTGGAATAACTCCCTACTACGACGGCGAAGTCTACACCCAAATGGCACTCAACTACATGTCCAATTTCATCCCAAAAAAACTCTGGACATCCGACGGTAGTCTCTCAGGACCACGCGACGTCGTGAAAGCCATCAACAACGGTTGCGGATTCATCTTCTTCAGCGGACATGGCAATCCAAAAACCTGGTCTACACACCCACCAGACGATGCAACCATATGGATTTCAAGGACTAAAACTCCGTAACATGCCCTTCCTCGTAAACGGAAAAAAACAACCCATTTGCATCGACGGTAGCGGCTGCTTCAACAGTATGTTTAATATCAGCCTCCGAAGCAAATTTTCCTTCGTCTTCGGCATCCCCACACCTATCTGTTGGAGCTGGGCACTCACCAGAAAACCCAACGGAGGTAGCATCGCCACCATTGGAGCCACCGCCTTTAGCTATGAATCCCCAGACATCAACACCGGCTACGGAGGTATTGAATGGCTCGATATCCACTTCTTCGAACAATACGGACAAAAAAACATCAGCATCCTCGGAGAAGCATGGGGAAAAACCATAGCTTCCTTCTTAGATAATAATCCAATAGATTGGAATGATATCAGCCGCAATGGAACTGCACTTGTAGCAAAAAACGCAGAACAATGGCTCCTCATGGGTGATCCAAGTCTACGGATTGGTGGTTATCCCGCTCCTTGAGACATTTTTACGACAATCGCCAGCTCATCACTGTAACGGTTTTATAGCAACCGGGAATGCCACCTCACATGGTCAACTGGTGTTTTCTCATACAACAATTTGCGGGGGTAATATGTGCTAATAATCATTCTCTATGCAGTGTTTAGAAAAAAGGAATAAGGGTTATTTTTTCCGTTCCCGTTCCGCCATATCTCGTTCTAACCTGGTTATTTCGCTTTCCAACTGCATTATACCCAGGTCAATGCCCATGTTTTTTATAACGGTAAGGTCCTCATCACTGAGCGTATTACGTATCTCTTTGATGAAAAAATGACCTGCGTTTTCCCCAAGCGAGCGATTCACCGAGTCGATGATCGCATGAAGTGCTTTTCCCAATTCAGTCGGTGGAACAGTGTTAATATCAGACATCACGCTGATAACGTCGGCTCTCTCTTCTTTATAGACGTCATCGTTGATTTGAACGTGTTTCAGGAAATTATATTTTGTCTCTAATCGTTTGATAAGATCATCCATCGTCATGACTGCATAGGGAAGATCAGTTTTTCTACTGGAAATCGAAATCAGTATTTTTAACACACTTTTCATGACATCTGATTTTTCTGGTGATGGCATACCTCTTCTCACTTCTTTGGATTATGTATTATTTCTCAACTGTACGACATCAATGATACTACGTATCTATTAAAACCTTTTGCGGGAGTAAAAACATTGGCAAGAAAAAATTTCGTTCTCCTGTATAGAAACATATATATGATGATTATCCATATCTTTTTATCAGCAACTCAGGAGGGATGAGTGAATATGAAGAAAGGTTTATTGGCTGTGTTAGTGGTTGTTATTTGTGCAAGTGCGACGTTGAGTGGATGTCAAGACACAAGTAGTATAAAGACACAACAAAGACCTCAAAATGTTTTTCTTGATTCAACGATCGTTGAGTTTGTCAATGTGACTTTTGAAAAAAATATCAACAAATCAGGGGGCATTGAATCAGTAACGGTTGGATGGCTGTTCCATAATATCGCAGGCAAACTGATTAGTGCAAAGATAGACGTGAAATTCTTCGACAAAAATAATATATTCTTATATAACGACAGCAGAGAGATCTACTACATGCCAGTAGGATACACTGAAAAATCTTTCTCACCTGGTGCTAACAGAGTAACCTATGAGGGAGCGGGTGTAGCGTTCGTTGATCACGTGGTCATTTCTGTCACTGAAATATAATCAACAATCAAAAATTTTCTGGGACGAACTGAGAGTGAGAATGTATCGTTATTTTTTTATTCTTCTACCCATAACAAGAACCATGATTGCAACGAGGATACAAGCGATTTCAAAACCGGGTGTTGAGGTTGTTTTCTTATCACCGTTTATGGACAGCGTATATACATAATAGCCAGAGTTTTCAGGGATTACTAAAATGTTAGGAGATGATGGACCAAAACTGATGTTAATAGGGATATCTCCAGAGAGCGGCGTCGGCCAGTTCTGAAGAATAAATGTCTTATTTTCATCAGGATTCAACGAAGCGTTAAGAGGGGTCAGTTTCAGTGGTGGTGTCGTGGTTTTGTTAAATTCCGGATCATAAAAATAAACGGTGATTTCATCTGATTTACCATCACCAGAATTATGGAGGACTGCGATAATATTGTAGACATGTATCACCCTGTTTCCGATAGGCTCTCGTGTTTCAACCAATTGTACACTGACATTTTTTATAGAAACAGTTGCATGTTGAGCAGTACATACTGAACCTAGAAGCATTATAAAACTAAAACTGACAAAGAGCATTACCAGAAACAACGTTCTTTTTAATTTCATATATCCCTCACCACATCCTGCAATCGAATGTACTATATTTAAACTTCATCCTAGAACAACATCGTCTTTTTTAGAGACATGGTTATTTGTTGAAATAATTCTTTATACTTCGATGTCATTCGTTTCTTTGATAATATAAACATAAAGGATGGGAGAAATCATGTTAGAAGAAAGAGGGATACGAATAGGTATTGAGGTTTTAGTAAGAGATCCAGATGCTCCGAATCGTCCTGCAAGAAAAGCAGTCGTCATCAGAACATATCCGCGTCCGAGCAGATGGTTCGTGGTAAAATTTGAAAGTGGTGATATGGAGCAAGTAGAAGAAACCCAGGTCACTACAATGTATGAAGAATACAAGAAAGGAATGTATTAAGTTTCTTAGAATCGTTTCTTGTTTTCACGCAGACCTTCAACAATTTCTTTGCCAAAATCAGTGAGACGGTATAACTTTATATCCCGATGTTTTCCCCCTTCAATCTGTTCAACAAGATTCAGACTTATAAGGGATTCATCGTCGCGATATCGAGTATTCATTCCACGGATCGCGCCAATCACATTTGTCGGCGTGGTTTTTACGCTGTACGCAATCTCAGAAGTATAACTCCCACTGGGACTAATCTCAAAGAGGTAATCCGCTATTTTTTTCCTTACGCTACTTCTCCGAAGCGATCTGATAATAAGAGGTTTTAACATCTCTGGAGAAATAGCTGTTTTTGTTCCATCCTGCATCCCATCCACGAAACCCAAATAGTGAATCGCGTTGTGATTAATAAGCTAATCGATTTAAATGATTGAAAAAAAATAAACGATGAATTGGACAAGTCGCTTTTGTTAATATCAAAAAATCAATAAATGTAGGTGTGGCGTAAAGGTCGAGGAAAAAAAATGTGAGTGGGCCAGGCCGGATTCGAACCGGCGGCCTTCGCCGTGTGAGAGCGATGTCATAACCAACTAGACCACTGGCCCTTTATTATTCAAAAGGTACAAGTGTGAATTTAGGAACCAGATAAATGCTTTTCGTTCATACAGACACTCATGAATGATTCTTCGTAAGGAAAACCTTATCAAGTGTTAAAAAGATAACCTCTCCGAGAAAACAAGAATCGAGGGATTCTCTTTGCCAAAATGGAAGTTATTTAACCGGTCGAAAGGAAAAAAAGATGCTCCTACAGAAGTTGAGATGACCACTGAACATATTGGAGAATCTGAGGAAAAAACGATGATCCCTGAAACAAGAGAAGAATCGGAAGAAGTACCAATTAAAGAATACAACGAAACGTTATACTCAAAGGGTTCTGTACAAAAACAACCTGCGACAACGCTTCCAGAAAAGAAACAACCCTTAAAACGAACAAGCTGGGAAAGTGCTAGGACGATTGAATATAATGTTGACGACATGGGACACAAACAAACAGAGCTACCAGGAACTAGAACACAAACGAGTAATGATACCGACAAGAAAGTTGATTTCATCCTTTTAAAGAAGAAAGTTAGGCGATAGAAAAACTCTGGTGATATCGGAGTGTTTTTAAGACTCCTTTTCTTTTACCAATTACAAGGATGGTCATGTAATAGTGATAGCAGTTCTGAGAATTGGACATCGTATTGATCGTGATAAACGGATTACTACACATGTCGCGTTGGTTGCAAGAGCATTTGGCGCAGATTCGATATTTATTACCACGAAAGATGAAAAAATTAAGAAAAACATCCAATCAGTCTGCAAGCGGTTTGGTGGTGATTTTCAGGTAGAAACCGGTCTTGATCCTAAAAAAATCATCAAATCATGGAAGGGTACAATTGTTCATCTCACGATGTATGGGGCGGAGCTAGAAAAAGCAGTTAACCATATTGATACTGATCACGATCTGCTGATTATCGTTGGAGCAGAAAAAGTTCCTCCATATTTTTACGAGATTGCTGATATAAACGTCTCAGTAGGGAATCAACCGCATTCCGAGGTGGCTGCACTAGCATTGTTTCTTGACCGCTATACAAAGGCGGCTTGGCAAAAAAAAGATTTCCACGGAAACATTCAAATTATTCCCTGTGTTAAGGGTAAAAAGGTTCTTTCAAAGGAAACGACATGAGCACGATTCCAAATCCGGGACAGTGTCTTCGATTATTGAGAGAGGCAGGATGTTCTGATGACGTTATTAATCATTGTGAGGCAGTGCGAAAGGTTGCAGTCAGGATAGCAAAAAAAGCACATGCGAATATTTTGCTTGTTGAAGCAGGTGCATTGCTCCATGATATCGGACGGTCGAAGACGCAGGGGATCATGCATGGGGTTGAAGGAGCAAAGATTGCGACAGAATTAGGTTTACCGTTAAGTATTGTGAACATTATCGAGCGGCATTTAGGTGCCGGGATACCAATAGAAGAAGCAGGAAGGTTAGGGTTACCTCCGAAAGATTATATGCCGATAACATTAGAAGAAAAGATAGTCGCCCACGCTGATAACCTGATTGATAACGACCGAGAACATCCAATTGAAAAAGAAGTTGAAAAAGCATTGCAGAAAGGGCACACGAAGCATGCGGAGCGGTTGATGGAGTTACATCGGGAACTGAGCCAACGATGTGGTATGGATCTCAATGATATCTGAGAGAGTCACCCGAAAAGATATATAGGTTATCCTATATTTACTGGAAAAAAATACTTGCAGGGGTAGCCAAGCATGGTCAACGGCGCAAGGTTGAGGGCCTTGTCCTGTAGAGGTCCGCGAGTTCAAATCTCGTCCCCTGCATTTTTTACAATTTCAAAAGGAGAGAAAACCTTTTTTGTAAAAACTGTCCCTCACTCATTTTTCTCGATACATTCTTGTCTAAATCTTCATTCTAAGTCCTTGCACTGGATACTTCTTCATGGTAATTTATTCTTGACAAAATTTCTTTCTGCTCCCTTTTTATACGAGAACCTAAATCTCCATTAGGTGAACTGATGAAGTATGTCATCGTGTATTGGTCCCGTTACGGGAACGGGAAGAAGGTTGTTGATTCCCTGGCGGGAAAGCTGAAGGAGAAAGGGGCAGAAACGAAGATCTATAAGACTGATGAGGCAGACCCTACCGCGATGCCCAAGGCAGACCTCTATATATTCTCCGCTGCAACAGAGGCATTCAACATCCAGAAGGAGATGAGAGCTTTCATGAAGAACCTCAAGGGGATGGAAGAAAAGAAATATGGCATCATCAATACCCATGGAATGAAAAAAGACCGCCTTCAGAAGATGGAAAAACTCCTTTCCAAGAAGAAGATGGTAAAGGTTACGAGTGTGGATTTCCAAGTTGGAGATGGTTCTCAAACCGGAAACGGACTTAGGGAAGGCTGGGAAGCAAAGCTCGACGAGTTCGTGGGACAGTTATAGATTTCTAGTACCGTCTTTCCGAGAGACGTTTCGTACTCTTGGTTCTTATCTTTTTAGATAATCTGCGAAATCACAGCATATCAACCGCACTCAAAACAACTGGCCAACCATTCAATCTCTTTTTCAAAAAAATATTAAAAAATAAAGTGAATTGCAAATTTACTTTCTTGGTTCAAAATCGGGACAATTTTCTAGACAACCACCCAAGGGTATTTCATTGCCCAATCGACACCGTTCGCTTTCCACATACTCTTTCCCATTAAGTGTAACCGTCGGAATACGATACTGTTCAAGATATTTGCATTTTATCATACTCTATCACTCCAGACATCATATTTTTGTAACATTTACTTCCTTAAAAACGTACCCTACCCAAGAACAAACTAGGGTTTCGTGTTATCGATAACCTTATTATTCTTTGTATTATCATTTTATCATAGTATGATGAGAACGCGCGGGTTTGTCAATTTTCTTGAAAAAATGTTTCCCTATCGTTTCCTTGCCGCAAAGATGACACGAGTGCCTCTCTTGAGAGAGATCATGAATAAAATGTTCTTTGATCAGACAAATCTGACGGTTCTCCCCAAAGATACAATCATTGAAATCAAACTCGATAAATTGATACAACCTCCCGATAACATCGTGCTTCCCTCACAAGTGGTTGAATATTTCATACGCAAAACAAACTATCGTTTTATCATGGATTTCTGTTTGTGTCGTGATGCGATGCATTGTAAGAACCATCCGATTGAATTAGGTTGTTTGTTCTTGGGAGATGCCGCACGAGGTATTAACCCTGAGTTCGGCAGAGAAGCAACCATGGAAGAGGCGCTTGCGCATGTGCGGAGATGTCGTGCGGCAGGGTTAATTCATTTGATCGGAAGGGATAAGATTGATGAGACATGGCTTGGTGTTGGATCTGAAGGAAAACTCTTGACGATCTGTAATTGTTGCAGTTGTTGTTGTCTCTGGAAGATACTATCTGACCTTGACCCGCGGATAAGCTCCAAGGTTAAGCGAATGCCAGGCGTGGAAGTGACGGTGACTGAGAAATGTACAGGATGCGGAACGTGTATGGAGAATTGTTTCGTACATGCGATACACGTTCAAGATGGTCAGGCGATCATCGGTGTTGATTGCAGAGGGTGTGGACGGTGTGCTGACCTTTGTCCAAATAAAGCGATTCACGTTACCATTGTTGATAAGCAGTTTCTTAAAAAGACAATAGATCGTATTGAATCCTCTGTTGATGTTTCCCTCAGCTCTTGACCAAATAGTATTCTCCATCGCAATTGGACATAACAATTTAAATTCTTTTTTGACGGTAGAATCATCTTGCAATTCTGACGCTAGAAGTGTGTTTGTTAGTTGATCAAAAGTAGATGGCCACTTGGTTTTTTACACTACTTTATTATTCTAGCATATCGATGGATGTTTATAGGTTTTTCAAGGTTAAATTGATACCCAAACGTTGTTTCAGATAGTATTTCATTCGAAAAAAGATTTAGAGATGTGATGTTGATATCAAATTAGTATGATTTGTATGAAAAAAAATAAATATCACTATTTTCTTACCGGAACTAGAAGTTGAAGATTTATGAAAGGAATGAAATTTTATGGCAGTACAACAATGGGTGAACGAGGGCAAATAGTCCTACCCGTAAAACTACGAAAGGATTTCAAAATAAAAAAGGGAGATAAACTCGTAGTTGCTGGAAACCCTGATTTATCTCGCATTGTCCTAATCAATGCAGATACTATGGATGATTATCTCGATATAATGAGTGAAAAAATCAACCAGATGAGAATAAAAATTAAGAAAAAGGGATACGAATGATTGAGAACACAACTGAGACAATCCAGATGAGACATGACTTCAAATGCCCTCGATGCGGACATATTGAAACATACCTTGGACTACCTGGTGAACGTCGCATCGTCAATTGTTCTTCTTGTGGTTTACAGGGGCAAGTGACGATACCTGGTGTCAGCCATATCAACATCAACAAATGGTTCTGCAATTGAAATCTCACATCTTAAGAAAGTCTTTGGGGATTTTGCTGCTGTAGACGATGTATCATTTTCAGTAAAAAAAGGAGAGATATTTGGGTTACTCGGACCAAACGGTGCTGGGAAATCTACCATTATCAGGATCCTGTGCACTCTTACGTAGACCGACTACAGGCACAGCAACAGTCGCTGGTTATGATATTGTAAAACAGGATAGCAAAGCACGACAGCACATCGGTCTCGTATCTGAGAAAATGATAATGTATGATCAGCTCACCGCACGAGAAAACCTTAAACTGTTCGGGAAGCTGTATAACATCCCAAACAATATACTCAACAAACGGATTGATGAATTATTGAGTTTTGTACGGATGGAAAAATGGGCGGATCATAGGATAGACACCTTCTCTACCGGAATGAAACAACGGATTAATGTCATCCGTGCTCTCGTTAATCAACCGAACATTCTGTTTCTCGATGAACCTACCCTTGGTTTGGATCCGCAATCAACTGCAGAAATACGGGAGCTTATTCGAAGAATCAATGCTGAAAATGGAACCACGATTATTCTTACAACGCACATCATGTTTGAAGCAGATATATTATGCAAAAGGATAGGCATCATTGATCATGGAAAAATTGTTGCTCTTGACACACCTGCAAATCTAAAAAAACTTGTTTCTGGGACGGACGGATCTGCCTTTGAAATTGAGATATCGAATCTCGAATCACAGATGATGTCCTCGTTACAATCATTAAATTCAGTAAAATCGCTTGTTCAGGAAGATCCAACGCATCTTCTAGTTCGTGCGAATGGAAATGATTCATTTGATAGTATCGTTGATAACTTACGGAAAAATGGTGCAAAAGTTAGAATGGTAAAAAATCTTGAGCCGACCTTA
Source organism: uncultured Thermoplasmata archaeon (assembly GCA_963835145.1). Lineage (GTDB taxonomy): Archaea > Thermoplasmatota > E2 > DHVEG-1 > DHVEG-1 > SM1-50. Next base: position 42,883 of record CAWIEM010000021.1, read on the forward strand.
GAAGATGTTTTTCTTCATCTCACTGGTCGTGAGGCACGGGAAAAAGTCTTGAGATCATCCGGTAAGCTCAGGACCTGGCCACATGGACCGCGTCGACGAATAAAAAGGAGAATACGGTAGGTGAATGTATGAGTGTAAAAAATGTATTACGTCATAGTTTTTGGATTTGCTGGAAAGATTTACTCGAGTTCAGTAGAAGTAAACTACGATTGGTTATGCTTGTTGCGATGCCACTCTTCATGATGGTTATGGTCGGTTTTATTTTTCCATCAGGAAATTCCATCAGCGATACGCCAATCGCGCTTGCAAATCAGGATGCAGGGGTAATGGGTAATACCTTTGTGACTCAACTTTATTCTGTGAATAATGCAACAAAAATGATGGATCTTCATATCGCAAAAGATTTCAATGAAATAAAGAACATGCTTCAAAAAAGCGAAGTCAATGGTGGAATTATCATACCAGAGAATTTCTCATCGGATATTAATTCTGGAAAACAGGGCAATATCATCATCGTCATCGATCAATCTAATCCGCAAATGTCCGCGACGATTCAAAGTGTTCTGACAAAAACAATTGAGGCGATGGGCGAACAAATGGCAATCCAAAAACTCAACATCACCTATCATGTTTCTTCAACCGAGGCAACTAGTATGGTAAAACCATATAACGTCCAGTTTAAAGGAATCATTCCTGGAGCATCAACTAACTACTTCCAGTTTGTGGCACCTGGTATCATTGCGATGGTCGTCATGATGGCGCTCATGACCGGGCTCCCCCATGCGATTTCCTATGAAAAAGACATGGGAACCCTCGATGGTATGCTTGCAGCACCGATAAATCGACTTTCAATCATCCTTGGGAAGGTCATGGCTCAGACGATTCGAGGTATGATTCAAGGGTTCATTATCCTTATTCTAGCGGTGGTTCTCTTCGGTGTGGTCATCGAAGGAAATATTCTTCTGGTTATTTTCCTCATCCTTTTAACAGTCTTCAGTTTCGTCGGCCTTGGTATTCTTATCACCTCATTTACTGAGAATGAAGAAACTGCTACGATGGTGATGATGACCTTAATGTTCCCGATGATGTTTCTTTCGGGCGTGTTCTTCCCGCTTCAGCAGATGCCATGGTACATGCAGGGGATCGCCCATTTCCTTCCCTTGACGTATGCCACAACCGCATTACGAAAGGTGATGGTGCTTGGTGCGGACATTTCTGCAGTAGGAACGGAGATATTGATCCTGGTGGGATTTGGTATCGTGCTGCTGTTAATTGCCGTGCCGATGTTCAAGAGAGCGATGAGTAGGTAGGATTTATTCTTGCTACTTTTTCTATTCTTTTTATATTTGTATTTGATTTCCTTAGGTTCTGGTAATGTACAGGGGGCGTTATGATGGTCAACGGGATCTCCACGTTTTCCTGGTGGATTGGTATTTGCACAAGAATTTCCTTTGAATCGTTGCTGCGATAGTGACGTATGAGGATTCTCCTGTGCTCGTAGTTTGCTTTCGAGTGCGGAGATTCTTTTTTTTCTTTTTTTCCCAATTTTTTTCCACCTCGTTTAATACTATGAAAGAATATATTTCATAATTAACACTTATTTAGGAAGTAGAATAAAGAGATACGTTCTCAATTGAATAGAGGATATCCAGGTGATTGTTCGTCACCATTGTAGCAGAATGTAGTCTCTGAATAACCTTTAAATTATTTCTTCGGTCGAAAATCTCTTCGCGATAACCTTGTTAGATTTCCTTATCTTAAATTATATGAAGGTTTATATACTACTATTTCCTCTATTACTTTTATTAATACTTTGTTTGAGGTAGAAATAAATGATGAAGAAAATAATAGGTATTTTTGTTTGTATGCTGATGATATGCGGTGCATTGGTAAGTGCCAATAATGTAACAAAAAACAAACAAGGTTTTAATATCGAAGACGGTGCAATAACCGTAAACATCCCAGTAGGCGGATATAAGATTAATGACGCAAAACAGTGGCACGAAGTAACGGTTGAAGGTTACGGTCGTTTACTACATACCGGGAAAACCAAATCTGCCATCGAAGATATTCTCCGTAGCGATTCCACCAGGAGCTGCTGTTCGTGACGTTACATTTGAGACAAATAAAGGTATCGTCATTCCTGGAGTGTATCGGATAGCTCCCAGTTCGCTCCCGCGTGTTATCGGTCAAGAGAACCCTATCCTCTATGAACGCGATCAACACCAATATGAGGAGAACTATAAGTCAGTATATGGGCAGGACAACCCCTATCCACTATCGATTGGGGAGGTTGTCGGAACAGGAGGATATCGGAAGTATAACCTTGTTGATGTACGAATCACCCCGTTTATCTACTATCCATTCTCTGGTAAATTGATGTATTATCCAGATATTACTGTTACTGTCCAATACACGTTTCCAGAAGGGTTTTCCTCTAAGAACATCATGATCGATAATCTTCCACGAACTGAACAAACTGCAAAAGAAATAATCCTTAACTATGATCAAGCCAAAAATTGGTACCCAAACGGTCCAGCAGGCAGAGAACAGTATGATTATGTTATCATTACCCTTGATTCATTGACCTCGTCTGTGACTCCGCTTGTCAGACTGGGAGACGTGCCAAGGGACGAAGTGTTAATGTTGTTACCACCTCATGGATAAGTAATAACTATGATGGTTATGACCTTGCTGCGAAAATGAGAGCATTTTTACGTGAGAAATATCCCTCCAGGTGCATGGGGTATCGAAGATGTATGTCTTATTGGCGGGTACGATGACGTCCCGATGCGACGTACAGCACAGGATGTTGGATATGGACAACCAGAGACTGATTATTACTACGCTGAGTTATCACTCCCAGATGAGTACAATCCTGGGATGCGAATGGAAATCATCAATATGGAGAAAATTCTGATCCTATTGATTTTGAAGCTGAAATAAACGTTGGTCGTATCCCCTGGAGCGACCCTGATACAGTTCAAAGTATCTGTGAAAAATCGGTCGCCTATGAACAGAACACTGATCGAAGCATTTAAGAAAAACATCCTCCTTCTTGGTGCATTCTTCTGGTCTGATACTGACAACGCAGTGCTTATGGAAGCCAAAGTTGATCAGGATTGGATGACTGATTGGACGATGACACGTATGTATGAGGATGCCCAATCATCCTATCCCTGTGATTATGATCTTGAATTACAATAACGTAGAATCAGTCTGGTCAGCTGGAACCTATGCGTTCGTGGATTGGGCAGGACATGGATCACCTGATGCATGCTATGAATATTATCCCTCGCAGCCTTTCGTCGATGAAGACTACCTGTCTTTCTCTTAATGATGAGTATCCTGCTATTATCTTCGCTGATGCGTGTAGCAACTCCGATACCGATGATCTGAATATCGGTCAGGCGATGCTGAAACAGGGCGCTGTTGGTTTCCTTGGTTCAACAAAAGTCGCATACGGTATGCAGGGTGGAATGACCCCAATGATGGATCAAGTCAGTCGTTGGATTACTTTTTTACCACCTGTTGCACCTCAGGTGAATATACACAAGGACAAGCACATCAATGGTCATTGAGACAGATGTACATCAACGACTTTTGGTATTATCTCGGAGTAGAAATGTTTGAATGGGGATCAATCTGGGGAAACCCAGATCTCACCATGGGGTTAGTCACCACCAGCGATCCACCAGCACAACCAACCAAACCAGCTGGGAAAACCCTTGTCGTCTGGAATAGAGATAATTGGTACACCAGCAGCACCACCGATCCGAACGGAGATCAGATCTCCTACATGTTCGACTGGGGTGACGGAAGCAACAGCGGATGGATAGGACCATATCCCTCAGGACAGACAGGAACAGGATCCCATAGGTGGACTGAATTAGGAACCTATCCAGTCAGCGTAAAAGCACGAGATATCTGGGGAGCAGGAAGCCCAATCTCAGAGCCATTAACCGTTGTGGTAACAGACAACACACCACCGTTCGACCCGACGATCACCGGTCCAGGGCAGATAAAACCTAAAGTCGCCCAGACCTACACGGTTAACGCAGTAGATGAATTTGACCATGATGTGACGTTCGACATCGACTGGGGTGATGGAAACGGGATCGCAGGGCTTGGCCCGTACCAATCAGGTGAAACAGTCGAATTGACCCATACCTGGGCAAAAAAGGGAGCCTACAAGGTTAAAGTAATGGCAACAGACCAATTTGGTATGGAAAGCAACTGGACATACCTTGATATCACCTGTCCAACTGATGTACCGGTTTTCGTTGAACACGTTCCTGCAGCATCTCTTCGAGATGTTCCCGCACGCGTTCCCGATCCTGCGGCAACTCATGGGATACTAATATCCCATCTTTTTTTTCTTTTTTTACTTGATAATCTCTTCGTTTGAAAAGTAGAAACGCTTTTTTATCCATAACGAAACGTTAACAAGTGAAATAAGTACCGGAACTTCCATCAATGGACCAATCACTGCAGCGAATGCTTGAAGTGATGTGATACCCCAAACGCCAATACATACTGCGATTGCGAGTTCAAAGTTATTACTCGCAGCGGTAAACGACTGTGTTGCTGCGAGAGAATATTTGAATTTGAGCTTGTAAGAAAACCAGAATGATACGAAGAACATAATAAGAAAATACGTAATAAGAGGAAGAGCGACGCGTATAACATCCAACGGTTGATTTATGATATACAATCCTTTAAACGAAAACATAATAACGATAGTGAACAATAAACCAATAAGAGCAATGGGACTAATACGTTTCACAAAAGTTCCATCATACCATTCTTTTCCTTTCTTTTTAATTAGAAGAAAACGGGATAGTATTCCCGCTATGAAAGGTATTCCGAGGAAAATAAAAACACTTTTCGCAATATCGATAATTGAGACATTGACAAAGGTTGAAGCGGTCACGCCACCAATCCAACCAGAAAGAACAGTGATAAAGAGGTATGCCAAAAGGGAATAGAAAAGAATCTGAAAGATGGAATTGAGTGCGACGAGAACTGCACAATATTCACAATCACCCTCTGCAAGTTGATTCCAGACTAAAACCATTGCGATGCATCGGGCAAGACCAACCATGATAACGCCCATCCTGAATTCAGGTAGATCTGGAAGAAATATCCATGCAAGGCCAAACATGAGGAATGGACCAATAATCCAATTGAGAAAGAGCGATGTTCCAAAAATTTTTTTTGCATCTTTTGATCTAAGAAGTTCGGGGAGTTCCTCATATTTTACTTTCGCAAGCGGAGGATACATCATGACTAACAATCCAATCGCTATAGGTAAAGACACTGTATCAAGACGAAAGGCATCAAGTGTATTTGCGATATTTGGATCTAAATATCCAATAGCAATTCCTAAAGCCATAGCTAGAAAAATCCATAGAGTAAGAAATTTATCTAAAAATGAAAGTTGAGTTCGATATTTTTTCATTAGTTGTCACTCCTCGTTAGCTTTTTTCTCCATATCTTTGTAATTAGTTTTTCGACATGATTCTTAATCGTATCTCGAACCTCCGGTAATTTTCAATTGATGTTCCTTTCGGATCTTCAATTGACCATTCAATAGTTTTTTGCCGAGGAGTAAGAGGACATTAATAGCACTACAATCCATAATGACAAAAATGTCGAACTGGTTTTTCATTTGGAAAGTTAATTTTTTTGGTTCGTAGTGGCTTATATCAATGCCGACTTCGTTCATCACTGAAATTGTATTAGGCTCAATATAGGTCTCTGGTTTTATGCCAGCACTATCTGCAGATTCGCTTGAAGAAAGTGTGTTAAAAAATCCTTTGGCCATTTGGCTTCGACATGAATTTCCAATGCATATAAAAAGAACTTTTTTCACAAGGTTTAATCTCCTGTTTTTATTATTCTGCTTTCGGAAGTATAGATGAGATTATTGAATAATTTTTTCATTTGTTATAAAGAGTTCTTAATATGTTTCTATGGTCTATTTTCGATAGGAGTGATTGACAGTTAATGTTCAATCACTAAGAGATATCTCGATACCATTAACTGCTCTGCAAAATGGTTCAGTACAACGCTTTTTAGTTATATTGTAAATCATCAACCAAAGTACCGACAAAGCAGACACTCGATATTGCTGCTGAAGATATCATTACAATGAGAGAAGGCGGTAGTATTTAGTTTACCGTGAATTTTTTTACAACATCATATTTCATTGAGTAAAAATTTTATTTGTGATCGGCGGCATGACTGTGTCTAGCAAATTGAAAAATATGAGATGTTAAAAAGAAAAAATTATTGAAGAAGAAACAGTGAATCATCTTTTAAACTAAAATAATTAAATCTCTATAGAAACTTATTTCTTCTTCTTTTTTACGACTTTTTTCTTTGCTGCTTTCTTTGTCTTTTTTGCCGGCATTGCCACATCTCCTCCTTTTTGTATTGTGATAATTCATATCGTGTAGGTGATTAAAAAGGTTTTGTTCTTTTTAAAAATAATTATCGGTTTTTTAAAAAAAATTTTTTATATGTCAATGCGCACAGGCAAAATAACTACAGGCAGACCTTTCCACTGCAATCGACGCTGGACTGAAAACGCGGTTTCGTTGTGAAGCAGTTTATGAAAAATCGTCTCATGGCGGAACACAAGTTTTGCAGTGAAAAACATGACTTTTGGGAACTCTTCTGCGATGGATTCACAGAGATGGCTTGCGGTCTCTACAACATCAGTCCCAATGTCCATTCGATAGTCAGCGGAGAATCCAAGTCTTTGGGCAAGAATGACGTATTTGAGTAATGAGCTTTGTACTGATGTTTTGAGTGCTTCTACTTCCTCAGCACCTTTGAAGGAACCTGAGTCGATCTCTGCGATTGAAACAAAAATAATATTCTTATACAACCCAGGGAAGCTTCGAATCAATGATAAAAACGTGTTCACGCCATAGCCATTATATCCTGTCACGAGAATGACCGCGGTCATGTGTTTTGGATTTACCGGTTTTGTATTTGGATGCCCAACGAGATGGATGCTCGATAACAACAAGTACTTCATCGAATTTCCGCATTGCTTTTTTGATTTTTTTATAATGACTATGAATTAGATAACAAATAATAACTACAGCCAAAGTAATAATTAGAGTAAACCAGCCACCTTGCCCAAGTTTTTCATAGATGGTAACAATCAGGATAGTAAAACAGAGAATAAAACCGATAACGAAGATGAGGAGGTATCGTATCCAATGCTCTTTCTTTTTTCTGATTTTTATTGAAAATTTTGCCATACCTAATTGTGAGAGTGAGAACGTGAGGAACACATTAATCGCGTACATTACGACGAGAGCGGAGATATGAACCATTGGTACCAATCATTAATAAAAGAGCAGCGATTCCCATGACCAAAACACCGTTTCGCATCGTGAGTCGTTCTGATAATGCAGCGAATTTCTTTGGAAACCATGAGTCAACCGCCATGTTCGCCATCACTCGCGGTCCGTCAATAAAACCGGTCTGAGCTGCAACAAAAAGGAGCAAACCCTCAGAAAAGATAATAATTGCTGCAATCCAAAATCCTGCTGGCCATCCACCAAAGAGTCTTGTTGCAAGGACAGCGTTTAACGTCTGACCTTGCACAGGTTGAATATCAAGAAGAAAATAGCAAATAAAAAGCACTCCTGCCACTAGAGCAAGGGAAATTGCCATATACATCATCGTTCGTTTACCGGTCTTTACTTTGGGTTCTCTCATGACCGGGAGACCATTGGATACTGCTTCAATTCCGGTATATGTTCCACCTCCTAATGAGAAGGCGCGAAGGAAAATCGCAAGGATGCCAAGGAGCCCTATTGCCTGCAGATCACCTCCCAATCCTGTTGAAAATTGATTGACGTGTGTACCAACTGCAGATGCTTGACTGAAAATACCGTATCCTAGAAGGATGACATGGGTGACGATAAATAGGAGAAAGATAGGAGCAAGAACAGTCACCGACTCTTTAATTCCTCGAAGATTTAGAATGATCAAAATGAAAATTAAAGAGACTTTGAATAAGAGACTGTACTGATGAAATTCTAAAGGTAAAAAACTAAAGATAGCGTCTCCACAGGCGGCAATGGAAACGGTGATAGTGAGGACATAGTCTATAAGTAAGTGCAGATCCTGAGACAACTCCTGCACTTTTACCAAGTGTATGGGTGGCAACGATGTACCCTCCACCACCATGAGGAAACTGTTCAATGATTTTCGAGTAGGTATACGATATGATAAAAACTGTGAGCGCTGTTGCAATCGCTAAAAAGATCGCAAGATAGGTATGTCCTGCGATTGCTTTGAATGCCTCCTCAGGACCGTAGGAGGAAGATGAAAGACCGTCTGCTCCAAGTCCTATCCATGACAGTAATGCTATTAATGATAATTTATGAAAAATTGAAGGGTCGTTGATATTGCGCGGGCGACCTATAATCTTTGTTGAAATTCTCCGCAATATGCTTGGTTTAGGATCATTGTTTTCCATGGTTTTCGCTTCTTTTTGTGGTGAGATAAGGAGGAAAAACCTCCATATCCTGTTGATATAGATAGTACCCGCAAACTACTAGGGATTTATTATCGGCTATTAATACCTATTTACAGTGATTTGTTTAGGAGAAAAACAAAAAACAACTTATCTCGAATTTACTCCAAGTTGTTCTTGGGAGCTTTATGAAAGAAAATAGACTAATTTTGAGTTCATTCGTAATTTAATAAAAAATAATAAAAAAATAGAAAGAGAAGGTTGGATAAGCTGTTTTATTCAACCTGCTTTGACACACGTGGCATTCTTGAAGTGATTGCTACAAGGATGATCCATACAACCACAATGGCAATTGTCATTGTTCCGCCTACTGTTGCTAATTCCTGTAACATAACTGGGATATCAGCGGGGTTCTGCATTGCAGTCAGGAATGGTGGATAAAACACCACTTCTCCATGTGCTATGTGCTCGATTGCAAGCATTGCAACTCCACCCCATAGCATGATATTCAACCAGCCTATTTTAAGTGCTGCTGGAATTTTTTTTCTAAACACAGTCGTTACTATTCCTGTCGCCATTGGTGCTATAAAACATGCCATTTTTTTTACCTCCTTTCTATATTTTGTTTTGGTTTTTTGATAATAAGAACGGTTATCCAAATAATGAACACAGGTATTAACATAACGATTCCAAGTACGATGCCATTAGTGATGAAGCCACCTGTTTCCATTTCAACGAAAGATCCACCTTCATAGCCTAAAAGGTGATCAACCAGTATCATGAATGATGCACCCCAGAGCATTAAGCTGAGCAAATCAAGCTTATATATTTTCGGTGCTACATACCAGAGAATTGTTGCGCCAATTGCTGTAACGAGTGTTGTAATAAGCCACATGTCTCATGTCTCCGTAGCAACTTTTATTTTTTCGTGCCCTTAATACATCCGATAGTATAAAAGAATTATGGTAACAATAATAATTAATTCGTGCTACGTTCCTCAGACAAACGTGTTACCATGGTGGCAATAAGAAGATTTGGAATCTCTATCGACTCTGAATCGTAAAATAATTATTCGTAGCAGCTTTCTTATAATAGTACCACGATTTTCCTATAGACGTGCTACCATGCCTGTAGAAAGAGTAGGAGTATCTTTTGAACCAGACTTACTAAACAAATTTGATATGTTAATAAAAAAAAGGGGTTATACAAATCGTTCTGAAGCTATTAGAGATCTGGTACGAAAGGAGATTATCGAATCAGGGATAAAAGAAGAGGAAAGCGAGGTCATCGGGACCCTGACTATCATCTATGATCATGATATTGGAAACGTCACAGACAAATTGCTTCACCTCCAACATCATCATCACGAAGAAATCATCTTCACAACCCACATTCATATAGATGATCGAACATGTCTTGAAATAGTTGTGATTCGTGGACAATCGAGTCGGGTAAAAAAATTTTCAGAAAACGTCAAAGCACTCAAAGGCGTAGAACACGGGCAGCTGGTCGTAACAAAAACATCATTCTAAAGCAACAAAGCTTGAATAAAAGTAAAAGACGAAGAAAAACCATGAAAAATTTCTGAATAGTTACATATTTTTATTCATATTAGCTAAATATGCTTGACCATAGCAGATACCACCATCTCCTGCAGGTAGTTCTCTATTGACAAGAACACCATGTTGAAGCATAAATCCAGAAATCATTCTGTTATATGCAACGCCCCCTGAAAAAACGATAGGCATATCTTTCTTTTTCAATGCTTTTTTTGCTATCTCAAAAAGCCCTTTGGCGATATACATCTGAGCAGTTGCTGCGAGTTTTCCTTTATCTTCTTTATTCCTAAGAAGATAATCAAATAACGGGGTTGTCATCAAAATTGTTTTACCCTGCTCATGAGAAAAAACTGGTTCAAATTCTAAAGGCGTTGTCGCCATGCTTTCCAGAATCATCGCTGGTCTCCCATCATAGGTTCTCTTCTCGCAGAGACCTAACAGTGCAGAAACAGCATCGAGGATCCTCCCGGTACTTGTCGTGTGTTGTACGTTGAAAGTATTATGTAAAATTTGGAGATATAATCTACTTTCTTTTTCATCAAATAATCTAATTTTTAGAAGTTCTTTTTCAGTTAATATCTTGGAAAGAATCCCGAAGAGCATTTTCTTTGGATATATCGTTGCAGAATCCCCACCCAATTGAGGTTGTTCTTCAAGATGTCCCACTCGTGTAAATATATTTCCGTTTCGTACGGAGAATATTTCTCCGCCCCACAACCTGCCATCATCACCGTACCCTAATCCATCCATCGCAATTCCCACATAGTCTGTTATTTTATGCTCAGCTGCGACACTCGCCACATGTGCTTTATGATGCTGTATTTGAATTAATTTTGCGTTATACATTGTAGCTAATTCCTTTGCAAACATTGTTGAATTATAGCGAGGATGAAGATCACATGCAATAATCTGTGGTTTTAAACGGGTGAGATGGATAAACTTCGTAACAGTATCTTTTAAAAAGTTGTATGTTTCATATTTTGATGTATCACCAATGTACTGAGAAAGATAACATTTATTTTTCTTTGTTGTACAGATGACGTTATTTAACTCAGCACCAACCGCAACAGTATCTTGACACTCTATCGGAAATATAATGGGAATAGGTGTATATCCCCGTGAACGTCTGAGAAAAAACGTTGTGTCATGAATAACCTTTAAAACAGAGTCGTCACATCTATTGACAATTCTTCGTTCATTGGTCAAGAAATATTTACCTATCTTTTCTACGATTGATACAGGTTCTCCTGGAATATTGCACGATGTCATTAAGAGCGGCTCATTACTATAATCAAAGAGGAGGTAATGCAACGCTGTATAAGGCAACATCACTCCAATGGTATCTAACTCCGAGGTGGTTTTGAAGGAATCCTTTTTTTTCTTTTTTAGAACAACAATTGGTCGTTGAGGACTTAGCAATAATTCTTTTTCTTTTTCAGATACGAACGCAATCTTTTCAACCATCTCTACATCTTTGACCATGAGAGCATATGGTTTGTGGAGGCGGTGAAACATCTCTCTTACTTTTCCCACATTCTCGTCATCACATAATGAACAGGTGTGAAACCCACCCACTCCTTTGATTGATAGTACCTCCCCAGATTTGATGAGATCGATTGCTTTCCTAATCGTTTCCATATCTGATTTACCGCTAATGTCTTTTTCATCACTGAGGAGACGTAATTTTGGACCACACTTTTTACAAGCGATTGTTTGTGCATGATATCTCCTATTAAGAGGATCGGTGTATTCTCTTTTGCATTGAGGACACATCTTGAATTGATGCATCGATGTAAACGGTCGATCATAAGGATAATCTTCTATCATCGTAAATCGTGGTCCACAATTTGTACAGGTGATGAAATAATAGTCATGTCGTCTATTTTCTTCATCTCTGAGTTCTCTGAGGCAATCATGACACATGAAAATATCCGCAGGAAGCTCTGTTTCTCCTTCAGATACTGAGCTTTTAAGAATTGAAAAATCAGAAAAATGTTTCTTTGATTTGATTTGCTTAACCGTGTAATTTGAGATTTTTGCAAGGGGAGGAAGATCAGTGAGTTTTTGAATGAAATCTCTGTCATTAATGATTATTTCAACACCGTTACCAATGTTTTTTACCGAGCCGACGAGTGTATGTTCTTTTGCTTTTCTGTAGATATATGGTCGAAACCCAACACCTTGAACAATGCCTTGAACAAATATTTTATACATCTTCTGCTCACTGCATAACCATACATCTATACATTTATTTTCTGGGAAAGCTGAACCTTGCATAAATTTTGTGTCCTTTCGACACATTACTTTCTGCGGGTATATAAAATAATTGATTCAATATACTTAGAAGAAGATATGGTCCTGAGTAATTGAAAAGATATTTAGCAAATCTAAAAAAAGTAATCGATACTAAAATCAAAAATATGCAGGAATATTCATCTTTATTCTATGGTGATTTCTTTTTTAAATAAAATATCTCTGAAACGTAATTTCTTGCCATCGGGTAATAGCTCCAAAGGAGGTTTGATTCCCTGCTCTAATAATTTATAATTTGCGCAGAGAACATGATTTTGTTCCGATGAACAATATTTTTCAGAAGTTTCTCTAAAAAAATTTTTAATTTTTTCATCTTCAATAAAAAATTTTAAAATCCAAGGCAGTTCTTGAGACATAACCTCTAAACAACGATTTTGATATTTACATCTGAAACCTTTTTGTAAAACAAAGTAAGCTAAACAACTTTGATATGTATCAGATTCACATACCGTAAAATCAGAATGTTGAACAACTCGTGGAAAAAATTGGATACACGTTCTTGTATAGTCCTGATAGTATGGACATCCCATTAGATCCATCCTTCTTTTTCTTCTCGAAAATATCACGGTTTTCCGATGAAGTCATCACCGACGATCTGTGTTTTTTTTATCGACGAGTGTTTTTTTGGAAGCTTTATTGTGAAATACTATTTCAATTCTGTTTTCTAGATCAGCGATCTCAAATGGTTTTTCAATGTAATCATCACCTAAAAAACCACCTGCATTTTTTGCAATTCTGTCTGTCCGTGCAGTGAGAAATATGACAGGAATAGTATTCCAGGAGGGATTCTCCTTTATTCGGTCAAAAACCTCCCAGCCGCTCATCTGCGGCATCATAATATCAAGAAGGATAACATCAGGAATTATATTATCCTTCAACATCTGCAGGCATTTCTGACCATTTTCAGCCCCAAGAATACGATACACTCGCGTTGCATCTTCTAAACCTGTTTTCAGAGAGGTAATGACATCAGGGTTGTCATCTACCACCAATATCGTTTTCGTCATACTCATCCCTCATAGAACAGTATTGATTCTTACTTCATTAGTGTTTGCATATAATGTTTCTTCACCGCTCGTTCTTTTATGATGGTTTTAGAGTGAAAAAAAACGTTGAGCCTTTCCCTTTCCCTTGGCTTTCAACCCATATACGACCACCATGTTTTTCAACAATTCTTTTACAAATCGATAGACCAAGCCCTGTTGATTGAAGATCGTGCCTTGAGTAATCCACTTTATAAAATTCATCAAAGACATGTTGAATTTGATCTGATTCTAGCCCAATACCAGTGTCTTTTACAGAGACAACAATAAAGTCATCCATTTCCTTTGCATCGAACGTGATTTTTACTTCACCTTCCTGTGAATATTTTACTGCATTGGAAATGAGATTGTCGAATAATTCTCTGATTTGTAGTAAATCGACTTCTACAATGGTTTCTGCTGGTATATTGTTTTCGAAGATTATGTTTTTCCCTTGAAAGAGGGGTATTTCCAAATCAAGAATATCACGAATTTGCGTGGAGAGATCGATATCTTGAAGTGACAATTGCGTATTTGGAGAATTCAACTGAGCAAGAGATAAGGTTTTAATAACAAGATTTTTCATGTAATATACGTTATTAAAAATCACCTCAAGAAGCTCTTTCAATTGAGGATCTTGTTCTCGTTCCCTGACAATAGGCAGTAAAATATTTAGGGGGGTTAAAGGTGTTTTAAGATCGTGACCAAGCTGGCCGATGAATTCATCTTTCTGTTTTAAGAGTTTTTCAACATCAGCGGTTCGTTCCTTGACCTTTACTTCTAAATTCTGATTCAATATAGATAATTGCTCTCTAGCGACATTTAACTCCTGGTTCATCATTAGAAGTTCTTCGATTCTTTTGACGAATTTGTGTTTCTGCTATTGTGAGCGCCCCTATAGTATTTTGTAAATCTTCCATAATGTTAAGGGTGGCAAGTTCACCCTTCTGTAACTTATCAAGTTTTTCATGTAGATGTTGTTCAATTTGTTTCAAATTGGAGATATCCATGAAAGCGATAAAATATCCGATACTATTACCATCGTCATCTGTTCTCAGCACACTGAAAGCAGAAACCTGGATTTCTTTTTTCTCTTTGGTCGAGATGAGTGTTTCATAGGTTTTAGTAAAACCAGCATCATGTGTTTTTTTTATAATACTGTGCACATCTTGTGAATTTCTAAACAGTGTATCGATTGTCGCACCTATTATCTCATGCCGTGCATATCCTGTAGTCAAAAGAAAAGAATTATTTATATCGACGATCTTCAACGCTGGATTGAGAGTAACCAGAGGGATCGGGAGAAAGCTGGTCAAATCTTGGACGTATCTCTCTAAATCATTTAAATCAGCAGAGAGCTCCTCAATGTTATAATGTTGTTCAGTTCTCTCTTTTCCAACCATCTTCATCGGACTTCCTGACATCAACTCATATCCATGTTACTCTGAATTCATGGTACTCGTCTCCTCTATGTTGACATGTTGTTTCATTAACAGCGAGAGTGGCAAAACTCCCTATCAACTCGACCACACCTAGGATATACCCTGAAAGATACGTGCAGAAAATTGGATGGGCGTTGAAATCTCTCAGGCGAACAATAAAATAACGTTCATCTTCATAAAGCTCAGCAGGATCCATGGATCCAACGGTGTAGTGCCTCTGCCAATATCGAGGTATCTCTTTTGCCATCTTCTTCAGACTGACTAAATACCGCAAAGTCAGCTTGGTGAAGAAAGAATTCTTCGTCGCAAAACGCCCCATGTCTTTAATCTGTTCCTCCTCTAAATGAAATACTTTTTTTATAGCTAAAAGGGATGCAACGCGTATGGATAAGGGAACAAGATCATTGGGAGATTTCAGTGTACTATAACGAAAGGGGAAACCCATTTTTTCCATTTCTTCTTCGACGAGAGTTACACCGTTTTCAACCTTTTGTAGCTCTATATAGATTTTATCGGTTTGGAGCGCCACCGCTTTTACAGATCCTTTTATTTGTTTTATTGACTCAATGGTTTCATCTATTAACATTTTCTCCTCACGTCCGTCCTTTTTCACCTCTATCTTCAAGTTCCTTGATCTTGTCTTCCAACGTCTTATTGTCTTTTTTTAGCTCTATCATTTTTATTTCTCGATCAACGGTTATTGTCTTGAATCGTTCGAGTTCGTCGATTTTCTTCTGTAAAGAAAACTCTGCTGAATCTTTCATCGCCCATGTTTTTTGTAATGATGTTAACATATTGTTGATGTTTTTTTCAAGCATGGCTATTTCATCATTTCCTTTTACTTGTATGTGTTTTGAGAGATCTTCATAATTTTTAACGTCGTTTACTGATTTGGTCAAATATGTTAAGCGGGAAGTAACAAACCTATCTAATAGGATGACGACGATGACTATAAGGACAACCACGGTGAGGATAAGAGAAATGATAATGTTCTGAATCACATTTAAACCTTGATTGTAAATATCTCTATTCGAACCAACTTCCATGATAAAAACAGTTTTTCCGAATACATCGTCTATTAACACATATCCAGCAATATACGTTGAATTTATCGGTTGAATAAAAATTGGTTTTCCTTCAATACTAGATGATGCATTTTCAAAATCATTAGAAATTTTACTTGATAATGAATGGAGAACGACGGTCACATGTGTTATATTTCCAAAAGATTCAACTTTCGTATCATCGAGGAATCGTCCCATGATCAATGATCCATGGATTGGACCTTCCCTATTGCTATGAAGAATAGGAGTAATACTAATGAGTAAAGGCGTTTCTTTTGTATCGTAATAAATAATCCCAGTTTGGCTAGATTCTAAACTTTGATGAGTCAGTAAAGACCCTTTATTATTAGAGATATATGTATAAAGACTCGCTGGAAGCATTGTCTCATTTTTCACCTGAAAATCATAGGTTCTGCTGAAGACCAATGCGTCTGAATTATTATAAAACAGCATAAAATTAATGCCAATATCTTGAAAGATTTCATATAAAAGATTATTGTTAATATACGTTTCATTTTTATCCTCAACAAAAAAATATGTGTCGTCCCACACTGACCAGTCGGAAGCTACCGCCTCCAAATTATAATATTCTTGATTAAATTGGTTTAAAACCCGTCCGACATGCTCAGAGACAGTCTTAGATTCCAATTCTGAATAGTTACTAATAATGATGGCGTTTAAGGTTACGCTCAGAACTAAGCAAAGGATACTAAATCCCACACAAATCACTATTATGGATTTTGTCCGCAATTTCATAGTATCCTTACCTCGTTATTAATCTCTCAAATGTTTGGGTATTTTGGCTTCTGATTCAGTTGTTTACACAACTCATTTATCTCATTTTTTAAATCAACCATTTTTACCTCTCGGTTCACGGTGACATTTTTATATTTTTCCAATTCTTCAATTTTCTCTTTTAATGTCTGTTCAGCAATCTTCGACTCGGTGATATCCCGAACAACACTGACAATACATTTAAGTTCATGATTTTTCGTCAATATCGGTGACCATGAATGAGAAACCCATCTCGTCTTTCCGTTTTTAGTAAGAATACGATGTTCGAGATTCGATCCGTTACCGCCCTGTAATGTGCTTGAGAGTGCAGTATGTACTTTCTCAATGTCATCAGGATAAAATATTTCCGGGATTTTTCCAACTAACTCATCGGGATTATATCCTAACACACTAACACAGGCTGGACTCAGATATGAAACTCGACTATCTGGATCAGTAAGCATAATAATATCCTGAGTATTTTCAACAATACTTCTATATTTTTCTTCACTTTCTCGCAACGACTCTTCCATCTTCTTTTGCTCGGTAATGTCAACGAGAACGGATAAACAGCACCGTTCATCGTTAAAACCGATTACTTCTGCAGAATAGCGAACGACAATCTCATTGCCACTTTTAATTCGAAATCGATATTCGTGATCATGAACCGAACCAGTCTTCGCTAACTGCTCCACAACTTGTTTTCGATCTTCACTATCTGCCCATAAATTTAATCCAATTGTTGATCCCGTTAGTAACTCCGTGCGACTGTAACCACTTAACTTTTCAACGGATTCGTTCACTTCAATAAACTTGCCATCGCTTATACGGGTAATGCAGATAGCGATTGGACTAGAATTAAATGCTTTGACGAATTTTTCCTCGGATTTTTTAAGTGCCTCCTCCGTCCGCTTGCGCTCAATGGTGTTTGCTATTTGACCAGAAACAAAATCCAATACCTGCTTTTCCCGCTCACCGTATGCTTTCGAATCGGAATAGTGCTGAAGAGCAATTATACCAATGATCTTTTCGCCGATTTTAAGCGGGGCACCCAGCCAGCACGCTGATGGAGAACCGACCATTTCCACTTCTCCGCGGCGAATCAGTTCTTCGTCAAGCGCCGCGTCACAAAGCAGTGTGTGGCCTGTGCGAAGCACGTACGCTGTTAAACCTTTACCCGGTTTTTCTGGTTGGGGCCATGCGTCGATTTCATCAATAAAATAAGGATAATGTAATAGATTTTCTTTTTCATCATACAGGGTGACATAAAAATTTCCCGCCGGCATAAGACCCTTGATGATCAAATGGACAGCATGATATAGATCATTTAAACTTTTTGTCGTTTCCGGTGCACGAGCGATTTCATAAAGGGCATGCTCGAGAAGTTCCGCCCACTTGCGCTTGGTGATGTCTGTGACAGCTCCCACAACTTTGATAGGATTCCCCTCTTGATCATAGATACCTATTCCTGTGCCATACCAATAAAGCTCCGCGCCATCCTTGTTAATAATCCGATACTCGCCCTGCCACTTTTGATGTGACTTCAAACCATTAGTTGCAACTGCTTGAACATTATTAACATCCTCTGGGTGAACATGCTTCAAAAAAGCCTCTAATGTTCGGGGGAATGTCCCATTCTCGTACCCCAATCGAGAATCGATATCCCCAAACCACTGCATCGAACCCGTTTTGATGTTCCACTCGTAAAGAATATCAGTGATGCCAGAGATAGCCAGTCGGAATCGTTCCTCGCTCTCCCGCAACGTCTCCTCTGCTTTTTTACGTTTAGAGATATCTTCGAGGGTTTCCAGAACACCGATCAAATCCCCGTTCGTATTCCGAATTACTGTAGCGGTAAATCGTAACCATTTTCCATCACTTCCCAGGTTCGGGAAAAAGTCAGTTGCTTCAAATGATTCGTCTAATAACGATGATTTTTTATATCTCCCTGCATACCATTTCTCGATATCATCTAAACCACCGTCTATGAGGATATCTGCCATGCAGGGTCTCTTTTGAGTATAAAATGCCTTCCAATGATTTGTAGTACCAATAATTTCCTCAGCACGTATATTACTTAGCTCCTCCAATGCTTTATTCCAGTAGAGAACTCGGTGGTCGCTGCCGATAACAAACGCAGCAATCGATAATCCCTGAATGATGGATTTCATTCTCTGCTCATTTTCTCGCAATGTGTCTTCAATACGTTTACGGTCAGTGATATTTGTCGTGACCGTAAGAGCACAAGGCTCACCGTCGATAGTAATAATCTCCGAGGACATCAGTACGGTACCTACTTCACCTGACTTCGTCCGCATACGGAATCTCAAGATTGCGAATAGATCCCTGTTCCTTCAAACCCTGAATGAATCTCACACGATCATTCGGATCAACCCATATATTCAGTTCGGTTGCAGTGCGACCAATTACCTCATCACGACTATAACCGATTACATGCAAGAAACTCTCGTTAACATCAACATAGCGACCTTCTTTTAAAGAGGTTAATGTAATGCTTTCTGGACTCAACCGGAATGCTTTAGAAAACATCTCTTCAGACCGATGTAGCGTCTCTTCCACGTGCTTCTGTTCAGTGATATCCTTTGAAATAAAAAGTAACTCATCATTCACAATATTGATGGTACTGTGCAGAAAATGCCAATGCCCTGATTTATCCAGAATACGAAAATCCTGTTTTTGTGCCTCTTCAACCATATCAGCGGTTAAGATGCCGTTGATTTTTGCATCAATATATTTAATTAATATCGTCCTTATCTTTTGTTTATCATCTTGATGGATGAAATCTAACCATGATTTTCCCAACAACTCTTCTGCTTCAAATCCGAGAATCTTTAAATATGAAGGATTAACAAATGTAAAAACTGGATCCACATCAAATGTTGTAAACGCAATCAAATCACTTGTATTAAGGGCAATCAAACGATATTTCTCCGATAGATCCTTTGATGGTTCTGTATTTTTTCCAGTATTACTATTGTGAGTATTTTCCAATACTTCCATATTATTTCCACTAATACTAGAAGGCGCTCCTAATGCTGTCCCAGATGAATCTTTAGCGATCTGTTCAACTCGAACTTTATTTTGTAATGTATCAGAAATTCCTGCCAGTTTTTCTTCTTTTGACATTTCTTTTCCGATTTCAGGTTCATTACTCATTTGCCCATCACCCTATAACAATTGATAATTCTAACAAACCAAACAAGTGAAATGCTCAAATCGTACACACCATACCTTTGGTGCATACCCCATCATATATCTCTCCAAAGTGACAATATACTAAATAAATTAGTGCTATAAAATAGTGATGGATGAATTAGATGCCTTTTCATCAATGAAAAAAACCTACCAATCTCAATTTCAAATTGATGAAACAACAAATATCAAACCATGAAAGGCTATCGCATGCGACGTGCTTTCATTCTGACAATCGGGTCATCAGAAATAGTACAGATTTTTTCAGTAAGATCATCAAAACCGGTAACGGTATTGATATCAAATCTACCAAGTGAGACACCTTTGCTGCTGACAAGGCTTATTTCCCCTGAGGTTTTATCCAGTTCACCAGTATGCATACTTGAGAGCGTCTCAGGAGCAGCATGCATTTCATTACCAGACCCATGTAATTGTTTTTCAAGAAGTTCTGAGATAAAAATAGATCGAGAACCAATCATATTTTGTTCATCAATTCTTTCAATAATGTTAGTCGGCAGCTCTAAAAAAATAATTTTTTTTTCCATACAAAACAAAAATGCTGTAGTAGCTATATTAAGTTTTAGTTTCTTTTTTATTGACAGCAAAGATATACATGCCACTATTCTGTCGTTATGGCGTGAGTCGTGATCGATCACGCGGGAATAAAATACACTCCCGAATATTATTCATATCTAAGAGTTCCATCAAGAACCGTTCAATGCCAAAACCAAACCCACCATGCGGCGGCATCCCATATCGGAACGCCTTCAGATACGCATCGAAATCTTTTGGATCAAGACCGCATGCCTTTAGTCTCTCTTTCAACAATGCGACATCATGGATTCGTTGACTGCCAGAGGAAATCTCAATACCTTTGCATTCCAGATCAAACCCACGGGAATACTTCTCACCATCAGGCATCGTATAAAACGGCTTTGACTCCAACGGATACTTGGTGATGAAGTAGAAATCAACTCCGTCCTCTTTCATGATGTCTCCAAGGAGCCGTTCATCTTCCGTGCTGAGATCCATACCCCACTGGATCGGTGACTTCCGCTTCTGAACCTTACTGACCGCATCATCATAAGGCACCCTGGTAAACGGTAATTTCGGAACAGTAACGGTCTTCTTTAGGACTTCAAGCTCGTCGCTACATTCACCCGCGCGTTTCCACATCGCAGCCACCAGATGCTCAAGTATTTTCATAACATCTTCTTCATCCTTAATGAACGCCATCTCCACATCAACTGCTGTGGACTCATTCAGATGCCGCCGTGTGTTGTGCTCCTCAGCTCTGAAATACCAGGCGATCTCATAGACCCGGTCAAGACCGGTCGCCATCAAACTCTGCTTATACAACTGAGGGGACTGCGCAAGAAACGCCTCCTTTTCAAAATACTGAAGCTTAAACACATCAGTTCCACCCTCTGAGGAACTCGCGATGATCTTCGGGGTATGCACCTCAAGAAAAGACTGAGACCTCAGATATTCATGTGCCGTGGCAAGCACTGCGTTGCGTATCTTAAAAATTGCTTGGATCTCCGGTTTTCGCAGATCAATCACCCGGTTATCAAGCCGCGTATCAAAATCAGCCTCAACCTTATCAACAACACCAAGTGGTAAAGGGGTTTCAGCAACAGAAAGAACATCAACTGATTCAGGCAGGATCTCATACCCATTCCGGACTTTTTCATTTTCCTTACAGAAACCCTTCACTGAAATAACAGACTCACGCGGTAACGAAATTAATTGTTCAAAAAGCTCAGGAGATTTCTTTTTCAGAATCGTCAACTGTAAGGTCCCTGTCTTATCACGCAGGATGAGAAACGCAATCGAACCAAGATTCCTGATATCTTCAACCCAGCCAGCAACAGCAACTGAGGAATTATACTCCTTTTTTGTGATTTCTTTTGAGTAATGACTTCGATACATATGACACCCCGTATTAAGACAAGGAATTTAGTCTTTTTGAAAGAAAAGACAGTACCTCAGCAAGGTTTTTTGTATTATCCCATGTTTTTACCAATTTATCAAGATCATATCGTTTTGTATCTTTTAACTCATGTATCCAATGTTCAATCCGAGGAACAGCTCTGGTCACATTATCGACGATGGTGATGGTGGCGGCCTGTGCCGTACGAGACAACGGGTTCAAATCAATCGCTATAACGGTCTTTCCCATCCTTTGAAGTGCTTGACAGCGGTCACCGTCCTCAAGAGGAACAAGAACGACGTCAGCAGTAAAAATCCCTTTTTTCTCACAGAGCGCACGATCAGAATCAAGCCCGGGTATCCTGGCATCAGGATTCAAACCATACACGGTTTTCACACCCTTCTTTCGAAGCAAGGCGGCAATCTTCTTCATCCGCTCCGGCGTACGATGAAACAGGTTCACTTCAAGCTTAGCGGGAATACTCTTTGCTAAGGAAATACAAACATCAGCAGCTAGCGCAGCAACATTTCCATTCACAGAAATCACCGGGTTTCTTGCACACAACAAGACTGCTGCTGCAACCTTCTCCGCAACATCAGCGGGAGGTATCGTGGTTTCACCAAGGAGATAATCAAATGCTTCACCACGACCATGAGCAATCAACCCTGTCTCATGAACGATACCATGCTTCATCGCCTGTGAAATCTGTTCTCGCGTCACCAAGGAAAGATATCGTGGATGACTCGTAGGTATCTTCTTCATTCTGTCACCATAAATAACTAAAGAGCCTTTTTAAAAGTTAGGGAGAAAAAACAAAAAAAAGAGAACAGAATCTGTTCTCTTATCCGTACATTTCCGGTTGTGGAATCTGACTGGCACCAGACACAATTGGTTTTGCCTGTTTGTGGAATTTCTGCAGTTGTTTCTCAATCCGTTCCGCCTCATCATACAAGGGGCCGACGTTAATCTCGATACCAATTACGAGAGCAATGACATTAATCGCGGAGGCAGCAGCACGGGCATCAGGGTAATTCGGATGCGCCTCAGCAAGAATCGATATCACGTCGAACTTCTCATGTTTCCCCTTATTCAACAGTACCCCGGAAACACCAGCGATGATCCCGTTTTTAAACTGTGGGATGTTTTTCGCCGTAAGTGTCGCCCGAGCGTTTTCTGTTGACCCGATCGCGTACGCATCAACAATCATCTCGTCTTCTGATGATTTGCCTTCAACGACCATTCCTTCAGGGGAAATCAACAGTTTGCAGCCTTTTTTCTTTGACCAGGTCATAATCGCGTCTGATAATGAATTAATCAAGTTTGGTTTTGGTTTGAACTCAGAGACAAAGACAGCGAGTTTCTGCCCGTTGGGGAGTGTTCCACCATAGATCCGTACAGGGGAGAGCGGCTCACCGGTATGAACAACTGAAAGAGTGGGAAAATGCGGCGAATCCATCGCACCAATCTGTTTTAAACCTAATGCATCAATCATGTAATTCGCAACAATTGTACTCACGAGGCCTATGGATGGAAACCCTGCAATAACAGCCCCGCTTCCTAGATTCATCTCTTCAAAATCCACGATTTGAATGTCTTCCAACTGCATCACCACACAATATGGACCGTAATAATTCCCAAGCATTTAAAACTAATTGGTATAAATCCGCTCAGGCGATTAGCCTTTTACGACACCTAACGGTAACAGCTTTGCAACTTTCAAGGAAATCCCGGCACCATGTGTGACGTTTACGACTTCACTGACATCTTTGTATGCATCCGGTGCTTCCTCTGCCATCACTTTCCAGCTGGCTGGATGCGCGTAAATACCCTTCATTTTCAAATCGTTCATGATTTGTTCTCCCCGATAACGATGAACTGCTTCGGTTCGGGACATGATTCTTCCTGCGCCATGACAGGTGGAGCCAAATGTTTCTTCTGAGTCTTTGGTACCATGCAGCAGGTAGCTTTCCGTCCCCATATCCCCAGGGATTAACACCGGTTGTCCGATATCACGGTATTTCAGGGGCACTTCCCGTTTTCCCGGTCCGAATGAGCGGGTTGCGCCTTTCCGATGAACATATACTTTTCGTTTCTTTCCTTCGACTTCGTGTTCCTCGAGTTTTGCGATGTTATGGCAGACATCATACACGATGCCCATGTTAAGATCCTCAGCACGTTGACGAAGCACTTTCTCAAAGGACTCCCTAACCCAATGTACGATCATCTGTCTGTTGCACCAGGCGAAGTTTGCGGCACATGCCATCGCTTTCAAATAATCCTGCCCTTCTTTCGAAGTAACCGGGGCGCACGCAAGCTGACGGTCCGGAAGCCAAATATTATATTTCTTTACTGCTTGCTCAAGCACACGAAGATGATCAGTACACACCTGATGACCAAACCCACGGGAACCGGTATGAATCATCACCATGATTTGGCCTTCATTTTGGATGCCGAATGCTTTTGCTGCAGCAGGATCATAGATTTCAGCGACTTTCTGGATCTCTAAAAAATGATTGCCTGCACCAAGAGAACCAAGTTGAGGGGCACCACGTTGTTTTGCTTCATTGGAGACTTTTGAGATATCCGCGTATTCTAAACAACCGTTTTCCTCAAGATACTCCGCATCTTCTTTCCAGCCGTACCCATTTTCGATAGCCCAGTTCGCCCCCAGTTTTAAGACATCATCAAGTTGCTTTCTGCTCAGATGAACCTTAGCCTTCGAACCAAGACCAGACGGGACATTGATAAACATCTCATCAATAAGACGCTGTATCTTTTGTGGATCCAAATCGGTGAAATGGAGATTTGTTCGTATCAATCGTACACCACAGTTGATGTCGTACCCGACACCACCTGGAGAAATCACGCCATTTTCCTCATCCATGGCTGCCACGCCACCTATCGGAAATCCATACCCCCAGTGGATATCAGGCATCGCCAGGGATTTCCCGACAATACCAGGGAGCATTGTCACATTGGCAACCTGCTCAGGGGCATTATCCTTACGAATAGACTCAATCATTCCATTGTTTGCATAGATGACCGCAGAGGTCTTCATATGAAGATTCTTCTGCTCGCCTTGATAACTCGAAGGAATTTCAAAACGAAAATCTTTAATTTTCTGTAATGGTCCGTTCCAGTTCATGATTCTTCTCAACTTGCGAATAGGAAAAAGGATTTATAAACGCTATGAGACTCAAATTACTTTTTCTTTTTCAGATACGGGATTCCGGTTTTCTTATTGACGGCGATTTGATATCCGTCTGGTAGCTGGGCAGGGTCGCCTATATCTGGTTTTTCTCTACTGAAGAAATGAATTGTTGTTTTCTTCCCACTGTGTTTACCTGTTTCTCGTTTATAGAGGGTGTATTCCTCATAGGTACAGGCAAATCTAAGAGACGGCTTTTTTAATATTTTCTCAACAGGGTACGATTCCCACTCGGCAGTATCTTCCGGTTCTTCTTTTGGTTTTTTCGCACCCCTTTTTTGCTTTATGGGAACAAACTCTAGCTCCTCAGGGATTGTGGTTTTTTGTTCAATTTCTTTTTTAATTTGTTTTGCGAGTTTCCGTTTGATCCCGCGGATTTGAACAAGATCATCCACGGTTGCATCTTTCAGGTTTTCTATGGAAAAATATCCGTTCTTATATAACAGTTCAGCTATTTTATCATCGATGCTTTCGATGCCCTTGAATGCGATGAGATCAACCTTTATCCGGGGTGATTCAACCTTCATGATCGGCTCTAATCTCGAGGGTTTCTCCTCTGGTGTTTGTTGAATGTCTTGTTGTTCTGTGACGATTCGTTTTGCTTCTCGTTCTTTATCTCGTGTTTCTCTTTTTAATTTTTTCAGTTCGAGCTTCTTCAGTCGTTTCGCTTCTTTTTCTTTTTTCTTCTGTAATTTTTTTAGCGTCTCGTTCTTGTTTCTTTGATAATTTTGGGAGTTGTGGTTCTGGTGATTCTACAGCTGTGAATTCAACTGGTGCTTCAATAGGTTCTTCTTTTGCAGGGAATGGTTCCCACTCGACTGCTTTTTCTACTTTTTCAGGCGCAACAGCGATATCAATTCGCTCAAACTCAGGGATATGGTCAACCGCTGATTTTGCATGAGAAACCGGTGGTTCTGCTGGTTGTGTTTCTTCGACCGGTTGCCATTCGGGGAGATTAGAGTCATCAGCCGGCGTTTCATCGTGTTTTATGGTCATTTCTGTTTCCAGAGGTTTCTGTAGTGCCTCTTTCGGAGTAACTTCTAAAAATTCAGGGAAGATTACATCAACTTTTTCAACCTCGTAGAGCTCTTCAGCGGTAAACAAAAATTCCTGTGAAGGAATTGACCTCGCGGGCGTGGAAGGAGATACTAATTCAAATTCAGGTAGGGTTATTGATGGTTCAAATTTAGGGAGGGGAGTTATGAACCGAGGACTCACTGCAATCTTTGTATGAACAGTGACTTTCGGTTTTAAGGAATCGAATGTGCGGAAAAAACTGTCAGATTGCGGCTTGGTTTTTAAGGTATCACCAGCTAATCTTCTCCGAACGGAATCAAGGGCTTTCTCATCCGCCGAGATCATTGTTTTAATATTCGGGTCTGACGAGTTATCTAAAATCTTCCGTAGTTTTACTAAATCATCTACTTTAGATTTTTTCTCTCGAGACATAATATCCAAAGAGTATAAGATTCCACATATATTAATAAATTTCCTTCTGTAGTTATTTATTTTATCGATTTTTCTCTATAAATTAGTTCATTAAAAAGGTTATTAAGCAACCACCCCATTCGTCTCTTTTTGATACAAATGAACTTTAAAAACAGGGACATTATTTCAATTAAGGATTTTTCTAAAGAGGAAATCGAGTACATCCTTGATTACGCTAAGCGCATGATCCCATACGCGAACGCGGAGAAACATACGACGCTTTTAAGCCAGCATATCCTGGCCGCCCTCTTTTTTGAGCCAAGCACTCGCACGAGACTGAGTTTTGAAAGCGCAATGCACAGGCTCAGCGGCAACGTGATCGGGTTTGCAGACCCGAGTGGTACTTCACAGAAAAAAGGTGAAAGTCTGGCTGACACTATCCGGATGGCTGATTCATATAGCGATGCAATCGTGATTCGCCACCCGCAGGAAGGCGCAGCACGACTCGCTGCAGAATTTTCTGAAGTACCTGTCCTTAATGCAGGCGATGGCGCAGGGCAACACCCGACCCAATGCCTTCTTGACTTATTTACCATCTTGACCGAGAAGAAGAAGATCAAGGGAAATAAGGTAGTCCTTCTCGGTGATCTGAAGTATGGGCGAACTGTTCATTCGCTTGCCTATGCGTTGTCCTTGTTTAAAGCTGATCTGACATTTGTTTCTCCTGAGACGTTGAAGATGCCGAAAGAAGTAATTAATGAATGTAAAGAATTCGGGGTGGAACCGGTCAGCACCTCGAACTTAGAAAAAGCAATCAAAGAAGCAGATGTTCTCTACGTCACGCGAATTCAGAAGGAACGATTCCCTGATGCAGAGGAGTATAACCGTGTTGTTGGAAGTTACAAGGTTGACAACACATTACTTCAACAGGCAAAAGAAGACCTGATAGTGATGCATCCACTCCCCCGAGTTGTGGAAATTGACCCTGAAGTAGATAAAACCAAACATGCGCTCTATTTTAAACAAGCGTTCAACGGCCTCCCCGTGAGAATGGCACTTCTTTCCCTCATCTTAGGAGGTAAAAAATTATGAAAGAGCTGAAGGTCACCCCGATTAAAGACGGGACTGTGATTGATCATATCACCCCAGGACATGCGTTGAAAGTGTTACACGTGTTAAAAATCCCAGAAACGACCTCCTCCGTTGTCAGTATTCTTATGAACGTGAACGGGAAAAAAGGGAAAAAAGACATTGTAAAAATAGAGAATCGAGAATTGGACCCCAAAGAGTTAGATAAGATTGCGTTGATAGCCCCAAAAGCAACCATCAATATCATCCGTGATTATGAGGTTGTCAAAAAACATATCGTAGAACTCCCCAATGAAGTGGTTGGTCTGACGAAATGCTCAAATCCGACCTGTATTTCCAATGCACGTGAACCAGTCGAAAGCAGGTTTCATGTGATCAGTAAAGACCCACTACGGATAAAATGTTATTACTGCGAGCGAGAACCTGAAGATATCGCTGAAGGAATTATTTAGCCTTTTTTCTCATTTTTTCTAGGAGCTCTTTTGCGTAATCAAGTTTTACTTTGCCGTTTTGCACAAGTTGGTCTGCGAGTTTTTCGATTTCGTCTCTTTGTGCACCTGCCATTACCGCGATGTTTTTCGCATGCAAAGACATATGTCCTTTTTGGATACCAACCGTTGACAGTGCAAAGAGTGCAGCAAAGTTCTGGGCAAGACCAAGACTTGCGACAACCTCAGCAAGCTCTCGTGCGGAACTAATGCCAAGTATCTTCCTGCAGAGTTTTGCTTTCGGATGCATGTTTGCGGCACCACCGACCACACCAACCGCCATTGGTAATTCGATTTCACCGACTAGGTCCCTATTGTTGTTCTTATGATATCGAGTGAGTGCTGTATATTGACCATCTCGGGCTGCGTATGCATGAGCACCTGCCTCAATAGCACGGGAGTCATTACCGGTGGCAATAATCAAGGCATCAATGCCGTTCATGATGCCTTTGTTATGCGTTGCTGCCCGATAGGGGTCGATGGAAGCGAGCGTGTAGGACTCAAGAAATGCGTCAACCACGTGGTCTCCACCCATCTTCTCTTTGTCAAAGACAGCGGTTGCTTTTACCAGTCTTTTATCCGCAAGATTTGAAAGTATCTTCAGTCTGACTTTCCCACCTGATATCTCTTCTAACATCGGAGCGAGTGCCTCGCACATGGTGTTCACTGCATTTGCACCCATTGCATCACGCACATCAACAATAAGATGGGTTACAATCATGGTACCAAGAGGGCTATCAAGGATTCTGACTTCCAGATCCCTTGCGCCACCACCTAAATCGACAAGGATTTTATCTTGAGAGTTCGCAAGTGTAAGGAGCTGCTCTTTGTGCTTCAGGATTTCTTGGGTTGCGGTGACTACATCCACGATGTGCAACAGCTGCAGTTGGCCAATCATTAGTGGCTCAGAGCAAGTGGTTGAAAACCCACCTTTGATTCGAGCGATTTTCGCTGCGTTACTCGCTGCAGCAACGACACTGGATTCCTCGGTTGCCATCGGGATAATATAGTCTTTCCCATTAATGAGAAAATTCACGGCCAATCCAAGTGGTAACTCAAAGGTTCCCAGAACATTCTCAATCATACGATCTGCTGTTGCGAGATCGAGACATGAAGAAAAAATCTTCGCATCATCCTCGCTTAAATTCGCGAAATGCGTGACAAATTCTCTTCGCTTTTCAATGGGGAGTTTATAGAATCCTGAGACAACAGACGTTTTTTCAGTCGTTGACATACCTCGTATGCCTCCTTGTATATTACTCTGGAAAACAGTTTATTGTTTTTATAATTGTTTATCCTTAGAGCGGAATTCCCATCGATCAAAAACTGTTTTATCCCCGTAGAGAATCTTGATGATGCGATGATAAGGGATAGTTGCCGTAGTTGTCTCGAGAAAAGATCTTCCAATACCGGTAATTTCGATACCAGAAATAATTTTAGTGTTATTCAATGCTCCTCGATGGATATACCAGATTTTGATTTTTTCCAAATCCTTTGTCCATTTG
Source organism: uncultured Thermoplasmata archaeon (assembly GCA_963835145.1). Lineage (GTDB taxonomy): Archaea > Thermoplasmatota > E2 > DHVEG-1 > DHVEG-1 > SM1-50. The sequence continues at coordinate 72,424 of CAWIEM010000021.1, forward strand.
ATTTCATTAAGAATATCTCGAACGTTTGGCATTTACATCAACGAGCGAATACTGTTGAGTGCTTTTAACACATGGTCCTTTCCGTGTTGTTCAACGATAGGTCCATGACCAGGATAAAGGTTTTTTACCTCAAGTGCTGCCAGTCGTTCAATAGAGTTCAGTAACGTATTGAAATCACCACCAGGAAAGTCATATCTACCAAAGCCACCATCCGCAAAAATCGTATCACCCGAGAAAAGAGCCTGCCTTTTTTTGCTGTAAAAACAGAGGCTGCCGATGCTATGACCTGGTGTGACTAGAACCTCAAATGGTTGATCTCCGATAGTTAGTTGTTCTCCGCCGGATAACGGAACATCAACCTTGAGTTTTGGCATCACCCCACCAAGCATCTCAGCAAACGTGCTTTTGCCTTCTTTGAGTTTCGGTACGACATCCTTGTGAGCAAAGATTCTCGCGTTTCCTTTTGATGCCTGAACGATATCTTGGACACCACCGACATGATCATAGTGTTCATGAGTGAGAAGTATCTGTTGTATCTGACTTACTTTGATAATCTTTTGAATCGTTTCTAAAATCACCCGGGTATGAAAACCGGTACCAGTATCAATAACAGTTGGAATCTTTCCAACAACGACATAAACATTAGAGTCGTATTCCCTGCCAGGTATCGTAAAAATATCCATAGAAGTGACTGTATGTCTTGTACAGAAATAAGTGTATCGAAATTTTAGAGGATAAAAATTTTATTAAAAACCAGAATAATAGTAACAATTAAATGTAGCATACCGATTACCCATTAACTTGGGGAGTTAGAACATGAGTGATGGAAATATTGTTCACGTTGTAGGCACAGGCACCATAGGAGAGCCATTGATTGGATTGCTGTGCGATGCAAAAGATGATTTAGGGATTGACGAAGTGACGTTTTACAAACACAGCCCCACACTTGAGGATCGACCAAAAATAAAAGGTATGATAAATCGGGGTGCAAACCTTTGTGTCGCCAATGATAAAGTCAAGGATTTCAAAGAGCTCGGTCTTGAACCAATGTATGATGCAGAAGAAGCAATCAAACGAGCATCAGTTATTATCGACTGCACACCTAAAGGCACCGGGCTGATGAACAAAGAAAAATACTACAACAAATACAAGAATAAAATCAAGGGGTTTATCGCACAAGGATCTGAGTTTGGGTTCGGGAAGATGTACGCTCTTGGCATCAACGACGAAACGATTACCAAAAAAGATCAATTTATTCACGTGGTGAGTTGCAATACGCATAATATGGCGGTGCTTATCCATACGCTAGCAATTGAGAAGAAAAAAAGTCATTTGAAAGAGGGACGGTTTCTCTGCATTAGACGAGCGAACGATATCAGTCAAGTGAAAAGCTTTGTGCCCTCCCCTGAAGTCGGAACTCATAAAGACGAGAAAATGGGGACACACCATGCAGTCGACGTCTACCATCTCTATAAAACCTTAGGAATTAACCTAAACGTGTTTTCCAGTGCTATGAAACTCAACACTCAGTACATGCATTGCATCTGGTATGATCTGAAACTTGATACGAAAATCACAAAAGAAGCGGCAATCAAGAAGTTTATGGAGAATCCACGGGTCGCAGTCACCTATAAAAAATCCGCGAACCTTGTTTTTTCGTTCGGACGAGACCATGGTCACTATGGAAGAATCTTGGATCAAACCGTGATAGTCATCCCAACGATTCATGTGATTAATGAGAACGAAGTTGTTGGTTTCTGTTTCACCCCACAAGACGGGAACGCGCTGCTGAGTAGCATCGCAGCCACCGAACGGTTTTTATCCCCTGATTCGTACGAAGAGAAACTCAAATGCCTTGGCGCATTTCTGATGCAAGAAGTATAAATGATTTCTTAGAGCAGTAATGCTGCTTAGGCTTTTTTTAAAAATTTTTAAAAAAAAAGAAGAAAAGAGAGATTCCTCGATTATGAGGAATATCCACCGAGTTTCAAGCTTGGGTCACCAAAGAGCGCCCAGTTTGTAATACAGAACGCGTCGAGTTGACTTATGGTGTTTTCATTAATGTACTTTGCAATGGCTTGGCTGTGAGCTTTGGCAAGGTTTGTTACGCTGTTATAACCGATCTGCCAGAAGAAGTTCATCTCAAGTGCTGCACTGAGTGAAACCGGGTCATCACTACTGCCGAAACCATACCCAGTACAGCCCGTTGAAGCGATCGCACCACCACGGGGTTTTACCACAAGACCCCAGCTAAAACAGACTGGAAACGGGAAACCATTTGTAAAGTAACTTACTCCAGCTTTATCTTTAATACAAGGGATCATAGATATATTGTATAGAGCATTGTGGCATCCGCCGATAACCACCACTGGTAACTTATCACCATTCGAAATGGATAGGAAACGACCAACCTTCACTCCACCAGCCCAGTCATGGTTACTGTATTCTCCATCAAACCAGATGGTATTCCAGGACAAGGGATTCCCATGACCTTCGAAATTAACAAAGCCAGCCCCCTTAGTTATGGATTTGGTGATATCATCTGGTGTCGGAGTGAGACCACCGGTGTCCCTATTGGTTGAGTAACATCTCACAAGCTCAAGATCAGGGATCGCATTCTTTGTATAGTTATATGAAAGGTCACAGAGGTATTCACCATCAGGTTTCCCTGCGATAATAATCAAATGTTTTCCCACCGATACCAACAAAGGTTTTATACCAAGGTTTCGCAGCGGGACCAGTGCTTTCATAGGTAAGGATCTTTTTTACGACCACATTGACTTCGTTTACAGTAGTGCATGGGAGTCGCGCGACATAGACTTCAGGGTACATATCGAATTTATCTTTTGGAGCACCTATCCAACCCCAGTTGGCATAGACGCCGTCACCATTCGAATCCCAACTATCAAAAGCAGCGGTTGCGTTATACAAGCATCCATAATAAAGATCAGAGAGACATCCTTCATCGTTTTCTTGTGGCATACTTACGTATCGGACTGGGACCCACCAGTCTGTGTAACCAGCGGATCGCGTATCCTTATCGTGCGCATTGAGATGTGATTTCAAACCACCGACCAGCATGACATAGGTAATATCCCACGTATCATATGCGTCTTTAATGAAATATTTCACTTGTTCAGGTGGATCATACCCAGTATATTCATTGAAAATATCCTCGACACTCTTAAAAGTTGTTTTCACGCCTTTCGTGTTTTTTTCATCAATAAGCGGTTGGAGACTTGATTCAAAATCACTCGGAGCGATCACAACCATATCAAAGGTCTCAAGTGTCTTTTGCGGTATTGTCTTCGCGTCATATTTTACCGAGATGTCAAAGCCACCAGCATACGTAACCTGGTTGTTCACTGGTGAGTACCGAACAGGATAACACACCACTTTCACAAACGTCACTTGCTGATCATTCTCATTACGACCTGCACCAAGATCATAACTATACCAACTACTCGGATAGAACGCAGCACTTCCATACACAGAAGAATCCTTCACATACGCTGATCTCTCACTCATCTTTGATAACGGAGCGATACGAGCAGGGATAACCTCCTTTGTAAGAGTCATGGTGCCGATATCCTGAGGACTACAGATCACCTGGATATTCGTAGACCCAAAAGGAATCTGATACGTCTTCACATAAATAGGCAATACTGGTTTATTGGGTTCCAATAACTGTGTCGTCGCACCATTCATTTCAATCTCAACAAACCCGTCTTTCTCAAGTTGTGTTGGTTGTGACGAAAAAAGAACCGACGTCGATTCATTTTTTAGGAACATTATTGGTTTTTTAGAGACGTTCGAAGTGAATGCAGCTGCCCCCAGTCCACTTAGGACTAAAATACCTACTACTATGATTGGTATGAATTTCTTCATATTTTCCCTCTTATATCTATAACACCTTCTTATATAAATACTTTCTTTCATGTTATAAATATTTTTTGACAAAACCTGGTATATAAAAGATAACCCTGTTTTTTTTTAAAAAAAAAAGAAAAAAGTCCTCGATTATGAGGAGTAACCACCGAATTGCAGGCTTGGGTCTCCGAGAAGCGCCCAGTTGGTAATACAGAACGCCTCAGTATCACCGATTTCTTCTTCAGCAATGAACTTCTGAATTGCTCGACTATGCGCCTGTGCAAGGTTTGTCGAACCGTGACCTATCTGATAGAAGAAGTTTGATTCAAGCTCTCCACTGAGACTGACCGGGTTACCTACGTATCCTATTCCATAGCCAGTGCATCCGGTTGAAGCAATCGCACCACCAATGGGTTTTATGACAAGCGCCCAGCTGAAGCAGATAAAAATAGGATACCCATAACTGAAGTAGCTTGCTCCTGATTTGTCTTTCATGGCTGGGATTAAGGAGATATTGTACATACCGTTGTGACACCCACCAACGATGACGACAGGTTGTTTTTCCCCGTTTCTTATCAGCGGAAATTTATCAATGCTGGTGCCACCAACCCAGTCGTGATTATCGTACTCTCCATCAAACCAGATCGTGTCCCATTTGGATGGGCTCCCGTGCCCTTCGAAGTCGACAAAGCCAGCTCCCTGATTGAATGCTGCTGCAATACCTTTCTTGTCGGGTACAAGACCACCGGTATCTCTGTTCGTTGAATATACTGTTACTTGATTCAAATCAGGGATTGCAAGTTTTGTATAGTTATAGGCAAGGTCACAGAGGTATTCACCATCAGGTTTTCCTGCGAAATATTCAAACGTTTTCCCACCGATTCCAACAAAGTTTTTATACCAGGGTTTCGCAGCGGGACCAGTACTTTCATAGGTAATGATCTTGTTTACTATACGATCGAGTTCCTTCGTATCTGCTACTGGCAATCGACCAACATAGACCTCAGGGTACATATCGAATTTATCTTTCGGAGCACCATTCCAACCCCAGTTGGCATAGACACCGTCACCATTCGAATCCCAACTATCAAAACCGGTTGCATTGTATAAACATCCGTAATAGAGATCAGAGAGACACCCTTCATCATTAGGATATGGGATACTGACGTATCGGACTGGGACCCACCAGTCTGTGTAACCAGCGGATCGCGTATCCTTATCTTTTGCATTGATATGGGATTTTAATCCACCAACTAGTAACACATAGGTAATATTCCATGTGTCATACGCGTATTTAATGAAATATTTCACTTGCTCCGGTTGGTCTGTCCCTGTGTATTCAGTAAGGATATCTTCCATTGATTTAAAGGTGGTCGCCATACCCTTACTATTCTTCAAGTCAATAAGAGGTTGAAGTTTTGCTTCAAACGCAGCAGGAGCAATAATCACCAGGTCATAAGAGGTATCAAGAGTCTTTGGTGTTGTTTTCGGTGCATCATATTTCACGTTGATTTCAAAGCCACCAGCATAATCAACCTGGTTGTTTACTGGTGAGTACCGAACAGGATAACACACCACTTTCACAAAGGTCACTTGCTGATCATTCTCATTACGACCTGCACCAAGATCATAACTATACCAACTACTCGGATAGAACGCAGCACTTCCATACACAGAAGAATCCTTCACATACGCTGTTCTCTCACTCATTTTTGATAACGGAGCGATACGAGCAGGGATAATCTCCTTTGTAAGAGTCATGGTGCCGATATCCTTAGGATTACAGATCACCTGGATATTCGTAGACCCAAAAGGAATCTGATACGTCTTCACATAAGATAGGCAATACTGGTTTATTTGGTTCCAATAACTGTGTCGTCGCACCATTCATTTCAATCTCAACAAACCCGTCTTTTTCAAGTTGTGTTGGTTGTGACGAAAAAAGAACCGATGTCGATTCATTTTTTAGGATCATTATTGGTTTTTTAGAGACGTTCGTAGTGAATGCAGCTGCCCCCAGTCCACTCAGGACTAAAATACCTACTACTATGATTGGTATGAATTTCTTCATATTATTCCCCATTACTGTATTATGATGCTGTTGTATTTAAACTTAACCCTGCCAAAATTATATAATTTGCTGTTATCTAAAGACAGAGTAATATCGCTCCTCAAATTTAATGACTAAATATAGGGGCTTAAGGGGGCACCTCATGATATTCATATTGGAGCACCATAGCATCAACAATTGTCGTTAATAGCAGGAACAATGAAATATCTTGGAACGTCGAATAGGAATACATCATAAGAGATGGAACATATTTTTTTAATCATTCAAACAACAAATAATACATACTAGAGGTTCTCCTCTAATGATTAAATACCGATCAGATTCGAAATTCTGTTTGGCTTTGGGCTTATTACGATTACATCAAAAGCACAATATCGAATACACTAGAAATATAAAAAAACAAAGAATGCAATGTTATTTTCCATTTACAGTCTTAAAATTCTTTTTCATTTGCGGTTTACCGGGGTTAACCTGTGATGTACCGTCTGCTTGGAAAAATGGTTTACCAAGGGGTTAACCTATGGTTTACCAATCCAATGAAAGAGCATTAGATTTTCATATAGATATCATCAAGATTCAACTTAAACATGACTCTTTCAAGGTCCTTGTTGTCAAAATGGTACCCGAGTTCATTTAAGAGCGTGTGTGTCTTGTAAAAAATCATCCATTCCTCTGGGACACCGTTTAGTGTCTTATGAATTGCGCAGTGATAGAGATGTTTGCAAAATAATACGCCGTCTTCAAATGTTAAATTTTCCTCGTCGATACGTAAGCCCCCAACAATTATATATTCATGAAAAGAATCAGGTATTTATTTAAATATCTTTTTATATTAAAAAATAAATTGATTACCGTTAGCATCCTAAGACCTGATCGTTTTTGTTAACGAAAAAAAAAGTGAACGGCTAAATAACCGGTAACCAATATAGAAATCTCATGAAGAAAGATATTCGTTCTACGATTCTGAAGAAACGTAGCAGCATGCCTCTTTCAGAAGTTCAGAAGAAAAGCAAACTGATCAAAGAACAAGTCTTTCATATGGAAGAATTCAAAGAGGCAAAGATAATTCTTTTTTATGTCTCTTATGATAATGAAGTAAATACTCATGAAATGATCAAAGAAAGCCTAGGAATGAGAAAACAAGTCGTCGTCCCAAAAACAGATATGAATAACCGAACGATTATTTGTTCTTCGCTTACCACGTGGGATGATCTCTTGTCGGGTGTATATAATATTTTAGAACCGCGACAAGAATGTGTCAATGAAGTATCTCCAGAATCGATTGATCTGATGATCATCCCTGGCGTCGCTTTTGATTGTCAAGGAAATAGAATTGGACATGGGATGGGCTACTATGATCGATTGCTCCAGAAAAAAATGAGAGCTCACTGTCTTGGTCTTGCTTTTGAGCTCCAAATTGTAAAGAATATCCCGAGTGAGAAACATGACATAAAGGTAGAGAAGATTGTTACCGAAGAACGCATCATCATCTGTTATTAGGTGACGATCTCTTTAAGTCGTTTAGTTTTAATCGCTTTGTTGAGCTCCATCGCGATACGCTCACCGTAACTTATCGGTTCACCATACAAATAACCTGAATGAGGTGTGAACTGTGTCAATGGGCTTCCGGGGATTCTCAGTGAGACATCAAAGACGACCATTTCTTCTTTCCCTTTATCAGCGACCATTGCACCCTGGAGTGCGAACGGACCGATGATGCCAGGCGGATATTCTTTTTTTGTGGTCGTGACGAATTTTTCACCAAGCTCAAAGATAGATTCGATGATGGATTCTTTAGTGGTTGCTGCGATATGCCCTGTTTCAATGATCTTTGGTTTTAGGTATTTGAGGACTGCTAATTGTTCATCCGCTGGGAGACGAAGCAGACCATCAAGGTTAGTTTGCCTACGGGTATCTGTACCCATGATCTCCAGTTCATCGTCCAGTGCTGAGTAGAAATAATTAAAATTAATCTGCGTCCCGATCACATATTCCTCGATGACTGCCTGATCCAATGCGTCCCGGGTGATCATTTTTTTTGCCAGAAGCTGTTCTGATTTCTTCTTGTAATCCGCAAAACTCGATGCAAAGAAAAATGCACGTTCATATCCACGGATCGCTTCATTGACTTTCACGATCGCCAGCCGGTCGATATCGTTTGGTGATTTGAACAACTGCGGATATCGGATTCCTGCTTTCTGCAATAAGTAGTATTGGTTTTTTGGGACGTTCCGTTCCTCAAGTTTGAGCATAGAACGTGTTCCGAAAATCGGGACTTTGAAATTATTCTCGATATCAGTGAAATCAAAGTACACCCAGAAGTACCGGTTATGAATAAAAATCGTATTCTCATCTCGTAATTGTTCTTGGACCTGTGGCTTAGTGATTTCACTGAACTTGTCAAGTACAATGGTTTTATCGATGCATCCTCGACCATCACCGCGGGTTTTGTAGTATTTGGTATAGGTTTTATCTCTTCCTTTTTGACAGACAGCGAGCGTTCGAAAACCGTGCTTTTTTGCACCCCTGCAGACATCGAGTGCTGAATGTCCACCTAAGACACCGATGGTGATTTTTTTTGGATCATAGGATTCAACGAGGTTTTGAATTATTTTTCTTTCTATCATGAACCATTCCGTTCCCAAAATGGTTGGACAATTTCTTTGATTAGCCTTTGAATTTCGGCCGCTTTGATAAATACAGCGCCAATGGCAATTTTTGTTGTGGAAAGTCCTTGACTCGTTCAAGGACAAGGCTGTGTAACTGTGAAATCGTATATGGTTTGTCTCCTTGTCCTAGGTCGCTTGTACGCACACGAGGAAAGACTGTTTTTTCTTTGCGTTCTTTCTCACCAACGACCACGATATACGGGATCCATTCTTTTTCTGCGTCACGGATTTTCCGGCCGACGCTTTCTTCCCGATCATCGATATCGGATCTGATGAAATAGAATGGTGAGATTTTATTTAACTCGTCGATGAATTTCTCACAATCAGAGACAAATTCATCAGCAACTGGTATGAAACGAACCTGGGTGGGTGACAGCCAGAGCGGCAGCATTGGTTTTTTTCCTTGGTTCATTTTGATTGCTTCACGTTCGAGCAACGCATAGACGTTTCGGTCGATACTTCCAGAGATACTCGTATGTAAAATGAACGGATGCTGTTTTTCACCTTTTTCGTCTGCGTAGGTGATGTTGAATCGTTTTCCGTTCTCCACATCGATTTGTACAGTAGAGAGTGCGCTTGCTTTTTTCATGGAGTCGATGACATTGAACTCGAATTTCATGACAAAGTAGTAGTACCGTTCGTTCCAGAGTTCAATAAGAATCGGTTTTCCCGCTAACTTTGCGAGATCCTGCGCTAGGATTTTGTTTTTCTCGTAGAATTCTTTGACAAACCTCAGGGCAACCTCAGAATCAAGGTTCAGGGAATTCATCCATCGCATCGCGGTGCTGAATTGTCGTTTGAACTCCTCAGTGGCTTGAGGAAGATCTTGACAAAAGGTATGAAGATCTGGCATGGTAAAGGCTCGTAATCGTTTCAGACCACTGACTTCACCGCTTTGTTCACGACGGAAGCTATAATGCGTCAGCTCATACAATCGTAAGGGAAGGTTTCGGTAGGAGATTGTCATATCATGCGCGATCATATATTGCCCAAAGCAGGCTGCGAACCGCAGGAAGAAGTCTTTGTCTGATTTCACGATGTATTGCCGTGCCGGAAATTTCTTGACATACTCACTTAATGCAGGATGCTCAAGGTCATACATGATTGGTGTTTCCACCTGCATTCCGCCAATATCTCGTACCATATTGTTGATATGTTGCTCCAGAAGTCCTTTGATCATTCGTCCTTTGGGGTACCAGCGGAAGTTCCCGGAGTCACTTGCAGGTTCATAGTCCACAAGTTCGTGTGATTGCATCATTTTCACGTGCGGTGGCTCACCTACGACCTTTCGTGTTCCACTGCTCTCATACTCATAGAGCAGTTTCAGCTCGTCGTGACCAGAGAAATTGAATTTATCAGCATCGATAAGTTCTCCGTTTGGAGTAAGGATGCACCATTGAGAGATGATCTCTCGTTCTTTTTCCACTGCTTTCTTTTCTTTCCCAGGGATGATTTCTCGTGAGAGTTCAGAGAGAGGATGGCCTTTACAGGAGATAGTGAATGCCTTATACCAACCGAACGGGGATCGTTTCACCGTGAATTTTTGTTTTTTGACTTCTTGTTCGAGTAGTACGAGAATGTCTTTTCCGGCTTTTGCACTCGCAAGATCCGAAGAGAGATGTGCATAGGGGTAGAGCATGATGTTGTTGACTTTGAGTTGTTCAGCGGTCTTGATGATTTCCCTTGCGGCTTCCTCGACTGCTTGTGTCGGTGATTTTTCATCCACTTTTTCAACCGCGATAAAAACAGTAAGCGCCTCGTCTAAGCGATCTTTTGTTGTCTTTACTTCCTCAGGGTGGGGAATCGCTTTTTCTTTGACTTCGTATTCGATAAAGTCGCTGTGGATGAGTAATAGTTTCATAGAATCGACCTCTAAAACAAATCTATGTTTTTAAAGATAGTGATTGATAAAAGGTTATATGGGGGAGGCGGCGGAGGTGTATACTCCGTAAATAAAAAATTTTTGTTTTACTTGCAATCCCATCTCTCCGCCTAACAAATGAATATATCATGTAATATAAGAAGGTTTCGGAATTTTTTATTCCCTTCTGTTGTTTAAAAATTTTCTCCTAAAAAAAGTTACAAAAAGAAAAGAATATCGATGGATATTATTCTAAAAATCCTAATGCTTCTTCAATGCGTCCCATCTCAATACCGGTCGTCATTTTCCCGATAATCGCACCTTTTGTATTTGCCACAAGACCACTGCCGATCATGGGGAATCCATGGTTCACGGTTCCGATCATAACTTCGACATCAAAGACCTTCTCCAGTTGTTGTTTCTCATCTTCAGTCACCTTCGGATGACAGAGGCACCCTTTGTTTGTCACAACCGCGGCCATACCAACAGTACCGAATGACGCGATGGTTCCCTTTTGCACTGACACACCGAGTATGTCACCAATTTTTTTCACAGAAGCATTCTGCAAATCAGGGTGAACAAGAGCTCCATGATCATTTGCTAAAATATCATTCCCAGCAGCATTAATCACATCTTTTATCGGAAAGACTTTAAGCCCCTGATTCTCGATAGTTTTAAATGTCTCCTTGCTCGCATATGCAGTAACAATCGCACCATGCGAATTAAACGTCAGGAGTGAACCAATAATCGTGGAATCAGCAATAGAAAGCTCTACAACCTTCACACCCAGAACATCTGCAACTAACTGTTTGGCTTTCTTTGGTAAACTCTTCTGTAAAAAAACAACAGAATCATTCGCCCGACAGTAGATTCCTACGTTTGGATTTTCATTGAAATCCAAGAGCTGAAGCATTCTTATTCACTTTTTTTCTCCGTTTTCTTCGAAGCTGATTTCCGTTTACTGACAGATTTTTCCTTCTCATCTTTCTTTGTTGACGTCGATTTCTTTGCTCGCTGTTTTCGATTTTTTTGCTCACCGTTGGTTCTTCTTTCTAGCTTCTTTGCAGTTGCTTTTTCTTTCGATTTTTTTGCTGCCTTTGGTTCTTCTTTTTTCTCAGCTTCTTCTCCAGGTGCTTTTTCTTCTGATTTTATTGGTTCTTCTTTCTTCTCCGCGGGTTCTTCTTCCTTTGGTGCTTTCTCTTTCTTCTTCTTGATTTTTACTTCACCCTTGACCAGTTGGAGTAATATCGTATCCTTCAGCACCAGGTACTGCTTCCTCAGCTTTTTCTTCCTCTCGTCGGAGAATCGGAGTCTTCTTCTCTTTTTCCTCTTTTAAAAATTCTCGTCGTGATTTCTTTTCACCTAGCTCCGGTAACGTTGCCTCAACAACACCGTCTTCAAATTTCACGGCACGCACACGAATCTTACTTGGAACCCAGAATTTCCCGTGCGCCCAGAGTTCTTTGTTCAAAGAATCATCGATCCAGACGTTTTTCTGCTCGACTTTCATGTGTTTCATGAGAAAATGACGAATATCATCAATCGCCCGGGGGGCAGCTCGGGATGTTGGTCCGATTTTTGCTCGTCTAAGCGGGATTATGTAAATCCGTTCAAGTTCTTTTCCAGAATCTTTCTCAGCCATACGCATCAACCTATTTTGAGTGTATTTCTCCGCCAGTTGCGTGTTTTCGGATGTCGAGTAAATCGCCGGTTTGTACGAATCATGACCCATGCTGGTACTCGTCGATTGCTTTTCGTTGCTCTGCATAATCGGAGTTTTCTTCCTAACGATTTATGACTTGACATTTATATTCCTCTTCTGCGAATCGTAATATCGCGTTTCTTCGGGAGTATCTTTGAGAGTAGCTCCCGTAACTGTTCATCGTTTATTTTATTTTTGAGTCGCCCAGATTGTGCAAGCATGATGAGTTGGTTCTCCAGGTTTTCTGCCATTTCTGGACGTGCAGCTTTAATTCGTCCAAGGCGTTCTCGTGCGTCATCAGTGAGGATCGCTCGCAGGATGAGTTTCTTCTGGTCTTCAAATTCTTTCTGTTGTGCCTCTTCGAAGTCTTCTTGTGAGAACATCTGTTGTTGCTGCTGTTGTTGAAGGTCACGCAATTTCTTCTTCCTGATAGCTTCGATATCATCCATAGTGATTCCAAAACCTCAAGACGAACCTATTGCCTTCACCTATTTAATATTTTTTCAATTCAGGAAATGCTTCAAGGAGAGATTTCTTTACTTCAAAGGATGTGTTATCTAGGAATTTAACTCCTTTCGGGCTGAGCATACGGCCTCTACCTTTCATCTTTGTGACATACCCAGCGGTCTCCAACTGTTGAAGGGCATGACGGACAATCGCCCCGCTTCCTGCTTCCGCTTTATTGGGTTTTGATCCACGGTTTCGTTTTCCACCGTATTCTGCTCGCAGACGCTCTACACCCATATTTTTATTGATATAGAGTTTCCGAAGAATTGATGCACACCTGGTGTGCCACCAGTCCTTTGTCTCTGGCGGATTCTCCTTAGAGACACCGGTGCGAACATATTTACTCCAATCTGGTGGAGTAATTGCAGATTCATTTTGTAATTTTTTTGTTAATGCAGTGATTAACTCTTTTGCAGGAACATCATACGCTGTTGTCATAGGAATTCTCTTCCTTTCTCGTGAAATTGGGTATCGGTAATAAACCATATGTTATTTAAGCATATTGGATGCTAAATCAGCTATCCTGACCCCCTAAAAACGCCTTATTATTTATTCATGGTTTGCGAGTTGCTGAGGAACGCTCACGTAATGGAATCCGACTATACTTCTTGCATTTACTACAGTAGGTGATAATCATTCCACGATGGATGCGGACTCGACAGGTCAACGGTGGAAGCAGATAGCAATAGCAGTGTTTACAAAACCGGCGTGTATGCTCTGCAGGGATAGGAACAAGATATTTCATAGAAATCTTTCGTGCTAATGCGACATACCGATCAGACAAGTTTAGTTTCCCCTCAAGGGCACATTCTTCCGCAAGGGAAAAAAGATAATGAATCCGATGGCGTGCAATGTTTTTTTGCACCTTCTTTTTTTCACCGTGTTTCCGGTGACATACGAAAACGAGGAAGAAACATCGGTTATAAAATCCTTATGTAAAAAAAGAATGAACAAAGAACAATAATGATAAAGAAAAAGAAAAAATGAAGAAAGAAGTAAATTTACTTCTTCTTCAGGTATGGAAGACCTGTTCTCTTATTGACACCAACGGTGTACCCATTTGGTAAATCGCAGGTCGTTCCACTCTTTGGTGATCTCTTGCTGAAGAAATAGATTGTTTGATTTCTTCCGCCTTTAAGCTTTACGTTTCTTGTGTATAAGGTCCAACCCTCGTGTTTGTATGTCATAAAACACCTCCTGCCAGGAATACGTCTCCTGGAATTTAAACCTTTCTTTATTTTTCTCCTGGTACACTGATAACACGTGCGAGGTTGACATGTTCAGAAAAAAACATGCGAGACGTGTGTAACAGAAGTAAATAAAAAGAGCCGGTAGTTGTCGCCCACATTTATGAATCACCTAGGTGTTTTAAATGTTTTCGAAATTTATCAACGCAGGGAATAAGATTTTTGAACGTCAAGACCATGAATGGTTGTGAAAAAATGTCAAAAGGACGACTGGTTTTTGTTGGTTTAGGATTGTATGATGAAGCAGATGTTTCATTAAAAGGTTTACAGGAAATCAAACAGTGCGACGAGGTGTTCGCGGAGTTTTATACAACAAAACTAGGACAGTTCGACAAAAAGGCTTTTGAAAAACTCATTGGGAAAAAAATCGAGGTGTTGTCGCGAGAAGAAACTGAGAAAGGAGATAAAATTATTGACGCTGCCACACAGAATCATGTCGTGTTTCTCACCGGTGGAGATCCGATGATCGCAACCACGCATGTTGATTTGCGGCTACGTGCGATAAAACAAGGAATTACAACAAAGATTATTCATAGCAGTAGTATTTCGACCGCTGTTCCTGGGCTCCTTGGTCTGCAGAACTACAAATTCGGCAGGACGACCACGCTTGCATTTGGCGAGAAAGAGTATTTTCCGACAAGCCCGTATACTGTAATATATAATAATAAGAAGATGGGGTTGCATACGCTGGTGTTGCTTGACATTCAGGCAGAGAAAAACCGGTATATGACGGCGAATGAAGGACTTGAATTACTCTTGAAAATGGAGGATAAACTCAAGAAGCGCCTCTTCACCGATGACACTATCGCGTGTGTCGTTGCCCGCGCTGGTGCTCCTGATCCAGTGGTTGCTGCAAACACGATAAACGTTCTCAGAAAGAAGGATTTTGGTCCACCATTACATACTCTAGTAATTCCGGGGAATCTGCATTTCATGGAAGTAGAAGCACTTGAACTGTGTGCTGGCTTACCGCCTGAAGTGGGGAAAAAAATACAAAAACTATAATAACCCTGCATAATATTCCGCACATAGACAACAAAAGGGGTATGGATGCAACAACAGAAAAACGACTTCGTCGGTCTTATCTATGGTGATGTTGGTTCAACAAAATTTAACTTTACGGTTGATGCTCATAATCTCCGGAAGTTTGATTACGTTGCCGCACCACATGAAGAAGGCTATGTGCTCGCGCAGGTCATGGATATCAAAGGGTACTCTGATTTGAAATTTGAGGATGCCATTACCATCAAGAGCAATGGGTCGGTTCCTCCAATTAAAAGTGATGTTTCTGCATACGCTGAGGTGATTGGCTTCCGAGATAAAGAAGGACATTTGCAGGCACCGCGCAGTCCGTTTGAGGCAGGTGCTCAAATAACCCTAGCTCATGAAGATCTCATACGTCACGTCCTTGGGCTACAAGCAGAGAAACAAAACGGTGCGTACCTTGGTCTTCTCAAAGGTCATGACCTTCCTGTGTATCTTAATATTGATTCATTGGTCCAGAAACATATCTGTATTCTTGCGAAAACCGGTGGTGGGAAAAGCTATGCATGCGGTGTTCTTATCGAAGAACTTTTAAAGAAGAAAATCCCGTTGGTTATCATCGATACCCATGGTGAATATATCTCCCTTGGAAAACCGAACAAGGATAAGAAAGATCAAAAGAACATGGAGAAATTCGGTGTAAAAGCAAATGATTACAGCAGTCAGATTGTTACGTTTTCACCACTTACCGGCGGGGAAGCAACGACTCATTTAACATTGAATGGAATGAATCTTGAAGGACGAGAGATCCTTGAGCTTCTACAAGCGAAACTGTCTGGTCCCCAGATAGCGGTCTTGTATCAGACTATCAAAGAACTCAAGGAGTTCAAACAAGTCTATAGTATTAGAGATATTATAGAAGCAGTAGAACATACAAAGAGCAATGCTCGATGGAACGTGATAGCCTCATTAGAGTCCTTGGATTCTATAGGTGTTTTTTCCGAGAAAGGAACCTCAACAGAGGAGCTTGTGCAGAAAGGAAAATGTTCGATTATTAACATGCGTGGAGTGCCACCTGATATCCAGGATGTGGTGGTTGCACGGTTAACCGAGGAGTTATTTAAGGATCGGAAAGCAGGGAAGATTCCTCCATTCCTCTTTGTTGTAGAAGAAGCGCATAATTACTGCCCGGAGCATGGGATTGGTCATGCGGTTTCCTCCAGCATGCTTCGTACGGTTGCTTCTGAGGGGCGAAAATTTGGTATGGGGCTGTGTGTGGTCAGTCAGCGTCCTGCGAAGATCGATAAGAATATCATTTCTCAGTGTAACACAAATATTATTTTAAAGGTGACAAACCCTAATGATCTGAAAGCGATTATTCAGTCTGTTGAAGGTCTTACAAGTCAGACCTATGATGAGATTCAGCGGCTGCCAATTGGTGTTGCGTTGATTTCTGGTGCTTCAATCCAAATCCCGATTCTCGTTGAAATCAGGACCAGAGAGACGGATCATGGGGGAAAATCAGTCACCGTCTTCAAAGATATTGACCCATCTGATTATAAAGTAAAGATGCCAAAGATGCCGCCACCACCATCAAGACAAGAGGCAGCCCCGGTGCAGAAACCAGGAAACATTCAGAACAATGTCACAGAGAAAGCAATAATGGTGAATCGTGTTGCAAAAAGACTTGGCTGGGTAACCACCAATGACCCTGATGAAACCATTAAATTCCTTAGTCAAGAAGCAGAGGAAATGAAAGAGAATGTGTACAAGTATCTTGAGTCACTCGCGCAGCTTGGGGGTAACTTCTGTCATAAGGAAAATCCAAGCTGTCTCCAATGTCCAATGAGTAACGGCTGTCAGTACCAATATTGCTCATAGTAAGAAGTCTCAGCCTCAACCGCACAAGCACGGGTTAGGGCTATTTAAAAGAGATAAACCCAGGATCGTATGAAGAAAAACACCTGGTGCCTCTTCATTGCCGGCATGCTTGTTCTGGTAGTTGTATTATCTGGTTGTGAGGTGATTTTTCCTCCGACCATCTACGAGTCTACTCCTACAAAGGTCAGGTATGATATTTCCTATGGATATCATGTGAACAGTACTGGTACTGGAAGATACGAGATCGCATACTGGTGCGATACTCCTGAAGTTCTTGTTGGAACCACCACCTATGACCTCCTGTACAATCACGAGTATCAAACGAAAACACTGGTGAATAACACCTTTATACGATGGAATATCTCTGGAAAAGACGAACAAACGTATGAATTAGGACTCACAGCACAGGTGGAGAGCGAAAGTTATCTGGTTGCTGATCTGAAAGGAGAGAATGCCTTAACGATTCAAGAGATTACATGATATGTATCCAGAAATTGTTAATCATTACACACAATTACAAGCGAATGAGACAACACGTTTTATCGACCCGTACGATCCTAACATTACCGCGATTGCAGAGACGATTTATAGCGAATGCTGAGACGAACAACTCGTTTCTGCTTGCAAAAACATTGTTTGTCTGGTTGAAAGAAAACATCCAGTATCAAACCCATCCAAATGATGAAGGAGTACGACCAGCTGCGGTAACATTACATAATAAAGTTGGGGATTGCGATGATCTCTCCTTCCTGTACGTCTCGCTATGCAGAGTACTTGGCATCCCTGCGAGATTCATTCGAGGGTATTTATTGACCGGCTATGATAACGGAACAGCTATTGCTACTGCTCATGCATGGGTAGAGGTGTTTGTTGGCGGATCAGTAGGTCACAACGGCTGGATTCCTGTAGAATGCGCCTGCTGTACTGACGTCCATTGAAACCGACATTAATCAGAATTTTGGGGTGGAAAGCGCATTTCATCTTAGATTATTTGCCGATGACGGAAGTAATGAGTCACTTGCATCCTCACTCTCCGGTATCTCCTATGTCACGTATGGATTGAACAGAACCATTGAACTTCAATTATTTGCAGAAATTCGGAACTATCAAGAACTTGAATCAAAAAAACTTGTTGTAACTACAGAGAACACTCGATATTACGAATAATTCTTAAAAAACAAAAACATTATTTCTGAGTACGAGTTTCAGAGAACAGGTGGTTGTGAGTTTTTGGTCGATGACAAAACCGCAGAAGAATTTGCAGCATACATGAAGAAATTCAATGATTTATATGAATATCTCGCATCTGTTGTTCAAAGACATTCATCATCGTCTCATCCGTTTATCCTTGATCTTGGGGCAGGACCAGGTTTACTCTCGGTTGAGATTTTTCGAAAAATGCCACAGGCAACAATCATAGGAATTGATCCATTAATCAAAATGCTTCAGTTAGCAAAGGAAAACGTAAAAAACGCTGATTTTCAAACATTTGAACCGGTCGTTGGAGTCTCTGAAAACATCCCTTTGAAAAATAATACAGTTGATATGATCGTAAGCAGGTTTAGTCTGCCGTATTGGACCCAACCAAATAAGAGTTTTGAAGAGATGACGAGAGTTTTAAAACCAGGTGGGAAGGTCATCTTTGAAGCATTGAACCGTGATTTTCCAACATGGAAACTCTTGTTAATCAAAATTCGTATGTTGTTCAACCGGGCAGGACGAGACGTCACTAAATATCATGTCGATGCATACAAGCTGGCACATACAATAGAGCAGGTTGAGCAATTTTTTACCGATGCTGGGTTCACGATATTTGAAAAAGAAGGAAAGAAAAACGAGTGGAGATTTATTATCGTTGCAGAGAAAAAATAGTTCTTCATTCAACACCTATTTTTCATTATTATCCTCTAGCTGATGCATTTCCCACAAAAGATATAAATAGTGTACAAGTGCAATATTTTAGTTGATATATGAAAATCCCTTCAGATGCAACACCGCTCTCGAAGAAATTTCCATTTAAGAAAATGTTTTTTTAATACTCACCAACAAGGAAACCGAATGCGTAATGCCTCTGTCGTTTCTCAGAATACTGGATTTTTCTTACTTCCTGTTCTTTTAATCGAGTCTGTTTTTTAAGGGGTTTCTTTCCCATGTCGGTAGTCTCCTATCCTCTGTTGTGACTGTGATTATATTTAAAGATGCGGTGGTAAACTGTCAAAATGAAAAATAGATTCATCATTACATTTATTAGTCTCTGAAAGTATTGTTGTGCTTATGTCTGAACACGTGCAGAAACCGAAAAAATCAAAACGACCGCTTTGGTCTTACTTTTTCACAGTGATACCATCATTCATCTTTATCGTAGGGCTTATCCCGGTAATTGTTGGTTTCTATGTTCTTCAACACTATTTCCATTATTTTGCGTTTTCCACTCTTTTGCATTTCGTCGTGCTTCCCATCGTCATTTTCGTCGGGGCTGTTCTTTTTTTCATCTCAGAGTTATATATCACTGGTGGTATAATCCATCTGTTCCGTATTACCTACCATCCGGGCACGTATGAGTATTCATTCAGGAATAAAAATACATTCAAATGGACCCTCATTTGCGTCCTTTATACCCCATTCCGAAAATTCCTTGAAATATTTCCACTCGGAAGAATAAAACAATCCTACTTTCGACTGCTTGGAATGAAGATAGGTAAAAACTCACTGGTCGGTGGTGTGATAAAAGACCCGTGTCTCACCGAATTTGGTGATAACGTCACGATGGGGGAGTACGCAATCATCTACGGACATATTCACAACATGCAGTATGAAACCATTTTCATGGATAGGGTTCGAGTGGGAAACAACTGTGTGATTGGAGCTGGTGCCATCATTATGCCGGGAGCAGTCCTTGAAGATGACGTAGTTGTTGCAGCTGGTGCACTCGTAACGAAAGGTC
This sequence comes from uncultured Thermoplasmata archaeon, assembly GCA_963835145.1. Lineage (GTDB taxonomy): Archaea > Thermoplasmatota > E2 > DHVEG-1 > DHVEG-1 > SM1-50. The sequence goes on from CAWIEM010000021.1 coordinate 92,160, forward strand.
AAGTGCTTACAAAAGGTAAAATTATGGGGGAATACCTGCAAGAGAATTAATAAATAAAGAAGTACAGAGTAAATATTTAAATAGTTAGGCCCTATATATTAGTAAAATAAATGGGGAAATAATATGAAAAAAATGATATTACTTATCGTAGCGGCGATATTACTTGTTTCGCCGTTTGTAGCAGCAACAACCATGACATCCTCAGAGCAGAAAACGACACCGAAAACAACTTCAGCATTTACTCATACTGTTTTTATCGAAGAAGGAACAGCGACATGGTGTCCAAATTGTCCAAATGCAGCAGAGGCATTATTTTCCATGTACAACAGCTCAGATTACCCGTTTTATTACGTTGCCCTTGTATGGGATCGAGAGTAAGATCTGGAAAGATCGTATTTGGGGACATTATCGTGGTAAGGCATTCCCAACTATTTTTATTGATGGGGGATTCGTAGATCGTCGGGTCTGGAACAACGCCACAACTCACTGAGCAACTCTACCGACCAGCTATTGAAGAAGCTGGAGCACGAGCAGTCCATCCTCTTGAGGTTACCACGAATGTTACTGGGCAGGGGAATGCAAAACTTGATATCACGGTGACGGTGAAAAATACTGGTGACAAACTCTATTTCGGGTTTCTCCGTTCCTATGTCACTGAGATTGAGTCACGGTGGATCGCCGATAACGGGCATCCGTACCATTTCGGACTCCTTGGTTATGGAATGAGAAAAATAGTTATCCTTTCACCGCAGAAAACACAAACCTATACTGCGACCTTTAATGGGAACGCGAAACAAGGGAATCTAACCTTCCCGGATATTGTTGACAATAACATTATGGTGATATCAACCGTTTGTCATTGGCAACCTCATCGTCGTGGCAGAAGAGACAGTACATTGGTCAACATATTGCGTTCTATGTTGATCAAACCGCGGCCACATCGAGTTTACTAAACCAGCGATATCTCTTTCGAACCAGAGACATACGCACATATCAAGATTAGATACGGTGGGTAACGTATTTATAATCCATCTTTATTTTTGCACACGATAGCAGCAGCTAGATATCTCGGGTGGAGTTATGATGAAGACCGATACAGAAGACAAATCCTTGTTAAGGAGTTTGGTCAGAAAGGCCAAGAGCTGCTCGCAACAAAACATGCGATTGTCATCGGCGGTGGAGGACTAGGGAGCCACAGTGCAAATCTGCTCGTACGTATGGGTATCGGAAGCATTGATATCATTGACAATGATACGGTGGATATCACGAACCTCCATCGAACATCACTGTTTACACAAGAGGATCTTGGGAAATCAAAAGCATTTGTTCTTCAGGAGAAATTACGAGCGATTAACACAGAGGTACGGGTGAAGGGAATCAACCAAAAAGTAACCAAAGAAAATATTGAATCGCTTGTGAAAAATGCTGACGTGATTGTCGATGGTACCGATAGTATGTCACTTCGATTTATCATCAACGAGGTGTCAATAAAATATAATATCCCCTGGGTTTACGCAGGAGTCTATGAGACTGTTGGGATGGTGATGGGAATTCTCCCTAAAAAAACACCATGTTTGCAGTGCATCTCTCAGAATATCCCAGAATCAACTTCTGGCGAGATTCCGGTACTCGGCAGTCTTCCTGCAATAATCGCATCGATTCAATGTAACTGAGACGATAAAACTGTTACTCGGCAAACCACTTGCCGGGTTACTTATCTATGATGTCTGGAACCAATGTTTTGACACGATGGACATTAAGAGAAATCCACATTGTCCGATTTGCGGAATAAAAAAACTGTAGTTTGGCTAGAGGACGTATCATATGAAGATCACGGTTAGGTTGTTTGGACGATACAAAGACATCACTGGAAAAGACCAAATAAAACTTGACATCTCAGCTGGAAACACTCTCAGAGATGTTGTTGATACCTTTGTGAAACAATACCCTGCCACAGAAAAAGATAAGAGTCGTATGATGGTGTCAAAAAATAAGATGTATGCCTCATTCGATACCACGATTATTGAGGGCGATGAAATTACTCTTTCTCCACCAGTGGTCTCAGGCGGATAGAATACATGAAAAAGAATCGATATTTTACACTCCTTATTGTCTTTGTTGTTTTACTCCTTAGTGTTACCTCAGTTATTGCGGAAAACCAGGTGATTGTAGATTTCTATTATTCTGAGTACCTGTGGTTCCTGTAAACCAGCTATTCCTATCATCGATAATATAACCACTCACTATGCGGAGAATTACTCAGGAACAGTAATTATCCAAAAAAAAGAAGTGGGTTCAAATGCAACCAATCGCAATGAAATGCATGCTCGGAAACTCAGCTTTCCATCCGTGATAATCAACAATGAAACAAAAATCCCTAAAGCAAATCTGACATACAAGGAGTTAACCGAGAGTAATCGATGAGTACATTGCAAATCTTGATATTCATAAAAAATATGATGAGAACGTGATTTACATTCCATGGATCGGAACGGTGAATCTTACTAGTCTTTCTCTGCCGGTGTTGACGATTGTGTTAGGAGGGTTGGATAGTTTTAATCCGTGTTCCTTTTTCATCCTTATCTTTCTTCTGAATTTATTGTTGTATCTTCAATCAAGACGCAGGATGTTACTGGTTGGTGGTATCTTCATCTTTTTTTCAGGGTTTTTCTACTTCCTCTTCATGTTTGTAATGTTTAATACACTTTTGATTACGGCATCGTTCATTAGTATGATTTCCTTAGCTGTAGGAATCGTTGCTGTTGGAATCGGTCTGCTTAACATCAAGGATTTCTTCTCTTTGAAAAAAGGACCTAGTCTGAGCATCCCTGAAGAAAAACGATCAAAAACATTTAAACAGATACGAAAACTCGTAAAATCACCCTCGCTCCTTGCGATGCTTGGAGGGACCATTTTCTTAGCAGTAAGTGTGAATTTCTATGAATTACTTTGTACACTTGGGTTTCCTCTTATTTATACGACTCGACTGACGGAAGCCCAACTCCCTCTCCTTGAATATTATATCTACATTTTCTTTTACAATGTTGTCTATGTCATCCCGCTGATCATCATTCTTATGTTGTTCACTTTTACTCTGGGAACCACGAAATTGACTGAATGGCAGATTCAGAGACTTAAATTATTCTCTGGAATTATGATCTTCTCCTTTGGCTTGTTGTTCATCATTGATTATATGTTGTTAGAAAATGTATTGATCGCGATTATGTTACCCTGCGTCAGTATTTTTTTAACAGTATGTATTTCCTACGTCTGGAAAAAATACAAGAAAGAACCAGAGGGAAAATCAGATGAAGAACAGTCATCTAAAGAGAAAGTGTAATTAGAGTATTAGTACTGGAGAAACGAATTTTTTTAATATATCGGCGGTGCTGGGTGTAGGCCGTAAGCCTCTTTACAACAGGAGAAAAATACGATTTTAAGTAAATATAGGAGACAGAAGAAACATATATATCGGAAGTTATATATACCATGGTATACATAGGTATACTTAGGTGTACCATGAGTACGACAACCATTAAAATCCAAAATGATACGAAATCACAAATAGATCAATTTCGTGAGTACAAAAATGAAAGCTATGATGAGGTTATCAAAAAGCTCATCTTTATTGTAAAAAACCTGAAAAAAGAACCAGAACTCAGTAAAGAAACTATTAAAGCCATTGAAGCAGCAAGAGAACGGATTAAAAAAGGAAAATTTGTTACCGAGGATGTTGCAAAGCAACGTCTGGGGCTTTAATGAATGTATACTGTTATTTATGATGAAGAAGCTCTTAAAAATCTAGAAAAATTAGAGAAGAAAATCAGGAAAAGAATTTTTGAAAAAATTAGTTCAACAAAAGAAAATCCATTTCATTATTTTGAACGATTAACTGCCAGAGATGAGTATAAACTAAGAGTTGGTGATTATCGAGTTATCGCTGATATCGATGAAAAAACAAAAAGGATCTCAATTCTTTTCGTTGATCATAGGAAAAATGTTTATAAAAAAAATGTAAATTTTTAGGTGCTGGGTGTAGGCCGTAGAATTACTCCAAGAAATCGTCCGAAAGCTCTAATAATTAGTCTTTATTTTTTAGGCTCTCCAACAACTATCTCAAATGGTAAACCCAACATAAAAATAAGAGATGAATCAGTTGTTTTAAACCCTGCATCATTCAATGCTTCTTCAAGAAAAATAGGTCTCCAATTAAGCATTCTAGGAAATACACCATGCAACCATTCATAAATTCTAACATTCGTATTACTATTTTTCTTAGACAACGATACAACACAAATCCGTCCACTTTTTTTAAGAACACGAAAACACTCAGACAAAACCTTTGGAATCTCAGGTGTATCAAAAAGCTCTAAAGTCAAACTCATAAAAATTTTATCAAAAGAATCATCCTTAAAAGAAAGGCTCACAGCATCTTTATTTACCAACTCTACACGATCAAGCAAACCTTCTTTCTGTAAGCTTCATTCTTGTAGTATCAAGCATTCCCTGTGAAATATCAACACCGTAAACCCTACCAGAATCACCAACAATCTTTGCAAACTCAATAACACTATCACCAGTACCAACACCTATTTCAAGAACAACATTACCTTCACTGACAGAAAGCCTTTCAACACCCATCTTTAAATGTTTTCTTTTAAAAAACCTCTCAGAAAAAACAAACAAACGACTAATACGATTATAAAAAACTCGTGTATCATTTTTAGAGCGAGTAGCACGACTAATACGTTTTTTATAATGCATTATATCACAGCCAGAATGAATCGTTCAAATCCTCTGTAATAGTAGATATCCTGCTATTAAACGTAAAACCTGCTTTTAAAAAAGATTGTCGATAGTCATTCAGGATGGGATACTGGTGGAAAATCGATCATACTGCTTGGTGACTCTGGGGTAGATATCGTCGAGACCGCCGAAAAGATAATATAAATACAAGTTAGATTAATTTACTGATTAAAAATATGAATAAAAAAGATATATCTTGCATACTCAGGATGCAATCGAAGAGGACTAGATTCCCAAAGATTATCAAATTATTTTTTAAAGAATAATTATAAAATCGTGTTAAAACCCGAAGAAGCAGATTTTATAATCTTTATAACTTGCGGAGCAACACTGTTAGCAATCAAAGATTGGTTTAGCAAAATAAAAATCTTTCAAGAGGAGTATGATGCTGAGCTGATTGTTGCTGGATGTCTACCTGCACTACAACCAAGACAGTTAGGAAAAATATTCAATGGAAAAACAATAACAACAGAAGATTTGGTAAAAAATCCAGATAAAATTGATATGTTATTTCCTGAAATTAAAATCAAATTTAGAGAAATAAAAGATACAAACACTGTTATGTTAACACCTGCAGAAAAACAAAATTTTATCAAAAATCTTCAAAGACAAATCCAAAATTTTAAAAATACGCCTACAATGGATAGAAAATCAACATTTTTCTATTTAATTCTGCAACTACAAATTTTTAATAGGCTGAAGAATCATATTATAAATAATTTCTTAGATAAAGATTCATTTCCATATGACTTTTTAAACCAAGATAAAAAATTTATTATACGACATTCATGGGGTTGTACTGGAAATTGTTCTTATTGTGGTATTAAAAAGGCAGTGGGCCCTCATATAAGTAAATCTATTGAATCATGTGTGAATGAATTCAAAGAAGGAATTAGCTTAGGAAATAAGACTTTTTTATTATCAGGAGATGACACTGGAGCGTATGGAATAGATAATCGTAGTAGTTTCCCTGAATTGTTATATGAGATTATTAGATTAAAAGAAACACAATATGAAATTGAGATAAAAGGGTTAAATCCTGTTTGGATGGTAAAATATATAGACGATCTTGAAAAAATTTTAAAAAGTGAAAGAATAAACAAAATATCATGTCCAATTCAATCTGCGAGTAGTCGTATACTTAAACTGATGAATAGATACAGCGATGTTGAGAAAATAAAGGATGCTTTTTTACGACTTAAAAAGGCGTATCCAAAATTAAAATTTTCTACCCATATTATATTAGGTTTTCCTACGGAGACAATGGAAGATTTAGAAAAAACAATATCTTTTCTAGATGACATAGAATTTGATTATGTTTTGGTTTTTACATATGTAGAGATTCCGGGCGCAAAATCTGAAATGATAGAACCTAAAATACCTAAAGATGTTATGGAAAAAAGATTAAAATATTTAAAAAAACACCTAAAAAAAGAAGGATATCATACAATATTTTCTGGCGGGATGGGGGCATTTTATAAGTGATAAGAGAAAATAAGAAAGATGAAAAAACCTACAAAAGTTCAAAAGACAGCACATTTCATTTTTCTGCCATGTGAATTAACAGTAAAAGACGATGGATTTCATGGCTCAACCGTCCCAAGGTTTACCGAATGGTGGTATTTCGATGCTGTTTTTGACAATGGTTATAGCGTTCAAGTAAGCGTGAGATTTTTTGGAATAACAAAAAAACGTTTTGCAATAATATCTCAAAGACTGGATATTTACAAAAATGGGGAGCTTGTAAGACATAATGAAAAGTACTTTACACCTAAAAAATTTGAAGCTCAAAGTCAATATCCTCATGTAAAATTAGATAAAAAACAGGTCATTGCAGGTGGATTGAACAAGGATGGAAATCTGGAATATCATCTTTTTTTTAAAGTTAAAGATGCATCAGCAGATTTAACATTTGAAGGTTGCACAAAAGGTTGGAAAGGAACAAATCCATCTGGAGATTCATGGGCTGTTTTTTTACCCCGAGCAAAAGTTAAAGGTATTTTAAAAATAAAAAACAAAGAAATAAGCGTTCAAGGTCTTGGGTATCATGATCACAACTGGGATGTTACAGGCCCTGTTGCCAGAAAAAATTATGGATGGTTTTGGGGAAAAATAAATTCCAATTCATTTACAATCACATGGGCTGCTATCTTTAAGAATAGACGTTTAGGCCAACCAATTCTTATTATAAACGAAAACAATGGGGACTATACAAATGTAAATCCAAAAGAAATTGAATTTGTAGGAAGTAATTTGAGCAGAGAAAATGGAAAGTTTATCCCTCATTACTTTAATTTAAAGGCTAAGAATGAAAATGTATCTATTGATGTTTCTATGGATGTGAAGCATATACATCATGTAAGAAGGATGTTGAAGGCCCATTACTGGCGTTTTCATGTAACTTATAGAGGAACAATTACTTTTTTTGGACAAACAGAGAATATAGATGGTATGCAGATGGCTGAGTTTCTCATATTCTGATTAAATCTTTGACTTGGAGTTTGATTTACAGCAATTTGCTTTTAAAGGGTTTTTCTCTGAATATTCCTAAGAATGAGAGGTACCAGATGGTTGGTAGAAGCAAAATAAAGATGATCCATGGGATGTTGCTTACACCAAGTATTAGGATCGGAATTATCATGTAACGCTTTACTTCTTGTTTTGTGATGCCTATTGTTACTTTTTTTCGTTCAAAGGTCTTTAACATAAGCATCTTTATAGAAGAAGAAAACAGGCTTATTGTAAGTATAAGTAATATCAATACTTGTATGTACCAGTAACTGAATTTTTGAAATTCGGAAAAGATGAAAAACGGAAGAAAAACAAACGTAGCAGTTACTATTTCAATAGCAAGCGCAAGTGCCTTGAACGATGCAGGAACGCGTATCTCCGGTTGATGCGTAACTCCAAGGGCAGATGCGGTTGTTTTTGCACCATGTTTCTTGTCGTTGTCTGCATCCTTGAATCCACCTTCTATTATGTTGAAAAACAGAACGTGCATGAAATAAATAGAAGCAATAATTATTGTTAATAGCCCTATTTCTGATGAGACGGTTGCTGCACCAAATAAGCATAAGAAGGCAACCGATGCAGAAAGCGCAAAGTCGGAGCCAAAGAATTTCTTTCCATAACAATCGTAGATTGTTCCAAGTGCAAGAGAAAGCAATAAGAACAGAAGCGGAAGTAGAGTATGATAAAAGATTATTGCTGTTGAAATAATAAGTGCGTAGAATAAAACGATTATAAAAAGTGCTGTTTTTTTGGATATAGTTTTTTTAACAAGTGGTCGCTCGTTTAACTCTTTTGACTCGACATCAAGGTCGTAATCAATGTAATCGTTTAGAACAAACCCTAGCATATTATATAGAGCGCATATGAAAAATAGAACCAAAAAATGTGAAATTTCAATTGAGCTGCTTACACTTATTGCACCAACCACTGCAATAGTAGATACGCCTAAGGCCTTTAGTCTAAGGAACCGTGCGTATTCTTTTACTAGATCCGTGTTCATTTTTTCCCTTTTTTTACATAACCTGCGGTCGTATAACAGTTTTGTATAAAATTACATTTGATACAACTAGACCTATTACGGGGTACAGCAGAAGAAGTATCGCCATTGGTGCGACACTTGTAAGCAGAATTGGTATGTTTGACCAATTGATTGTGTATTGTAGCACAACGTATTTGCGTACTTCTTGGCGATCAAAGTTTTTTAAGCTTAGCATTTTGTAGGTGACAAAAAAGAATGTTGCATTTATAAGCATAAGGATAACAAATAGGATAATGGGCAATTGTATAATTCCAAGCAGAGATGGCACTAAAACAAAGAATGCATAGATAAAACCAAATAGGTAAGCAATAATTTTGAATGAATTTGGTATGTGAAAGATACCGTTTTCTACACGCAATCCTAGTCGTGTAGATAGATGTCTTGAGTTGATTAGATAGTCATGGTCTGCGTCTTTTATTCCTCCAGCGATGAGGTTCAGGTTGAGCGTCTGGAGAAATGCAAGCACACAAAAGACATAGATTATGTTTGGGAATTGAAACGATACGGTGGCTGCACCAAAGACAACTCCAGTAACAACAGACGCTCCGAGGACAAAATCCATCCCAACGATCTTTTTGCTAAATGCATCGTAAATAGCGGCAAGGGCGATTCCCAGAAGATAAAGAAGGAGTAATTTGGCACCAAAAAAGTAAAGGGTTAAGAAAAATCCGAAAAAAAACCAAGATAAAATGTAGATCATCGCATGTTTTTTAGAGATACTTCCACTGGGAAGTGGTCGTTTGTTTACATGATCGCCCAAGCGATCAACATCAATGTCCATATAATGGTTAAATGCAAAGCCAAAGGTATGTGCTGCTAGTCCAATGATGAAAATAACTGTAAGAATGAAAGAGATTTTTTTCTCCCATTGCAATAGCGCCTGTGACAGGGAATGACAGCGGTTAAAAATACAAAGTGTACACTAGATAATTTTGCAAACTCGGTAATGGTTTTCTTAATGAGCATGATAGGCTGGTAATGTAACATATTAATATTTAAGGCTTTTTTTAATATATATAAGATATAATATTTAAATGCTAAAATAATTAGTGAATTAAAAATTAATCAAGTTGAATAGTGAATTTCTACTTTATCTTTAAGCGGAAATTTCCCTTGCCTCTAAATTCCTTTTTGCCCCTTCAAAAAGCCTATTAATTATATTTATCGTAACTTATCACGAAAATAGTCATAAAGTATAGGCTTAAAAGATTTGTCAATAGTGCTGGGTGTAGGCCGTAAGCCTCTTTCTGTTACTTAACAAAATCTTGTATTTCTTTTTGGAGTTTCAGGTATAGATCATCAAGAACCGTTTCTATTTCTTTTGACAATCCCATTCCATGCGAAACGTTTCGTGGCTGCACCCCAAAAATAACGAGTGTCTCAGGAAGCTCTTTGAGTTCTTGTGATAAACGAAGAAGGTTTAAAAAATCAGGATCATGGGTTGACGCCATCACCGGTTTTTTCTGACTTTGAATGTCCTTCAAACTAAACACTCGGACCTCACCCGGTCGTCCTTTGAAATCAACCGCATCTATAAGAAGAACCGTATCAAATCGCGCAAGCAGATGAAGCAGGTTCATCCCGCCTGTGCCACCATCAATGAATTCGATGTTTTTCGGAAACTCTTTCTTGCGTTTCACCAATAGTTCAAGTAAGACAATTCCGATGCCGTCATCTCGTCGAAGCGGAGTACCCAATCCAATAATCCCTATTTTCTTCATAGAACAAAAAGGTTTAGACAAAAGTGACGTCAAGGTAATGCGTCGAGCAGGAGATGCAGGGATCATACGCTCGTACAAGCATTTCTAATGTCAACTCAATTTCTTTTTCTGGTCGGTCAAGAATCTCAGGAACAAGCTTCTCCATATCGAGTTGGATGTTGGCATGGTTCTGATTCGTTGGAATAATACAGTTCGCTTTTGTGCAATATCCTTTTGAATTCAGGGTGTAATCATGGACAAGAATTCCTCGGGGTACTTCCACAATCCCAACACCACGACCTGCCTTTACTTTTACCTTCACTGGTTTTTCCTCTCTCACACCACGCTCCAGGAGTTGATCAATCCAGTATAATGAATCCTCAATGCTATGAGAAAACTCCACTAATTGCGCAATGGTATTCATGAAGGGATTGTAGTTGATTGGTTTTAAACCAAACATATTCGCGACTTCTTTGGCAGCAGGATGAAGGTGATCACTATTAAGGTTAAACCGTGCGAGCGCACCAACCATGTATGATTCCCGGGCATGTTTCGCATACTTCGCGGTAGATGATTGTGGAACAAGAAATTCCTTCATGACCGCTTGATAGTTCCGATACGCAGGATGCTTTCCTGTATCTGTGGAGTTAATAACACCGTCGTAGAGAGCATATTCATCGTCTGAGGATAACGCGATGTACTCTGTTTCCCGTGTGAAATCTGGTAGTCTATCAGCAACACTATGAATGATTGTTGCAATATCTGTGGTGAGTGTTCTTGCTTCTTCTAGTTGACTTTTAAGTTTTATTAGTTGTTTCTCTGTTGGTACGAGGGAAAAACCACCGATAACCAGTCGAATAGGATGAATCGTTCGACCACAAATTAAATCTGACATTTCATTGGCGAGACGATGTAATTTTACTATCTTTAGTACGGTATCTGTGTGTGTACCAATGAGAGGAAAGACACTTCCAACACCAAATAGGTCAGGGGCGACAAGGTACCCGATATGCAAGATATGACTCTGCATGTTCTCTGCATGAATCGCAAGACGTCGGAGCATTGCAGTCTGCTCGGTGATCTTCACTTCCAAGGCATCTTCTGTTGCCTTCAATGACGCAAGAGAATGACCAATCGAACAAATCCCACAAATCCTGGAAGTGATCGAACGAAGCTCATTGTACTGTTGTCCGCGAAGCATCGCCTCGAAGAACCGTGGTGCTTCAACTACTCTCCATTCGAGTTTTTCAATCTTACCATTTTTTACATCAAGAACAATATTTCCATGGCCTTCGACACGCGTCACATGTTCAACATGAACAGAAAAATCTTTACTCATCGACACTACACTCCTCTCGACCATAGTTATACATGGTACATCGTCGTCGAATATCCTCATAAGAGAGCTTGTACCGCTCTAGCACCTCTTTGACACAGTCAGTTTCTGCTTTCTTGATAAGCCCACGACACCCTTCGCAAGGACTATTGTGAGTTGGGCAAATAGCTTTACATCCAGCCCGGGTGATTGGTCCAAGGCAGAATTTTCCAAGTTCAAACTGACAGATGTTTTCATTTTTCTTACATTCGACACAAACTGGATATCGCGGGATTTCAGGTTTTTTGCCAAGAGCTATCGCTGTAATTACTGATTTAAATTCATCGCGATCAATCGGACATCCATAGATATAATAATCAACTGGTACAACCTCGTTTATTGCTTTGGTTTTAAATACATCAAACAAGTCATTCCCCTTTAGATTCGCATCCTCATACACAGTCTTGATAACTTCTTCAGGCATCCATTGATTTCGGATTTTATTTATCCCACCCATCGTAGCACACGCACCAAGGGCAACAAGGATTTTTGCCTTACTTCGGATACTACGCAATCGTCTCTCATCCATCGGCCGCATAATCGAGCCTTCCACAATCGCAATATCGTACGAATCGGAGTGCTCCTTCATCACCTCTCGAAATGAGACAATATCAACAAGTGAAATTAAATCAAGAATTTCTTCCTCGAGATCAGCAATCTCAAGTTCACATCCTTCACAATCTGCAAAATCAAAGACAGCAACCCGTGGTTTTTGTTTCATTCGAACGCCTCTGGTAACTGCTTGAGTTTTCCATAATTAAACACCGGACCCTCTTTGCAGACGTACACTCCGTTCATCTGACAATGCCCGCATTTTCCTACACCACATTTCATGCGACGCTCAAGAGACACATAAATATTGTCATCAGGTATCCCTAACGTCTGGAGACATTTGATGACAAATTTATACATCACCGGTGGTCCGATAACCACCGCTATAGTATTTTTCGAATCAAGTTTGTCTGCTTTGATTTTGGGAAATAACGTTGTAATAAGACCTGTACATCCACCCCAACATTCAGTTGGTTCACAGCGATCAACGGTGAGCTCACATTGGACGTTGCTTACTTTTTTCCATTGTTCAACATCATTCATAAAAGTAATTTCCTTTGGACGTTTTGCTCCATACAGAATAATGACTTCCTTGAACTTGTCCCTCTCCTTTGGATCAAGGACGTGATTAATCAGGGAGCGCATGGGCACCATACCCGTCCCACCAGAGGTAAATAGCAGAGTTTTTCCTTCGAATGGTTTTACATCAAACCCATTCCCTAATGGCCCGCGAATACCTACTTTATCACCTGGTTGTAAAGAACATAATTTTTTAGTAACGTTTCCGACCTGACGAACCATAATTTCAAACACAGGTGTAGTACCAGGTGGAGTTGAGATACCAAAAGGTGCTTCACCGTACCCAACAACCGATACTTCCACAAACTGCCCTGGCTTGTGTCCTAATGGTTTTTGATCATCAAGTTCAATTTCAAAGAGGGTGTCTATCTCATTGAATGGCGTTATTTTTTTTATGGTTGCACTTCGAGGGATATGAATAATACCTTTTTCTAAAACCTCGGTCTTTTCCTTAATGAAATATTTTCCAGTATTTTTCTCTGAGTCAAAATGGGCAAGCTCATTGATAAGGTCACAAGGATCAGCGATATCTGGTAAACATGCACTGCCGCATCGGCCACACCCCACACAGGCAACAAATCCATAGCGCTCCGGCAAATAATTACCTTTACGGAAGAACCGATGACGATATCGCTCTCTGACTTCGTCACGGAACACCTCTCCGCTTCCAACTTTTGTGAATTCTCGCAACATGCACCCATCCCAGGTTCGAACACGATTGCCTCCTTTAAGATTCAAAGAAACGTCATCTTTTACATCATAACAAAAACAGGTAGGACACACCATGGTGCATGAGCTGCATTCCATACAGACATCAGATCGTTCTTCCCATATCGCATGATGATAATTGGCGACAAGAAGCGAGGACCAGTCTTTTTTATCGATTTTTACTTTTTGTTTATATTTCTTCGTAGTTGCGTCTCGAACTGTATTAATCTTTTTAATGTCAGCATTGGTAGCATCCTTGATCGTTGCATGTTTTTGGAGTAATTTACTACCTTTTTCAGAGCCAATGGTAACTGCGTACGTATTCCCTATGTCAGTGAGAAGCAAATCAAAACCTGAGTCAGTAATGTTTGTTTTCATACTTGCTGCAAATGACCGTTCAGAGACATTTTGAATATCAGCTCCAATGATGATCGTGTTGTCTCGACGTTGCTTGTAGAAATTATCTTGTTGTTGATCAAGGTAGTGGATATCGGTTTGTTGTATCGCGATGATATCATAGGGATGCACCCCTATGATTATTCGAGGTTGGTTGTCTAAAGTTTCTTTGACTTCAAAGGGTTTCTCAAGCGAGAACTTCATGAGTTGTTCGTACTGGGGAAGGAAATATTTCTTCGGTGGAAGAATGGTAACATCGTAATCCAACCGTAATTCATCAGCGGAATTTAAGGTGTCAAAAACATAATGTTTTCCTTTTGATTTGACCCCAACAACGTCATAGATTCCTTCTTTTATTAATGCGTTAACAAATGATGAAAAATCTTTTTTTGTAATGGTTTTTACTATTTGCTTCATCTCAGGCACCTTTGGTCGTCTCAGGAGAGTAGCTCTCTGAATAATCAGATCGCCCCAAGGAACCCCTGAATAGATATTCTGATTTAAGGCTTTTCATTTACTGAAAATTCCTTCTGTTGGAATATGGTTATTCTGGCGCGTTGGCGATATATCCTTCATTCATGAGTGTTTGTGTGATATCTCTGGATTTCTTGATGATAGCGATAGCGTGATCATAGAGTTCCTGTCGAGATAGTTTAACACGAGCTATCCCTTGGGATATTGCTTTCATGGCAACCGCAACTGCTTCTCGTGGAAAGACTTCCCATGAGTCCATGGTGGGTACAATGTACGTGTCACTGAGCCCTTTGTCCTCTGCGGTTTTTGCTAGTTCGTAGGCTGCTGCGATGCACATGTCATCGGTGATTGTTTCTGCACGGACATCAAGGGTTCCTCTGAAGATTCCCGGGAATCCTAAGGAGTTGTTAATTTGATTGGGAAAATCTGATCGTCCAGTAGCAATGATACGGGCGCCTGCTTCTTCTGCTTCCCAAGGCCAAATCTCAGGGACAGGGTTTGCAGTGGCAAACACGATGGAATCATCAGCCATAGAACTAACCCATTCTTTTTTGATTGTTCCAGGGCCGGGTTTACTGGCAGCAAGACAAATATCGGTATGCTTAAATGCTTCAGCGGGACCACCGGTTCGTCCTTCTGCGTTTGATTTTTGGCACATCTGCCATTTCTCAGGGTTTTTATCTTTTTCGTTTTCCAGGTCTTTTCGTGAGGTATGTAGAATGCCTTTGCTGTCTACCATGATGATGTTTTTTTGTTGTATTCCTGCGGCGATAAGAACGCGAGCGATTGCGATATTTGCTGCTCCTGCACCAACCATACAGACCAGTGCGGTGTTCAGTGGTTTTCCGACGATTTTTAATGCGTTGATTGCTCCTGCGGTGACAATGGTTGCTGTCCCTTGCTGGTCGTCATGCCAGACGGGGATGTCCATTTCTTTTCGGAGTCGTTTGAGGATGTAGAAACATTTTGGTTTTTCAATATCTTCAAGGTTGATGCCACCAAAACTTGGTTTGAGCCATTTCACTGCTTGGATGATCTCGTCCGGGTTTTTAGTATCGAGGCAAATGGGGTAGGCATCCACGCCACCCAGATATTTGAATAGTAATGATTTTCCTTCCATAACAGGGAGTCCCGCTTCAGGTCCGATGTCACCAAGTCCTAAGACACGGGTGCCATCACTGACAACAGCAACCGTGTTCCATTTGTTGGTATAATCATAAACTTTGAGCGGGTGTTTTTGGATTTCTTTGCATGGTTCTGCAACACCAGGGGTGTACCAGATCGCGAAATCGTTAAAGTCCTTCACACGGCATTTTGGGATGACTTCGATTTTTCCATGGTAAAACGGATGGAGCCGCATAGCGTCTTTACCTGGTTTGTTGGCTTTTTCGATAAGTTGTTTTTCATTGATCTGTTTCATAACAAGCCCCCACGTCGAGGGATATCTTGTTTTGCTATATTAATTTACATCATTTTGTATGATGAAAAGAGTGACAGAATTTTATTGATAGTTTTAAATATGATATTCGGATAAACTTTTTGCAGAGAAGTCGGAAAAGTATATATAGTTAACGATTGTTAATTTATGATATAGAGTGAGACTGAAATGAGCATCATCGACTTGACTTCTATGGGGGAACCGCAATCAGATCTGAGAAAAGAACTCAACGATAGACTCACAAAGCTACAAGACGAAATCTCAGATTATTGTTTTCAATGCGCGAAATGCACCTCAGGCTGTGAATCACATAAACTCCTTGAGCTTGAGCCGCACAAAATCGTCGCACTTCTGAAACGTGGATTGATCAACGAACTGGTAAACTCAGACGTCATCTGGACCTGCATGACCTGCCTAAAATGCAGAGAGCGCTGTCCGCAACGCGTCGCACCGGTTGAAATCCTGTTTGCGTTGAAGAATATGGCGGTAGCAAGCGGGAAACAAATCCCGGGAAAATACACAGGGATGCTGCAATCAATTCTTTCCATGGGACTTATCCAAGATATCCAACAGACCACGACTCGTACGAATAAAACCCTGAAACGAGACGAACTGGGACTCCCTCCTCTTTCAAAACCAATTGACGTTGCTAAGTTTCAAGCAGGAATCATGAAAATCGCGATGGAAAAGGTATAAGCACGATGAAAAAGAAATATGCATTGTTTCCCGGTTGTCTGATGCCAACAGAGCAGTACGCCTATGAGCTCTCGATCAGAGAAACACTCCCCTTGTTAGGTGTTGAACTTGTTGATGTGGAGGGTTTTTCATGCTGCGGAGAACCCATGAAAAGTGTGAATCAACTTCTTACCGTGTATCTTTCTGCAAGGAATCTAGCGATCGCTGAGAAGCACCACCTAGACGTTTTTGTTCCTTGTGCGATGTGTCATCTCGCGCTTTCCGAATGTCAGCACATCCTTGAAGAAAATCCAGCGATGAAAGAACGAATCAACGGCATGCTTGCTGCTGAGGGTTTAGAATATACCGCTAAAAGACAGGTTGTTCATACGGTTGACCTGCTCTATGATCAGGTGGGGATCGATAAAATAAAAGAACATGTGAAAAAACCATTGAACGGGTTAAAGATCGCGGCACATTACGGGTGTCATATTCTTCGTCCCAGTGAAATCGGTCGTCCGGATGATTCTGAAAACCCGCAGAAAATCGAAGCAATCCTGAAGGCATTGGGTGCTGAGCCGGTGAATTATCCTCAGAAACTTGATTGCTGTGGTGCGCCTTTGCTTGCGAATCTTCCTGAGTCTTCGCTGACAAAAACAGGGCAGAAGCTCCAAGCGATACAAGAACAAGGAATCCAAGGCATGGTTGATGTCTGTCCGTGGTGTCATAAGATGTTTGATAGCAGACAAACCAAGGCAGGGGAGACCGTGGCTGCAAAACTCGATGTTCCCGTGTTATATCTGACGCAGTTACTCGGATTAGCGATGGGGATTACTGGTGAGAAACTCGGACTTGAACTCAATCTTAGTCCTGTAGAAAAACTCCAACTTGGAGATGTGAAATAAATGCGTCGCATCGGCGTGTTTGTCTGTCATTGCGGAATCAACATCGCACAAACCGTTGACGTCGAAGCACTTTCCGAGTACGCAAGTCATCTGAACGGCGTGGTTGTCGCAAAACACTACAAGTATATGTGTTCTGATGTGGGCGCAACACTGATCAAAGACACGATTAAAGAATTCAAGCTTGATGGCGTTGTGATCGCGTCATGTTCTCCTCGTATGCATGAACATACTTTTCGACGGGTTGCAAATGACGGCGGTGTGAACCCCTACAGGGTCGAGATTTCTAATATTCGTGAGCAATGCTCCTGGGCGCACAGCAATAAAGAACAAGCAACGGAGAAAGCGAAGTATTTAGTTCGGAGTGCGGTGTCTAAAGCACTGTCACTTGAACCATTGAAACCATCAACATTGAAGGTTATCCCGGAAGCATTAGTGATTGGTGGAGGAATCGCGGGGATCCAGACATCCCTTGATCTCGCAAACGATGGATTCAAAGTTCACCTCGTGGAACGAGAACCAAGTATCGGCGGCCATATGGCGCAACTGGATAAAACATTCCCAACCCTTGATTGTTCCTCATGTATTCTTACTCCTAAGATGATGGAAGTTGCAAACCATGAGAACATCGAACTATTAAGTTACTCAGAAGTTGCCAGCATCGAAGGAAGCATCGGGAATTACACGGTGAAAATAAGGAAGAAACCACGATATGTTGATGTTGATAAGTGTACAGGATGTGGTGATTGTGCCACTGCTTGTCGACTCAAAGATCGAATTGTCAGTGAATTTAATCAAGGGATGGGAAAACGAGGCGCAGCCTACATGCCGTTCCCTCAAGCAGTACCATTGAAATATGTTATTGACGACAAGAAATGCCTGTTTTTAACGAAAGGAAAATGCGGGGATGAACCTCTCTGTAAAAAAGCATGCGCACAAGAGGCCATTAACTTTGATCAGAAAGAAGAAATAGTGGAACGCAAGGTCGGTGCTATCGTGGTTGCAACCGGGTATGACGTCATGGACCCCACCGCGGTCTACGAGTATGGTTACGACACTTCTCCAGATGTTATTACCACCTTGGAACTGGAACGATTGATCAGCTCCTCAGGACCAACCAAAGGGGAAATCTTGCGACCATCAAACCAGCAGAAACCAAAGAGTGTCACCTTCATTCTCTGTGTCGGCTCTCGTGATGAGACCCAGTGTACCTGGTGCTGCCGAATCGGGTGTATGACCGCATTAAAACAAGTCTATCTGCTTCGCGAGAAACTTGGAGAAGACGTTGAGATTAACGTCTGCTACAACGACCTACGCTCCTTCGGGAAAGGCTACGAGGAATTCTACCGTAAGGTCCGAGGCCTCCATACGAACATGTTCCGTGGTCGTCCGTCTGAAGTACGGAACATGAAAGAGAATCTAAAGATTGATATTTTTGATACGACAACCAATAAGTTGTTTGAAATTAAAACCGATATGGTTGTTCTTGTTCCCGCGATGATGCCACGAACCGATGCTGCTGAGTTTGCACGACTCATCCATTTGACGTTAAGTGGCGACGGGTTCTTCCTTGAAGCCCATCCGAAGCTTCGCCCGGTTGACACGTTTGTCAATGGTATATTTATCGCAGGATGCTGCCAAGCACCAAAAGATATACAGGACACGGTCTCGCAAGCAAGTGCTGCTGCCTCACGTGCAGCAACAATTTTGTCCCAGGAAGAACTGGAAATAGACCCGTTAATTGCGATGGTTGATGAGGATGTATGCACCGGGTGTGGTATCTGTGTGGAAGTCTGTCCGTATGAGGCACGTACGTTGAATGCAAGAAAGCGGATCGCTGAGGTGAACGACGCCTTGTGCACTGGTTGTGGCGGGTGTATCGCCGCCTGTCCGAGTAATGCGTCGATTCATAAGAATTTCACAAAGAAACAACTGCTGAATATGGTTGACGACATCATGTGAGTTTTACGAGTATGACGAAAGAGAAAAAACATCAGACCGCCTCTGCTCATAAACATGGATCAGTCCTGGTGATCGGCGGTGGGATTTCCGGTATTCAATCATCCCTTGATTTAGCGGATGCAGGTTTCAAGGTGTACATCGTTGACCGCGGGCTTTCCATCGGCGGCACGATGACACAACTGGATAAAACGTTTCCAACAAATGACTGCGCGATGTGTATTCTTGCGCCAAAACTGGTGTACACGGGTAGGCATGAGAACATTAAGATTATTACGAACGCAGAGGTCACTGATGTCGCTGGTGAGGTAGGTAACTTTCATGTCACACTAAAAAAGTATCCTCGGTTTGTTGATCTTGAGAAATGTAACGGTTGTGGTGATTGTGTCGAACACTGCCCGGTGTCCATGCGGTCTGAGTTCGATGAAGGACTCGCGACGCATAAAGCGATTTATCAGCCGTTCCCACAAGCAATCCCAAATATTTTTGCTATTACAAAAAACGAAGGCATTTCTCCCTGTAAACTCGCATGTCCCGCTGGATTGAACGCTCATGGGTTTGTCGCACTGGCAGCCCAAGAGAAATTCGCAGAGGCCTACGAACTCATCAAAGAAACAATCCCGATTCCTGGATCATTGGGTCGTATTTGTTATCACCCGTGTGAAAGTGACTGTAACCGAAAAGACATTGAAGAGCCGATTTCCATTTGTCGTATCAGACGTTTTATCGCTGATTATATTTACGACCATCCCGAGGTACTCGCTGAGTATCAAAAAACAAAAACAGAAAAACAACAAGGAAAAGGAATTACTGAGATAAAACGGGGAAATGATCAGAAAGTCGCAATCATCGGTGCGGGCCCCACAGGCTTAACCGCTGCCTATGACCTCGCGAGAAAAGGGTACAAACCAGTTATTTTTGAGGCGGAGAAATATAGCGGAGGAATGTTACATTACGGGGTACCTGACTACCGACTACCGAAGGATTATCTGCATAAAGAGATCGATCCTCTTTGTGAACAAGAACAAATCGAGATGAAAAATAATCAGAGACTCGGAAGGGATTTTTCGGTTGCTGACCTGAAAAAACAAGGGTTCAAAGCGATTTTAATTGCGATAGGTGCCCATAAAACTCGTGCTGCAGGAATTGAATGCTGCACTGGGACTGATGCTTGTTATTTAGAAGGTGTCGAGTACCTCAAACAGCTCAACAGGAACATGATTGCTCCGGAATATTTCAAGGGAAAAACCATTTTAGTAATCGGTGGTGGAAATGTCGCTATGGATTCAGCACGGACCGCAAAACGTCTTGGTGGCAACGTTACGGTACTCTACCGTCGTTCCTTAAAGGAGATGCCCGCGCATAAAGAAGAAATTCAGCAGGCTCAAGAAGAAGGCATCGAGTTCAGTTATTTAACAGCACCAACAAAATTACAAAAGAAGGAAAAAGACACCTGTCTGCAATGCGTGAAAATGGAGCTGGGGGAACCTGACTTATCAGGGAGACGACGGCCGGTTGTCATCCCCGATTCTGAATATGATGTTCCCTGTGACTATGTGATTTTTGCCATAGGCCAAGAACTTGATACGAAGCTTATGGAAGAAAACAATATCACCATGTCAAAATCAGGGTTTATCGAGGCAGATCCGATCACATTACAAGCCTCTCAGGAGGGAGTTTTTGCGGGAGGTGACGCAGTAACTGGTCCTGCCTCTGCAGTTGAGGCAATCGCAGCTGGTCATACCGCTGCAGTATCTATTGATCGATTTCTCAATAATGAAGATGTACTTGCAGGAAGAGAAAAAAAAGAACAAAAGAAAGCAGAGATTCCAAAAGAATCACTACGAATCCCACAATCTCGTGAACAGCCGCAGTTACGTACCGTTGAAGAACGGATAAACTCGTTTACTGAGGTTGACAGGGGATTGTCGAAAGATCAGGTTATTCGTGAGGCACAACGTTGTCTGAATTGTGCAGGATGCTGTGATTGTCAGCAGTGTGTCTTGTATTGTGGGCCTGATGCGATTGATCATCAGATGAAAGAAACAACCGAGACCATTGATGTCGGTACTGTGATCGTTTCACCAGGTTTTGCTGAGTACACACCACCAAAAGCAGATAGTTACGGCTACCAGGTGTATCCGAACGTGTTGACCAGTATTGAGTTCGAACGGATGCTGTCTGCCTCAGGACCGTATAAGGGACATATCAAACGGATTTCTGATGGAAAGCCATTGAAAAAAATCGCATGGCTCCAATGTATCGGATCACGTGATGAAAGCTGTGATAGGAAATATTGTTCCTCTGTTTGTTGTATGTACGCAACTAAGGAAGCGGTTATTGCAAAAGAACATGAGCCTGGGGTGGAGACTCATATCTACTATATGGATATGCGGTCGTTTGGAAAGGATTTTGACAAATATTTCGCCCGTGCACAAAATGAATATGGTGTCGTGTATCGAAGATGCCGTATCCCAAAGATTGAACAAGACCGAAAAACAAAGGAATTGCTTATCCGATATGTCGATGAGAAAGGACTACTGCAGAACGAGACGTACGATATGGTGGTGCTTTCTGTCGGATTACAGCCGTGCGCAACATTAGGTCATCTGAGCAAAGCATTAGAGGTCAACTTGAATGAATACGGGTTTATTGAAACAGAGGCGTTCACCCCGGTTTCTACCTCGCGAGAAGGTATTTACGCATCAGGGACTGTAACGGAGCCAAAGGATATTCCGGAGAGCGTGACCCAGGCATCAGCAGCTGCGGCTGAGGCAGCGAAATCCATCGCAGATGTACGGGGAACTGAGGTCGTTGAAAAAACCTATCCTCTAGAACGAGACATTAAGGCGGAGTTTCCTCGCATTGGTGTGTTTGTCTGTCATTGTGGGATCAATATTGCTGGTGTGGTCGATGTAAAAAAAGTTGTCGAAGTGTCAAAAACCCTTCCGTATGTTGTATTTTCAGATGATAGTATTTTCACCTGTTCACAGGATTCCCAAGAAAAAATTAAGGAAAAAATAAAGGAGTTGAATTTAAACCGTGTTGTTATCGCGTCGTGTACGCCACGTACGCATGAGCCGTTGTTCCAGGATACATTACGACAAGCCGGGCTGAATCCTCATTTATTTGAGATGGCTAACCTGCGTGATCAGAACTCCTGGGTTCATAAAAGTGCTCCAGACAGTGCGACTGAGAAAGCAATTGATGCAGTGAGAATGGCGGTTGCGAAATCCTCTGATTTGTATCCAGTTCGGCATATGCAAATCCCTGTTCTTTCGAGTGCACTGGTCATTGGTGGTGGTATTGCAGGGATGCAGGCTGCGCTTTCCATCGCAGATCAAGGATATCAAGTATATTTAGTGGAAAAAGAGCCCGAGTTAGGCGGTCATCTCAAGGACATCTACCTAGGAGCACATGGCGAAAAACCACAGGAACTCTTGAAACAAACCATAGAACAAGTCACGAGCCATTCCCATATTCAGGTGTTTACCAACACCATGGTAAGCCATGTTTCCGGTTATGTCGGGAACTTTTCTACGACACTTTTTACAGATAAGAAGGAGAAAACACCCACGGTCGTTCAACATGGCGTGATTATCGTTGCAACCGGTGGATTACCCTACCTACCGAAGGAATATCATTACAAGAAAAATGATGATGTTCTGACGCAGACTGAGTTTGAAAAAGATCTCTTCTTGGAAAAACCATATCTGAAGAATCTTAAGGAAGTCGTGATGATCCAATGCGTCGGTTCGCGAAACGATGATCATCCGTATTGCAGTAGAGTCTGTTGTTCAGAGGCGCTCAAAAACGCCTTACGATTAAAAGAATTGAATCCGGATTCATCGGTGTATGTCTTGTATCGAGATATCAGGACGTATGGGTTCCGGGAAGATATTCTCTATCAAAAGGCTCGGAAGAAAGGGATCCTTTTTGTCAGATACGATGAGAAAGAAGAACCGAAAGTAACGGTTGAGAATGGGAAACTCTTGATAAAAACCATGGAGGCACTTCTCGGCAGAGAGTTGCATTTGCATCCTGATAAATTGGTGTTGAGCACAGGGATTATCCCCCAAGAGAATAAGACTCTTGCGCAACTGCTTAAAGTCCCATTGAACGAAGACGAGTTTTATTCAGAAGCCCATGTGAAACTGCGTCCCATTGATTTTTCCGCTGACGGTATTTTCTTATGCGGTCTTGCACACTCACCGCGATTCATTGAAGAATCGATCATGCAAGCAAAGGCAACTGGTGCACGTGCAGCTACGATATTATCGAAGAAATATCTGGAGACCAAAGGCAACATCGCTCGAGTGGTATCCCGGAATTGCGCGGGGTGCCAAATCTGCGTGGAGATGTGCCCGTATGATGCGATCAGTTTTGATGAAGAAAGGAAAATTGTTGTAGTCAATGAAATCCTCTGCCAAGGTTGTGGTGCGTGTTCTGTGGTCTGCCCAAGTGGGACGTCACAGCAGAATACGTTTACGAAACGTCAGATTGTTTCTATGATTGATGCGTGTCTGGAGTAAGAGAATATGAGTGAAGAAAAAAAGGAGCATAAGAAGGAAGACTTCGAACCAAAGATCGTCGGGTTCCTCTGCAACTGGTGTAGTTATGCGGGTGCTGACCTTGCTGGGACCAGTCGTATCCAGTATCCGCCGAACGTCAGGATAATTCGAGTCATGTGCTCAGGATCTGTTGATTCGATGTACATTCTTCGTGCATTGCTCGAGGGTGCTGATGGCGTGTTTGTCGGCGGCTGTCACCCGGGTGATTGTCATTACATTGATGGGAATTACAAAGCGCGACGACGTATGGTGCTACTCGAAAATATCCTCGGTACATTAGGCTTAGAAAAAGAGCGAGTGTGGCTACGGTGGATCTCTGCATCTGAAGGTCAGAAGTTTGCTGACACAATGAAAGAAATGACCGAGGCGGTGAGGAAACTAGGACCCAATCCGATCGCCAAACACTGGAATCTGTAATGGAGGATGAAAAAAAATGACGCATAAAGTAATCAAAGTCAAGGACAACGACGTGGTTGGATCAACCAATGATTTCCTGAGACATCTCCTCTCATCAGGGAAAATACAGGCGTTATTGGTCCCACAAAATACTCCATCGAAAAAAGTTGCATTTCCTGTGCTGATTTCTGATCCGAAGAAACTTCACGCTGATATTATTGCCCCGATTCTTCCTGCGTCCACCGCAGCAATGGTGTCGAAGATGACGAAGGTGCAGCCACCATCAAAACCCATCGGGGTTGTCATGCGGTCTTGTCAGATCCGAGCCCTCATCGAACTTGTGAAGCTGAATCAAGCGAGCCTTACAAACATCGTGATCATCGGAGTCGATTGCCCTGGTACGTTTCCTATAAACACGTATACCGAGTTCCCTGAAAAGAAAACACCAACGCAGTTCCTGCTTGAAGCCTGGACGAAGAAATCCGATGAGGCAGAAAAATATTTCCGCTCCGCCTGCCGTGTCTGTAAAGACCCGATTCCGACAAACGCAGATATTATCCTTGGGTTCTATGGTGCCGATATTGAAAAAGAAATCTTGGTTGAGGCCCATTCTGAGGTAGGAAAGAACATTCTGAAAGAAGTACCCCTCGAGGATGAAAAAGAAGGCAAAAATCGGGAGAAAGCAGTCAAAGAACTCCGTGAAGAAAAGGCCAAGAAACGTGCTGCTTTCCTCAAAGAAAAAGAGGGGATCAAAGGAATTGATAAT
Source organism: uncultured Thermoplasmata archaeon (assembly GCA_963835145.1). Taxonomy (GTDB): domain Archaea; phylum Thermoplasmatota; class E2; order DHVEG-1; family DHVEG-1; genus SM1-50. The sequence continues at coordinate 117,007 of CAWIEM010000021.1, forward strand.
ATCTCTGAGTTTTTTGATAAATGCGTCAACTGTCATAACTGCAGGCAGGCCTGTCCGATTTGTTACTGTAAAGAGTGTCTGTTTGACTCCTCCGTGTTTGACGCAGAGGCGTATAAATTCCTTCGCAGAGCAGAAATTAAAGGGTTGTTTAAAATGCCGAACGATGCGTTGCTCTTCCAGCTTGGACGGATGAACCATATGATTCTTTCTTGTGTGGAATGCGGGTTATGTGAACAAGCATGCCCCAACACTATTCCGCTGATGGAGGTGTTTATCCCCGCCGCAGAGAACGCGCAGAAAGAATTCGACTATCAGCCCGGGAAGGACACTTCGGAGAAGATCCCGATGATTGTGTATCGGGAGGATGAATTCTTGGAGGTAGGAGAAAAATAATATGGATGTCATTGACTCCCGCAAGGTTGACCCAAATTTCAAGTTTCAGATAGCAAAAGAAGAGGGTGGCGAAGGTATTCTGAAATGCTTCGCGTGTGGTGCCTGTACCGCTCGTTGCCCTGAGATGGATGTCAAACCAGAGTGGAACGCGCGAGTCGTCATCCGGAAAGCACTGCTGGGGTTGAAAGAAGAAGTGCTGACGAGTGAGTTTTTCTGGATCTGCAGTGCACATTTCCGTTGTTTGGAGAAATGTCCGCAAAAGGTGAATGTCAAAGAGGTGATGAATGCGGTTCGGGACGCCCGACTTCTTGAGGAACAAACCGAGGACATCACAGGGAAAAGGACGAAGAAGTACCTTGATTTGGATTTCAAATACACAATTACGCAGAGCAAGGCTGGGAAAGACCTCTATGAGTGTTTCTCCTGTGGTACGTGTACGGCAGGATGTCCAGAGCGGGAGCTTGATTCGCTGTATTCACCTCGTAAAGTAATCAAGAATGTGTTATTGGGGATGAAGGACCCTGTGTTCTGTAATAAGTTTGTTGAAATTTGTTCGTCTCATCATCGGTGTTTCACTCAATGTCCACAAGGGGTGGAAATCCCGAAGTTGATGAATGCGATTAAAAACATTGCAGTAAAAGAAGGGTATACTCGAACAACAAAGTAGAAGTTCTATGGCAAAAAAATCTGATACGATCGGAGCTGTTGCTGTTGTCGGTGGTGGCATTGCCGGGGTACAGGCGGCTTTGGATCTCGCTGATATGGGATACAAAGTCTATGTGCTTGAGAAGTCACCGACGATCGGAGGTGTCATGGCCCAGCTTGATAAGACATTCCCGACCAATGATTGTTCGATGTGTATTCTGTCGCCAAAGCTCGTCGATTGTGCTCGTCATCAAAACATTGAGATTCTTACAAACGCGATGGTAGAAGGTATTGAAGGGAACCCAGGGAATTTTACCGTTAAGGTCCTGAAGAAACCGCGATATATTGACCTGGAGAAATGTACCTCGTGTGGGAGCTGTGAGGCGGTCTGTCCGGTTTCTCTGCCGAATGCGTTTGAGTACGGTCTTGTGAAACGCAAGGCTATCTACAAACCGTTCCCGCAGGCGATCCCGAATGCGTATGTGATCGATAAGGAAGGCGATGGGAAGCATCGTGGCTGTGTTGATTGCATGCGATGTGTGAAAGAGTGTAAATCTGGTGCGATTAACCATGAGCAGAAACCAGAGCAACTCAGCATTCATGTTGGTGCGGTGATTATCGCTGCTGGTTCTCCACCGTTTGACCCGGTGGTAAAACCCGAGTTTGGGTATAAGAAATACAAGAATGTGCTGACGAGTGTTGAGTTTGAACGAGTCTTATCCGCGTCGGGACCAACGCAGGGGAAGATCCTGCGACCGAGCGACCAGAAACATCCGAAAAAGGTCGCCTGGGTGCATTGTGTCGGTTCTCGGGACGCTTCCGTGAATCACGAGTATTGTTCTGCGATGTGTTGTATGTACACCGCTAAGGAAGCGATCATTGCCAAGGAGCATGCGTCTGATATTGAGCCGACGGTGTTCTATATCGATGTCCGTTCGTATGGCAAGGATTTTGATAAATATATTAATCGAGCAAAAAAAGAGCACGGGCTTCGCTATGTTAGGTCACGGATCTCTGAGATTACTGAAGATCCAAAAACAAGGGATTTAATCATTAAATACGAGGATGATAAAGGAGACTTCAAAGAAGAAACATTTAATCTGGTGGTACTATCGGTTGGGTTGTGTGGTGCTGGTGAACTACGCAACGAGTTGATGGACACCCTTGGGTTTGATGCCAATGAGTTCAAATATGTACGGACGAGTGCGGATGATCCCGTGGTTATCAGACCAGGGATTTTTGTCGCAGGCTCGTTCTTGGAACCGCAGGCGATCCCTGAGTCGGTGATGCAGGCGTCTGCAGCTGCTGCGAATGCTGCTGCATTGTTGAAGGATTCACGGGGTACGCTTGTGAAGGAAAAGAAGTATCCCGCGGAGAAGGATGTGTCTTCGGAGGCGCCTCGTATTGGAGTGTTTCTCTGTCACTGTGGTATCAACATCGGTGGTTATGTGGATGTCCCTGCAGTGGTTGAATATGTAAAATCATTAGATGATGTCGCCTTTGTCGAGGCGAACATTTACACCTGTTCTGAAGATACGCAGAAGAAGATTGTCGATGCGATTAAGAAATACGATTTGAACCGTATCTTGGTTGCTGCGTGTACTCCTCGGACGCATGAGCCGTTGTTCCAGAAAAGTTTACGGGACGCTGGGTTGAATCCTTATCTTCTTGAAATGACAAACATCCGGGAGCAGTGTTCCTGGGTTCATATGGATGAGCCTGCCAAGGCAACTGAGAAAGCAAAGCAGTTGATTGCGATGACGGTTGCAAAGACACGGTTTTTACAAGCGATTCAAGAAGCAGAGATCCCTGTTTTACAGAGGGCATTGGTGATTGGTGGTGGGATCGCAGGCATGACTGCGGCATTGTCTCTTGCTGACCAGGGATATGAGACGGTTTTGGTAGAAAAAGAACCCCGGCTTGGCGGGTACTTACATAAGGTGTACTACACCGTTGATGGTCTCGATATCCCACGACTACTGAAGGAGATGATTGAGAAGGTTTCAAAACATCCTCTTATAAAAGTGCATACCGGCTCACAGATGAAATCCTTAAAGGGGTACGTGGGAAGCTACGAATCCCAGATTCAAAAACCGACAGAGGCCGTACCCTTTTCTCATGGCGTAATCATTGTGACGGTTGGTGCTGACGAATACAAACCACACACATATCATTACGGGAAAGATCCCCGGGTGTTAACGCAATCAGAGCTGGAAAAGGACCTTAGTGTACTTAAAAATGAAGATATCCGTGATGGGGAGACGTTCGTGATGATCCAGTGCGTCGAGTCCCGTGATGAAAAACGGCCGTACTGCAGCAGGATTTGTTGCATGCAGGCTGTAAAAAACGCCCTGAAGATCAAAGAGTTGAACCCACGAGCTGAAGTGTTTCTCTTGTATCGGGATTTAATGACCTACGGCTTTAAAGAAAAATTCTATAAAGACGCACGGGAAAAAGGTGTGATGTTCCTGCAGTACGACCCTGAGAAAAAACCGGAGGTCGAGACGAAGAATGGGCTTGTCGTGAAGATTCATGAACCAATGCTGGGGGAACTGTTAAAGATACCTACGGATCATCTTATTCTTTCGACCGGACTACAGCCGAATGCTGACAACCCTGTGATAGGCAAACTGCTGAAGGTCCCGGTGAACGACGATGGATTCTTCCTTGAGGCACATGTGAAACTGCGACCTGTTGATTTTTCAACGCGTGGGGTGTTTGTCGCCGGAAATTGTCATGTGCCGAAGTTCATCAGCGAGTCGATCTATCAGGCGCAGGCTGCTGCAGCGCGTGCAGCAACGATTCTGTGTAAACCTACTTTGAAGGCAGAGCCAAATGTCGCGTTTGTTGATGATGATCTCTGCAGCGGGTGCAGTATTTGTATTTCGGTATGTCCATATAACGCGATTGAGCGAATCGAAGAAGAAATCAACGGTAAAAAAGTAATTCGTGCGAAAATCAACGAGGGGCTCTGTCAAGGGTGCGGGACATGTGTGAGCGCGTGTCCAAGTAGCGCGATTCAGCAGCGTGGATTTAAGGATAAACAACTGCTACCGATGATTGATGAGATAACAGAGTGAGTTACTCAGGATATTTTATAAAAAGAAGTAATAGTCCAATCGAACCAATCAGATTAAAAATTATTCGGTTGATAACACCTACCAAAGATGTTATTTTTTGAATATTCAAGAGTAATTAGTGTTTTTTTGGGATATCAAATAGAGCATACGGGTACTTTAACCTTATATGATGTCGTATGTTATGATGATGAAAAACAGTATTCATAGCAATCTTTACTGTGATAAAAAGAATATGTCTTGACAATGACTCCACAACTCGTGTCAGTATATTTTTCTTTACCTGTGGTACAATATCACAGAACTGATTGTTTTTTTCAATGTGTTCATACACCTGAGGAAAATACGTTTTCAACCAGGTATTTTGAGAAAGAACATAAGTAAAAAAAGCAGGGTTGTACATTGCTTGTGCGTTGAGTAATTCAAAGGCTAATTGACCATCGTTACGCTGAAAGGGAAGAACCTGATGACACTCCCAAACGACACTAATGCAGACAACATACCATCGTCTGAAAAATTTCCTATACTGTACGGTATACAATGCACTTAATACGACAGCAAGAAAATATGACGTGTATTTGAGTCCATCGGGAACAATAATGTCTAAGTCGATATCATCTCCCTGGCCAAGACCATCTGATGCCATCGAACCAGAAACCAAAATGCAATTCACCCAGGGACAGAGTTTAATATAATGCGAAATATATTTAGCCGCAATAGGGGTATATATTGCTTGAAGTTTACTATTTGAGATATGTCGATTTTTACATTTTTCCAAATAAAGATTTCCGTTGGTGGCGATAAATACTCCATCTGAATCAAAATCACTGCTTGTTTTTAGAATCAAAGCAAGTTCAGAAAGCGGAACTTGACCACCGAGAAGTTTTTTTGATAGCTGTTCAATGGTTAGATTATATCCTCGTTCTTCTGCAAGAAGAAGTGTTTGACGTATACGTTTTTCTAAACTACAAGATTCATTTTCATTAGCCATTTTTTTTTCGCATCTAGTAATCATGTAGAGTTTTTCAAGCTATGGCAATTTGATACAGGACAGTAGATAATCGAGCAGGTAAGAGAGAGAATTTTTCTTCTCAGGATTAGTAAGATTTTTTTCATAAAAGTAATCTAGAATCTGCTGTTCTCTATCAGTTATGATTATTATATATAATAGAGAAGAAATTACAGCTAAACAAAGGACGATTCTATGGACATGGAAATTAGATTCCCTGGTGGGAAGAAAGTTGAAGCACAATACGGTGGTTATACGATAAAAACCGATCAACCAGTTGCTGAAGGAGGATCTGGGACTGCTCCGTCACCGTTCGATTTGTTTCTGGCATCAATTGGTACATGTACCGGATATTATGTGTTGAGTTTTTGTCAGAAGAATAACATTCCTACTGAGAATATGAGGCTGACTGCAAGCATACAGAGGAATCCAGGGACGCATCTGGTGGAGAACATTCGTATTGACATTCATATCCCAAAGGAGTTCCCAGAGAAATACAAAAACGCGGTGGTGAAGGCAGCAGACGCTTGTGCGGTGAAACGACATTTGAATACACCACCAAAGATACATATCATCGTAGCGTCCCACTAGTCATTATCTTTATCTATCTCTTTTCTATTGCCAGGTGAGGGAAGACCATGACCGTAACGTTAGTGATCGGTACTCAGTGGGGCGATGAAGGGAAAGGAAAAGTTGTTGATTACTATTCAAAACACGCTGATTATGTTGTACGTTTTCAAGGTGGCAATAATGCCGGCCATACCATCAAAGTCGGAGAGGAAGTCTATAAACTCCACGTGGTGCCCTCCGGTGTCATTCAGGGAAAAACAGGGATCATCGGTAATGGTGTCGTTGTCGATCCTGAGATTCTTCTCCAAGAAATTGACGAATTAATTCAACGAGGAAAAAAACCACATCTGCTCATCAGTGATCGAGCTAACATCATCATGCCCTATCATAAAATCTTAGACGGTGCTGAAGAACAATACTTAGGTGATAAGAAAATCGGGACCACAAAACGTGGCATCGGACCCTGTTATAGCGACAAGGTGGCACGCAACGGTATCAGAGCAATTGATCTTACCAACAAAGAAACATTACAGAAATTACTTAGGAGAATTCTTCCTCTTAAACAAAAATTAATCGATATCTACGGTATCAAGACGATACTTGATGGAAAAGAAATCCTTGACACTTACAGTGTTTATGGCAAGCGATTACAAGAGTACATCACAACCACTCATATCGAGCTAAACAAGGCGATCAAGAAAAAGAAAAACATACTCTTAGAGGGTGCTCAGGGGACAATGCTTGATGTTGAGTTCGGTACCTATCCATATACGACATCGTCACATGTCATTGCTGGCGGTGCAGCAATTGGCGCAGGGATAGGACCACGACATATCGATGAGATCATCGGTATCGTCAAAGCCTACACCACACGAGTCGGCGAAGGACCCATGCCGACTGAACTTCTTGATAAAACAGGAGAACATTTGCAAAAAGTTGGCCATGAATTCGGGACGACAACAAGCAGACCACGACGATGTGGCTGGCTTGACCTCGTCGTTCTAAAACATTCTTGCATGATATCAGGGATTACGAAGCTAGCAATTACCAAACTTGATGTCTTAAATAGACTACCAGAAATCAACGTCTGTACCCAGTATCGTCTCAACGGGAAAAAGATTGACTATTTCCCTGCAAGTATCGAAGACGTCTCAGCCTGCAAACCAGAGTATAAAACATTCAAAGGCTGGATAACGATGAATCCTGCTTCTTTAAAATTTTCAGACCTACCGAAAGAAGCACAGACCTACCTGAGATTTATCGAAAAAGAAACAGACGTCCCCATAGCACTTATCTCTATTGGACCTGGACGAGACGAAACAATCGAGGTTTAAACAAGTTGTTTTACTGAAAGCGCAGTCTGAATCCACCGTAAATACGAGTTACACGCTGCTCTCAAAGAACTGACATCCTCAGACTCAATGGTAACCTTAAGGGTCTTTTTATCAACAGAAAAAGAGACATTTGATTTTGGAATCTTATGTTGTATCTCTGGAGAAAGCGATTGTGCAACGACACAAGCATCCTGAGAAGAAGGAAAATGAAAAATGAATCGTGCTCGGTTCGTCATACACTTTTGATGCGTTTTGCAACAGTTGGCCGCTCTTTATAGAATACTTTGCTCCCGCAATACGGACATTGCATCCCGATGTTTTTCACATCGAACTGCACTGCTTTCTTACACAAACCACACTTATACCTGGTCACTTGGATTCCTCTTCAGTAGGTAACTCGACAGGCAGTCCCTTGAGGATTCGCTCTGCGGTCACACCGGAGGGCGTGGATGGCATATAGGCACCACCAGCAAAGATATTGCCGCATTTCTTGCATTCCCAAATACTTGTACTCGTTCGTTGCACTGCTTTCTGACCGCATCGGGGGCACTCGTGACGGAGTTTCTGCTGGCTTTCGACGTCTCTGATCATGCTTCGTGATTTTACACCGTATCGCTCTGCGAAGCGACCGGATGTGCCAACTTTTTTCGTACGTTTTGACATGGTATTTCCCTGTACTTACGATGAAGTAACTTCCATTAACTTCTTTCGTATTTCTTTCCCGTTATCCAGAGCTCCTTTTATAACTTTTTGTATCTCATCCTTGGAAAAACTGCCGGAAAGCCCTTTCTGCATCGCCCGAATATCACCGTTATGGTCCGTTGCAACCGTTAACCGCACGTCCGCGATGACTTCTTCATCAAAACAAGGATCAAAGAGGACAAAATCATTGATTTTAACTGCAGTACAAGAAATCGGTGGCTCTGACATAGGCAAGGGGAAATCTTCTTTTTGGCACCCCTCAGGGAGTTGATCTTCAAACCGCTTTGCAGGGACAATCGTTGTTGACAATGCAGCAAGAGCACCCAAAGATGCTGCATCAAAGAGATTTCCATCGTAATCAAGGACATGGATATCGATGAAGACCAACCAGACCAGCTCACCAGGAGTTACAACAAGTTTTTCAACATCAACGACCTTTGATTCACGCACCCCACGGTCGACGACCCTGGCTAGCTCAATGGCATCTTCTCGTGGTGGACCTGACTCAAAATCAGGGGATGCTAAAGGAACAAGCTCAGCAGCGGTGCTTAACACTCCCATGTTTGGAGTATCCGGGAATGGTTCACCCAGACCCATTTTAATACCAACAAGAACTTGGGTATTTCCAATTTTTACTCGTGCGGATCCCTCTGCCTTGTTGACCACCTTTGTTTCAATCTCAATCTTCCGGTATTGGTCGAAGCTACGTCCATCGATACGTTTCCCTTGCGCCCCAAGGTTTGTAATATAATCGCGCTTAATTATAGGGACAATGGTCATTCTTGCACCTCCGCGGCAATAGCTTGATACTTATGCATGACCGCTTTCTTCTGAATCTCAGAAACCGCATGGCATCCTTTCACGGCGAGGTCAAACGCCTGGTTAAACTCATCAACGGTGAGATGTCCATCCATCTGTAATAAGAGTACTTCACCGGTTCGCGGTGAAATTGCGACAGGAAGGTCAGCATCACCAAAGTTATCTTCCTCTTTTCCTAGGTCTAGGACAACCTGACCACCGATTTTTCCGGCAGCACATGCAACGGGGATATCTCTCATGGGGATCCCTGCATCGATGAGGGCGACACCGGCAGCGGTTAACCCAGCACAGCGTGTTCCTGCCTCTGCATCAAGCACCTCGATGTTCACATTCACGGTTGCCCGGGGGAACTGTTCGGTAAGGATTACTTTTTCCAGGGCTTCTGAGATAACTTTTGAAATCTCGACGCTTCGTCGGTCAGGGCCAGGTCGTTTACGATCTTCGACGCTGAACGCAGCCATATTATATCGCGCTTGCACAATCGCTCTGAGAGGATTCTGTGTGTGTCGTGGTACTGCCTCTCGAGGGCCATACACGGCTACAAGGACTTTGTTGCCACCCCATTCCATGTAACATGAGCCGTCTGCTCGATGAAGCACGCCAGCCTCGATTTTGATTTTCCGTATATCTTCTGGACCTCGTCCATCTAATCGTTTTCCTTCACTGGTTATTAACTCAATATCTGATTTCATTATCTTACATCCTTTGCATCTTTTTTCAAGAGTTCTTCTATTCTATCAGTGAGCCCAAACGTGGCAGCCTCACTTTCTATCTTAGAGATCGCTTGAAGCACCTTTGCGATGCCTTCCGCATCTCCATCTATCCAAATACGACCGTTCTTACCGACTTTGATTCGGCAGCGGGTGTATTTTTGTATTATCTCTATCATCGAATATTTTTTTCCCATAATGCGGCGATAAATCGAGGGTTCAAATTCAATGATATGACCGCCTTTGAGTTTAAACAGGTTACGATCATTCAGTGTTATCTGAAGTTTCTTTGATTCATCAACCGAGAGAACCTTTGCCAGTATGGCATCACCGGTGTTTAAATATTTTTCTGTATCGGCGAATTCGATCTCCCAAGGCACCTCGTGTACATGTAAGAGCGCCGGGTACGGGGCGTTGATATCAACCATCCAGTTCGATGTTGATGCTTCTTCCACGACACCGATGACAAAATCATCAACAATCGGCTCATATCGTCCTTTTAACGGAATGATGTCAATGAAATTATCTTGTATATTCAGTACTCCAAGTCGTTCTGCGTAGATTTTTTTGTTTTCTACAAATGTTCCCCGACCAGGCTTGAAGGCAGGTATCTCACCGAGAATCTGACCAGGAATTACAATTTGACGTCCTTCATTTGGCATAAAATCAATTATCCTTTTTCACAAACCTACTTCAAAATTCTTGTTTCTACATTTCCTTTTGTAAGTGTATTTAACCGATCATAAAAATCTGTTTGCATTCCCGCTGGAAGTTTCACAATACCGACCCAGGAGCCATCTGACTGCCATTCCTCCCGCTCTAATGTGCCAAAGCTGCGGACCGCACCGTACGCTTTCCCAACATGTTCAGGGGGGATTTTCACAGAGACCCGGGTCTGATCCATCGAGATAGGGAGAATAGGTCGGAGTATCTCAACGATGGTTTTCATCTGTTGATTTACTGATTTAAAGGGATCGATATGCACCTTTGCTTCATCCATCGCAAGTTCAATTCGGGTTCTGGGATGTGGCATCTTCGTCTGCGGATCCATCGCGTTTCTCACTATCAAATCAACGATACGTTTTTTCTTCTGCTCCTGCATTTCATGACGCTGCTCTGTTGTCAGCTGGATTTCTCCTTTCTGAATGATTTCTTTGGCAATCGTTGAAATATCAGTGGTGTTGAAATGTTTCTGAAGTGATTCGATGGGTGCATGGGTCCCTTTCTTTGAATCACTAAAAACCGCATCAATCGCAAGAGCGGAGAGAATATTATCTGTTTTTCCCTCCAGGATATGCTCTGCCTCATGAGGATCCACGAGGATCTCGAAACGATCTGCTCCTTTATGCAAACGCGCAATCACTGCGTTTTCTAGACTTACCAACTCTACTTACCTCCAATCGCCTTGGTCACATATGTCTTTGTTTCCGCAGGTGACATGATATGGAATTTGACTCCTTTTTTCACCGCACCAATTTCGATCGCATCAGGATTCAACTTCCCTTCAGTACCCTTATGTAATGCTTTCACACCCAGATCAACAGCCTCTTCCATAGACATGTTGTCTTTATAATGTTCCTCGAAGTAGGCCATTGCCCCTGTGCGTCCGGCCCCTTCACTGGCTGCCTTGTATTCCATAAGGGCACCAGAAGGATCAGTGGAAAACAAGCGAGCACCGGTTTGATCGACCCCCGCAATCAACAATGCAGTTCCAAACGGTCGAACACCACCATACTGGGTGTATGTTTGTTTAAAATCACAAATTCGTTTCACCAGTGTTTCGACCTGAATTTTTTCACCATAGGTTATTTCATTGATTTGCGCATCCAGGCGAGCTCTATCAATCAAGGATCGAGCATCGGCAACAAGACCAGATGTTGCGCACCCAATATGATCATCGATAATGAAAATCTTCTCAATGGAATCTGGCTCAATGAGTCGAGATGTAATACGTTTATCAACAATTAAGATAGCGCCATCTCGGAATTTCACTCCCACTGTTGTTGTTCCGCGTTTTACTGCTTCTCGTGCGTACTCCACTTGAAACAATCGCCCATCGGGGGAAAAGACGGTAATCGCTCGATCATATGCCATATTTGATGGTTGCATTTTTTATTTCACCTCATTTTTTCTTCTGTTTTTCTCTGTTATCTCTCTCAATTTTAACCATGAATGCACTTTTGATGTATATAGTTTGTGTTCACGTTTCTTCTCTCGAGAAATACGATGAGAATGACGATAAGTTAGACTCCTCTTTTTGTTCCCCAAATAATTTTATGCAGTTGCAGTGCTAGTCGCACCGGTAATCCATCGTTAAGAATCCATGACGCAAGCTTCTTTGGGTTCGTACCCCAAACAGGTTGGAAAAACACGGTGCATGGTGGGTTGTATTTTTTAAGAATTTTTTTCGCGTAATCGTAATCTTCTTTGTTTCTAATGATGAATTTAAGTTGGTCCTTTCTTGAAAGATATGATATATTTTTCATGTTCATTTGCTCATGCGAACTTGACGAGGGGCATTTGATATCCAGAGAAATCATTAAGGATTTTTTTCCCACAAACTTCTTGATGCTGATGCTTCCGTTTGTTTCAAGACATATCTTATAATTTTTTTGAAGGAGCCACTCTATAAGTTTCGGTGCGTCTTTTTGCAGCAGTGGTTCCCCACCCGTAAGACAAACAGAGGTGCAAGCAAATTTCTTAATCTCGTCAAGAATCTCTTGTATACTCATCTCGGTTCCTTGTTCGTAGGCATACGTGGTATCGCAGAAGGAACAACGTAAGTTACACCCGGTGAGCCTCAGAAAAATGCTGGGTACACCAACCAATGTGCCTTCTCCTTGTATTGAGTAAAATATTTCATTTACTTTCATTTGTGTGATGTATTTGGGACGTCAATTAAAATCTTTGCTCGGTAGAAAAAGGAAAACACAGCGGATAGAATGGATGTAAAAATATTTATAGGGGAAGTAATATTACGGGTAAGCCGTTCCAATGTTACTTGATATAGCGTATAGTATAAATAATGAGTGGAACTGTGGCCCGTCCTTGGGCCTGTAGCTCAGCTAGGTAGAGCATCTGGCTTTTAACCAGGTGGCCAAGGGTTCGAATCCCTTCAGGCCCGCCTTTCCTCAAAAGGAACGCAGGAGGAATGTAGTATCGCAGCCCCGCCAAAAAAATATTATGACATCTTAGGACATAAGCTTGTTCCGGAACATACTATTTTATCTGAGAAAGAGAAAAAAGAGCTGTTGGAGGAATACGATATCAGACCTGATCAACTGCCACGTATTCTTGCAAATGATCCAGCAGTGATTTCCGCGGGAGCCAAACCCGGACAGATTGTGAAGATCATCCGGAAAAGCCCTACCGCGAAATATGCGACTGCGTATCGGTTAGTTGTTGAGAGTGATACCTCTGAGAGTTTTGTCTTCGCTGAGCCATCTGAAGAGGTCAGTACGGCAAGTGAAGAGATATAGAATGGGGAATATGAGGAGTAATTATGAGAGAACTTGTTGATGCGTTTTATCGGGAAAGAAGTATTGTCAACCATCAGATCGCTTCTTATGATGATTTTTTACGACACCGTCTGCAGCGGATTGTCGATGGCACAATCATTGGTCAGGAAGAAGAAGGGATGAAGCGAGGGTATATCTACCCGGAGATTGAAGGATACAAGATTAAATTCGGGAAGATTAAAGTTGGTCTTCCACAGGTAAAAGAAGCGGATGGAACCGAGCGGCCTTTGACACCGATGGAGGCGCGGTTACGAGATCTTACGTATGAGGCGCCGATTGAACTTGAGTTCATTCCTGTGAAAAATGAGGTGGAGTACAGAACCTGAGACGGTTCGCGTTGGTGAATTGCCCATCATGGTGAAGTCTCTTCGATGTAACATCTCCCAAAAAGTTTTAGAAGAAAAATTGGATCGGCCATTCTCTGATGAGGATTATCGAAAAGAGCTTCAGCAGTTGCAGGAAGACCCGTTAGATCCTGGTGGGTATTTCATTAGCAACGGGACAGAACGAGTGTTGATAACAGTTGAGGATTTAGCTCCAAACAGGGTTCTTGTTGAACGGTCAAGCAGATATGGTACCGATGTTGAGGTTGCTAAGGTTTTTTCCCAACGGGAAGGATATCGTGCGTTAACAGTGGTGGAAAAACGGAAAGACGGCATGCTCATGGTGAGTTTGCCGACAACGTATGGTCAGATCCCGCTTATTGTCTTATTGCGTGCTCTAGGGATGGAGAACGATAAAGAAATCGTTGATGTCATCTGCGTTGATCCGAAGATGGAGCCGTATGTGCTTGCAAACATCGAGGAATGCGCGAAGGAATATAGTATCGCAACAAAGGAAGAAGCAGTTGCGTATCTTGGGAAGAAGTTCGCTGGTGGGCAGGCAAAAGAGTACCGTGTGAAACGTGTTGAAACCATTATGGATCGGCATCTTCTGGCTCATCTTGGGAATGACCCTGATGATCGTTTAAAAAAGGCTATTTTCGTGGCTCGCATGGGGATGGCTGTGTTAGAACTCGCACTCGGGAAACGAGAGCAGGATGACAAAGACCATTACGCAAACAAGCGTTTGAAGCTTGCGGGGGATCTCATGGAGGATCTTTTCCGAGTCGCGTTCACCGCCTTGTGCAAGGATCTAAAATATCAGATTGAACGCATTCATGCCAAAGGAAAAGAAATCAAGATCGCGTCATCACTACGTTCCGATGTTCTCAGTCAACGTATTCATCACGCGCTTGCAACAGGGAATTGGGTTGGTGGACGAGCAGGAGTCTCACAGCTTCTTGATAGAACCAGCAATTTAGCGGTTCTGAGTCACTTACGACGAGTTACGTCACCATTGACCAGGTCACAACCACATTTCGAAGCACGAGATTTGCATTCAACCCAATGGGGACGACTTTGCCCGAATGAAACGCCAGAAGGACCGAACTGTGGTCTGGTCAAGAACCTTGCACTTACTGTCGAAATCTCAGAAGGTTTTGGAGAAAAAGAAGTGGAAACAGTCCTGCGAGAACTTGGGATTAAGGAACTGACGAAACACGTCACAGGTGCCCGTGTTTATCTGAACGGGGACCTTATCGGGATGCATCCGAACGGTGCAGATCTTGTCAAGAAATTGCGAGAACGACGACGAAAGGGAATGCTGAGTACCGAAATCAATGTTACCTATGATATTGAAGGAAACGATGTCATTGTGAACTGTGATTGTGGACGGTTACGACGACCGTTGCTTGTTGCTGAAAATGGTAAACTCTTGGTAAATCAAAAAAACCTTGCTGAGCTTAAAGAAGGAAAGAAGAACTGGTCTAATCTTATCAATGAGGGGGCTGTCGAATACATAGATGCTGAAGAAGAAGAAAACGCACTCATTGCATTACGAGAAGAAAATCTGACCCCAGATCATACCCATATGGAACTTGACCCGATGTGCATTCTTGGGATCGGTGCATCCCTTGTTCCCTATCCAGAACATAACTCATCCCCCCGTATCACCATGGGGGCGGGATGGGAAAACAATCCTTGGATTCGGTGCGTCAAACTATCGTATTCGACCGGACACACGGGGTCATCTGCTTCACTATCCGCAGATGCCGTTGGTGCAGACACATCCGATTCATTATATTAGATTCAGAGAACGACCTGCTGGGCAGAACTATATTGTCGCGGTTGCATCGTTTCAGGGATATAACATGGAAGATG
>CAWIEM010000022.1:0-47664 GCA_963835145.1 uncultured Thermoplasmata archaeon
TTCGGTCCATGAATCAGCATCTTTAACTCCCGCACATACAAATCCTTCATCAACCGTTTGTCTTACTCCTATTAAATAATCAAGCTTATCCCCGCCGAATGTCTTATTCCATTCTTCCCTAGGACCATAACCACCGATGGACCGATTCATTTCTTTTTTCGTCTGGGGATTTATTGCTCCATCTATATCAGCTACTGAGGAACAAATCCCTGTGGTCATGGATGATAAAATCATAATCATTGCTATAGTCAAACATTTATGGTGATTCATCGCTTTTTACCCCTATTATTCTTATAAAGATTCGATTCTATATAGAATTTTGTAGTAGATTTTTGGACAAATTGATAATTAGTGATAATGTTTCTTAAAAAACAAAAGAGGAAAAAACATGAGGATGAAATAATCTGTTGATTCTTTTATTAAGAACATAACCTTAGAAACTCGTGTTTTTCTCCTTATTAGTGATATTCACCAACAAATAACATTATGGAGCAATTTCGTAGGAATATACAATTGAGGTTTTGTATGTTGTAAGTTCTCTATATATTTATGTTTTTAACGAGGAATATATAAAAAAACATACCCCTCTAGAGAACTCATGCTTTTATGCTAATCGAGGAATATATAAAAAAAGAAAAAGATAGGCGGAGAGCTTATTGCGGATATCCACCTATTTGAAGACTTGGATCTCCAAGCAGCATCCATTCTTGGACTGCCTGTGCGTCAATTGCATCCCAGCCAAAATCTGGGGACCACCAGCATTCGGGAAGTGTGAAGTCTTTGAACGTATTGACATAACTTGTTTGGGTTTGCTGATAGACTTGTCCAAGTGTCTCGTATCCATCTTGTCCGTAATGTTCCCCGTATTGTCTGAAGAATTCTGAGCTTATCCATCCGTCACCGCCTCCTACAGTACAGAATTCGCCTTCCCAGCCCCATCCAAGACCAGTATTACCTATTGTGGCAATTGAACCAGTGTTTGGAAGTTGAACCATATACCAGCTCCAACACTGAGGAACCGCTGAGATATATGTCCACATCCAGTTGTTTCTTCCAAGCTTTACTGTAAAATAATGGAATGCGGATGGAATAAGTGAGACATTAAAAAGACTGTTATGACAACCGCCAACAACAGTGATTGGTAGCTTACCTGTGTTTGATAGTTCTTTCATTGGCCAGATAGGTCGTTCACTGATAAAGGGTGGATACGATCGAAGGTTTGATACCACAAGACCATCGACTGACCCATATTGACGGTTCCCAGGGATTCCGGGCCATTGATCTCCCCAATAATTGGGGCTCCCATGACCTGAGAAAAAGGCAAATCCATATCCATCGCTAAATGAGTTGATAACATCGTCTGGTCCATTGAATCTCCCATTAGAACACCAGTAGATATCTGTGTCGAACTCCTCAGGCATATAGTAGAGTGCTCCACCGCGACCATTTATTGATTTTTCGCCTGTCACCCATTCTCCCTCCCAATACATAGGTGTGTTATTTCTCCAGTCTGAAAACACGACGGTCTCCTTGATTGTTTTCAACCCAGACATGGATACTTGATAAATTCCCATACGGCTTGGGATCATAGGATTTACCTCGTATGGTAAGTACACCATCAACGTAGGATACATTCGCCCACCAGAACAGTTCATTGCAATACGCCTGGCCTTCTGTGGGTTCATACTCCACGTCCGTATTTCCCAGGATGTTTCCCTCTGAGACAGAGACAATTTCTGCGATCGGTGGCGCAGGATATCCATTTTGGAATACTGGATTGAGATGATCATCATGATTAAAAGTCACTTGAGATGCAACCGTGCCATCTAATGTGATGTGAATAGCGTCAATTGGTCCTATGTCTCCTTCAGGGTTAAAACTTTGGGCTTTAATGGTATAAGCTCCATCTGCAAATGTTTTTGTGTCCCATTGGATATTTAAATCAAATTGGTCAAGGAATCCATCTCCTGAATACACAGCCATTTTCTTAAACCAATCCGACCCATAGGTTGTTGTCTCATAGGCAATGATTTTGTTCACTACTTCTTGCACTTCTTTCACATCGGAAAACGCTAATCGTCCCACTGCTACATCAGGTGTAGAATCTATGAGATCATCAGGCCATTCCGCTAGAATGCCATCTCCATCCGGATCCCAGTTTTCAAATACGCCCCCTTCTTTATAGATATCTGCATAGTAGAGATCTGTGGGGAAACCTGGATCTCCTCCTTCCGAACATTTGAGTATCGAGCAGGAATAAGCCACCCAGATGCGCCAATGTTTACATTATCTCTTGGTTTCGAATAAATAATCGATTTAACTCCACCAGCGAGAAGAACATATTTGATGTTCCATTGTTCAAGAGCATCTTTAATGAAATATTTGATTTGTTCTGCTTTATCAAAACCATTATACTCAGTATAAATGTCTTCGGTCGTTTTCAGGGTGGTTTCGATACCATAGGTGTTTTTATGGACAATAAGAGGTTGCAGTGCATCTGAAAAAGAAGATGGTGCAATGATAACCATATCATAGGTTGTTGTTTGGGGAATCGGTGTTGATTTAGGTGGGTTGTATGTAACGGTTATGTCTGCGGTTTGTGCAATAGTTATAATATTTTGTGCAGGAGTATATTGGATAGGATACCAGTGAACAGTCACATAGGTTATATGTTCAAAATGTTCGTTGATTCCTACACCGACATTATATCGATAGCATTCGGATGGATATGGTTCGTTACTATGGTATATTTGTTCATCTTTTCTTAGAGGTGCATCATAATTCTCAATTGGAGATAATGGCATCGGTGCAGGAGAAGGTTGTATCTGTTTGTTTATGGTTTGTTGGACCGTTTCTGATGATTTTATTTGAACATTTATGTTCGTTGCACCAAAAGGAAGTTCAAATGTCTGTGTGAATTTTGGAAGAATTGGTTTTCCAGGATTCAATAAAAATTGATCATTATGAGAAAAAGAAACACGAATGTATTGTTCTTCTTTTTCTGTTATGGTTAGATCAGCTATAGAAAGTTTTAGTGTTTTATTTAAAATTTTATCTTCATCACTACTTGTTGGCTGGATTGCTGCGGCTCCTAATCCTCCTAGGATTAAACATAAAACAATAACGACTGACATCAGTTTTTTCATATTATCCTCCTTTTAAATCTAAAATTAAATCGCTATTGTTGTATTTAAATTAATCGGTCATAATATTAAAATAGAAACAATGGTAATAAAAGGTCACGAGACTGATTTCATTTCAATGTTACTATAACCCTGCGGTTACTTCTTTAAAAACCTATACATTTAAAACTTAACCTATGTTTTTTTTGCTGATCGATGACAAATCGATGATCTACAATTTCATACTTTCTTCTATGGTAATTCTCTGGTTACATTGGAGTTCTGAACCTATTTTCACCCAGAGAGCATAACCGATATAGAATATTTCATTATCCCTATCAATTTTAATACGTGTAAATCCTATAAGACTTGCATAGGAATGATCAAGTAAAAATATTGAGAAGCATTTTCCGAAAAAACTACCATTCCATGTTTTCACTCTTAATAATCCAAAACTGTTAATCCAACCTTCTGCAGGGTAGTTATCACCTATTCCTAGAGGAGTATCTCCAAGGGTTATAATACTTATACAAAAATACCATTGTTCTTACGTTTCCACATCCTTGCTATTCTTATAGTTCTCTTTATCTTCAGCTAAGGTAAACGAAAAAAATTATCGTTGTCGTAATCTTCATAAGAAATATCGTCATTATCACATTATGATGAAACCACTAGAATATTCGGAAAAGTATGTTCTCGAATTGGCAAAGAAATCATATGAAGACGGGGAGGTCAAATTCGATATCAATGCTGAAAAATGTGCATTGCTCGTTATCGATATGCAAGATGAGTTTGTTAAACCTTATTGGTCTCCCTATTGGGTTCCTGAAGCTACCAGACGAGTGCCCCAAATAAAGCGATTAATCGAGCACTGTCGGAATAGGAAAATTCCAGTGATATTCACCGTATATTCGAAAACCCATCAGTATCTCGATCGACCGAAAACATTGCCGCTGATGCCGAGTCGCTTCCCTGATTTGAATATTGATCAATCATCTTTTTTCTTTACAGGGACCGTGTGGCATGAACTTGTGCCCCATAACGATGAGATTATTATTCACAAGTCATCATATGGTGCATTTTTTGAAACTCCTTTAGAAACCATTTTGAAGAATCTTGGAAAAGATACCGTGATTATCAGTGGGACGTTGACGAATTATTGTTGCTCAACGACCGCCCGACAAGCATATGAAAGAAGCTTTAAAGTTGTGTTTGGAAGCGATGTAACTGCAGCGCATTTCCCAGAGTTCCATGAAATGGAGTTAAAGGTATTACGAAGAGGTTTTGCAAAGGTTATGTCCTTGAATCAACTCCTTAAAATACTCTAAAAAAGAGTGTTATTTTTATCTTTGACAAAACATTTAAATTAGATGACTATATTGATAAACGTGGAGGCTGACATCATCCTACTGCGAATCATCGGTATAGTGATGTGTATCATAATAACGATGAGTAGTATCCTGGGTTTTGTGTACGGGAAAACAGTTGAAATATCGGTAATTTATAATAGTCGTCCTACCTCTCTGAATCTGACAACAGATCATATCGTCGTCGTTATTGATGCACAGCTCTATCCCTCGGTGAAAGAGAAATTTACCCGATATTTGAAAGAAGTAGAGGAGCGATTTCTCGTGGAATTTACTGTAGTAAAAGTTGATGGTCTTCGGAGTGGAAAGTCCATTACACCTGTAGAGCTTCGAGGATTCTTGCAGAAAGAATATGCAGTGAACGGTACAGTAGGAGCATTGTTGATGGGTCAGATTCCGTATGCATTGTGGAAACAGGGAGTAGGGAACAATAGTGGTGTGTTAAGTCTGTTCTATGAGGATTTAGATGGTGATTTTGAGGATAGGAACAAAGATGGTTTCTATGATTACCATTCCTTTGGTCCTCAGGGAGGACCGGAGATATGGGTTTGTTGGATGAGACCACCGATGATTGGACAAGCGTTTTTTATGAATAGTTTTTTGGAAAAAACTCATAATTACTATACAGGTGAGATAGTCACAACGAAGAAGGCGTTTGTCGCCTGTCATGAGGATTATGATAATAATTTCTATGGACCTGTTGGTGTTGTTTCCGTTTTACAGGATATCTATGGTGCGACAAACGTTGATACGGATGGTGAGGGAACCGATATTGCGGTTGCTGATGAAATTTGGAAACAACTTCGAAGCGGTGGATATGAGATTTTTGACACGTGGCAACATGCAAGCTCCAGGTATCAAGCATGGGACTTAGGAGGGTTTCGATCATTAAAGGTCCTCGGTCTTTCCAACGGAGCTCTTATGACGTTTCTCTATGGCTGTCATAGCGCTGATTTCTGGACAGCACCAGGGACTACACCATTCAATGTCAACATCGCAGTTTCATATGTGTTTGGGAGATCCATCGGTCAAGCAGCAAGTGGGACATCGTGGAGCTACGGAACCGAATATAAATATATGATTTATGAAGCAATGAGAGACCACGAAGCGTATCTAGGAAATGCCTGGTTCGCTATGGAATCATACGTAGAGACAGCATCGTTTGTCGAACAGCGATATCCCGATCGAGATCCCCATACAGAATGCGCGGGAAATATTCTTATTGGGAACCCATTTCTTTCAGTGAAATTTGAAGTAACAGGGTAAGACCTTTTATTGGCTAAGTTTTATTGGGAGAAATACCTAAAAGACTCTCTTGTGGTTTCTGTCTTTGTTTTTGATTTTTTCTTTATTATGCACTAATCATGATTCGTACATCCCTGTGTAATTGTAATGAGGAAATTTAGATTTCTTGAGATTTACTAATTCTAATATAAGGTCTATCGTAGATTATATAAATAAAGTATATAACATAGATTTCAATGTTATGGTGAGATGTAAATTAAGGAGGGGGTTTTTCCAAGTTCGTTCGCTTATATATAATATAGTGAGGCAAGTTCTAAGGAACAAATTTTTTGATGCTTTTATTCATAAAATTGTTCAAACAGTATATCAATCCTCAATATATTTCATCTAGTTAAAAATTCTTGAATAAACTACAAATAACTTGAATTGTATATACGTCAACGAAGCTATACTAGATACTGGGGATATATTCCTCGTTATCCTCAGGAATACTCTCTATATGCTTCAGAATCATACCAGGGTTTGTTACATATGATGCCAGGAAAGATGAACAGTAGGCAACTGAGTCAGATGATGAAACGCTTCGGGATTAATGTCAAGAATATTGATAATGTAGAAAAGGTGATTATTCAGACTGATACGAAGGAGTACGTGTTTGATGCTGCGGAAGTAACGGTGATGGAGGCGCAGGGACAAAAGACGTTTCAGATTATCGGTGAGCCGACCGTAAAAACCAGGGGTGGAGAGAGTGAAAATACTCTCAAAGAAGACATTAAGTTGATTATCGAACAAACAGGGAAATCAGAGGCAGAGGTGCGGAAGGCTCTAAAGGAGACGAATGGTGATCTTGCCGAGGCTATCCTGAAGCTGTCTCAAACATAACACATTTTTTTTTGGAGAGTATGACCTCATTTAAGGATGCGATAAAAAGTTCAAATCAAGGTGTCCTTCTTTGTTTGCATGTAGTGCCAGGGTCGTCTCAGGTTTTATTCCCTGCGGGGTATAACCAATGGCGGAAATGTATTGAAATCAAGGTGCAATCTGAGGCAAAAGACAATAAAGCAAACAATGAGGTAGTAGAAACAATTGCAAGGTTTTTTAAGATATTACCAAAAAATGTTATCCTGATGAACGGTCAGAAAAGCAGAGAAAAGACTGTAGCTCTCAAGAAAGTAACCGTTGATACTGTATGTGAGAGGCTTGAGGAATCATTCCATGGATTATGAACAAACGTTAGAGGAACTTGAAGAAGCACTTACAGAATTACGAGAGGAAAATAAAACAGTACCCATTATCGTAGAAGGAGACAAGGACATTGCTGCGTTACGAAAACTCGAAGTGTCTGGTGAAATCATCCGGTTCAATAAAGGACGTTCAGTTCCCGATTTCTGTGATATGATTGCCCAGAAGCATCAAAAAATTATCCTTCTTACAGATTGGGATTGGCGTGGCGGCAGGCTGTGTCTTTCGATTAAAAAACATCTTGAGAATCGCGTAGATTGCAATCTGAAATATCGTGAGGTGCTTGCGAAACGATGTATTTGTCGCACGGTAGAGGGGTTGCCGTCATGGATAGAAACGCTTAAGAAGAAAATTAATCCAGAGTAACTGAATACTTTCATTACGCTCTAAGGAACCTTTAAAAGAAAAAATCATTGATGGGGGACATCGTGCAAGATCTTATAAAAGGACAAAAAAAGTTAGTACCGTCAGAAAAAAAGAAAGGAACGAGTGTGTGCGCACTCTGCCGGGGTACAAAATTCTTGTGTGGGAAAGCCCGCTGTCCCGTAATGGTCCGGTTTCATTCCAAGGTGAAAATGAAGCCGTTCGTCGATAGTTTGCGGTTGGAGGGTGCGTCACCTCCAAGCGTTTTTATCGGTAGGATTGGGTATCCAAAGGTTGCGATCGGTCCCATGATTCCTCCAGTGATGGGTGATACCTCTGAGATCGATACACCAGAGCTGTGGCTACATAAAACCCTTGATGATATCGTTGATTTCCGCAGTCAGCTAGTGCGCGGAAAATTCACCGTGAATGTGACCAATGTGGAAAGCCCGCATCGTGTCGTAGAGTTTACCAGGGAGCTGGCTCTCTCAAAGAACGCGGTGTTTGCTGATGCACTCTTTGAGAAGAAACCCTATGGGAAAATAGCGTTTTATGATGAGATCCAGCCACATGGACCATCTGCACCGTTAAAATCACTGGATATCACCAACCCGAAATACGAGCAGCATATCGAGAAGGCATATTATGATACCGATCTGAAGGCAAAAGACGCGATTCTTGATATCTATAAGAACGGGGTGCTCGTCTCAAAGATCCAGCGCGCGTTCAGCGTAGGCGCGTTCGGGGTCAAAAAGAACAGACGGTTTGTGCCTACCAGGTGGAGTATCACCGCGGTGGATTCTACCCTGGGTGCTGAACTCATGAAAAAAACAAAGACATACCCGTTCATTAATGAGGTTCGAGCGTACTTTCTGAATCAGTTTGATAACCGCTGGATTATTTTGATGACGCCATCGGAATGGCAGTATGAGCTTATTGAGGCGTGGTACCCGAATACAACATGGAACCAGTTTGGCACCGGTATTTCGATTTTCAATAGCTACGAGTTTTATGAGGGGCGGACGACGTATGCGGAGATCGGTGGGTGTTACTACGCGGCGCGTCTCGCGGTCAACGAGCTGCTCAATAAAGAACGAAGGCAGGCTGGTGTCGTTATCCTTCGGGAGGCGCACCCAGGATATATCATGCCCATCGGGGTGTGGAACGTCCGTGAAAGTGTTCGGAGTGCACTTTCCCGCCCTTGCCGGAAGTTCGATACGCTGAATGAATCACTCGTGTACGTGTCAGAGATTATGGATATCCCGGTACAGCGATGGATCAGAAACAGCGCGGTGCTCAAGAACCAGTTGTACCAACGGCGATTGGAGGATTTTCTGGTGAGATAACATGAAGGTAAAACAAACTGAGTGTAAAACAGCGTTATCCCCTTCCTCGTTACCTGGTCTCTCATATTCACTGAACCCCTACAGAGGATGCCAACATCACTGCGCGTATTGTTACGCTCCAAACGTGCTACGGATGAATCAAGACCAGTGGGATGCAGCAATCGAGGTAAAAACCAATATTCCCGTGATACTTGCAAAGGAGCTTAAAACAAAAAAACCAGGTGTGGTTGGTATTTCAACGGTCACTGATCCCTATCAACCACTAGAACAGAACTATCTACTTACAAGATATTGTCTCGAACAACTCTTGAAGGTTGATTTCCCGATTCATATTCAAACGAAATCAGCCCTTGTCACACGAGACCTTGATCTGATCTCACGATTTTCTGAGTCGCAAGTGATGATGAGTATCGCAACATTACACGATGAGCAAAGGAAGTTACTTGAACCACGTTCTTCCTCCATCCAAGAACGATTACAAGCCTTACGAACCTATGCTGATGCAGGCGTGAAAACGAGCGTGTTCTTTGGTCCCGTGTATCCAACCACTTCATTAGAAGAAATCCCGTCAATCCTTGATACTTTTAAAGAGTCGGGTGCCACAGAGATATGGATTGATATGCTCCGTCTCAAACCAGGGATCTGGGAGAACATCCAGAAAGCATTGAAACAGGAAAAAGAGGTTTTTTTAGTTTTCTCAAAAAATGTGTTTGAAAATAAAAAATATTATCTGAACATCAGAGAGGAGATACGAAAGAGAGGAAAAGAACGAAATCTAAAAATTTTGGATGCTTTTTAAAAATCTTTTCTCGATAACTCCAGGGTTTGTTCATAGGGTCATCTACTAGTAGCATTTAAATAGAATAACTCTATTACTCCAAAAATCCTTTCATAGAAAAGTAATAAAGTATAAGTGATACGTATGGCCAAAGCACGTGCACGGACGACCTCAAGAAAAGTCAAAGACCGATGGAAAGCAAAAAACTGGTACCAGATACTCGCACCATCGTTATTTAATAATGTTCCAGTTGCTGAGACCTTAGCAGAGTCTCCGGATAGCCTCATCGGTAGAGTTACGGAAGTCTCCCTGCAAGACCTCACCAACGATTTTCGAAAATCCCACATTAAACTCCTTTTCACCGTCGATAAAGTGGAACAAAACACGGCTCACACCCAACTGAAAGGTCATGTGCTCACCTCAGATTACCTCCGACGGATGACCAGAAGACGAAAATCCCGCGTCGACGGTGTGTTCGACGTTGAAACCAGAGACGGCGCGCTTCTGCGAGTAAAACCCTTTGCAATAGCAGAGAAACGAATCCAAAGCTCACAGAAAAAACTCATCAGAAACGTGATGAAAGTAGTCATTAGCAAAGAAGGCAAAACAAAAACCCTCAACGCCTTCATAAAAGACTGCCTCGACGGAAAAATCGGCAGTGAGATTTACAAGAACTGCAAAGTCTACTACCCAGTAAAACGCATTGAGATTAATAAAACAGAAATTATGCGATTACCAACAATCATCATTGAAGACGAAAAACCAACAGAGAAAAAAGAAGAAGAACCGGTAGAACCCAAAGAACCAATAAAAGAAGAGTCAGAAGTACCATCTGAAGAAGAAATCACTGAAGAAAAGCCAGCAGAAGAAGAGTTACCAAAGGAAGAAAAAGAAGCACCTGCTGAAGAGGAACTTCCCGCTGAAGAAACAGAGAAAGCTAAGAAACCCAAGAAGAAAACCAAGGCAAAGACAACGACCAAGAAGAAAACCACTGCGAAAAAGAAGAAGAAGAAAGAATTACCTCCTGAATAAACATCCACCTGTAGCATACTTTTATATATTTTGACTTTATATTTTATTACTATATGATACATCAACAGAAAACACTGCCTTGTCTCTTCATCTTTATTATTTTTTTTTCCGTTGTGATTATTCCTATAGGAAAAAGCTGCAAAGACATTGTGATAACACCACCAGCAACCGCTGGGAACTACAGTCTTCTCTTAAAGATTCGAGACCCAAGTAGACCAGGTCTGCAAGTACTCTGTCGTGTTCCAGAAGGAACACAATACACCTATCATCACCCGTGGACCGGGAAACCCTGGGATTTTATCGTCACGCATACATTTTTCGGTGTCGCAACACAAGCAGACACGCTTCCGAACATCGTCAAAGCAGGCATGGTTCTCACTGACGCGGGGCTTGCCTTTGGCGATGCAGACACACTTTCACATTGGGTAAATCCAACAAGAAATGCCTGGGATGACTTTGATTGGATCAGGTACGCATGCCAAACCGCTGACAACGAAGATGAAGCGATCAACTTACTCACCACTGAAGCGATAGACCATCTTCATGCGACCGGTGTTTCTGAGAACCTGTTTTTGGTGGGTCCACAGCGAGCGGTCGTCATTGAAGCAGATGCAGTGCATCATACAATAAAAGATGTACCTGACGTTCTGGTCATGTCCAACTACGCAAAAGACCTCTGGCGAACACAACTGCTCAGATCACTGCCGATTGCATCTTCGTTTGAAACAGAGAAAGAAACATGGGTGCGACGTGGCACCGTTGTGCATCTTGAATCAATCTGTGGGGTGAAAATCATTCAAACGACACAATTCTCGATTACCGCACGGGTAGTTCCCTCATTTGCATTTAAGCACTCTGGACTTGATAATGATGTAACGATCACTTTAGGAGAGCGAGCAACCGTTGGACCCTATAGCGTGACACTTATAGATATCAATGGAAATACTGCAAGGATATCGGTTTGTACTGCATTACATGCCTGGGAACAAGAACTCCAAGCACATATCCAACCTTTGAATGGAACAATCACTATTAACGATCTGATAAGTTGGTCACGCTTTCACTCATCAGATCTCAATGGATTAAGACCCATGTGTGAAGATGCGGTTGAATATGAAGCAGCAATGATATTCAAGATACCAAATGAACACGCCAATCTCTTAAGTAGTGGGTGGTTTGCAGCAAATCATCCGTGCTCCTCGATTTATGTTCCGGTTCATATCTGCGACAACGATTTTTACGACCCGTACCAAACAGGAGAAGCAGCAGCATTATCCTTAGAGCTCCTTCACCTTTATGGTCATGGAACATTAACATCACTCTGCCAAAACGTCGAAAACGTCTTCCTTTCGGAGAACGAGGAAAACGAAATACTCGCACACCAAATGATCCATAATGCTTCAGACATCACCCCATTTCTGACCGCTCTGGACCGAGGCATGCAAGAACAGGCGTTTCTCACCGAACAACTCTGGTTAGGCGCACCAAATGCCTCACGAGGAATCATCGAAAACATCTGGATGGAGAACTATAGCGTGTCTCTGCAAAGGATGCAACAAACGGTATCGGTTCTCAAAAATATCTCAGGAACGGAAGCTTCAATTTCCACCATAGGAAAGATCGCGCTCAGTATCTGTAAATCAAGGATTGAAACAGCAGCCATCCAAGGAAGAAATTGCACTGAGTATGAACAAGAATATACTGCGGCAGATCAATATTTTAAATCTGGAGAGTACACCATTGGATTTGCCATACTACAACATTTTCCGCACATTTAATGTTTTATATTTGGTTATATCAACGTTTTTCGATCGGGTTATCTTTTGGAGGTCGTCTGCGATATAAAATTATTACGAATACCACCAGCGAAAATCAGACCGCCAACCCACAACACTGGAAATTGTGGTTTCGCTTCAGTCATCGATGGTTGTTGGTTTATCAGTGCAATCATTCCGCTAGAAGAGTTATACTCATAATCCCATTGATGGTCTCCATCGAGATCTATGAGATAGATCCCGTTTTTCATTTCCGTCAAAGTTTCTTCCCCTGTTGCAACGTTATGGAATGAATCAAATATTCCATCACTATCAGAGTCTAAAAGGTACCCTAAATCACTTATGGCGACTGCATCTATCCAGACTGTTTTTTCAGATGATGAACTAGTTCTGGTATCACTCGCTGTTACTTTTATTGTATATTTTCCTGCTTTCGTCCAACTGTGATTTTTTATGCAATTTATACCATTTGGTAAAAATCCACTTAATTCTGTGATACCATCGCCCCAGTTAAAAGTGTATTCGATGGTGTCGTTATTTGCATCTGTTGATCTTACCGTGAAGTTATATTCTGTGTTTATATGACCTGTTGTTGGACCCTCAATTGTTGGGTTTTTTGGAGGTTTATTTTGAATTATATTATGTATGGCAGGTCTACTGATAGGTGTTTGTGGTTCACTGCTCGTTGTAAAAGTGTTATCGGAAGATATATTTTGATTACTAGCCTGATCATACGATATCACTTGATAGTGATAGATACTGTTTGAGGATAAACCAGTCAATGGATACGAATGTGAGGTTACAGATTCAGAGTGGTTTGACCATAAACCATAAGAAAAAGTAGCTCCATAAGCTATATGACTCGTGGTATTTTCATTTGTTATCCAGTTGATAGTAACTGAACTTGAAGAGATATTACTAACAGATAAGGAGGAAATATTCGGAGCTGTATTGTCAATTTGTTTTGAACTATCTGTGGTAGGATAGGGGTCGATGGTATTGTGTGCATTGTCGTTTGCATAAATACTTACGTTAAAGAGACCATCGTCATCGGAGCCTGATGGAATGGTCCAATCGTAATACCAGTGGGTGTTATCGATCATGTTCATTGAAACATTGTTAAGGCTACCATTTCCTATTGTCGAAATAGTTATGATTACGCTGGATTCATTTATTCCAGAATGTATTTCGTTAAAGATTGCGTAAATTCTTAGTGAATCATTGGCTTTGAAATATGTTGCAGATCTATTGTATGTGATAGTACATGCTGGGGGTTGATCATCGTATCCACAATGTGTATCATTTATGAGAGGGGAAGCTTCTATGATACTTGCATTATCTGCAGCTATGCTGTAGAATCGGTAAAAACCTACGCTTTTCGGGAAGGTAAAACTCCATGAAATAGCAACCCATGGATCGCTATCAACCCCAAAATTCCATGGTCCATACCATGTATTATTGTTACTGCTGTTGTAATAATATAAGGTCACATTCTTTAACCCGCTTCCATTTATATGCGATGCTGTTGCAGTGATCGTCAAGGGATTTGTATTCTTCCAATATGGTGTTGAAATCACATTCACCGACGATGTCGGCGCTAGGTTATCATACCCACACCAGGCATCAGCACTCCCCGGAGCAGCTTCTGCATTTGTCGCATTATCCTTCGCAATACTATAAAACTGATAAAACCCACTTCCATTAGAAAAAGCAAAACTCCAAGACCAAGGAGCAGCAGTATCCACACCTGCACTCACCCAACTACTCCAAGAGGCGTTGTTATTGCTGAACCGATAGTACAGCGTGACATTCTTTGTACCGCTTGTCGCATCACTTGCAGTAGCAGTAATTGTCGCTGCGAGGTTCTTCCAATATGGTGTTGAAATCACATTCACCGACGATGTCGGCGCTAGGTTATCATACCCACACCAGGCATCAGCACTCCCCGGAGCAGCTTCTGCATTTGTCGCATTATCCTTCGCAATACTATAAAACTGATAAAACCCACTTCCATTAGAAAAAGCAAAACTCCAAGACCAAGGAGCAGCAGTATCCACACCTGCACTCACCCAACTACTCCAAGAGGCGTTGTTATTGCTGAACCGATAGTACAGCGTGACATTCTTCAATCCACTCCAACCAGTATCCGATGCGGTTGCTGTGATCGTTAACGGGCTTGTCTTCTTCCAGTATGGTGTGATTGCAACAACATTTGAACTGGGTTTTATGATATCCGGTGTTGAAAAAGAATACCAAGAAGTATTCATATCCGTCCCATCGGTAACAGAGACTTTCCACCAATATTTCGTATTGTTGTTACTAAAATTATTATTCCTCTGGTGATATGTTCCGTTTCCAATAGAGCTGTTGGTACCAAAGACTTGCCAGGAGCCACTACTGTTGCTCGACCAGCTTATCGTCATACTCGCTCCATCTGGATTATTCACGGTAATGTTCATTTGCGGTCTTAGGGTAATACCCCAGCTTCGATTGGCTGGACCCTCATTGGTTATCATTGGTACCGGTCTTGATTTATTGAAATCAAACTCATACAGTTCATAATACAATCCACCATTGTTTACATTAACATGAAATCTAATCCGACCTTCACTAACACTACCCTGGGTGAAACTTTTTTCTACCCATTGTCTATCAGAAAATGTGCCTTGGTAGACATCAACCCAAACCCCACCTTTTTTAACATCAAGATCAGCTTGATCGATTTGCACGGTATCTCCGGTAGGTCCTTTGGCGTAAAAACGAACTTTATCACACAGTAAAACACTATGATTCACATAGATGTAGAAACTCCATTGTCCATCCAGGTCATTAGCATCATGAAAGGATCGCGCATAGGTATCTGTATCATCATCATAGATTTTATTCTCGTTTTCCCACTGAGAATTAGGATCATTGTGATTGGTAGGGGTTACCCAGCCCAGTGATAGTGTTGCTGTAGTGAAATTTTTATTTGAACCATTTACTGTACCAATACTATTGCGAACCTGTACTCTATACTGATAGGTATGACCGATGGTAAGATTATGGATCATCGTACCGAAATTCGAATTTTTTACTTCGCTACCTCCCCAGGTTGTATTGTTTCCATATGAACTATCTGAGCCATATTGGAAACGATATTCACAAGGTTCTCCCCCATCATCGGAAACATTTCCATTCAAAATCGCAGACGTTTCATCTATTGAAGTCGCATTAAAAGTTGTACCGTTTGGTAATGTAAGTGGCTGACCTTGCCAGAAATCAAATTCATAAAACCAGAAAACCCATCCGTTTGCTGTATAATGATATCGAAAACGTGCTTTGGTGACATTCGTTTCAGCACCGAAACTTAATTCAGTCCAGGCATCGTTTGCAATAGTACCATTATACTTGTCTATCCAACTCGTACTATTGTAGATATCAACATCAACTTGGTCAACAACCCCTCCTCCAAAATCAGAGAAGACTCGCACACGATCGCAGTAAATTGCACTGCTAAGGTTTAATTGTAAAAATCCTCGCCATCCTACTGCCCCAGTATGGGAAGCATAGCTTCCTGTATTATCATCATATGCTCTAGTTTCGTCTGTCCACTGATTGCTCGGATCGGCAAATCCTGTGGGTGAAATCCATCCTGTTGGATCGACGATATATTCATACTCCACCGCATCACCAGAAGTTCTCAGATCAAAAGTGGTTTGACTATCGCTGAGGTTGGTTAACAAAATCTGATACCGATGCTCACCAGTGATGTTTTCAAACGTTGCAATAAGCGACTCATTATTCTTTGCATAGACTTCTATGCGAGACGTACCATAACTTCGTGCAACAATGGTAATATCATTGTCTTTCTCTAATGCTCTTTCAAAAGTTACTCTGACATACTCACCGTTGTAAATTGGTTCTGACCATCTCCCATCTTTTGCCTTTACATCATCGTAGATATCTGAAAGAAAGACTCTGTTCTTATCAAGGTGTTCTGCTTTGGTGATATTAATCACTATTTCATAGGTTTGTTCTGATAAGTGAGGTACAGTCCACTCGATACGGTCAACTAAGCTATCGTTATCCAGATCAATACTAGTAAAATCTATCTCCATTCTCGAGCCATTTATGATATGGTACAAATGAATGGTACTCTGCGGTCGATTATCGATCGTTGAAAATGCCGTCACATTTGTATAATGAATGTCACTGGCGACAGTCACTCGTTTGTGGAAACTATCTATAGGATTCTCAGTTATCGTCGGCGCTGGTGCAGGGGTGTTCGTAAAAAATGATTTTGTTTCATTGGAATCCATGGATCGATTGTATTCGCTAGTATTGACATTGACAATATCCGGAGTGGATCCATTGGATTTAGCTGACTCAAAACTGTTTACAATTGAGTTGTTTGTTGGTACCTCTACATCATTTTCATCTTCGACGCTTTGATTAATTGATTGATCCACCTGATTGTTAGTTTCATTCATCATTCCATCTGAATTATTATTGCAATCTTTGAGCTCATCGGGTAAAATGCTCCATGTCTTCCCAAAAACACAAGAGCCATTTGTAACATTTATCAACGTGATGGCTACGACATAATTACCCTCATCAACATCGGGGACAAGCCAAGACGCTTGCCATAAATTAATATACGAATTATTTTCCAAGAGCGACAAAACCACAGTCTCAAGACTACCAAAATCAGCAACAACAGAAATAATATCAAGAGAAGAAGGAACGCTCACATTCACAAACATCGTATCATTTGTATGAACATTTTCAGGATTAAGGGTCACAGAAATTTCATTCTGGTCAAAATTAATTGGAGAAGAAATGATAGAGACCGACACAATAGGAACAAATATAAGAAACGCAGATACTAAAAAAGAAAAAATCCTTTTAACAACACATTTATTATATATAAAAAATGTTTTTCTGTAAAAAAAATGATCATGAACTAATCTTTTCGTGAGTGTTTGAGGAACTTTATTGTTAAGGAGAATATCAACTACTTTATCGATATCTTTAAGGTTTTTTTCCCCATCTCCTGATAGTTCTGAACACAAGTAAACATCCACATCCACACAATCTATATTGTATAGTTAATAAACAGGACGTTATAAATATTTTCTCACCAACAATAAATACAATTAAAAAAAAGAACTTCCATTTTTAAAAGAGAATCATAGAACATAAGACAATTTAACCTACACGATGCTTCGCTATCAAAAACGTTTAAAAAAACATCGCAGTTAGTTGGATGGGGATTTTGAGTGACCAACGCACGACAAATCATTATCATCGGCTGTGGCGCAGGTGGTGGAACCGGTGCCCAATTCGCACGAAAAACAGACCGAACTGCCTCCATAACCGTTTTTGAAAAAGGGAAATACCCGCAATATTCAAAATGCGGGTTGCCATATGCAATCGCTGGAACAATCCCAGAGTTTCTCAACCTCATCGAATTTTCTGAAGACTGGTTCAAAAAAGAACACATCGATGTGCATCTTGAAACAACCGTAGAAGAAATCAATATCCAACAACGAACAGTGATAGCAAAAAAAGGGACCGACCGTATTGTAAAGCAATTTGATTGCCTTATTTTTGCAACAGGCGCAAAACCATGGGTCCCCCCTATACAAAACATCCAGAAAAACGGACAATTGCTTCAAGGTGTTCATGTCCTCCGGACAATCGACGATGGAAAGCAGATTCTTGCTCAGATAAAAAAAGGAAAAAAAGCAACGATCATTGGCGCAGGACTCATCGGACTTGAGATGGCAGATACGCTTCATAAGAAAGGCATGAAGGTCACGGTTGTTGAAGCACTTCCCGCGATTCTTGCCAATACCTTGGATGACGACATGAGCGAACCGGTGCTGCAGGTATTACAAGAGAAGATTTCGGTCTATACGAATCATCTCGCGATACGCACAGAAGAACACGATGGCGTCATCACCTCACTCGTCATCAAAGATACTCCAACAGGAGCTGAAAAGAAAATCGAAACAGATATTCTCATCATCGCAACAGGGACAAAGCCAGAAACGTCACTTGCAAAAACCATCGGTTGTACTATTGGAAAAACTGGTGGCATACAAGTCAATGAAAAATCAGAGACCTCAGTGAAAAACGTCTACGCAGTCGGTGATTGCACGGAATATATTGATTTTGTGACCAATGAACCCCTCGGCATCGGACTTGGGAGCGTTGTTGTGCGACAAGGTATTGCCGCTGGGATCAACGCTGCGGGTAGCACCTATACGTTACCATCTGGTGTGCTCTTTACCAGAACATCGGAGTTTTTTGGTATAGAGATCGCAGCAGTAGGTCCGGTCAAACAGGGTATTAAAAGTCTCCCTCTTGTCACGGGTAAATACAAAGGCTTCTCCCGCCCTGACTACTTCCCTGGCGGAGAACCCATTATCATCAAAGTCGGTGTAGATGAAGAAACCGGACATATCCTTTCTGCTCAAGCGGTGGGCAGTAACGCGGCACAACGGATCAACACACTTGCCTGCGCTATCTTGGGTAAGATTCCTGTCGAAGAGTTCCGAAAACTGGAGACAGCGTACGCACCACCCATCGCGCCAACCCTGGATGCAGTTACGCTTGCCTGCGATGTTGTTGCTCTGAAACTCGCACGAAAAAGAAGGTAAGAATGAAGGTTTTACATCTCGCTGATACCCATCTTGGTTATTCTGCATACCGGAAAGTAACAGAAGAAGGCGTGAACCAACGAGAGATAGACGTGTATGATGCGTTTACCCAGTGCATCGACTATGCGGTGAAAACCAAACCTGATCTTGTGCTGCATGCAGGTGACCTGTTTGACTCTGTTCGACCAACAAACCGGGCGATAACGGTTGCCGTACAACAGATTCTTCGTTTGTCAAAAGAAAACATCCCGTTCATCGTCATCTCCGGGAATCATGAGACACCCAAGCTTAAAGAAACAGGAAATATTTTCTCTATCTTTGAGCATCTTGATCATGTCTACCCTATCCACAACAATCGATACGAAACCGTCTCATTAAAAAACAAGGATGAAACGGTCATGGTCCATGCGATTCCTCAGTGTCAAAGCCCTGAAGAATTTGATATCAATCTTAAAAAAATAACACGAGACAAGAAAGCTGACTTCAACGTACTCATGGCGCATGGTGCGGTCGCAGGGATAAAAGAATTCAAAATGAACGAGTTCAACGAGTTGTTCATCCCCGTGAAAAACCTCCAGGAGGATTTTGATTATATCGCACTTGGGCACTACCATATGTACACAAAACTACAGGAGAACGCGTTTTACGCAGGATCAACAGAGCATCTGAGCTTTACCGAGGCAGACTCACAGAAAGGATGCCTTGAAATTGACCTTGGACAAAAACTCAAACACCGGTTCATTCCTCTAAAAACTAGGATTATGGTTGATGCACCTTCACTCGATTGTTCGACACTCCGCATTGAACAGATTGTACAGAAGGTAAAAGAAACCATCCAAGCTATTGACCCAAAAAATAAAATCATACGCGTCCGTCTTGAGAACGTCCTCTCGCACATTCAACGAGGAATCGATTTTCATCAGATACGAGACCTTGGGAAAACCGCTGTCCATTTTGAGATTAAATCTACAAACATCAAAACCGGTGAGGCAGCACTGTGTAAAGATTACAAGATGAAATCACTGGCAGACGAGTTTGAGAAATTCCTGACTACTCAACAATACCCGGAAAAAAAAATACTCCTTAACCTTGGGTTACACTACATTCATAAAATAGAAGAACAAGAGAAAAAACCATGATACTCAAATCAATCCGTCTGAGAAACTTCCGGAAATTCAAAGATAGTTACATCGAATTCCCTGATGGAGTCACCGGTGTCGTTGGATTAAACGGTGTGGGAAAATCAACCATGTTTGAAGCGATTGCTTGGACACTTTATGGCCCTGTAGCAGCGCGAACCTCCACAGACCAGATCAAACGAGAAGGCGCAGCACCATCTGATCCCTGTCGGGTTGAACTTGAGTTCATGTTCGATGATGACACCTACCATGTTGTCCGAGAGATGAGCGGAAAAAACCTGTCAGCAGTCAGGGAGTGCGACCGTAAACGGGAAGTTAGCAGCAAATGGTGCGGAAGTGCTCAGTAAGTATATCCAAAAGAAACTAGGGATGGACTGGAAATCTTTCTACACCTCGATTTTCGCGAAACAAAAAGAGCTGAACACCTTATCATCCATGAACCCCAGCGAACGACGACAACTCATCCTCCGAATGCTGGGGATCAACGCAGTCGACGACATCATCAGTGATATCCGATCGGACACAAAAGAGAAAAAAAATCTTGTTGAAAAACTAGGAAATGAGCTTGTCGATGAACATGACCAAGACAAAATAACCGTATACAAACAAGAGATACAAAACCAACAAAAAAAACAAAAAGAACTAGCTCAGCGAATTGAAGAACAGAAGAAACAACATCAAAAAATTGAAGATGAACTTACCAAAACAAAAAAAGACTGCGAAATAAAGAAACTTTTATACGAAAAACTCTGCACGACCAAAGAACAACTCGAGGGAAAAAAAAGCAGATTCGAAAAAAAACAACGCTTAGAAAACGACATCAAAACATTGGAAAAAACAACAAACGAACGACAAGAAATCCTTGAAAAACAAAAAGAGAAACTCAGTATATATAAAAACCTTGAAAAAGATCTTCAAACCTTTGAACACCAGCAACAGAAAAACAATAACGTCATCCAGACCATAGTGAAGAAAAAAGAGCAGAACACAACGCTCTTGCACCGACTTAGAGATGATATCAAAGAATTAACAACAAAAAAACACCATATCGAAAAAATGGGACCACAGGCGAAATGCCCGACCTGCGAACGCATATTAGGCGAACAGCAAAAAAAACTTCTTACCGTATACACAGAAGAACTCACAAAAAAAAATCATGACGAACAGAAATTGACCGAGGATGGAAAAAAGCTGGATACAGAATATGATCGACTCTCTCGGGAAAAACAAGCGTTGCAGAAGAAAAGCATGTACCTCCGCAGTCAAGTCGTTGAACGAGAAAAACTCCAGATCACCCTCCACCACGCTACTGAAGAGATTTTGCGAGAAAAACGCGAGCTCGAAAACAAGAAGAAAGAACACAAAGCAATCGGAGCCGTCGAATTTGATGAAAAACAGTACAGACTGATACGAATTCGTGTCAGCGAAACCTATAGAGTCTATCAAGAGGCATTATCGAAACTTGATGATATCAAAGAGAAACACCAAGAGATAACGGTAGAACAGAAAGAACAAGAAGGGGAAAAAAACCTGATCGGTCAGCAGATAAAAACCTTCGAAAAAAACATTGAAGAACAACAAAGACTTGTTAAAAAACTCGAAAGCGAACGAAACGACGCACAACGCCTCAGCATGCTGTCCGAGGTCATGGATTCCTACCGGACATACCTTATCTCTCAGATCCGACCAACCCTTTCATCGCATGCATCAGAACTCTTTGATGAACTCACCGATGGGAAATACTCACAAATCGAGCTGGATGAAGACTACAACCTCCTTGTGTACGACCGTGGGGTACCATACACGATTGAACGGTTCTCAGGAGGGGAAGAAGATCTGGCAAATCTCTGCATACGGCTTGCTATCTCAGAAATCATTACCGAGCGTGCAGGCAGCATCTTTCAATTTATTATCCTGGATGAAATCTTTGGTTCACAAGATCAGATACGAAAACAAAACATCATTAAAGCGTTGAACAGTTTCTCATCAAAATTCAGACAAATCTTTCTTATCACCCATGTCGAAGATATCAAACATTTCACTGAACATACGATAACAGTGTCAGAAGATGAAAGTGGGATTAGTACGATAAAAATAGAATAAAAAAAAGAAAAAAATGATGGTTTATTATTTTCTGAACCTGAGTTTCCGCTTTGGTTTCTCAGATGGTTCTTGTCGCTCCTCTAGAGACGGTGGGATTTCAATATCCTCATCAACCGTGGTTTCAGCAGGCGACACGGTGTTGCGGTGTTTCAGGTGTTCCACGGAGGTAAACAGTTTTGTAAAGAGTTCATCATTGGAGTCAAACCAGTTTTGCCATTCCCGGAGTTCCTCTTTTATCATCTTGTTCTCCGATTCGGTCTCTTCGTATAAACGGAATAACTTTGTGAGTCGTTCTTTTTCTTTCTCGTACTCCGTAGAGACCTCTTCAAACTTCGTCTTGAAATCTGCGAACTGTTCAAATCCGCGCAGCTGCTCAACTTGCGTTTCCAGTGTTCTGATGATGTCGTCTTTTACCGTGAGATCCCCGCGCATACGGTCCGTATTTGTTTCCAGTTGGGTTCTGATGGTATCGAACCTCATCACTTGCTGTCTCAGATCATCTAGTTGCTGGATAGCCTGCTCTCGTTCCTCTAACCTCTGCGTTAGAGTTTGTATCCGTGCGGTTGCATCTCGTTCAAACTGCATGTGCACATGCTCGGTATCCCGTAATCTCTCGTCGAGTTCTGCAACTCGTTTCTCCTGTGCAGACAATGATTCTTCCTGGTTTTTATAGGCATCCCAGAGTTTCACTAGTCGGTCTTTTTCTTTTTCAAGCTCCACACTGTACCGGCGGGCTCCCTCTACTGCTTCTTCCCGTCGTCGTTCAGCTTCAGAAAGGCGGTCTTCAAACGAGCGAATCATAGAATCCATTTTATTTAATCCGTCGAGACTCAGCATACTTTGGATCTTTGCAAGATCCTCCATGCCTTTAGAAAACGAACTTTTGATAGAACCAAGTTCAGTTGATGCTTCCTGTAGTCGTTCCATAAACGAGTTCTTTGAGCCCCTCACGCTTAAATCATCTATTTTTTCTTCAGTCATAATTCATGCCGTCCCAAGAAATTAATTCTCTACAATGCGAATAATGTGTGGCTATTTAAGGATTATTATTTTTATTGTGGTTCATGCAATACAATCATGAGCCGCTAAACTAATAAACTATAATTTGTATACTATTTAACGGAAATACCTATACGATTTGGAGATGGAATGGGATGGGAATACTCGAGAGATTCAGAGAAAGTAAATTTTCAAAGATGATCAAAAAGGTTTTTGGTAAGAACCACGCCAAGATTGGAATTTATGGCCCGCCGAATGTCGGAAAAACCACGCTTGCAAATCGAATTCTGCGGGATTGGACAGGGGACATCATGGGAAGTGTTTCTGAAGTTCCTCATGAGACACGACGGGCGAAATGGAAGAACAACATCAGGATTAATAACGGTGGATCATCATTGACGATGGATCTTGTGGACACACCAGGGATTGCCACAAAAATCGATTTTAAAGAATTCATGAACATGTACGGGATGAACAAGGATGACTCGCGAATGCGAGCAAAAGAAGCAACCGAGGGAGTCATTGAAGCAATCCGCTGGTTAGACGACATCGACGGTGTCGTACTCGTCATGGATGCAACACAGGACCCGTTCACCCAGGTCAATGTCACCATCATTGGGAACCTAGAGGCACGGAATCTCCCCATTCTCATCGCAGCAAACAAAATCGATGCGGAGAATGCAAGCCCGGCCACCTTGAAATCCGCGTTTCCACAACATCCGGTTATTCCTATCAGTGCGCTCACCGGCTATAATACTGAGAATTTGTATACTATGATGATAAAAGAGTTCGGGAAGAAACGACATAAGAAGAGGAGGTAAAAACTATGGCGAAAAAAGACGGCGGGATCGCGTTTAATCTGATCTCCCATCAGAAACTTGAGCATCTTTCCTCCTCAGATAAACTCAAGTATATTTTAAATGAAGTCAAAGAAGGAAGAATCCTTGTCTTAGAACATGGTCTGACTCCAACAGAACAAACAAAACTCATTGAACATACGATGAAAGAAATCAACCATGATACATTCATAGGTATTGAGATCGGCGGATACGAAAATGAAAAAGTCGGGTTCTTCCAGCGGGTGTTCGGCGTGGTAAAAAAACCACGAATGACCGTGATCGGACCAGCACATCTCCTCAAGATGGTACACAAAGATAATGACATGATTGAGACCACGATTATTCCTGGGAAAGGAGCAAGTTAATGCCACATCAATGTCTCAAATGTGGTCATGTCTTCGAAGAAGGATCCTCACAGTTGTTGAAAGGATGCCCAGGGTGCGGGGGAAACAGGTTTTTTTTCACGAAACAACCATTAAATGAAACAGAACGAGACATCATGAGTAAGGGGATCGGTCAGGATCTCACCACTAAAATCATGGAGCTTGCTGTCGAAAAAAACAAGGGTACGCTGAAGGGTACCGAGACATGGATTACGCTGAAACCAAAAGACCTACGAAAGATGATCGAAGACCAGATCGAACAAGAAGAACCAACAGAAGAAATCAACCTCGGTGAACCAATTAGTGATGATCAACGGAAAGCGATTATTGAAAAAATAAACGCTGAAGTAGACCATTCCGATACTCCAGAGACTATTGGGGTGGAACAACCAGGGAAATACCATATCGACCTCAAAGGACTCCTGGAGAAAGAACCGATTGTGATCCAAAAAGATGGAACCTATACGATTCATCTGCCGTCTTTATTTAAAATGCGTGATGAAAAGAAAAAATAATTCCTGGTTTCTCTAGGAGGACGTTTTCCATTACCTTTTTATTGAAGTCAAAGATACAGCTTTGGTGGATTTTATGAAATGGTATGATGAGGTTGAATATATAAGAAAACAAGCGATGAATAACAACGAGTTTTTCGCCAACTCTCTGCCGATGATCGCCAGTGAAAATGTCCTCTCACCGTTATGTCGAGAAATGCTGATTACTGATTTTCATGGACGGTA
This sequence comes from uncultured Thermoplasmata archaeon, assembly GCA_963835145.1. Classification (GTDB taxonomy): domain Archaea; phylum Thermoplasmatota; class E2; order DHVEG-1; family DHVEG-1; genus SM1-50. Next base: position 25,118 of record CAWIEM010000022.1, read on the forward strand.
CGCAGAAGGCACCCCGGGAAACCGGTATTACGAAGGATGTAAGTTCTTTGACCTTGTCGAAGAAAAAGCAATGGAACTTGCAAAGAAACTCTTCAGATGCTCGTATGCCGACGTCCGACCAACAGCAGGTACAACTGCAAATTTAGCGATTCTAAAAGCCCTCATCAAACCAGGAGAAACTGCAGTCGTTCTCGATCTTGCCAATGGAGCTCATATCTCCTTTGGGAAATGGGGTGCGGCTGGTGTGCGTGGCATTAATTTGGTTTCCTATCCATTTAATGATGATATAATGAATATCGATGTTGATGGTGCAGTCAAACTCATCAAACAAATAAAACCAACCCTTGCATTGAATGGCCAATCCGTATTTTTGTTCCCAAGCCCAATCAAAGAACTAGCTGAGGCAGCCCATGAAGTCGGTGCGTATCTTGTTTATGATGGAGCCCACGTGTTGGGGCTCATTGCAGGAAAACAATTCCAGGATCCTCTACGTGAAGGTGCAGATGTAATGAGCGGAAGCACCCATAAGACTCTCCCTGGACCACAGGGTGGCATGATCGTCTCTGACCACAAAGGTGATACAGAGCCGGATAAATCATTTTTACGAAAACTTAGTTTCGGCGTGTTCCCAGGAATTACGTCATCTTATCATCTTCACCACGTGGCAGCTAAAGCGATTGCCTACGCTGAGCATCTAGAGTTCGGTGAAGCCTACGCAAAACAGACCATAAAAAATGCACAGTGTTTAGCGCAAGCACTCCACGAACGCGGATTTAATGTGTTTGGTGAAAAACTTGGTTTTACCAAATCCCATCAGGTGTTGGTATCGATTGGTCCCGGGAAAGGAAAAGAAGCATCGAAGAAACTAGAAGAGGCAGGAATTGTCACGAACATGAATACGATTCCCGGCGATACCGATCCGCAGAATCCATCCGGACTTCGATTGGGAACTCCGGAACTCACGAGGATAGGAATGAAAGAGAAAGAGATGGAGGCAGTTGCTGAGTTTTTTACCAGAACGATACTTAAACAAGAAAACCCAAAGAAGATTAAGGGTGATGTGAAAGAATTCCGGAAAGACTTCCAAGAGCTTTGTTACTGTTTCAAAGAAGGATTCCGTGGATATGATTACCATAAGTTGATCTAACATGCGGGTCGCTCTCACCGGCACTCCAGGAACCGGAAAAAGCGCGGTTGCAACACTGCTCCAGAAGAAAGGATACACTGTTGTTCGATTGCACGAGCTTGCCAAACAGAACAGATGCATTAACGGCATTGACAAGAAAAGAAACTCACAGCTCATTGACATGGACAAATTACATAAATACATCAAGAAAAACTTCACTACAAACGATCTTGTTTTTTTCGAAGGACATGTTGCGCATCTTCTCAAAACAATGGAAAAAGTGATTATTCTCCGTTGCCATCCCAAAGAACTTAATAAAAGGTTAATGAAAAAAAAATGGAATAATCAAAAAATACAGGAAAATATAGACGCCGAAATCATAGATGTGATTCTCTGCGAAGCAGTAGAACTACACCTCAAGAAAAATATTTTTGAGATTGATACAACCAAAAAAACCATCGAAGAGGTTGCCGCATCAATCTTGAAGATTGCGAAGAAGAACTTTCAACCGACAAAAACATATAGTATAGGACAGATTGATTGGTCAGAGGAAATCCTCAAAGGTTTTCCAGCATAGGAGCAGATATGGTATTGGATAGAACACGAGGGAAAGTAGATCCGTTCCTGACCATGATAGCAAAGCACTTCACGCATATTAACCCTGATATCCTCACTTGGTTTGCACTTCTTTTCTCTCTGATCGCGGGAGGTTTTTTTTATTTCTCAAATCCATCAAGTGAGTTACAGAACTTCTTTTTATTTTTTGCTGCTCTGTTTGTCTTACTCAACGGTCTTGTTTGATGCAATCGACGGAAAGGTTGCAAAATTAACAAACAAGGCATCGGCACGGGGAGATTTCCTTGATCACGCTCTTGATCGGTACGCGGACGTATTCATGGTTGGTGCACTTGCACTGAGTTCTTGGTGTCGACCTCCTATTGGATTGCTTGCAATCGTCGGCGTGTTGCTGACCAGTTATATGGGGACACAAGCACAAGCAATCGGTTATAAACGTGATTACTCGGGGTTGTTAGGACGAGCAGATCGACTCGCATTGCTCATTGTATTCCCTATTATTCAACATATTGCACTTCGCTCTTCGCTTCAATTACCCTGGAACACCACCATTATCGAATGGGTGCTGATTTATTTTGCAGTTGTTGGAAACATCACTGCGATTCAACGCTTCCATATTACATTAAGATGGTTTCGGAACGGTTTTAATAAGAAAAAATAAGGAGACATTTTAACATTTTTTATAGTACGTCAAATTTACCTATGTTTTTGCAAATCGTTGAAAAAAAAGGAAAGGAGGAAAGGGAAAAGCATCAAGGGGATACTATATGAAGAGTGATACCTTTCCTCCTTTTCTGAAAGGAAATAAGGGCACAGACCTCATTTCATATTTTTTTTTGTAAATCCAAGAACTTTTGGTATATCTTTTCTGAGGCAAATATGAGGGGGATACCTTTGAAAACGCAATCTTTACAAGCATATCCGCTTGTAAAATATGGTAGAGCTGAATTTCCTACGATCAAAGAATGAGTATTTTTACTACCGCAGAGAGGGCAAGCTACAATTTCCATAGTACTATCAATGCTATGCAATAGCATAGCATGTATTTAAACTTTGTGCCATTTTAACTGTTCTATTTGCATCTCACATCGTTTTTTCCAAAAAACAATCTCCACCAATATATCTCTTTTTTATTGCCAAAAATTAAAGTAGAAAGGAACGTTATTCTTTTCAGAAAAAATGAACACGAAAAAGAAGAATGCGATTCTCATTTCGCTTGACGATTCAACTTCAGAGATTGTTCAGTTGGCAGATACTCTAGGCTATGCTGTCCTGAAAGAGTTTATTCAACATAGAGAAAACCCGGATGTGAATTTTTATATTGGTTGCGGAAAAGTAGACGAAATTAAAGCGTACTTTGATGATATTGAAGAATCAGTCGATCTCGTAATTGTCAATGGGGAACTCAAACCATCTCAATGGTTCGCCCTGGAAAAAAAGCTTGAGAACAAAGTCTATGACCGCATCCGGCTCATTCTTGCTATCTTCGAAGAACATGCGGAACGACCGGAAGCTCTCCTCCAGGTAAAACTCGCGCAATTGCAATACGAACGACCCTACGTCAGAGAACTGATTCACCGGTCAAAAGCAGGAGAACACCCTGGACTTATGGCAGGAGGAGAGTACCAGGTTGATGACTATTATGAGATGATTAAACGACAAACAAAAAAAATTGGAGAAGACCTCCAAAAAATCAGAGAGAACCGAGAGCTACAGAGACAAACCAGATCCAAAAGCGGATTCTACTCTGTCTCCCTTGCCGGGTACACCAACGCAGGGAAAAGCAGCCTGATGAACCTGCTTTCCGGAGAAAAAGTGAAAGTTGAAGAACAACTATTTTCCACCTTGTCGACAACAACTCGAAGCATCACGGCGAAAAACAAAGAGAAAAAAATCCCAATCCTCCTCACCGACACCGTCGGGTTTATCGAGAACCTTCCCTCTTGCATCATCGATGCATTCCACTCAACACTTGAGGAAATTGAACTTGCTGATGTCGTCGTCTTGGTGGTGGACGGCAGTGAAGCAAAGGAAATCGTTGAAAAAAAACTCCGTGTTTCGTTGAATGAATTACGAAATATCGGTGTCGGTGCACCGATCATCATCGCGTTAAATAAAATTGATCTGATCGATAATGAATCCCTTGATATGCTCCGAGAGCATCTGGATCAAACCGGCATCATTGATGACCATGTCTTTGTTGATATATCTGTGAAAGAAAAGAAACATATCGAGGTGTTGCTTCAGACGATTTACGATTCGTTACCCCATATGGTGAAGATAACGTTTCAACTGCCTCTTGAGGAAAAATCGCAAGGGTTTATCTCTCAACTGTATGAAAAGACCCAGGTTATGAAAATCACCTATAGTGACGTTATTACCGTTGATGTGGAATGTAATGAGAAAATAAAAGAAAAGCTGATCGCTACCTGTCGAGCGGTAAAAGGCGATGTTCTGTAATAAAACAAAAATCTTATACGTAGTATTGTATTCCATACAAAAAGGGAGAACAGAATTATGAACATAAAAAATCAGACGAATCTACAGCAATTGATAGTCATGATAGGACTTATACTTTTTGGAACAATCGGACGGTATGTCCTTTTTGGAATGGGAGTACAGCCGTTTCCTAACTTTGAAGTCATTATGGTCGTGACGTTTCTGGCAGTGATGGTACTGCGATCACCCCTGGCGTTAGTTGTCCCCCTTGCAAGCATGATCGGAAGTGATTTGCTGATTGGAAACCCGATTTTTGTCGGAAATCAAATGAACAGAATCGTATTATTTACGTACTCCGGGTTTGCCATCATTGCACTTATCAATCTCTTCAACAAAGATCGACTCTGGAGTGGATTAGGACAGCTACGTCTCAAGACCGTTGGTCTTGCTGCCGGACTTGGTGTTGGATTTGTATTGCTCTATGACATTTGGACAAATATGGGCTGGTGGTACCTGATGTACCCCCATGATGTATCTTCGCTTGCCATGGTGTTTTCCGCAGGATTGCCATTCATGGTCTACCATATGATCTCTGGAGTTGTCACATTTCTTGCAATCGGGTTGCCTGTATTGATGTATGTTGCGAAGAAAAAAGACAGCATGCACCTGCAACCATTCAAATTGAAAACTATCCATAAGGTTCCTGTTGTGCTTCTGGTCCTTGGTCTTGTGGCACTCTCATTTACGGGGACTGCAATGAATGTTCCTGAGAAAAGTGAGATATGGCTCGAGAAATCAGATCAAACCAGCGTACGAATCATCATCGTCGGAGATGGATGGACCATTAGTGATAATCTTGTTGCATCCAAGGGTGACACACCATGTAGCTTATTAGAGAAATGTTCAGTGAAAAATGGATTTGCTGTTACCTCAACCTACTACGCACAGTTTGATTCCACGTTAATCAATTCCATCAATAATGCAGCTGGCGGAACCGATGGAAGATACTGGCAATACTACGTGAATGACCAACTCCCAAACGTTGGTGCTGACAAATGTCTAATCTCTAATGGCGATTCAGTTCGATGGAGCTTTGAGGTACCACCGAAATAATAGGAGAAAAAAGCACCTCTTTTTCTTTTTTTTAACAGGTTTTTTTATCGAGGGTTCTTATTCTATTTCGGATCATTACGATCGCGATGATGACAAAAAGAAATGCAAGGAAAAAACCTGATATCATACCAACGAATTCATACGAGAGAAGAAAATTATAGAACCCATGAAGAAAAATCGCGAGGATAAAATACGGTAAAACTCCAAGTAAGGACGAATTTTTCATCACTGTTTTTCCATATCCATATCCCGTCAATGCGGTTGCAGAGGCGTGAAGTAAACAACCACCAAAACTTCGTACTGCCATTAAAACAAAAAATACAACAATTCCTTCAGATAAAAAACTATATCCATACAGAAGATTTTCTGTCGCGGAAAAACCCAATCCTGCAACGGCTCCGTAGATCAAACCGTCTTCTAATTCATCGAGATTATTTCTTACGGATTTAAGGTGTAAAGCGAGTGGTTTGGTGAACTCTTCAATAACCGGTGCGATGACAACCGTTGCAAGAAACGGAGCCATTTCAGCATGAGACAATGAATACGTAAACGGTAATTCCAAAATGATTTCTAAGATAAAAGATGCGACGACTGCGATTGTTGCGCCCCAGAGAAAACACAGAAAAATTGGTGTCCATTGTTCACGATGGCATCGTTCCGTGTTTCTTATCCAAAGTGTATACAACAGGGGTGGAAGAAACGAAAGAAAGATGAGAAGTCCCCAGGTAAAGACTGTCGTCATTACAAAAATAAAACACACGAATGTTTATTATGTTTTTTAGAGCTTATAGTAATATTCACCGTTCTGTTTTTGCTGCCGGTCCATGTACGAATCAGGTTTATTGACACGAGGCCGTTTGGTCTCCTCATCCCGCCGGAAGGTGATGTCAACGTTTTTTAAAAACCGATTCATCCCCTCATGCAAACTATACGGTCCCTGTGCACGTCCGTGTTTCCCTGGTATACCATCAAACACTATCAAAGCATCACTCACCATATCGATGAAATACACGTCATGGTCGACCACCATTGCGGATTTCCCTGATTTCTCAATGACCCGACGTAACATCCGTGAGACAATCATCCGCTGTTGGCTATCAAGGTACGCAGATGGTTCATCGATGAGGAAGATATCCGCTTCTTTAACGATAGAGGCCGCGATCGCGACCCGCTGGAGTTCCCCACCGGAGAGCGTGTCCAGCGTATGGTCCTGAAGGTATTTCAAATGAAGTGCATCGTGTACCTCTGTTTGGTAGAACGATGAGGTAAAGAGCTGTGGTGCATATGTCATAAAATATTCTTGCACGGTTCCGTCAAAATCAGGAGTGATATACTGTGGTTTATAACTGATTTTCAAATCGTACTCTATTATTCCTTTTGTGGGGGGGACCACCCCAGCAAGCATCTTTACAAACGTTGTTTTTCCAATCGCATTCGGACCAACGATTCCCACAATTTCGCCTGAACGGATAATACCTCTTTCTATCTCAAGTGTGAAATCTTCGAACTCTTTCATAAGATCATTATAAGAGACAAGGATTCGTAACCCTTGCTGTTGCTTTGGTGGATTGGCAAAAAACTCGATTTTCTCCCCAAAGCGAATGTTCTCTTCTTTTAGATAACCGGAGAGGTAGGTGTTAATGGAATGCCTCACAGCACGGGGGAAGGTTACAACACCATAAGCCCCTTCCGTCCCGTACATAATATGAACGTTTTCACAGAGGAAATCCAAGACCGCAAGATCGTGTTCAACCACGATGACTTTTTTTTCCTTGGAGAGTTCGCGGATGATACGGGCGACTTTCAATCGTTGGTAGATATCAAGATACGAGGTTGGTTCATCAAAAAAATACAAATCAACATCTTTTATGAGAGCAGCAGCGATCGAAACAAGTTGGAGTTCCCCTCCAGAGATCGTTCCTTTTTCAATCTCTTTATCCAGCAGATTGCTAATTCCAAGTTTCGTGACAATAGCGTCAAATTTGTTTGTGGTATCCGCACTCTTGAGTACATCCCCAATTTTCCCTTTGACTATCTTTGGGAGTTGGTCGACGTATTGTGGCTTCAGCACACAGGTCATGTTCTTTTCTGAGAGTGCTTTGAAATGTTCATGAAGTTCAGTGCCTGCGTAGTATTCCAGTACTGGATCCCACGACGGCTTCTTTTTCCTATATTCCCCAAGGTTCGGGATGGTTTGCCCTGCAAGGATTTTGATTGCTGTTGTTTTTCCTATCCCGTTCTGCCCAAGGATACCGGCACAGCTGCCTTTTTTAGGGATGGGGAGTCGATAAAGCCGGAACCCGTTTTTCCCGAATTGATGTACAAGCTCTCCTTTGAGCTCTTCTGCGAGTCCGATGATTTTGATTGCCTCGAACGGGCATTTATTGATGCAGATGCCACAACCAACACAAAGTTCTTCGGAGATGACTGGTTTTCCTTCATCTCCCATAACAACGGTTTCATCGCCAGCGCGTACTCTGGGACAGAATTTTATACATTCCTGTGCGCATCGCTTTGATTTACATCGGTCTTTCAGTACTATGGCGATTCTCATATCTGTGAACACCGACAAGATGCAGGTTCTTAAAAGGTTTTTTATCATGTGATGTACTTTAGTGTATCAAAATAGAAAATGGTACAATCCATTAAGGGTGAGTCATCATGGAGTTTGATTTATTCCTGTGGCCAATGCTAATCCCAATGATTATCCCCCTTATCTATTATGTAAAATATAAGAGGGAGGCTCTTATTGAGATCGGAATCATCACCCTTGCCATGGTGTTGATCGTGGTGTTGTATTGGCCGTTACTCACGAGCAATCTTGCTTTAACGTACACCTATCCTGCAGTGAAAGTGCTCCTCTTTGTACTTCTCCCGCTTACTCTCTTCTTGGTGATAAAGCGTGATACCTCACCGCTTCATGGTGCATTATATGGAGTGACAAAACAGGGGTTAAAAAAAAGCTTCTTTTGGTTTCTTCTTTTTTTACCGATTATGTTGGTTGTGACAGGCTGTATTCAGTTTTTCATTGGTGTGACTTGGAATTCTAACATTGGAGCTGGTACTATCAGCTTCTTTGAAGCATTTACTGAAGAGTTTTTTTTCCGAGGCATTCTTTTTATTTTTTTACTGCAGAAAACCAATATGAAAATAGCGTATGTGACTTCGCTAGCGAGTTTTATATTAATCCATCCACAAAACCTTACAAATCTTTTTATTGTCGGGACGATCATTCAAGGTTTTGTTACCCTTGAAATAGCACGGAGATCACAAAATATCATAGGATCATGGATGTTGCACGGGAGTAATCGGTTTTTTGAACTCGTACTTCTCCCGTTGCTTATGTAGCGTTTTTGTGTTATCGTCCAAACGAATGACGCGATGGTCCTCGAAACTGCTGATGGTCCCGTGGCTCAAACCGTCGCATAAACGGAATCTTTCGAAAATCAGGGATATCTGCTCGCTCTATCCTAAGATCATCGTTGCTTTGCACCCGCCTGAAATTGTCATGGTCGCGCTCGGTAAGAAGGGTGATTGCTGCGCCATTTGCTCCGGCACGTGCAGTTCTGCCTATCCGATGAACATATTCGGTCGGTGTCTTCGGTACGTCGTAGTTGTAGATGTGAGTGACGTTTTTGATATCAAGACCCCGGGCAGCTACATCTGTTGCTACCAGTACCTTGGTTTTTTGTGTTTTCAACGCGTCCAGTGAGCTCGCCCGTTTTTGTTGTCTCATTCCCCCGTGGATTGCGGAGGCGCGGATTCCTTGACGTGCAAGGTTCTTTGAGACGGCATCGGATTCTCTGCGTGTCCCACAGAACACAATGGATAACCCATCGGTATTGCTGTTCAGTAAATGAACGAGGAGAGAGAATTTCTGGTTCTGCTGATAAATATCATAATAGATCTGTTTCAATTTACTGTGATCGACATACGACTGGGTCTTTACGATCACTGGATTTTTCAGATGTTTTCTCGCGAGACGATGAACATCCTCTGATATCGTGGCGCTGAACATCAGTAATTGTCGTTGCTGAGGTATCTGGCGAATGATTTCTTCGACATCATCGACAAACCCCATCTCAAACATTTTATCGGTTTCATCCAGCACAAGGATTTTAATATTGCTTAAATCAATGGTTCTCCTACGGAGATGATCAAGCATCCTGCCAGGGGTTCCGATAACGATCTCAGATGTACGGATGTCGTGTATCTGTGGTCCAATGCTAACACCACCGTACACGCTCGTGGTCCGTATCCCCAGGGTTTTTCCAAAATCCTTGAAGACATCAGTGACCTGCACACACAGTTCTCTTGTAGGAGTAAGAACAAGCGCCTGCAGTCCCCGTCTAGGAATAATTTTGTTGAGGATAGGAAGACAGAACGCGAGCGTTTTTCCTGAACCTGTCTCTGCTTGGCCAACGACATCTTTTCCCAAGACGATTTCCGGTATGCATTTTTCCTGAATAAGCGTCAGTTCCTTGAATTCTTGTTCTTGCAGTTTTGTCAGGAGTTTTGTTTGTATGATAAGTTGTTCACATTTCATTATTTTCACCTTTCTACTAAATCATGTTATTGTTTTGAGTCTCTTTTTATAACTAATCGTTTACTCTTTGTTTCAAATTTTTTTGAAAAAAAGTGTTTTCAGATCCGTTGTTTCTTTTGAGAATCTTATGCCTTCTTTACGTTTTTTGCTTGTGGTCCTCGATCTGATGTTTCAACTTCAAATTCTACTGCATCTCCCTCATTGAGAGATGTTTCCATTGGGAGAGCGGTCCGATGAACGAAGACTTCTTTACCATCGTCACACTGGATGAATCCGTATCCCTTTCTTGCATTATACCATTTTACATTTCCTTTCATATTATTCACGTTTTCCTTAGATTATATCTAGATTTTTACAAAAGAACAAAAACAAAAAGATTTCGAACATTCGAATTTACGAAATTGTGAAACTCTTATTTCTATTCCTTTTGATGCGATATAGCCTTCCCACCTTTATATAGTTTTTTACGGGGAAGGTCGTAGGTTTCTGTTACATTACTTGGAATAAAAAATTTACATCACGATACGAATATCCAGTTTTTGTGCGAGTTCTTTGTATCGATTTCGAATCGTCACTTCAGTGACCCCTGCGATCTCCGCAACCTCACGTTGTGTCCTGCGTTCACCACAAAGAACTGACGAGATGTATAAGGAAGCGGCAGCAAGTCCTGTTGGACCCCGTCCGCTTGTGAGCTCCTGATTTGCTGCATGTCCTAGTATTTCCAATGTTTTTGCTTGAACGTTGTTGCTGAGTTTTAACTCACTACAGAATCGTGAGATATAATCTTTCGGTGCGGTCGGCATTAATTTTAATTCGAGTTCACGGGAGACATATCGATAGTTTCTGCCAATCTCTTTTCGAGGCATCTGTGCGATCGTACTTATTTCGTCCAATGTCCGTGGTACATGGCATTGTCGACATGCTGCATACAACGAGGCGGCAGTCACCCCTTGGATGCTTCGCCCTCGTACTAAATTCTTTAATGCTGCTTTTCGATAGATCACGGCTGCGGTTTCTCGTACGGTTCTTGGAAGACCCATGCCTGACGCGAGTCTGTCGATTCCTGAAAGAGCAAGTGCTAGATTCCGTTCGGTTGCATCGCTGATGCGAACGCGTCGCTGCCATTTTCGTAGTCGATATAATTGTGCCCGATTTTTTGTTGGAATGGATTTTCCGTACGCATCTCTGTTTGTCCATCCTATAGTCGTACTGAGTCCTTTATCATGAATGGTGTATGTCATGGGGGATCCTGTTCGAGATCGTTTCTCCCGTTGTTCGTTATCAAATGCACGCCATTCTGGGCCATGGTCAATGATATCTTCATCAACAACGAGTCCACAACCAGAACAGACTAATTCTGCTCGAGAATAATCCTTACTCAGATGTCCGCTGCCACATTCAGGACAACTGAGAATTTCTTCTACTTGTTGCTTATTTTTTTTCGTCAAATCAATTCAACCCCCATATCTCTTTTTCCAGAATTGTACCATTCAATAGTTCCTTTTATAGATTTTTACCGTTTCAGCCTTTATTGGTAAGACTAGTTACAAAAGAACAAAAATAAAAAATCTCAAACGTTCGGGTCAACGAAATTGTGAAACTCTTATCTCCATTCCTTTTATATATAGATATGGGTCTCTGGCCTTTATATTGTTTTGCACTGAGTTTCTGGGTGTAGGTTGAAAGAATCTATGTAAAATCAAAAAAAGACAATTTATTAAGCAATTGGAAGACAGAAGAAACAAAAAGAAAATTAATACATAATTATGGGTTGTATGATTTTAATAAAAAAAGTATATATATTTATAAATACTAAGTATTTAATTATATACTAACAGTCTTGATTATATGAAAAATAAAATACCAGGTATTATATTTTGTACGGCGATAATCGCCTCTACTGTTTTTGCAATGGTACCTACGAATATAAATGCGGATAAAACAGGCAGCATAGTTGAAATGGATAATAGACTGTTACGAGAGCCTCTCAACAAAAGTGTAATTAAGTTTGATAGAAATGAAAGTATCGTATCGCAGAAATCACAATTGAGTTTTGCAGCGTTTACTGATACCCATATTGGTGCTAAATATCAATATCCTCTGTACGGCATGGCTGGTTATCTCGACCAACTCGGGGAGGATTTGGTTGACGGTACTAAGCTTCTTGATTTTGCCGTACATCTTGGAGACATAGTTAACCACAATACCGGGCAAGTGAATGGCATAGGTTTACCCTGGTATGTGAACCAATACAAGAATAATTTGAAAGCATATCTTCTATCTCATATCAATCTACCATTCCATTGTGTAATAGGGAACCATGATGTAAATGATTATGAAATGAACAGTGATGATCCGCATAATCTTACCAAATCATTGATCGACGAACTCAGCATGAACAACCCTGTATATGCAATGATGCGTGATGGAATCCTTTTCCTCATTGTTCCAGAGTTAGGATACGTTCAATGGACTCACCCAGTTGAATATGAATGGATTGAATATATGACAAGTTTGTATCCAATCACAACCACCATTATCTTCTGTCATCAAGCCATTGAAGATACCACAAAGGAAGATAGTTCTGAACCATATCGTGGGAAGCAGGATATGGACTGGTGGGCTAACCTATTCAAAAATAACCCGCAGATTAAAATGTGGATACATGGTCATAACCATTATCTTGATTGGTATGTTAATAATCAGAGCACTGGAAAAACATACCCTATTCGAGCAATTTGGACATGAAATGGCGTTTTCTGCTCCGTACCCACAAATGGAATGGAGTAATAATCATGAGGAAGACAGAATAGTCATTTACAACATTACCTCTACAGGTATTACTACTGCTACTTGGGAGAATAATGGCGCTGGTGGCCATTGGGTCCCAGAATATATTCATTCATGGAATGTACCTACTACCTATGATCCGAATTTTGAGGATTGGTATTCTTTTCCTATGTTCCTTCAGGATAACGAAACGCAATTAACAGATATGAAACTGTTATCACCGGACATTACCCTGCAGCTTATCGGAACTGTACCAATGGAACTTTTCTATGATGCACGAATGGAATCACCTAGCAGCAAGGATAAGGTAAAAGAAATTATCCTTGGATTCGGTAATGACCGCTCAGGAAATGTCGTGTGGACTAATCCTGGTATGGAGGTCCATGGGCCTACTAACATTACCTTCCCAGAGAAATATCCTCTTCAGGGCTCACAGGAAGACGGGCGGAGTGGACAACCGTATCGAAGTTTTCCAATGGGAACCATTTGCGCCGCTGTTCCTGGCCAAACATACAATTTTACTATGACCGCTCGGTGCTTATCTGGCAGTGGGAGATTTAACATGAGCGTAAGTTGTAGTGACTGGGGTACTAAGTCACAGTATAGCGAACTTTCTGGTAGTGAAAGTCAAGTGTTTTCTCATACGTTTGGATCTAGTTATGAAACAATTTATGGCATATATACGGTTCCTAGCAACGAGAATGCATGGTTTTTGCAGGGAACATTGGATTTCTTTGATCCAACTGATTATGATGTATCGTTGTTTAGCGTGAAACGAGAACGCAATAGTGATACGACTGATAATATCCATTTGTTTCTGAGTGGTAAATGGTATAATGCTTCAGGAACTCTTGCTGAAAATGAAATGGTTAACTTCTCTGTTAATCCGCAGGCTCTTTGCGATGTTGATGGAGTTATGAATTTCACTGCGTTTATTGATGGAAATCGATTATGGCATGGTAAATCTTATTTATCGTGAACCATTGTTGATGGGTATCAATGCTCGATTTCGGGTGAATGGTTTTACTGATGGTGTTTTTAACTTGAGTCTTACCAAGACGATTTCAAGAAATTCAGCAGTGAATAGTATCATTTGGAATTCAGCGGTTTTTCAGAAGTTCCCACGTATTACTGAGTTAATGGCTCGTTTTTTGATGAAAGGTTTTACTGGTGATATTTTTTATTTTATTTTTAATAAGCTGATTCCACGGAATTATACAACCTTTCAGATGTTTCCATTCAGCACTGACTCTATGTATAACCAAGTAGATCTTGCAGCTGATGACGGTTCTGGTGTGAAGCATACGAGCAACAACGGAAATCTCTGGTTTTCCTGTAATTGTCCGAATAATAAGGAGCGTTATATTGAGGTTACACTACCAATTAGATGAATACTTTCACGAAAAAAACTCTCTATTTTTTCTTAACTAAATTTATTTTGTTCTTGAAAAATAATGCTGGGTGTAGGCCGTAAGCCTCTTTCTGTTTTAACGGTATTCGTCTAATGCGCCCTACCTACGAGCAGTCTGAATAACTGATCCCGATGTTTGGGCTTGCTCCAGGAGCAGATTGGCCGTTTCACCAAATCCCAAGGAGACCTCATCACCGAGTGAATCATCGCATAATCCAAGGGCTGTGTCGTTTCTGTTCCTCTGCTAAGACTCTCGCCTTACCTGCTTGCACAGGATCCTGATTCAGAGTGAGAGAGGACTTTCCTCAGCAACCAAAAGGTCACCGTCAACCGTCCACCTACGCCCAGCAAAGCAGCAAGTATTCACCAACGGTTATAAACTTTGTCTTCCTCGCCTCGCATTACCTTGTTGCTACAGAGATAGCAGGATGCTATTTATGGGAATCGTGATGTGGATTCACGTTGATTCACCATCATTCCATTCAGATACAACTGGGTTTTTAGGGTTGTCAGAGACCAACGAAGGCACATCGACAGAAAGTTCCACTACGCGCTTCTCACCTGCAGCAATCGAGGGAACACTCATAATCTCTTGATTGTAGACTCGACTTGTGTTATCGTAGAACGCCCCTCGAACCTCAATATCGGATGTCGCTGCCGTCCCAAGATTTTCAATAATCATTGTTACGCTCACATAATCAGCCCCGGTGCTCATTGTAAATCGCGTCGCGTTTTTCCAACTATGAATCAGGAGCGGCCGTGAAGAAATCGGGTACACGGTTACGTTCGAAAGACCTTGATATTCAGGAGGAATCTTTCCAAGCGGCATAGAAAGAGTTGTGGTTTCTAAGAAATAATATTGGTCGATGTAATACGAATACACAGAGATCGTTTCATTCAGATGAACACCAACTGCCATATGTTGGGGGAGTCGGATCAGTGACACATTGTATCCAAGGCTTTCAAGCAATGCCGCGGTCAGAATAGCTTTATCCTCACAATCTCCACGTTTTTCCTTTAACGTCTCCAGGGGATACCGTGGGTATTCATATGTCTCATTCTCCAGGTCATCTTTTTTATATTCAATGCCTTGTACAAATGAGGCGATAAAATTGATTTTCTCCACATCGGTTTTCAGGTTTTTGAGAGACAGGAGTTGATTAGCTAGAAACTCGATATAGCGGTCATCATATCGATCAAACACATATGCTGCGTAATCGATGATATCAAATCGTTCCAAACTTTTATAATAATCGTAGAACCAATCTACCTCAGGGATTTTCAGCGTTTGAGAACCAAGGTAATGCCATTGATATATCCATGAATCAATAGGATTTTTTTGAGTCACGGTAAGCGTTTTTTGTACAAGAACTGCTCCGGTGTTATCAAACAGAGAAATATTCAGTTGATTTTCTCCAGAAGGCATGTTGGTAGGGAGCATAAAACACGTTATTTGTGTGGTATGAGCTGGAAGAACCACGGTTGGTATAAGATACGCACCAACTGAATTCTTTCCTTGAGAAACAGTGATATTGAATGGGTATACTGGGAGATCACCAGAATTCTTTACACCGAGATGAAACGTTACAATTGAAGAACCGGTATTCCCCTCCCACCAGTCTTCAGAAACAGAAAGAAGAGAAAGATTATGACCGTTAAACTGTAGTTCGTTTCTCATAAATCGTGTTTTTCGATGAATCAACAGCCTTTAACGTGTAGGTCCCAGCAACAACCGTCGTTCGATATCCCGTAAGGTAGATGCTTTCATTATGAATTCCAGAGTAATACGTATCAGAGAACAGTATGTTTTTTTGAGGACCGGTGAGCATGAGTGTAGATGTATCAGAGGTGTTGAATTGTACATACATCCGAGGGAATCCATTATCGTCATCAACCGTAAGAGAAAGGAGCGTAAACTTCGTCTGCCGAAGCAAGGTACAACCTGAAAAGGAACTTATCAAGAGGATACTGGTGATGAGGATTGTTTTGCCTAACGGCATAACACCTTCATTTTTCGTTCAATCACCGTACCAAGCCGCTTCATACCCGTCTCCAGTTGCTCGTTTGTGGAGTAGGAAAAATTCAGTCGCATGGAACTGCCACCGCCACCGTCCACACAGAATGCCTTGCCATGAACATACGCGACTTTTTCTTTGAATGCATCAAGGAACATCGCTTCTGTGTCGATTTGTTCCGGGAGAGTGACCCAGGCGAACATCCCGCCTTTCGGTTTATTGCAGATGTATCCTTTTGGGAAATATTTCTTCATGGAATCCATCATGATGTCGCGTTTCGGCTTGTACATCTCACAGATCTTCATGATATGTAAATCAAGCGAACCACTTTTCATGAACTCATAGGCAACATATTGAGAAAACGGGGCTGTGCAAAGATCCTGTGCTTGTTTGCATAACGCAAGTTTCCGCATGATATCTTCCGCAGCGATAACCCAGGCAAGACGGAAACCGGGTGCGAGAATCTTCGAAAATGTTGACATATAGATGACTCGACCTTCATCATCAAATGACTTGATTGGTTTGATAGCGGGGATATCGTACCGGAGCTTCCCATAGGGATCGTCTTCGATTATGACCAAATTATACTCATGGGCTATTTCCACTAGTTTCTTCCGTCGTGATTCCGGCATAACCGTGCCTGCTGGGTTCTGAAACGTGGGGATCGTGTAGATGAACTTCACCGACATTTCTTGCTTGAGGAGCTCTTTTATTTTCTCTTCAAGGAGGTCTACGCGCATTCCCTCTTTATCTAAAGGGATTCCAACAAGGTTTGCCTCGTAACTGCGAAACGCGTTAATCCCACCAAGGTACGATGGAAGACCTACCATTGCGATGTCCCCAGGGTTCAGAAAAATCTTTCCGACCGCGTCTAAGGCTTGTTGGGATCCGCTGGTAATCATGATGTTTTCCGGGGTGACACCACCTTTCATGCCTTCTCTGATGGATCGTTCAGAAATCACTTCTCGAAGTTCATTGATCCCTTGCGTCGTCCCATACTGAAGCGCGACTTTCCCATAATGGTCTAACACGGTTTGAACGATTCCTTTTAGATCTTGAATCGGAAACGATTGAGGGCTCGGCAACCCACCAGCAAAGGAGATGATCTCTGGATCCTGCGTTACTTTGAGTAATTCACGGATTTCTGATTTCCGCATCTTTCCTGCTCTATCTGAGTACAACTGGTCAAAGTTTACCATGAAAACCACTCAGCCCCAAAATCAACCTATGTTTTATATGTATTTCGTCAAAAGATAGAAATATAAAATAACCGATAACCACAGCATTATTTGTCTGTTTCTTCTCGGCGGAATAACACCTTGCAGTGTTCTTCAAATGCAGGCATGGTCTCGACCGTGTCCCAGTCAAGATTAAATCGATGCATGAACAACATAAGCTCTTCATTTGATGTTATTACTTTTTTGGTCGTAAGAGCCATGCAGCTGACTTCTTCAGGGTCAGTTATCTCGTCCTTCATACGTCCTCACACGTTATTGAAGACGGCTCGTACTTATAAACCTTTCTTTTACTAAAAAAAAGAAAAAAAGAAGAACCAAGGACTTTACTTCTTTTTCAAGTATGGTAGACTGGTTCTCTTGTTGACACCAACAGCGTACCCATTTGGTAAATCGCAGGGAGTTCCACTTTTTGGTGATCGTTTACTGAAGAAATAGATCGTTTGTTGGCGTCCACCTTTCAAGTTGACGCTGCGGGTGTATAACGTCCATCCTTCATACTTATATACCATAAAACACCTCCTATTGCACATGGTATCCTATTTTACGATTTAAATCTTCTCCTTTATACCCACTTATCTTTTTTTTTTCACTTATAAAATCCAACAGAGAGAGGTTCGATAAAAAAGATTATGAATAGTGAATTTATGTCTACCACAAGCCAGACAAACAAATGTTTACATCAGACCATAGAATGCGGATGTGATCTAGTGGTTATGATTGAGGCCCTCCAAGCCTCTTGCCCGGGTTCGAATCCCGGCGTCCGCACTTCTTTATTTCACCAATTGTCTGCAGGGGTAGCCAAGCATGGCCAACGGCGCAGGACTTAAGATCAAAACACAAGAAAGGTTCGTGTGATGAGACATCCTGTCTCGCAGGAGTCCGAGGGTTCAAATCCCTTCCCCTGCAATTTTTTTATATGAAATAATACTTTCATATTAGTGAAATCTTACCCTTATTCAATATTACTACAAAAGAGGTGGAAGAAATGATTGCGTATATTATTGTAAGTATTGTCAGTGGAATACTCTTTGGTGTAATGGATGGTTTGATTAATGCCAATTCTTTTGCCCGAAGACTTTACAATGTTTACAATCCAATCGCAAAAACATCAATGAATATTCCAGCTGGAATCATCATTGACCTTGCATATGGATTTATTATGGCGGGTGTATTCCTGATTCTCTACAATAGTTTACCAGGTGTATTAGGCGTAGTGAAAGGAATAAGTTTTGCTTTTCTGGTTTGGTTTTTCCGTGTTGTGATGCAGACAGGGGCGCAATGGATGATGTTCAAAGTGCCGATTCGTACACATTCTGTATACACTCGTTGCTGGATTGGGTGAAATGCTTATATTAGGCATACTGTATGGACTGATTCTGAAACCGTGATTAGTAAAAGAGCTAAAATCATGGCACAAACGCAGATTTTAAAAAAATATCCGACAATTGGCGTCTGTGGTCTTGATTGTGGATTATGCCCAAGATACTATACTAAGGGAATCTCAAGATGTCCGGGATGTGCTGGTCTTGATTTCTTTAATAAACACCCATCATGTTCTTTTATAACTTGTTGCGTCAAGAAAAAGAATCTCGAAGTTTGTGGGGAATGTTCAGAGTTCCCGTGTTCTAAATTCAAAAGAGATGAAGAATATCAACAGGTGAAAGAATCCTCTTCTTATCCATCATACAAAAAAGTTATGCCAAATTTGAATTTTGTAAAAGCACATGGGATTGAAAAATTTGTAGAGCAACAGAAAAAACGAATCAAGTTACTTGAGATGATGATAGAGGATTTTGATGATGGCAAATCAAGAAGTTTTTTCTGTAAAGCAACAGCCTTTATGGATATAGTAAATTTAGAAGAATCATTGAATGAGGCAACCCAAAGAATAAAAACAGATAAAATCAAACCAAATGATATTAAAATTAAAGCCAAAATTCTTAAGGAAATCCTTAATGAAGTTGGTTTTAAGCGAGTTTAAGTTCAACAGGAGAAATTATCTATAGATTTTACATGGTAATTTGGGGTTCAAATCCCTTCCCCTGCACTTTTTTATGTTGATTTCATTTCAATAAAAATGGTAGTAATAATTACTTTTCTTTTATATCCCCTCAGCGGTTTTAAAAAAGTTTAAATTAATAATATGTTCCTCCCTCATGTATGATTAAAACTTCTATTGCCATCAAAATTATTTTTCATAGGATTTTTATTAAAACATATTTAGATACCTTTTCGGAATTCTTGTAATCGAAAAATATATAATTAACAACTGTTATTTGTTTAGAATGAGGGAATTTCATTTCTGAAATAAATATAAGAGTTATAGCATTTTTTTCTTGCTTTTTATTATTAACATCTACTTTTAATTTTTATTATGTTAAAGGTAAAACTAACAATGAGTCTGATTTATATGGATTTATTATACCTCTCCCGCAAGGGAAAGATACAACATTTGAAACTTTTGAAATTAGTAAAGTCAGACATTTAATAAATGATTTACTTAGAGTTGATATTGATGTATTTCAAGTAAAAAAAGATTTTAAAGTACTCTGTAAATCAATAAATTCTGAAATATATAAAGAATTATTATTTTCAAAAGGAGCATTTTTTATACCTTTTTCAGGAGATAAATTCAAAGATGCTCTAATAATTTCAATAATTTATGATTATAATCAATCCCATGAATTAAATATCAATAGATCAAATCAAAAACGATGCTTATATATTAATGGAAAAAATAGATATCGAATGCGATAAACTTATTGAACCAAAAATTGTACAACACTTCGGAAAATCAGTTCGATATGGATGGCCAACTTATCTTGAAATTGCTGACTCCGGAGGATTTTATAACTTCGATTTTTTATTAGATAACGAAGCATTTCAACATTTAAATAACAATGATTATAATGTATATATTTGGCCTTATCTTCCAAATCCTGACAACCTATTTTGAACAAGCAAATACCTTGTTTAATGTAAAAGAAACAAACGCAATTAGAAAATTTGTATACAACGGTGGTGGTTTTATTGGTACATGTTATGGTGCATATGCTGCATCATCAGGTTTTATAATACCTGGTGTTTTTAACTCTCTTAGACTTGCGTATAACCCTAGTTTACCAAGAATCTTTCCTGGCGCCTCATTATCAATTAGTGATAGTTTAATGACTGTAAATTTTAGGGTGTTTAAAGAATTAATTCAGGTTACTAATAAAATTGTAAAACCAGAGCATCAACTCTTTTATAGTATAAACGGAACAATTCCTGATTTTTTTAAAAGTCCCATTTTTATATGGACTGGTAAAAATACAGAAATTCTAACAGTATTTGATGGTTTTAAAACTTTTTTGGGAGACCCAATTAATAATAGTTATACGGAAAAGATATTAGCTGGTAAACCAGGTTTTATAAATTCAAAATTTGGAAATGGTGAAGTTGTTATATTTTCAAGCCACCCTGATTTTGTAAATAATATAACTCCTCTATTTTCAGGGGATATAAAATGGGAGGGTGATAGATACTATGGTAGAAGAGTTATCTTTAACTCATTTTTTTATGTAACATCAAAGAAAAATACAAAACCTGATTTTTCTTTTGTTTCTAATGAAACCTTTATTAATTTGGTAATTAATAAAACAAAAGATCTACAAATTAATAATGAATCAAATAATCAATTCAGTGAAATAATTAGTGATATGAATGAACTTTTTATTAAATTTACAAATCTAAATGATCACACTGACAAATGTAATAGAATCTTTTTACTACCTTTTTAGAAAAATCAAAATTATTCCCTGATACTTATAGATTTTTTGTCTATTCATCTTTATTAACAGATATTTTAAAAAATTACATTAATAACACTCGTTCTTCACTAAATAAATTAGATAAAATAATTCCAATGATATCCGGATATAATGAATCAATACTTGATGATGTAGAAATGCTTAAAACAGATATGAAAAATCGAATAAATAAAGCAAATGAATTAACAGATAATGTAATAATTGTGGCACAAAAAATTGAAGATATTTTAGAATCTGACAAAATAAATTTAATACAAAAAATTGATCTATTAACTGAAAGAAGGGATTTATTATCTAATTTTGAGATAGAACTAAAATATATCCCTCAATTATTTTTCGGTTCAGAAAAGGTCCTTAGAAATTTTTGGTACAATTACGAAGCGTACATTGCTTTAAATTAAAGGAATTTTTTTTATTTTTCCTCAATCTCAAAATAAACTAATTACTGATAAGCATGCCCTTGTTTTTACGTTAACAGGAGAAGACCTGGATTTTTTACCGGTAATCTTGGGTTTAAATCTCTTTCCCTGCATTTATTTTTATAGATTCCATTTCCAAAATAAAATCAAAAAAAATTTATTAAAATTTCATCAGTTACAATGTTTTGCTATTCAAATTTTCATAAATCATTTAAATTTTAATCATCTCAATAACAATCTCATATGTTTCTCCAGAATCTGAATATGGATCTTGAAAATATGTCACTAATGTCGCTTTAGTTCCATTATTTGAAAATTCGTAATTATAACATAAATATTCTGAATCATTAGCCTCACCCAAACAAATTTGATCATTTTCTATGACATAAGGGGTCCATATAATTTCATCATCTTCAACTGATTCTGATCCCATAGTGCCATTATTGTAAAAAGTAGAATTTGAAGATGGTTCATCAAATCTTGTTCCATTTTCATCAAAATAATATATTGTAGTTTTCCATTTTCCAATAAATAAATTGACTTCTGAACTTTCACCATTTTCTTTATCTTTATTACTATCTCCAAAACATCCACTTAATCCAAGAGCGAGGAATAGAATTGCTGCTCCAATAATTATCAACTGTTTTTTCATGTTTTTTCCCTCAAAAATATTTATTCAAAACAATTACTTCCTTATAAAGTTCTCTTTTACAAATATTAACATCTTATATGTGTAGGGACATAAGAAGTTCGAACTGGAATTGATGGAGACGAGAGGGTTGACGTATAAACAAGCACATAAGAGAGCGCAATTCCATGAGAAGGTGTACAAGCTTGAGGATTGGTTGGGGAGGTTGGAGAAGGAGTTAGGGAGACCCACATATGAGCCTGTAGAAGTCGTAGAGAGAACAACAGGGTTGAAAAAGAAGAAGCATAAAAGAAAAAATCTATGAAAAGGAAACAACTACTTCTGGACCTGTGCCCTCAGTAGTTCTTATGATAACTCCACTTATCTTCATCATCAGTCAATCATTGTCATGCCGGTAATCTTGTGTGCAAATTCCT
>CAWIEM010000023.1:0-11209 GCA_963835145.1 uncultured Thermoplasmata archaeon
CCCGTATCTTTTTAAATAGTATATATTCGCCGTTTGATTTTTACTGTTTTTTTATTTACTCTATTGGTTCAGTGGTTCTTCTATGCATATAGTTATAATAATCACTATGATAATCTCGTATTATGCATAGGAGTGTAGGAAACGAACCACGACTGATGATTCTTGGTGTTCTTTTGTTTCTTGTTCTATTCATTACCGGGTGTGTGAATAATGAGGGATATCATAATCAACAAACCTTGGATCGAGAAAGTAAAATTCCATCTGATATAGCAAAAGTAACACCAGAAACAGATGTACATCCCCCTCAACTCTATTCAGATGAATGGAATGAGCCTGTTCCCCTACCTTCATCTATAAACACAGCCGGAGCAGAGGATTCTGCGTATATCATGCCCGATGGTAATACCTTGTATTTCTTTTTTACACCAGATGTTCGTGTTCCTGTGGAAAAACAGGTTCTTGATGATGTGACCGGAATTTATGTCGCAATAATGGAAAATGGAACATGGAGTTCTCCAAAACGGGTTGTCCTGCAGAATCCAGGGAAGCTTGCATTGGATGGTGCTGAATTTGTCCTAGGAAATACGATGTGGTTTGCTTCAGCTAGAGAGGGATACACAGGAGTGCATTGGTTTACCGCAGAATTTCTGAACGGAAAATGGAGCAACTGGAAAAACGCAGACTTTAATCCTGCATACAACGTTGGTGAGCTGCATATCACAAGTAATGGGACTGAGTTGTATTTTCATTCAGAGCGAGACGGTGGAAAAGGTGGACTTGATGTCTGGGTTTCTAAAAAAGAAAATAATGAATGGCATGAGCCTGAAAATGTTGCAGCAGTAAATACACCAGGTGACGAAGGATGGCCTTTTGTGAACCAGGACGGAACTGAATTATGGATTTCACGAGAATATGGATTGTGGAGGTCAAAAAAGATTGCTGGGCAGTGGACAGAACCTGAACTTATTATCTCGCCTCTGGCCGGTGAATGTTCGCTTGATGCTTCAGGAAACATTTACTTCACCCATCATTTTTACAAAGATGATACAATGATTGAAGCTGATATCTATGTCGCGTATAGAAAATGATTTTTTTAATATTATTATCAACCTAATAACGTAGTTGTTATCTGTCGATAGTCTTAGATAAAAAAAATAAAGTGCTTATTTTTCGAGTAACCCATACCCGGTTTCAAGAAGCTCTGTAAGCCTTGAAATAAATCGGGCAAGCGGACCACCATCAACTAAGCTATGATCAGCTGCAATGGTGACATGGAGATAGTCACGAATAAGGATCTTATCTTCAACAACCCCTGGTTTCTTCATGATCCCCCCAACAGCAACGAGCGTTGCGATCGGTCCACCCATCCCAATCACCCATCCAGGGAACCGACCTTTCATCCCTATCGAAGTCACCCCGATCGTTCCTAGGTGTTTCTTTTTTAACAGACCTTGTCGTCTCATCAAACGAAGACCAAGTTTCTTAATAAATACTAGGGGCATGAATCACCATTTTCTCCAGACGAGTCAGATTCTCCCCAAGCACCTCAATCGTTGGATCAATTGCTTGAGATTGTACCTGCCGTATTTCCCTAGTGATTTCAACAACAGTTTTCGTGTTTGCCCTCCGGACAATATATGCAAGTGGCCGACTTTCACCATTTATCTCACGTTCGATCGGCATAGGGATATCAACATCATCAAAGAACACGATTTTTTTCCGACCCAATCGATATGCGTTCACCTGTTTATGTTCATGGGCTGCTTGACCGACACATTTAATGATCCAACCGGTAAACGAAATATCCTCTTTTCCTTTTAACGCTTTGATGGTCTCACGAGCATCAGTCACATCAATCTGAAGTAACGCGTATACGTTCAAGCGTCGTTTCCCCTCTTGAGAAACAACTACAATATCCTGACGAGCTTTCGAAAACGGTTTTATCTCATACGACCCTATTCGATCCATAGAACCATACCATCGATACTCATCTGATTCAAATACTTTTTCGCAGGAACCATTATTACCCTCTTTTTCTGTACCTGGTTCTTCAGGGTATGAAGAAACAACCAACTCTAGTTATTGAACACTGCGAACCAAAACTTTCGGAATGGCTACTGCTTGAATACAAACACGTTGTCAAACTCTGGAAAGGTCATCTTATCTTCACTAGAGTAATAAACAAAAAAACAACACAAGTCCTTAAAAAGCTTGGTCAGGTTGAAAAAGAAAAAGCAAAAGATGTGTTTTCCAACAAAAAATGTATTGTCCTTGATCCTCAAGCAAAGAAACCTCTCACACCAAATGATTGTTCACGTTGTGATGTAATCATTATCGGCGGACTTCTCGGCTATGAAAAACCACAAGGACGCACAAAAAAACTAATCAGTGACAAAACAGATTTTGAAACACGACACCTTGGAAAATTCCAACTCTCCATCGATGGTGCCGTGTTTGTCACAAAAGCAATATGCCTGGGTCTGAACCTCAAAGACATTGAAATTGCCCGAGAAATAGAAATCATCCATGATCAAATTCATTCTACCATACTACCGTTTGGATATCCTATAATTGATAATAAACCCGTCATTACACCTGGGCTTGTGAAGTATCTCACCAGGCAATGACGAACGTTGTTTTTATCCTCTTAGAGAACCAAGTTTTTTATAACTACAATATTTAAATAATACAAAGACTATTATCTGTAAAAACATAAGGGTGAGGTAAATTATGAAAAACGAAAAGAAAATATTCTCAATCGTCCTGGTTCTAGCAATGGTGATAGGTACTGTTGCATTATCAGGATGTACGCAAGAAACAGAAAACAAAATCATTGTGGGAACATCAGCTGATTTTCCCCCCTTTGAATATAAACTCACAAATCAAACCATTATCGGATTTGATATTGATTTGATTAAAAAAGTCCTTACTGACCAAGGGTATACTGTTGAAGTGCAGGACATAGGATTTGATTCCTTGATACCGGCACTGCAAACAGGGAAGATCGATGTTATTGCCGCTGCAATGACGATTGATGATGAACGTAAGCAACAGGTTGACTTTAGCATCCCGTATTATGATTCAAACCAAACAGTGCTTGTGAAGGTAGGTGCAGACGTAAATATAACAACAATTGAAGATCTGAAAAATTATACGGTTGGTGCTCAAACAGGAACGACCGGATGGGATTGGGTAAACGATACGCTCGTTGCAACCGGAAAGTTAAACAGTGATAAATTTAGGAGTTATGATTTGTACACCGATGCTGTCGCTGATTTGATTATCGGACCTTCACGAGTTGGTGCTATTGTCATCGATTCACCTGTTGCAAAAGCATTTGCAAAGAATGGAAATGTAAAAATAGTGCTGAACATCACGACCAATGAATCATACGGGTTTGCGGTGAAAAAAGGCAATACAGAGCTAGTAAATAAGATCAACACAGGATTAACAGCGGTTATGGCGACGACCTATTGGGAGGATCTCGTTGAGAAATACTTTACAACCTAACTTGGACCTGGAGTGATCCATTGGCGCTTGACACGCTGATAGAATCACTCCCCTCACTCTTTGATGGACTTTTAATCACCCTTCTTCTTACTGCAGTTGGTATCTTACTTGGGACGACTCTTGGAATCGTTCTTGCAACTGGTCGCTCCTATGCATCACGACCACTTGCTTATTTAATTTTAATTTATGAGAAAGTTCTTCGAGGAATACCACTCTTGGTTTTGTTCTTCCTCCTTTATTTTGGGCTTCCTCAGATTGGTATAAACTTTAATGCATTCACCGCTGCAGTGCTCGGTCTAGGGCTAAGAAGTTCAGCGTATCAAGCACAGATTTATCGTGGGGCAATCAACTCTATCCCTGAAGGACAAATCCATGCAGCATACTCGCTAGGGATGAGTAAACTCAAAGCTATTCGCCATGTGATAATGCCTCAGATGCTTCGACTTTCAATCCCGGGATGGTCAAATGAATTCACGATTCTTCTTAAAGATACCTCACTTGCATTTGGTATCGGCGTTATTGAATTAATGAGACAAGGCCGGTATATCCAGGTAAGAGACCCTGACCTTGTTCTTGTGGTGTTTTTACTTATCGCCCTCATTTTCTTTTTACTTGTGTTTACCGCAAATAAAATCCTCCGCTATGTCGAAAAAAAATATCAAATGGCAGGATATCAAGCGGAGGCTCACCGATGAAACAAAGGAGGAAGCATTTATGGCAATGCTGGAAGTAAAGGATATTTACAAAGCCTATGGGAACGTTGAGATTCTCAAAGGAGTCTCATTTACCATGGAGAAAGAGGAAACAAAGGTCATCATCGGACCAAGTGGAACCGGAAAAAGCACGCTTCTTCGCTGTATCAACCAGCTCAGCCCCCCTGACAAAGGTCAGGTGTGGCTTGACGGGGAAGAAATTACGAATCCGAAGACAAACATCAATAAAATCCGAGAAAAAATAGGATTTGTGTTCCAGGATTTTAATTTGTTTAATCATCTCACTGCAGTACCAAATGTCAGCATCGGGTTAGAAAAAGTAAAAAAAATAGAAAAAGAAGCAGCACAAACACGAGCAATGCAAGAACTTACTCGAGTTGGTTTGGAAGCACAAGCAAATCAATACCCTGCACAGCTTTCCGGTGGCCAGAAACAAAGAGTAGGGATCGCACGAGCATTAGCAATGGACCCTGATGTCATTTTATTTGATGAGCCAACGTCAGCACTAGACCCTGAGCTCATTGGTGACGTCCTTGATGTCATGAAATCACTGTGCGGTAAGGTAGCTATGCTTGTCGTTACTCATGAAATGGGGTTTGCACGAAATGTTGCTGATGAGATTATCTTCATGGAAGGAGGCGTTATTGTTGAACAGGGCTCGCCAAAAGAGATGTTTACGAATGCAAAATTAGCGCGAACGAGAGAGTTCCTTGGGAGAATCGGTGCGTTATATGGCGAAGAAGAGACAGGAGGATAAATGGCAACTGATTTTGGTCAATTCTTCCTGAGTTCCCTGCCAAATCTTCTGAATGGGTTAGGATACACTCTTCTCCTTACCTTTGTTTCAATTGCCGTTGGTTTTTTCTTAGGAATTGTCCTTGCGTTAGGTCGCGTCTATGGGAATAAAATCGTTAATGGCTTCTGTGTCGGGTACATCGAACTGATCCGTGGCACGCCACTCCTTGTACAGTTATTCATTATTTATTTTGGTCTTCCTTCGGTAGGAATAATTTTTTCACCGCTTCAGGCAGCCTTAATTGGATTAGCTATCAACAGCGGGGCATACCAAGCTGAATATCTAAGAGGATCAATACAATCTGTTGAATCTGGTCAAATGACAGCAGCAAGATCTCTCGGAATGAACAAACTTCAATCGATACAGCATGTCATCCTCCCCCAAGCCTTACGTATCTCTATTCCTGCCTGGTCAAACGAATTCATTTATCTATTGCAATATTCTTCAATTGCGTATATCATCCAGGTTGCAGAGTTAACGGCAGAAGGGAAATTCATCGCAGCGCACACCTTCCGATACCTTGAGGTGTTTGCGATGATCGCAGTCATCTATCTTATCTTAACGATCGTATCAACGGAAATCATTGACCGGATAGCAAAACACCTGAGTATTCCTGGAATCGGTGCAGCAAAGCGTGTAAGTCTAAGAGACATCTAAACATTTTTTTAAAAAAAAACAATCCCGGTCTTCAGGATAAAATAGGAGATACAAAGCTCGCGACTCTTACTGGTCAACCATTTCTGGTAAACTTGTTGTGATCCGAGATTCGGTAAGCGAAAGTAAAAACCCAAGAAATCCCAAGAAAAGATCAGTGACAATAAAACCAACAAGCGACAATACTAGAATTTGTTCTCCCGCCACTTGGAAAAGTGTCGTAAAAATAAAAATAGCGGTAAACTCCCTTGTTCCTAACCCAGCAAATGTGATCGGGATAAAACCTGCTGTATTTGCTATTGGAAAGAGTAAGAGAAACGCAAAATACGGAATCTGAAGTCGTAATCCCAATAGAATCATATATTCCTGTGAAAATACGATTATCCAGGTAATAATACCTAAAACATAGGGAATGATCATCGTTTTAAAACGAGGAAAGTCAATGTAGAATGTATCAACAAATGCGTTAAAATGGGGTTTGATCTTTTTTGGAATGAGATAGTTGATGATGATTCTGAAGAATTTTTCGCCACGATCCTTCTTTGTAAAATACACACACAAAAGAGCAAAACAGAGGATCCACACAATTGTGATCGGAAGTAATTCCGGAAGCGTCCCGATCACCATTAAGGCTCCGATAATCATCATTCCATATAGCGAGAACGAATGGACAAAGGTCTCAATAATGGTATTAATAAAGAGTTTCCCAAATGGTTCGCCGGTTTTTTCTTTTAGGTACGGGACGCGCATCAACTGCCCATAATATCCTGGGGTGATACTCCCGTAGAATACGCCAATAAGATAGATTTTCAGGGAATAAAAAAACCCAACGGTTATCTTTTGTTCTCGCAAAATTATTTGCCATGCAGCATTTCGGATCAAAAGAAGTGGGATGGTGAGGAGCAGAGCGTATATAATAAATATCGGCTCGATGGAGAGAAACGCGGTTATGATTTTATGAACATCAAGTGAGTAGAAAATGTAGGCAAGAATAATAAGTCCAATGAATGGAAGAACGAGTTTTGCTTTATTCAGAAGGTTCTTCACCATGGCAGATAGGTGAATCACCATGGTACTTTTATGGTTTATTCACTGAATGAATGTAGTAATGCTGATGAAAAAAGAAAAAAATGAGATGGTGTCTATTCTCATCTAATCTGATGGTTTCCTTAGCATATGCGAATGACTCGTGAGACAAACGGACCAAGGATAAAACCCGTTCCGTTCCATTTCTCTGCGTACTTGACGTTCACCTGAATAGAGATTTTTCCGAACCCAAAAATAGTTTTTTCCTGTTGGACGGTCGTGGTATTCCCGACCGTAAGTGATGCAAGAGAGCCTTCTGAGGATATGTTGACAAACCCGAATATTCCGCCATTTATAGAGATATTCCAGGGGATATTGCTCACCGGTACCTCCCCGTTATTGAGGATGGAAGCTTGAACGACTCCCCATACCGCCTTTCACGCCACTAATGCTCAGCTGAGGCTTTTGTCCTGATGCATTCACGAACGCGACCGCAGGATCCCCAAACAGATTAGTCTCATAATAACACCAGCGCATGCAGGACCGTTGAATCAGAAGAGGTTGTCTTCTTTGGAGTCATGATTCGCTCTCCCAATTTCTTTTATATTTTCTCCAAAGACCGCGTCCCAGAACTGCCGGTGGTATCGTTGTGAGTCACCATCGGTACTATATGACCAGAAAAATCCATACCGTGCATTCCAAATCCCCGCAAACGCACCATTTGTATTTTTCACGGTGAAATACTCAGCAATGCAATCTCCTCCTTCAGGATTATCAAATCCGCCTGACATGCACCCTTGTGAGTACACGAAACAGAACATGTCATTGTTGGTAAGTCCATTGACATCCCCCGTGTTCATTCTCATGTTATATTCGTAATTAGCATGTCCATCATGGTTGATCAGATGGACACTGTTGTTAATCCGGTTGATTATTTCTTCTTTTGGCCATCCTGTCCCCCAGGGATTATTCGGGTCAAAACCAGGGTAATTCTCGTCATAGAGCTTATCGATGTTATAAGAACTGGCTGGTATTCCAATGGTAGTAAAACCGTTTTCGCTTGATCCATTGATAAGTTGATTAAGAGTGGTTCCCCCAAACGAAGCGATTCCATAATCGCCGAGGTACTCACCAGCAAACGTGGCATCTCCAAGGTAGGTTTCACCCGGTAGAAGAGAGAGGTAATCAACCGTCTTCTGGACGAAATTATTCGCCTCCTCTGCGTTATCTACACAAGCTCGTCCGACGTACACCTCTGCGATAAGATCAACATCATTGCCATTCTCTCCATCGTGTGGCTCGCCCCATTTCTCATCTCCATCGTAGTTGTAGGTACCGTCAAGACACGCGTAATACAAATCGGCAGGCATATTGGTTTCATACGGATAGATGTTCTCATCCATTCCTTCAACCCACAACATTTTCGCAGGGACAACATCTGCATCGCCACCCAATAAGACGTAACGAATCCCCAATGTTGTGTAGACCGTTCTGATATAATCTCTGATGTTCTCCGGTGTATTTCCACCGACATCCGAAAGGGTTCGAATGATCGTCCTGGTGCCCGTAGCATTGTGTTGTACTAGCGAGTGGTATAAAACCACTTTTCAAACTATCCGTCGTGAGAATCAGGAGGTCACACTGATCAGATACCATCTTATGTGGTAAAAGCTGTTGATAAGTGCCTCCAACTGCTGGATTATCAATTTTTGTAAGTAGGTCATTGCTATCTTGGGGTAAACTACGGTACAGCGAATTCTCAAACGTTTCTTCTGTTAAGGTAACCGTCACTTTCATTGTCGGGTAATAAAACAGATCCCCTGTGAGAGGGATGTATTGAACTGGATGAAGCATCAGCACAAGAATTGAATACCCTCGGAACTGATACACACCGACTTCGGAAAATAAACGACCGGGGAATAGAACATCGGAAGTATATACTGCGTGTATCTGGCGTAGGGATTGCATTCACCGCATGAGGTGTAAGCGGAATCGATTTTCCACACGGAACTATCTCAAATCCTGAGCCAACAAATGTTTTCTCACCGTTAATCGCAATGGTATCGACCC
Source organism: uncultured Thermoplasmata archaeon (assembly GCA_963835145.1). Lineage (GTDB taxonomy): Archaea > Thermoplasmatota > E2 > DHVEG-1 > DHVEG-1 > SM1-50. The sequence goes on from CAWIEM010000023.1 coordinate 8,770, forward strand.
TTGTGTTGGGTGGAAGCAGGAGGTATGCTCCTTTTGTCGGTAAGAATGGTTCGCCAGGGTATCCAGAACATGGTGCGTTTTGAAGCAGTATTTGATCATAAACATCATTTTTAATAGATATTTTTGAGAAGGTCGGCGATAGAAACGAATATGTCATTGTAATAGAATGAGGGGGTTGTTCATGACTCGCCAGCACCATACCAGAGAACGAGGTGATTAGTAATATAACTGAGATAAAAAAAACCTTACTACTTCCCCGTACCGTTTTATCGTATTTTTTCATATATTCCCCTTCCATATTATTGAACCGTCAATTTAAATACTTATCTGTTACAAGGTATTGGTTTGCAGTTCATTAAGAATGATCTCTGCAGTCCATCTTGCGGAATTGCCTGCAACACTGGTGCATTTATCGACATGTGCACCAGCTTTTTCGAACGCCTCATAATCCTGTTTATCCAAGAGAATGTAACTTCGTCCGAAGAGCTTTTTTTGAACATCACAACAGAGCGGAGATCCATACTCCTCGATGAATTTATCATACAAAAGTTTTGTGTATTTAAACACAAGTCGTTTTTTTTGTCCCTCAGTAAACTCATGGTAGGTTCTCCCTATAAGAGAACTAATAGCTATCATCCCACCAGCAAGCGCACCGCATGTGCCTTGTGACGACAACGCAGTACCACCAGTCAGTCCCTGAGCCGCCTGGAAAATATTTTCATTGCCTACATCAAGAGTTTCTTTCAAGGCAGCAAGCACACATTGCGGGCAACTCCCCAATTTTGCTTCATATTGGAATGCAAGGTCGTACGCTTTTTTTGGAATATCTTGTTTTGTATTCATGTTTTCGTTCAACGACAGTTACTGTATTAATTTTTTAGCAAATAGTATCTTTTGTAGCATCATCTGGATGAATGAGAAACGATTCGATGATGTTTCTATTTTTTTTATTAGGAATGAGAACGCTTGGTCGTCGATGACCTCAAAATCAAAAAGCACAGATTCATGATCCTTTTCTTGGATGCTTATTCGATACGTTGTATACATGAGTTGAAGAACACAATTACCGTTATCATCAGTCACACCAGATGTGTTATGATGTTCAATATCTCTGCTAGTAGCGTTTATGGTTACGCCTCGAAGTGGAATACAACCTTGTTCGCACCCTTCACCTTCATACAGGTTGAAGGTGATATTTGCATAAAAAGCTGTTTGGGTATTCATTATCTGTGCTGTCTTTTGAGATTTCAGGTTACTAGATGCATATCCTGCATTTGCTGCGATGATTAATGAAAAGACCGCAAGGAACACCACCGCCATTTTTACCAAGGTTGAAGATATTTTTTTCATATATTTTTCCCCTTATTATCTACTTAACATACGTTAATTATATATAGTTTTGCACAAAGTGGCATTTTTTTAGGGAAAAAACTAGCTTTTAAGAGGAATTGGAAATCTTTATTAGTCTATACGTTCTTCTAAGGGTGATAACTATGGATGAGCACGTCGTTTTTATTAAAAACGGTGAGGAAAAAAATAAAACGATAAAACCAGGGAAGCTTTATCGATTAATGATAAAATCCCATATGATGGAAGCGATCATCGCAGAACTTGATCCTCACACGGAATCAAAATTGTTTCAACACGATGGCGAGGAAATGCATCTTGTTCTGCAGGGTGAAATGGAATATACAGTTGGTGACAAGACCTTTAAACTCTCAGAAGGAGACATCCTCTGGCATAAATCCATGTTGACACATCATGCACGAAATACCGGTGGTGAAAAAGTAGTGTATATCACGGTAGGAACGCCACCGAGTTTCATGTCAAGTATGGTATAACTCATCGAAATACAAACAATCACCACTCATTATTTTTTTTATTTCTCCCTGTTCGGTTCTGAGAAGAAGAAACCCCGACTGGTCGATATCAGAGGCTATTCCCTGAAGTGTTTCTGTGGATGTTTCCACGCGAATTGTTTTACCAAGCGTGTCCGTATAGGTTTTCCATTCATCGATAATTCTATTGTACTGTTGTTCTAGGAAAAGTTTGTAAAAGCTCCCAAACTGTATGAAGAATATCCTTAGGAATCCATGATAATCAACAGGACTACCTAACTCATGGCTCATTGACGTGGATTTAAGTTGAATGTCTGTGGAGAAATGCGTTATGTCGATATTGAGATTCATCCCAATCCCAACCACCACATAGTTGCTCGAGTGTCCAATTACTTCTGATTCAAGAAGGATCCCTGCGATTTTCTTACCATTCACCCGGACATCGTTTGGCCATTTAATGGTTGCATGAAGGCCATATGAGTCAATGGTTTTGGTAAGAGCGAGTGCAGCAACAAAGGGGAGAAGTGATGTCTTCTCCGCTGATACCTTCGGTCGAAGAATAAAAGAAAGATAGATACCACCTTCTGGTGATTGCCAGATAC
>CAWIEM010000024.1:0-86433 GCA_963835145.1 uncultured Thermoplasmata archaeon
GCGATGAATCATCATAGACAAAAACCGTACCACCATCAGAAGCAACATCGATAGCGTCCTGGATCTTCGTATAGTTCTTTGGACCTGAACCACCGACGTACAAGGTATTCGTCTTTGTCAGGGGATGAGATGTCTTTTCAAATATTGTTGTTGCGGATACAGGTATAATCGTGCTTAATATCATCAGCATACAAAATAAGATTCCTACCAGTTTCTTTCTCATAATTTTCATTCCTCCTTATAAAATGCTAATGCATGCCATATATTTAAATTTATAGCCAAAACAATGCAAAAAAAGATGAATATGCAACTCTCATCCATTTTAAAGGTAAGTAAGGTATCTTATAATATATTAATACGAAATCCAGGATTCCCCTCCTGTAAGATTTCTGTCTGTTCATTTTTAGAGGCTCCCAACAGGAGTAAAAGTGTTCATTTTCCAGGCCTTCATGATTTTCTAATATCCTCGCAGCTGTCTTGATATCGGGAACGCATGTGTGGGATTTGTTTTCATTTCAATAACTGTGCAGTGAATACACATTCCATTGAGCAATTTACAGGAAAGTATTATATATTTATTATCCTATATTTTAAAAATAAAGGAAGTGCATTTCACGAATCTAAGGAAAAAGTTACTTATAGGATTAATCTTGTTGATTTTAACAACAAATTGTAGCAACTTTACCAGCGGGTATCATAATCCAGTTATTCAACATGAAGTGAAAGGTACATCTTTATCGACTTTAATGATTTCCTAAGTCAACTTGGTTCTCGATTTAATCCTTCTCATATTCCTTACCCGCCCTATGAACCACAAGATATAGATCTAATAGATGCTGCGTATCATAAATCATATGATCGTCTCCATATGGAATGGTGGTTTTTAGAAGGAATCTTTGATAATGGATATAGCACCGCATTTACTATTATTATATTATCTAGAGAGCGAATATTTTCAAAAGGAGATATTGGTAGCTGCTTCTTCGCTATTTCTTTATATAAGGATACGAAATTGGAATTTTCTACAATGGTAAAATTTCCACTTGAAAACCTTATTGCCTCTCAAGAACTCCCATTAATAAAAATGTCTGAAGGTGAAAACTCTTTTATCATGGAATTTGACAATAACCATCGTACTAATGACGAATGGATTTTTAATGTTTCATTTAAAATTGATGATCAAGGAACTAATGTAACATCTAATCTAACTTTTACTGGTACAACAAAAGGTTATGCTGGGCAAACCCTTGGAGGCTGGTATGGTCCAATACTCCCTAAAGCAGATGTGATAGGCGTTCTTACATTAAATAATGAAGATATAGATATGAACGGATTAGGTTATCTTGAACATGGATGGAATATTTCTTTTCCAATATGGGAATATGGCTGGTATTTTGGTAAAATCGTGAGTGATTCATTTTGCCTTTTATGGGGTAGAATGATGCAAACTCGTTGGAATGAACAAGGACGAGCTGCAATTTTAAGCAAGGATGGATCCGGCTATATAAATATAAATCCAAAGAACTTTTCATTTAAACCTACAAATTATAAATTTAATAATGGTAAACTGATTCCTACAAAATACATTTTTAATATAACGGATCCAGACATATCTATTAATGTTACAATGGAAACTATAAACATCAATCACTTTGGAATTGCATCTTTTGATTGCTGGAGATACCATGTACTGGTAAATGGCCAAATAACCTATGGAGATACTACCGAACTAATAAAAAATAAAATTCAAATCATGGGATTCGTGAGGTTTCGATAAAGCATTGGCTGATCAAATTCCTTTACCAACATCATATTCATTTTAAACCAGCTCTCTCTATCGGGATATAACGTAATTATTTCTCCTAATGATTACTCACTTTATGAATTTACTATAAGACGTTTTATGGTAAAAACTCATTTAATCATTAGTTGAACTAAGGTTTCCGATAGCGCATACTCCGCCACGTGTTGCTCCAGGTGTCATTCCATCTGTTATTGCAAATAAAATTCGTGGCTCATTATCTCTCATAAGAATAGGGTATTGACCAAGTGGAATACGAAGATTAACAGATATTCCTTCAGAAACCTTTACTTTCCAAAGTAATGAGTTATTATTTGCTAAATCAATTGCTAGTACAAAACAAGTTGATAGCTGGAATATTGGAATTGCCATTGCTGAAACAATTAAAATTGGTCTTGTTTCAGTGCCACTGATAGTAATAACTGATGAAGGTGTATGTATTCCTGGTTCTCCAACGAGTTTATCTACATTAATTTTCTCAAGTAACTTCCCGTCTTCTGTTGAATATCGAACAAGTCGTCCTAAAACTGTATCAACTATCCATACGCTGTCTCCACGAGGATCAACTGCGATAGATGCATCAATTGATGTTGGCATTGCTGTTTTCCATTTTAATTTTCCATACGTGCCCATGTCTTGAACTGCGTATAGATGTGGATTAATCAAAATAGATGGTTCTCCCCGGTCACCATCAAAATAAATTGTATCATTAATTAACGTAGGACTTGCACCGCTTGGGCCGCCAAAACCGCGCGTCCAAGCTACTTTTAATCTTTCATCAGGATTTGGGTTGCACGCATCAACATCTAATGCGTAAAGTCTAGCATCAAAAAAGATTGAGAACCCTCCTGTTATATCTTTGTAATGAGTTGATATATAAACACGATTATTCCTAGTGCAAGGGGTATTAATGGTTGAATAAAACCCTGAGACATTAAAACCTAATAGTCGTAATAATGTAAGAAGAGGTTTTTCTGGTTTAAGATACTTTATTGCAACTAAGGCTCCATCTGTACTATTAATAGCATATATTGGTCCTCTATCGGTTGCAATAATGATTGTTCCATCTTCAGTTATTACAGGGCTAAATGGTAGGCCTCCTTTTGGTAACTCTGTTTTCCATTCAAGGGTTTTTCCATCTTCATCGTAATCCAATGGATCAACCATTATTACAACTTTATTATCACAGGCAATGATTCTCCCATAAACATCAATCATTGGTGCTGAGGAACCTGCCAAAAGATTTAGTAGATCTCCTGATTTCCACAAACGATTTCCATCATAGTCATAAACAACAAGATTATCAGAAAATCCTGAAAATGTGCATGCGGCGATTTCTTTATTACCAGATACTCCTAATCCTAATGTTCCTATCGTTTCTCCTGGTAATTCACCAACATACCAGGCAATTCCTACGTCACCTTCTGGTACAGGCATAAGGTTATTATCTGATTCACATGGATCACAATGAGCCATGTAACATCCTTTATCTGGTAAAGTAAATCGTTGGTCTTCTTTTATAATATTTGTTGGATTGTTGGTATTATCTTTGTCATTCGTCGTCATCATTTTATTTTTTGCAAATGAAATTGTTATTGTGCCGGATAAGATGAATATACATATTACTATCATACTAGTTATTTTTATTCCATTCATATAATTTTATAATCATAAAATATATATATAAATTTACCCACTTCGGTTTTGTGTTTTTATTCGGAAAAAAACTGATATAAGTGCAAATCAGGATTAAAAGTGCAAGATTGAATTAAAGTGCAAAGCCTCGATAAAACGTAAGGTATAATGAACGTCGCTTGGGTCGTGTTTTGAGCTGGTTCAGGGAGAATAATACACGAGGAATGATTCGTATCAACGTACAAGACATTGTGAGCAATAGTATACGTGGAATTCTTGCACATTCCGTCTGCAGTATTCGGATTATTTAAGAAACGCGGGTAGTTCGACGAAGAGACCTCTACTCGAATACGATGACCGGTATTCCAGATATAGGATGTGCTCCAGAGATCAACCAAGACCTCATAAATTTTTCCAGGTTGCATGAATTCCCAGTGATCTTGACCGTTTCGATTTCGCATCCGCAGGATCCCATCCGTAATGAACAGGGAGCGTCCATCAGGGTACACATCGGTCAGTTTCACGGTGAAATCAGTGTCAGGGCAATCAGAGGAAACAAACAAACGTGCTTTAATCGACCCTGTTGCCTCAAAGGGTTGTTGTAACACAGGACTGGTAAAAACAAGCATATCAGATCTGTTTTCCACCGGGCGCTGATCGTAGGGACCAGCAGGAGAAAAAAGATTTTTCCCTCCAATCGTTGGTACCGGGTTTGTAGGATCGTACACATACATAAGAGGATCATCAAATCCAGAATGATCAGTAGTTAACAGTCCATCGCCATGGAAATACCATTGAATTGCGGTTGAGGGAATCGGCCAATCATCTGCGTATCGCCATTCATTCCCAGGCGCACTTGTATCATCGATATCGCCCATGACGTAATATGAAACTGTAGGCCACCTAGAAAAATTATCGGTGTCGTTCATCGTATACAAACGGACCATGTCCTGAAACATCTTTAACGAAAAACTATCAAGAGAATTCCTTGGATAGGTCAGTTCACCTTGTTTGCGAGAAAAAAAACCTGTGTGGGTCCAGGGTCCCATAATGAGTTTTGATTTTCCTCGTGCTTCTGGTCCGGCACAATGCTGATATCCTATATATGCTTCAATGGTTCCTTGGCTGAAAATATCGTACCATCCTCCTACATGGATCGCAGGCACATTGACATCCTCCCAATTATCATCAAGAGTGACGTTTCCCCAGTACCCAAGCGTGAAGTTTTCGTTCTCTAAAATTTCCTGTAAAATATAGATACTCTGCTGTCCGCTCAGCCAGTTCTCTACCAGGTTCTTTCTGAATTCTCCCCCCTGATACACTGCGTGTTTGTACAAGTTCGGCGACGCCACCTGAACATATTGACAGGCGAGATTCTGCGGATTTGCACCAGCCAAACAGTACTGGGTGATGCCCATCGCAGAAGGTCCAATAGTCGCGATTTTCCCGTTCGACCAGGTTTGGTTTGCTATCCAGGCGAGCGTATCTGCTCCATCTGTACTTTCGTTTTTAAAAACCGTATCGATGCCGTCTGATGCAAACCGTCCGCGCATGTCCTGGATGACAATCGGCCAACCACGAAGTATTCCAATGATGCCAACGATCTTCAGATAATCCTTATTGTACGGTGTTTTCAAAAAAATCGTCCCATGGGGAGATGAACGGAAAATCGGTCGATACACATCAGTAGCAAGTTGCACACCATCGCGCATGGTAACCATGTAGGTTGTTCTGAAGCGTGGGGGGAAATTCGGAGTGAATTTCGTTGGTGTTTTCTCTATATTTTTTTGAATGTTCTTCACGACATCGGTATCGGAACTGAGACCAACACCAATCGGTAAAACGAACAATACCATCACGATGATCGTAGCAGTTTTCTTCATTGGATAACCCCTTAAAAGTCTTATATTTCTTATTCATTTAAACCTTTCTTTCAGAAGTTTTTATTAAAAAATAAGGAGAAGTAAATTCGGTATACCACAATTGATTTTTTTCATAGAATGTCCTCTAAAGGAAAACTAGAGATCCGAAATAAAATATTGATTGGATATTTGTACAAAACGAAAGAATTTATAGTAATAATCATTCATTAAAACGAAAATATCTGTATGCCTCTCAAGCTAATGTCTTGGATTGTTTTAAGGTCAGTTCAGCCTGGTTTTTCAAAGACTACATGAATCCGGATATCTTCGTACGTCCTTACAATTGAAGGATGTGATCCGATTTTTATAACACAAATAACCTCCAATCAAAAAAATTATCTCTGATATTCATCCAAAACATTTTTATTGTTACAGGTGATACAATTTTTATAGGTAGTGAGTGATCATGAGTTGCCCGTATTTCGTCGATTTTACCAGAGATTGTATAAAAACGTATCCGGCGATTATTCAATACAAAGATTTCTCTTCATGTGAATCAGAGGGGTATCAAAAATGTCTCGTCTATAATATCCTCCGCAGTGACTTTCGATGCAAGTATCTCGATTCCTGTTTGAACATGTTCCCTGATGACATCCCTGAATTTTTCAAATTATTAAATCAAGATGAAACTATCTATGCATTCGTCACAAAACCAACATATCACTATTGTTTATCAAAGGATAATCATGTTCGATGTGCACGATATAAAATAAAAGAGGAAGGTAAACAACCACCACCGGGTTTAACCCCTGATGGACAGAATGTAAATATTACGGATTCTCTCTTCAAGCGAAAGATCACGCTTGAAGGATCACCGTAGCCTCGTCTTTGTGCTATTTAGTAGTAAGAATATTATATAACGATAATAAAGAGACAGTGGAATTGAGAAAAGAAAAAATAAAAAAGAAAATTTAAAGAAAGATGTTTATCTCCCATTAAAGAGTTTGTTGTTGAGAGAGATGTCTTTTCTCCAAATAATTTTTTTCAGTACCTTCTCATCACTATTGTTAGCCATCTCGATTCTTTTTTCAGGTGGAATGATAATGAGTCTAAAGAAGCTGTAAAAATCTCCCATGCCGCCAAAAATATTAACCACGGGGAACATTAAGAAAAAAGGCTCATTTGGATTTATGAAATACACAAAACTCCATACGATTGGTGAAAAATAAAGAAACAGTAATTTTTTATTATCTGCGACGTAGGTTTCGTTATCCACAAGAAATCCAATTGCAGACCATTTGGTTAAAACAATTGCCTTAAAGGGAATTTTATAGTATATCAAGGTAAGAAGATGCGTTAATTCATGAAGAAAAATTGCGAGGATTAATCCAAGGATAAATTGTAATAGTTGATCCATATTTATACCTCACTGGATGTATTCATACAATATTATAATGTGTAAAATATACTATTTAACTTATGTTGTACAACCGTTACCGATTTACATTCTTCAAAAAACTTTGTAAAAATTTTTCTTTGAACACTGCATCATTGAATCAACAGGTGATACTTTACACTATAAATAGATACTTATGAGGAACCCTAATACCACTAAAAAAATTCCTAAAAGATAAATAAGAAGTGATTTTGTCGAGGTCTGCTTCCAACTTGGAATACTATAATGAAGAACAAAATTGGTCCCAATAAGCACAATACCAACAATAGAAGTGATTGGTACTATTGTTATGGTCAGCTTTGATACCTCATGGATAAGTGGTGTGACGAGTCCTAAAAAGACGGTTGCACCAAGAAAGATGAGGATTGCTTCCTCCTTTTTTCGATACTTTCCCTTGGCTACAAACCCATGTGCATTAATCGTATAAAGAGAACTTGAAATGAAGGTGACAAAGATACCGGTTAACACCAGTGCACTTTCTTCAAAGAGCAGATCTGCCATAAAAATCGGTATCAACAACGTGTTTTTAAGGTTGATGAACTGTTCTAATGAAAAACAAGAACGAGAAGCATTCGGATAATCTAGAGGTTTCTCTCTTCAAACTCATCAGCGATGGTCTCTTCTTCCTCTACGATTTCTTCATCTTCGTTTCTTCATGTCTTGGTTGAATGAAATATTCTGTTCTACAATTCGGGCATTCTATCATCGATTCTGATGATTTTCGAATCCATCGATGTCCACAGAACGGGCAATTTTCTTTTTTCATGCCAACCCCGTATGCAGAGAATATTCTTCCAGGAGTTTAAAAATTTTTCTGAAGACAGAAGAGGAGGTATTTATTGGTTTTGTGGTACGAATAACAGCAACCCGCATAAGAATCCTTCAGCATGTTTTGTTATTTTCCCCGCGTTTTTTGGTGTTGCAAGTAACCGAGATACTTAGAGGTCCAAATCCAAGACTAGGGATTCTCTCATACACAACTACTCCAGGTTCTAATGATTCTATCGTACCTTGCATGGATGTGTTGATTACTCCAAAGATCCCACCTTTAAGGACGATTTTCCATTTGACATCTGTCGTGGTCGTGTTCCAAACATTTCTGAACCCGACTGAAACACCAAGCAGCCCACCGGTAATTTCAACTTTCGTTCTCACAGGATAATTGACGTAGCAAGCAGCATATCCCACCTTACAAACACCGTATTCGATGCGCATGTACCCTTCTTCGCCCCACCAGGCACCCCAGGAGTTTCTCAGGAACCAGACGCCATTTGCCCCTTGGCTGTCATCCCAGCCGACCAGAGCTACTGCATGATTGATCTGTGCATCAGGATCATTTTCGTTGAAGACACCTCCCGAGTATGCTCCGAACGCTTCGGTAACTGCGCAAGCTACGGAGACAGGACCATACGTCATAATCGCTTGTTTAATAGCATCGGTTTGGGTAACACCTTGGGAAAATCCGACATAATGCCACGAATCTATGAGATACGGATGATGATACGGACCATCGCAGGGGGCATCCCATGCTACGTAAGGGAATTCTTCTTCCAGTACTGCACCGGTTCCATTAAACCGATCCATCTTCCATTGAAGGTAAGAATGAGCCCACCAACCACCGTTACACCCCCATCCGTTCTGGTTGCAACTCACAAGCCACTGTTCTGAGAGATCAACTTCCTTATGATCTTTTATGAGAATGTTACATTCGAGAGGCGCGACGGTTCCAAACGCCCAGCAGCTCCCGCATCCATCTTGATCTTTCACTGGGGTGCACCCTCCAAGTTCACGCCAGTCAAAATGAGAAGGTAACTCACGTGTTGGAATGCACGGATCAAATGATGCACCGACCCACCAGTCTTCTGGTTCAACAAGACCGCAGAGTTGCGACAACGGGCGCTCAGTAGCAGGGTTTTTCCCTACTGTAAACGTCCATCCTTCCTTGAGCCCTTGTTCTTGTAATGCAGTAATATCAGCATCAGAAATCCATGGTTGTACGGATTGTTGAGCTACACCAGCATCATCGGGGAGCGTACATCCACAATCACTGAACCCAACCGGCATACCAACCAATAAAAGACACAGTCCAAACACAATGAACGATTTCTTCATATGGTAAATCCCCTAAATATCACACTGAACGGTTCTATAGGAACTCTCCTTAATAAATCTATGGTTTTTCTGAATGGTAGATACAAACAAATCATCCTGAAAATGTTATGATAGCGATACTCCAACACGTAGGGATAAGGGAGAACAGGATAATTTCTTGATTGTATCACGTTGAAATTATCCATTATGTATACGTGCATCTTGAATATTTTTATACTACTGTTTCGTTTACATCTATGGAAGGAACATACGAGGCGATGGGTAAATGAGCGATGATCAACTTCAGCAGATCAAAGCAGAACTTACGAAAACAACAGAACAACTCCAAGATACGCAACAATATATCAAAGAAATTCAAATACAACACAGCATAGACGCTCTGATTCTCGCTGGTCTTGTCGCCGTTGTCTTTCAAACATTTTCCTACCTCCTCTACGGAACCATCCTCACCGACCTGGATGCAATCTTGTATATGTTCTCGCTGCTGATCGGTCCCTCCGCATTCTTTTTACTCTTACTCCATTTCTATGAACTCTATGGGATCGTGAAACGAGGCGAAAAATCAATCCCACTCACACTTGACCTCATGTATTTCATTTACCTCATTATCGCACTTACCACCATGATTGGATTAAATTCTTATTACCAGCGACACGACATTTCTCAGAAATTTTTAACAAGTGGATGGAGTCTTGCAGTCGCACTGCTTTGTATAGAAGTACTGATTGCGTTGCTCCTCGCTAAATACATTGTTACGGTATTTATCACCAAAAAACTTCCTCATTTCTTTGAGCACCCACCAAAAGAACGACGAATAAAACCACTTCCCGTTCAACGGCATATGATCAAACCAAAACAGATATATTATTTCAGAGAAAAACCTGATGTGACTCTTTGGCAAAACGAAGAAAGTTTTGTACGATACAAATGATAACAGGTACAGTTTAGGAATAAAAAAAATAAAACATGCAACTCACAAGCTTATCCATCATTTTTTTGCGTGGAGTTGCGGCAACAATATTGATTTTTTATAGATTGTTGATTAAGGTTGCAATTTGCTTTCTTTTATCTTCCTCATCAGGAAGCGTGATGGATGACTTCCATTTCTTCGTTCCATCAGAAAGATAGAACCCGCGAGAAATCGCGACGAATTCTTTGGAGATTGATTCACCGACTGCTTTCTTCCGTGCAACTTCGATGAAATTATTTTTTCCAAATTTTACTTCCTCTGCTTTCAGTGTCTCAAATTCAACCATTGTCTACCTCTTTGCCAGGAAGAAAAGGTTAGTGGAATTTAAACTTTTTCAATTAAACAGATGCTTGAAGAGAAATTCGAAAATAAAAGAAGGAGAACCTGATCCTCTCGTGAGAACAGCTGAGCAAAATAGGGATCACTTTAACATAATCCTTTCACAAGGATATGTGGTTGGGTACTCTGAATAAATTTGTTGTTCTCCCCCATTTTTTTCTCGTCGATTATTTTTTCTTTTTTTGCTAGATGCTGTGTATGTAAAAGAGACGTATAATCTTTCATTCTTTGCTCGTACGCAAAGACTTTCGCAATGCTTTCGATTTCTTCTAACGCGTTTTCATCAGTAACCGCCCCCACAATTTTTATCTCCACGTTGCTCACCTCCTCTTCGCTAGATTTTTACTAGCATGTACATATGTGTCAGTCCATGGATATAAATGTTTTGAAATAATCTATCCCTCGAGTAAAACACAATAATCCAGGAATACGGTACTACTCTGAAAAGGGGATAAAAAAGAACAAAAGTAAAAACCCTTGCATCGATGCAGTTGTTTCTCCTGCCGTAACCTGTACATCGATAATACCAATTCCAAAGAATACATACACCTATTGTAAAAATATTTCTTGACCAGGAGCTAGGAATGATAGTATCCCCTGATGATACCGCTCCGAAGGTACCAGTAGAAACCTACCAATCAAAAGAGAATTCCAGTCAACATTTGTTACATCAGTTGTTCCCTAGCATAAGACCATCAACGAAACTCTGTTTCACTGTGTTACCCATGAGGAGATTATCCTGTGATTCCCAGGATTTAACCCACCCCCCCCAACATATAAGATATGTCCATCCTTCATCATAGAAGAACGATCTTTCTTCGTGAGGGATGACACGGTGCTCACACCAGCTATCAACATAAAGACAAGACAAACTACTCCAAGCTTTGTAAGATGAATATGATTTATACGCTTCCATTGTACAACAGTAATAAAACATAATCATATATAAACATACTCCTTAAAATTATTATAAAAACAAAAAGTTTTAAAGACAGCGAGTCATAAGGGGGCTGGTAGGAAAGGAAATGATTACAGCAGAACCTATCTGGGATGAAGAAAAACTAAAACGTAGATATCTGAAAGCGTCAAAACTCTTTTTCTTGTTTACCGTATTATATTCCCTCTGGATCGCCTTAGTTATCATGGGTGTCTATTTTCTTCAGTTAGGAAATAAATGGGCGGTTCTAACCCTCGAGCAATGGATACTTTCTGTTATCTTTCTATCAGCGTTGTTATTGGTCTTGAGATCATCTTTCTCCTTCATAATACTCTTTTGAGAAAAAAACAGGTACAAGCAGAACAACCTCAACAACCAGTGTACCTGCAAGGAAAAAAAGTCAATAGCTACACCATCCCCGCAGGTGCTAAAGGAGGTATTTTCAGTAAAACCTTCATCATGATCGATGAGACCCGTGTTTTAAATCTCCGTTACCAGATGATCCCACCAAACGACCTCTGGAAACAAAAACAGTAGGCTTCTTACTTTTTCAACATCCCCATTTCCGCGAGTTTTTCCGGAAGATAGGTATCTGTCACATAATCAAGCCCGTATTTTGCGAGCGCCTGCTGCTCCGATTTCTTGCCAAGGGTAAGCTGTAGTTTTATTTCATGTTTCCAGAACTGATCCTGGAACCTAGGATCATCAAGCTCGCTTTTCAACGCAGCGATATCCTCAGAAGTCAATGTATCTGTTGGGAGTTTATAGTTCTCAATATCTGAGGGTGTCACACCCAGGTACTGCGCTGCTGGTGTCGCCAGATACTCGGAAATATGCGCGGTCTTAATCGCACCATACGCAACACTGCCGTAAATACGGAAACTCCAAGGGTCACAATCGGTAAATACAAGAACCGGTAGTTTCTTTTCCTCGTTCAGACGTTTAATGAATCGTCGTGTCGACCGCGCAGGTTGTCCCTTGAGATGCACAAGAATCGCACGGGAATCCGTATCAAACCCGTTCTCGACAAGCCTGTCAAACATACCACCGGTCTCAATCGCGACAATAAAATCAGCATCAACCTCTTTGAAGGTGAGCTTTTCTTTCTCCACATTATACGGTATCCCATAGCCAGCATCACCGACATCATCCTGACAGTGTATCTTCTTCTTTGTATTATTTCTGGTCATTTCCTCAACAACAAGATTGCCAATGACACGAGCGCCATCTTCCTCAGGTCGTAACTTAAAATCCTCACGCATGCAACCCGTGATAACCTCAAGATCCTCTGCAAGTAGGTCAGATTCATTCTGACTGTTGAACTTCGCAAGATTCCACCCCTCAGAGATATAATACGTTTCTCTTAACGTCGAGGACTTTTTGTCTTTAATCATGTCTTTGATAAAATCAACCAGGTACATCGTACGCAACAGCATATACGCTCCGTCAAGGGAGTTCGCAGACCGCTCTGTCTTATTCTTCCCGTACTTCCACACATTTAAATCATCATCAAACCTGATGTTTGCTTTTGTACGAGTCGACAGCTGCAACGCTGGGATTTCTGCTTTTTCAAGATCCGCATACACTTTTGCAGCAATCGAATCAATCTTGGTAATTACCCCTGAATAATCACGCGCCATACTCTTATTCACCTTCCCATTTATCCGCCCCGATCACATACGAAGGGTTGATGTTCTGAACATATAAATCGTTCTCATCAAAATCACCTTTATTCAGACCCGCAAGCTCAAAATAAATGTCAATCTTGTTGGTGGGATCAATACTATCTAGACTCCATTTAATGAACGTATCTGTCACTTTCGTTGGTTTCGGTTTCACTTCACCTACCACCGCATCCTTAGGGAAAAGGGCATACAAGTTGAACTTCTGAGGTTTACTCTTATAGTTCACCACCATAATTGTGCTTTTTGCAATCCACCCCCCACTCTCTACTTTCCCAGACGGATTGGCTGCATCAAGCTTTGTCTGTAATGGTTTTCCCCGAACCTTCTCATACTCAACAACGTCCTCAATCCAGACGATATCCATAATCCTGGTGATGACCTTTTCAAGCGAAGGAATTGGTTTATTGAGCATATGTGCAGATTTCTTTGCAATTTCTGGTAGAATCTTCGTAATTAAATCAAATTTCTCCCGGGTTTTCACTCGCTTTACTTTCTTGTTGATATGCATCTGGACTTTTCGTGCGACCTCGCGGAACGCAAGTTTAATTTCATTTTCAATTTCTTCAATATCTGCGATCGCTTCCTTACTCTCGGACGTGTAGGGGATCTGTGTGGATGCGACATGAGTCAGGAAGATTGCGGGACCAATTGGTATACCATTCCCTGAAGGCTGATCCAGCCCGTACCGCCGCCAATCAATCGATGCAATCGCGGTCGTAATCGCACAATCACCCTGCTGATAGAGTAAGGGGATGCGGTTGGCAAACCGTAGGATCTTCACTGGTTTGTCCTTCGGAAGATTTCCTCCATATACAATCCCGACTTCTACTTGAAACGGATTCCCTGTAAAAACTGACGCAGGCCGTGAGGCAGTAAAAATGAACTCTGGTGAGATCTCTTGGGTTTCACTCTTCAAACTCCGACGGATAAGGGTTTCACCAATCGGGGAGAGGCATTCCGTTGGTGGTGCCATGATTTTGACTTTTTTAAACGCCTGATATAAGAAGAGAAACTGTTCACGAGACATGTCAGCTGGATTGAGGTTTCGATCAAGTTTCGCCTCATCGCAGACCGCATTAGCGGTGCGATCACCCATGCTGCTAAAATCGTTTTTTAAAAATGATGCGAGCTTTCTTGCTTTTGTCTCCTTTGACATCTTGATTAATGTTCCGAGTTCGACGCCATACGGGTGCGGTCGAATCTCTTCACTTTTCTTTGGTAGGATATCTGCGGTTCGTTCAAAGACATGTTCGGTTCCGTCCGCTTCTTTAAAGACGATTCGAGCATGCGGATTTACAATAGATGTACTCTGAAGATACTCATAGACAAACCGTTTCCCTCGTTTGTAATCCGCGTTCAGGCTGACCTCAATGCGTGTCCCTGATGGTTTGTCCCAATGCATGATTTCCTGATGTTGGACTTCACCACGGTTCTTATTCGTATCAATCGCAAGCTCAGTCAACACCGCAGGTTGGTCATCTTGGATCTTTGAAATAATCTTCGCGTGTTTTCCGGTGGTTAACTGACCATATAAAACGACTGCAGAAATACCAATCCCTTGTTGTCCTCTGACTTTGTCTGACTGCATGAAATCGTGAACCATACAGCAATCGTGCGAAGATATGAGGTATCTGCTGTTTAATGATACCAGGACCATTGTCTTCCACAATCACGACGCATTCTTCCTCAGTTGGGTTTCTTCACTTCGACATAGATATCGGGAAGGATCCCTGATTCTTCACAGGCATCAAGCGCGTTGTCAACACCTTCTTTGACACTGGTGATGAGCGCTCGGGTCGGGTTCCCAAAACCGAGGATATGTTTATTCCGTTCGAAGAATTCCGCGACTGAGATTTCTTTTTGTTTTTTTGCTAATTCATAGGCGATTGCTTCGGGCAAAATGCTCCCTCCGTTGTAGAGTGATTTCGCATCCGGTAACGGTAATAGATAAGGTTATTATAAAATTATTGCATGATGATATAAAAGAAAAAATTTTAGTAACGAAATCAAAAGCAATGTTTATAAAGAAAAATCTACTGTGCGTTCTGAACCTGCTCCTTATGAGGAAGCCTGTATGACAGACTACGATCAGAAAGCATTCGAAGAGAAATGGCAGAAGAAATGGCAAGAAATGAAAATCTATCATTTCGATTTCGACAGTTCAAAAAAACCATACAGTATCGATGTTCCTCCACGGTACGCATCTGGTCCCTTGCACGCGGGTCATGCGGTACATTACACCCATATTGATTTTGCTGCTCGGTACAAACGAATGCAAGGATACAACGTTTTTTTCCCCTTGTGTTTTGATGTGAACGGAATTCCTATTGAAGAGCGTGTCGAACGACAACTCAACATCACCCGTAAAGATATTGATCGCCATGAATTCACCAAGCTCTGCTCTGAGTTTGCGCAAAAGAATATCGCGACCATGACCAACCAGTTCATCAGACTTGGGGAAAGCATGGACCCCAGCATTTACTATCAGACCGACGCTGAATACTATCGCAGGATCACGCAGATTTCATTTATCGAGTTGTATCAATAAAGGTTATATCTACAAAGGAGAGTTCCCCGTAAATTGGTGCCCCCGTTGTATGACTGCGATGGCAGATGCTGAGGTCGTCTATAGCGATCGAACGACAAAACTCAACACCATCAAGTTCTATTTTACAAAACCACAAGACGAACAAATACTAAAATTCCATGGCATCGGTAAAGACAAACAGGGAGTGTACATTGAGATTGCGACAACACGACCTGAGATGCTTCCTGTCTGTCAGATTGTTGCGGTACATCCGACTGATGAGCGGGCATCCTGGTTAGTAGATCAGATGGTAAAGGTCCCTGGGTTTGACAAAGAAGTAAAAATCGTGGAAGATGACGCGGTTGACCCTGAGTTTGGGACTGGTCTTGTGATGATATGTACCATCGGAGATAAAGAAGACCTTAACTGGGTCTTTAAATATAAACTTCCTCTGGAAATGAGTATTGATGAAGAAGGAAAGATGACCGCTCTTTGCGGTAAATACAAAGGTATGAAAATCGAGGATGCACGCAAAGCAGTCATCGAGGATATGACAAAAAACGGGCTGTTCATCAAACAAGAGCCGCTCGCACAGAACGTTGGTGTCTGCTGGCGATGTAAAACACCAGTGGAATTCATCAATGCCAAACAATGGTTTTTGAAAACGATCCCGTTTAAACAAATGGTTCTTGACACCAGTAATGCAATGAGATGGCATCCAGAGTTCATGAAAATACGGCTGGAAGACTGGGTCAACTCTCTTGAATGGGACTGGGTGATTAGTCGACAACGATACTTCGCAACACCAATTCCGTTATGGGAATGCGAACAATGCGAAGAGGTCGTGCTCGCACGGCCGGAAGACTGCTACGTTGATCCCACAATCGACAAACCACCGGTAGATACATGCCAGAAATGCGGCGGCAGACTGAAAGGCTGCGATGATGTCTTTGACACCTGGATGGACTCCTCAATCTCACCGTTATATAACACGTTCTGGAAACGAGATGAGAAGAAATTCAAGAAACTCTATCCTATGTCATTGCGTGCGCAGGCGCATGATATCATCCGCACCTGGGCGTTCTACACCATCCTGCGATGTACGCTTACTCACCGACGAGAAACCTTTTGAAAACATCATGATGGGTGGATTCATCCTCTCGGAAGATGGGACCCCGATGCACGCAAGCCTCGGCAACGTGATTGATCCGCTCGAAGTCATTGACGAGTATGGGACGGACGCGTTCCGTTGCTACGCAGCCAGCTGTGCCTTGGGTGAAGACAATCCCTTCCGACGAAAAGACGTCGTCCGGGGTACAAAACTTCTCAGGAAACTCTGGAACGTTCAACAGTTCATCGGCAACATCATCAAAGAAGGAAAACCAGAGAAACCAAAGAAAACTCCAGGACATCGACCAATGGATTCTGACAAAATACAGTAAACTCGTGAACAAATGCACCGAGCAGATGGATGTGTTTGATTACTCGCAGGCCATGAAAGAAATCGAATATTTCCTCTGGCATGAGCTTGCAGATCATTACATTGAAATGATCAAAGGATCAATCTATCACAAAGAGAACGTCGACAGCATCCGGTATACGTTATACACTGTTGGATTAGGAATTACTGAAGTTGTTTGCCCCATTCTTCCCTCATATCACTGAAGAGATTTATCAGGATTTCTACAAAGAATATGAAGACGATGAAAGCATCCATGTTTCAGCATGGCCAGAGCCAATCCTTATTGATGAAGAAAAAGAACAAGCTGGTGAATCAGTCAAGGACTATATCGCCCAGGTTCGTGCATGGAAAAGCGAACAAGGAATCGCACTCAATGCACCCATACAGGCGACTGCAACCTATGCACCTCAGAAGAAACATCACCAAACTCAAAACCGAAGTGAATCCGTCATTTTCTCAACCCTGAAATATCCAGAGAATCATACAGTTTATCGCAGGAAAACCAGAAATCCAAGAAACCATCACCGCAGTAGAACCAGTTTTTGCCAAACTTGGTCCAACTTTTAAAACCGATAGTAATAAGATTTCGCAATGGATTAAAGAGCATCAAGAAGAACTTATAAAAAAAATAGACAGCAAAGGAGACATGCTTATTTCAGAGATCCCTGGGATTAAAACAGGAACAAAAGAAGGATTACATCAAATCAGGATACATCAAAGTGAAACGCGAGAGTAGGTCTGAAAGGTAAAAAAGGCAGCACCATCCTGTCATTTGATGGATTTTATGTGGAACTCCAGAGGAAATAACTATGAAAATCAACAGGAAAACATTAAGAAGCTGGATGATTAAGATTCATTGCAATTCTGATTGTTCTTGCGATGATCCTTACCGGATTTGTCGTCATCCTCTAGAAATAATCCTCTTTTCTTCAGAGATTTCATAATACCCTCGGATCTTCATTAATATCGAAAGACATTTAATCCTCTTTTCTTTGAAGGGGGAGGTGAGGAAGTGTTAATTTCTATGTCAGAAAATACACAGGATTAACAGAAAGAGCAAGCAAAGATCATGAATCGATGGATCATTGTCTTTGGCGGAATCCTGATCCAACTTGCTCTTGGTGCGATCTATGCATGGTCTGCGTTCACCACTCCTCTTACAAGGCGCAACAGGAAGCCCAAGTGAATTTGCATTCACCAAAACAGAGACCCAGGCGATCTTCAGCGCAGGATTACGCTACGTTTGCTATTTTTACGATCATTGGTGGGAGACTTCAGAATAAAATTGGTTCAATGAAAGTTGCTTTGTCTGGTGGAATACTCCTCGGTCTTGGATACATCTTAGCAAGTTTTGTTGGTGCAGATTTCATCGGAAAACTGGTCTGTATCGGTATCATTGCAGGAGCAGGTATCGGTCTTGCCTATGTTGTTCCCATAGCAATTGGTGTGAAATGGTTCCCTGATAAGAAAGGATTCGTCAGTGGTCTAGCGGTCGCCGGGTTTGGATTTGGTGCATTTATCTGGATTCTCCTTGCAAACCCACCAAGCATCCTTGGGTTTAGCGGTTTGATTACCAAACAAACTGGTGCATATTGTACACGATCGCAAACGTCGATAACGCTTTCCGACTCTATGGTGTCGATGTTCCTCATTCTTGTTGGCATTGGTGCTCTCGTCATGAAGAACCCACCCGCAGGATGGAAACCAGCAGGATGGAACTCCACCAGTAGCAACAACAAGTAAAAAACTAGGTCTCAGTCTCAAACCCAAAGAGATGCTCAAAACAAAATCATTCTATCTCCTCTGGATGATGTTCATCATCGGTGCTCTTGCAGGACTCATGGTGATTGGCAATGTGCAGAACTTTGCTAAAAGCCCAACTGATGGGTTTACTGCTCATGGGTTTAGTGTTACTGATGCAGGTAATTTTGCTGTTTTAGGTGCTGCAATGTGTCTGCCCATCTTCAATGGTGCAGGACGGATCGTCTGGGGACAAGTCTCTGACAAAATCGGGACGACGAAAAGCACTCCTTTCCATGTTCCTCTTCCAGGGTGTTATGATGATTGTGTTCTTCTACACCACATCCAACCCATACTTCTTCTACATTGTCGCTGCCTTAATCGGGTTCAATTTTGGTGGAAACTTCGCATTGTTCCCCGCTGCAACGCTGACTCGTTTGGCGCGGAAAACCTCGGGTTAAACTACGGGTTTATCTTCACTGCATATGGTATTGGTGGTATCGTTGGTCCACTCCTTGCAGGTGGGGTCCAGGATGCAGGCATGAGTTTCCTGTATGCGTTCATACCAGCCGCAATCATGTGCTTTATCGCTGCGGTGCTTGCACTGATCTATAAGGACTCCACAGAAAAAAAATCCGCTTAAACAATATACATTGGAACGGAAAAAAAACGGGCTGTAAAACGATTGCCGCAAGAACGGCAGTCGTTTTCCACTCTCTTTTTTTCTTATAAACGAAATTAGAGAATCTTATGGACCATCCAGTGGTCATCAATCCACAGTCCGATCACTGGTATGTTAAAACCCCAGGATTGAATCGTTTTCACCGATTTTTTAATCTGATTCAACTGTGTTTCTTTTTCAACAGGATTACCTGCACAGTCAAAATGACCAATGATTGCAATACTTGTTGATGCGTGTTTTATAACAGAGATTTCCACTCTTTTTTTCAGAGATTCAATCAAATCACATGGTTTATTTTCTGCCAAAATTTTATTCGGTCCAGGTTCCGTTATCATATCAACAAAATCAGCTGCATATTGTTTTTTCATCCAGTCGATAACCGGAAGTTGAACACGTCCGTCCATGCAGTTGATCGCAGTCACAAATTTTTTCTCGCTCATGAAATCTCCTGGAGACATATCATTCTATAGTTCAATTAGTTGATACGAGGCTGATCCTAACCCGATCTGTTCTCCATATTTTATTTGTTTTAACGGATTTACTTTGTTGACTTTTTCAAACACGTTTTCTTTTACCTTGTTGATAAGATCTAATGATGCTTTATCGATCGCCACCGGGTCATCACCGACAAGATATCCAATATCAGGACAAATGATTGGTCCTGCATTCGGATCGCAATCACAACCTTTCGCTATACGTTTTAATTCATTCAGATATAACACGGTTTTCTCCTGAACGCAGGCTTTTGCGGAGCACGCGAGAAGAAACTGAAGATCTGCATCTTGGATATCGATAAC
This sequence comes from uncultured Thermoplasmata archaeon, assembly GCA_963835145.1. Lineage (GTDB taxonomy): Archaea > Thermoplasmatota > E2 > DHVEG-1 > DHVEG-1 > SM1-50. Next base: position 20,006 of record CAWIEM010000024.1, read on the forward strand.
GCCTTGGATGGACAGGCATCAACACAGGCACCGCACCCAAAACACTTCTGCTCATTATATTCCCATGACTCTTCATCTACTTTGATTGCATGAAACGGGCATACTTCAGCACACACACCGCAATAGGTACATGCATCCTTCTGATACACAGGGTAGCTGCTGTCATGGATTTTTATTTTTGTTTCTTTCGTGACCCCACCCATGCCGAAGTTCTTGATCGCACCACCCATCCCTGATTGGATATGTCCTTTCACATGGGAGAGAGCAAAGATATGGGTTGCATGCTTTAGATGGTCAGCGACCTCAAAGGTTCTACCTTCGACCACGGTCGGTACACCGGTATCATCGATGACGACGTCACAGCCAACGTTTTTCATGGTGAATCCATGGAGTTTTGCAAGGTTTTGATACTCTGTCTTCGTGTATCGAGACCCGTGGTAAGCAACGGTGGTGTCAAATAGAAAAGGATTCGCATGAGCTTTTTTTAGTTCATCAACAACATCTTTTACTAATTCAGGTTTCACAAAATACGGGTTTTTCTTCTCACCCATATGAAGTTTAACCGGTACTTTTTTCCCTGCGAAACTTTCTGAAGCGGAAATGAACGAGTGCGTTATGGAAATTTTGCGATATCTGTGAAAAAGACGACCTTGTTCATCCGATTTTTTTCTCCCATTTTTTCAGTTTTAAAACACTGCCAAGCGATCCGCCCTGTTTGATTTCTTCCCGGATGCGGTTCTCCTGTTCTTTGACATCGAGTGCACGGTTCGCTATTTCTTGTGCGATCTCCTGAGGTACGACAACGACCCCGGAATCATCTCCGATGATCCAATCACCGGTTCGTACAGTTTGATTCCCGCACGTGATTTCAGCACCGATTTCCCCAAGTCCTTTTGGTTCGCCGGCATTCGGGACGATATAGCGGGAGAAGACTGGGAATTTGATTTTCACTAAATCATCATAATCTCGGACTGCACCGTCGATGACGACGCCAGCAAGACCCTTTGAGTTTTGCACTCCAGGTCGCAAGCTCTCCCCAGACCGCGGTGTTTCCGCCTTGGTTCACATCCACTACAAGGACCCATCCTTTGTCTGCTTTATCGATTGCCTCGATGGGTTTTGCCCAGTCACCATCGATGGTTCGCACGGTAAGAGCACGACCCACCATATGAAATCCAGTGGATAATCGGTCGTATCCCTTGTAACGCTCCTTGTTTATGCATCGCATCAGAAATGTTCGGTGTCGAAACCATCATGAATGCTTCTATAGTTCGGTCTTATCATATTTTTTAAAAAACTCGGTCTTAATTGATTTCTTTTCAAGTAATTGTTTTTTTTATGATGCGTGTTGCTTCTGTGACATTTTTTGCTTTCGTGATCGCCCCACCAACAATAATAATCTGAGCACCGGCATGTGACCACCTCAGGGACTGTTTCACTGTTTAAACCACCTGCAACCGCAATTGGGAGAGTGGTGTGTTTGACAAGTGACTGAGAGGATTGATGAAGTGGTTTTTTTCCATGCATCTGCTCATCAATCCCGATATGGATACAGAGATAATCAGCACCAAGCTTTTCAACTTCTTTTGCTCGTTTGACTATATCTGGTGATGCCGATAAGGTCTATCATGAGTTTTACACCGTATTTGCGTGCTGATTTCAGTCGCATCTCTAATGGTAGCGTCATCTGATGCGGCAAGGATGCATATGATATCAGCTCCTGCTTTTGCTGCCATCTCTGTTTCAAGAGCACCGGTGTCCATGGTTTTCATATCAGCGACAATTGTTTTGTCTGGGAATTGTTCTCGTAGCTGGCGGACGATGTCCATCCCTTCGCTTTTTATCAGCGGGGTTCCTGCCTCAAGCCAGTCTGCTCCACCCTTCACCGCGTCATGGGCGATCGCTAGTGCTCTGTCTGCGTTCAGAAGGTCTAATGCTACCTGTAAGACTGGTTTCATTGAAAGGAGAATAGACTTGTCTTATTTAAAAAGTAATGCATCCGGGAATGAGTGCCTCTTATGGTGGATGGAGAGTATTTTCTTTGTTGTTTGGTTTTTGCCAAACGTATTCTGACAGTATATAAAGAATGAGGGACATAATCGGAATTGAGGTAATAAATATGGATTCAGGAGTAAAACAATTCCTTGGATTGCTGATCGTCGTTTCAACAGTTGTTGTCCTAGCAAAGATTTTTCTTCAGTTCTAATCTCATTTTTTCTTTTTAAAAAAATTATATATACAGGATATTTATAGTATATATGGGGATAAATCCTATGAAGAAGATGTCCTTCTTTCAAATCAAAACATAGTAATTCTTGTTGGTTTCTGTTTTGTATTTATTTCTTCTGGCTCCTTTTTCCAGTGCATTAAACAACCAATCAATTCAATCCTGTTTCATTTGAATCAGTACGATTATCATACCTATCAAGAACTGACCGATGAATTGCATTCGTTACAGGCGAACCATTCTGATATTATGTCTCTTACTTCGATTGGGAAAACCTATGAAGGGAGAGATCTCTGGATGGTGAAACTCTCTGATAATGTGAATCAGGAAGAAGATGAACCTGGTGTTCTGTTCATGGGAGCACATCATGGGAATGAATGGCCTGGGGTTGAGATATGTTTATTCTTCATCCGATACATGGTTGAACAGTACGATAACACACAGTCTCCTGAGATTCGGAATGCAATCAACACCACACAGATCTTTCTTATCCCGATGGTGAACCCTGATGGTGTCATGGCTGATACGCGGAAAAACTGCGCCCCGAACCATGGACCGTTTGGGCATAGTTCTTCAGTCACATCCTATGGGGTGAATCTGAACAGGAACTACGATGATCCTTGGTTCCTTGCTTATCTGTTCCCTGCTGCGGTATTATCTTCCCATTATTCTTCCTGATTCAAGCTTCAATTATCGCGGTCCATATCCCTTCTCAGAAAATGAAACCAAAGCAGTAAAAAATTTTGCAGAAGCACATGACATCTCCATTTCGATTTCGTATCATTCGTATGGTGAGTTTATTATCTATCCTTGGATGCATACGACGAAACAAACACCGGATGAGCCACTTGTTCCGCTCGGTTGGTGAAAACATCTCATCGATAAATCACTATTATTTGTTATGTAAAAAATGATCGTCTCATCCCATTGTATGGAGGAACTCTCGGTAGTTCAGAAAATTGGTTGTATCGTGAAAAAGGTACGATTGCGTATACACGATTGAGGTCGGTGACTGAACGAAGACCTACTAATCCTCAAGTGATGTATGATCTCTGTATGACACAAACCACTGTTCATCTCTATCTTTGTCAACGTGCACAGACCATTGAATCTGAGAAAGCAGCGCTTCATTCTTCATAATTTTTTCAGTGTTTCTTTGATTCTTTGTATTCATTGAATTTTTTTGAATTTTTAAAAAACTATAAAAAAGTCGATGATATATATCCTGCTTAGAATGTGTTTTTCATGGTAATAGTGAGAGAATGGGGTCGTTAGTGAGGTGGTGAGGAGATGTGTTTTAAAAAGACTATTGCCCCCATTCTCTAGTAATATATATTAAATACACAAGTATATAAATTTTATTATATATTTATTTATCATCTTTTAAAAAAAAGACACTGCTCAAAGAAAAAGATAAGAAGAAATGACTCCTGTATCATTAATGTCTCCATCTTAACCAGACTGGATAATCGACGCAATAATGATTACGATTCATATTATCCAGAATCGTGAGCTGTTTTTTATTTGCAACGGAACCTATTCGATGTTAGAACCATGTTATTTTTTTGGAGTCCAGATTGCTTTTCCAAGAGGTAAAATGACTCTTACCAGCCATCGTGTTAAGTATAATTGCAGCTGCAGCATAGAACGACAACACCGAGGTTATGAGAAGAAAAACACCTGCAGGTTGTGCAGACATTTCATAGAGATAATGGGGAATGAGGAGAGCGACCGCTAAATCAACTGCAATCAATATTCCAAACAAGACTTTATTGGTCATCAATGACGCTATAGTTGCGATGAGACTGAAGATGAGAATGCCGATGAGACCATACGCATAATAGGTAATATCTCCTTTACTGACAATAGTAGAGTTGTTGATAAACAAGGTCAGTGCAATCGAAAACATCGTCATCGCGTACACCGAAAACACTGTCGCACCAAAGATGTTGTTTCGTTTAAACTCCATAACCCCTGCGATGAGCTGTGCGGTCGCACCAAACATTAAGAATCCAGGGGATCATCAGTGATTTCTGCAACACCTGATGCAAATTTCAGATCAGCAGACGCAAGCACTAACGCAGCAACCGCAAGACCAATTAAACCAAGCGCGGCAGGTTCAGCAACTGGTAAGGCTTTTACTGTTGTTTCCGTGTTCAAAACGCCTTTCTCATCGTAAAGTTCGCTTCTTTTTTTTGTACCATTTACTTCCACTTCTCCCAATATCGTTTCTCAGTACTTGGTGGCTGTTCCCCTTTCTCATAGGTACCACCCCAGACATTCAGACCATTTTTTTCATCAGCATCAATCTTATCCTGTAACATCTTGAGCATCTTTTTATCCGTAAATCCGAGTTGTTTCATTTTCTGCGGTGTAGGAACACCATTTGGTGTCCATCCCCTACGATAATAGACAGCATCCGCGAGTTTTTTGTACTGGTCTCGACGAAACTCGTAGAGAACCGTGAGTTTCTCTTGTACGGTCATTTTTTCAACGTCCTTCTGAGACATACCAAGTTTTTCAACGAGTTGTTTGTCGTACCGTTCTTTCCTTGATACATACTCCATTTCAGTCACTGGTCCCATTGCTCGGAACGGGATCCAATCATCTTTTCGCTGTCCTCGTCCCATCCACACATTCATCGCACGCTGCCAGTTGTAACAGCGTTCACTTTGTAAAATAAGGTCTTCTTTGGTGACGTTCCAACCGGTCATCGCATTCTGATATTCGACGTAGTTTTGTACATGCTCAGGAACCTTCGAAGGCTCAGGCAGTCTCTGCATTGTTCGCTGGTTCAATATCGTTCCAGGGGAGTTTACACAGTCCATTAAGCCCAAACCAGGTCCGCCACATCGGGAAATAATGGAGCGCTTCTGCTTTCATTTGAAACGTTGGGATCGCGTTGTTCACCATATCCATGAAAATCAACCAAGCCTCATCATGCTGTGGTCCTTTCAAGGTCAGTCCGTATCCACCTTGCATCGCAAGTGATTCTTTGGTGACATACTCTGAGAACTCAAGCCCTTTGCTTTCCATGCCGGCGTCTTCCACGAGTTGTTTCTCACCCCAGCCGTTCTGAATAATCCAGTCTTTCACCCGTCGTGCACCTTTTGCTGCAACTTTGATAAACTCACCGGTATCGCCTTGTGCGATTCGATGTAGCAGCTCGAGTGCTGCATCCGCGTTTCCAAAACAAAGCTCCAGGCCATTACATCGTTCCTTATTTAAAATTCCATACTCGTACATCTCCATATAAAACGCAATGGCTGTTCCTGCTGAGATAGTATCAATCCCATAGGTGTCACAGTAGAAGTTAAACTCAAGGATCCACAACGGGTCCCAGATGCTCATATTTGAGCACGCACCGATGGTTTCATATTCTGGGCCATCGACCGTTACCTTTTCTCCTTTGTACGGTCCGGTCATCACGGTATATCCATCAACGGTTTTTGCGCACGCCATCGTGCAACCATGCCAGCATCCATCAGGAATGATTTTCGTAAACAACTCATAGAACTTTGGTGAATAGATCTTTGATGCTTTCGGGAAACTACCAAAACGATAATTCTCTGTTGGAAGCAGGTCATAGGCATCCATGATCTCCACCAGATGCCCGGTTCCCACCGCACGCATGTTGCATTGATATCGATCTAGATTGCGGATCTCACGATGCAGTTTTGTCCCAACTTTTGCAAGGCTCACTGGATCAGCAGGATGATTGGAGACACCGTCGAATCGCTCCACTTTCACGACAAGCGCCTTGATTTTCTTATCCCGTAACACTGTTCCTAGATCCACCACGACCCGCTTGTTTTATCCGCGGAACTTTCCGTCGGATATCATAAAAAGAGAAATTCAGACATCCCCAGTAGCTATGCTGTGCAGCAAGCCCGGATGACACGACAGAGACTTTCTGTCTGGATTTATCGGTATTCTCCGTTGCATACATCTGAGTGAGTTGTTCACTGAGTAAATGCGTGTTGATTTCTTCTAAAGGAGCGGTTTCAATTGACACGGTTCCTTTTTCACCGTCGATAACGACCACGACGTCTTCTTTTGCTTTGCCTTGAAGCTCGAGTGCATCAAAACCAGCGAATTTCAAATACGGACCGAAGAACCCACCGACGTTACAATCACAAATAATGTTCGTTGATGGTGAGACGCTTAAACAGAGGGATTTCCCTGATCCTGCGTATTGAGTGGTGCCACAGAGCGGACCCGTGGTGATGAGCAGCTCATTTTCCTCACTGTTCCATCGTGTCGTTGGTTTAATCGAATCCCAGAGGAGTTTTAACCCGAATCCCCGGCCACCCGTGAACTTCTTTTTCATCTCATCGGTGACTGGTTTTTCCTGTATAACCCCGGTGCTGAGGTTCACGTAGAGCGTTCGATTCGCATACCCCTTGTTCACCTCACCTTTCTTGTACGAATAGGTTGCTAACAACTTATGAGCAGATTTTATTTTCTTCAGATCCCAGTGATGTTCAGTATTCCCTGTTCTATACTCTTCGATTGCTATCTGTCCTTCCACCATGTTACGCCCCTAGTTTATAATATACAACTTGTGTAATATCTGCAATTGGCACTTCAACGAGTTCTAATGCTTTTTCTGGACATGCGCGGACACATGACCCACATGAGATACATTTGAATGGTTCAATACGAACATCTGATTTTCTCATCGCACCAATCGGACAAAACCCGACACACGCTTGACATCCGATACAGATCTCTTTCTCAAGCCATACCACCCCATTTTTTCTTCTCGTCAATGCACCAACCGGGCACATATCAAGGCAAAGTCCGCGTTGATCACACACGTGCATCGTATATCCTTTATCTGTTTTTATAATGCGAATCGCTGATTTCTCACCACCGTCTTTGGTTTTAAAATGCACCTGTGAGCATGCTTTTTCACACTCAAGGCAGCCTTTGCATTTCTCTGCATGAAACTTCAGGATTTTGACTGTTGTTGGGTGATCCATGAGTTATTCCCTCTATATCCACACGATGAGTATGGTGTTCGTAATGACGATGATCCAGCAGAGCGCTGAGACACCAATAGTGATCGGGTAATAGAGACGGTCTTTGTATGGCGATATCAAATTTTTTCAGGGTAAATACTGCAGGAACGGTAACCACTCCAAGGAGTGCTGCAAGCAGTCCGCTGGCAAGGATCTGTGGGATGAAGACGATAAGGTTTTCTAGGTAGAATCCTGCGGAGGAAAACACCGGTGTCAGGATCTGTGTTACGATATACCCGCCAACATAGACCAAGATAGGCTGAGCATATTCCAAGGCTTGCTTGGATGGTAAGTGTTTGAGGTTTTTTCAAATCAAGGGAAAAACCGGTCCAGATGAGGTCAAAGAGAAGTCCTTCTGCCATGATTGCGATCGCGGAGCAAATGAAACAGCCGCCGAAGGGGTTGAAGAGTCGGAGTGCTCCTGCAACAAGCCCTATGCCTACTTGCATGCCTGGTTGTCTGAAAGTGGTTCTACTTAACGTCATCAGACCTATGGCAAAGATACCGGTCATGATTGCACCTGCCGGGAGATTTACGTCACGGAGAAGGGATCCGATGATGCATTCAGCAAAACCCCAGAGAGACCCAAACACGATGATCCCTGCGATGAATTTCATGTTCTTCATGATTTATTTCACCTCGATTGTTATGATATCTTTAACACGAAATGCTTTTGGTAAATCTGAAAAGACCGATTCACTCTCTTTTGTGAGCAACCCGTTTTTCATGTTTTCCCAGGTGACGGTCTTTTCATACCCATCTGCTCCCTTTAGGGTGTACGTATGCTGCTCAGGTTGAGAAACTCCGGTTTTCAGCATCAAGTCATCCAATGCGATACCGGAATATTGAGATTCATTAAATGAACGTGGCTGGGTAAGAGAAAACAGTTGATCGATGGTATAGTGTTGTCCGTTCACTAACAGTGTATTGGTCGTTACTTGTGTTGCATACACATAAATTGAAGAGACGCTGCCGATGAGTAGAATTAGGAGCGCAAAAATTGGTAGTAGTCGGTCCTTCCCCATAGGTATCGATGGGATGGATACAAAGGTGGATATTTAAAAATTAGCCTTGACAAATATTACCATAGAAGGAAGAACCAGCAGGTATAATGTAATGGGAGAAATCCCATTTTTTTTCTTTCGTTTTCCATTCCTAAATTTAAGCCTTCAAGGTAAGGTTATTAATGTTCCTGGAATCGATTGATATGAAATGGCTGAATACTACTCGATCTGTAAATCAGAACTTGAACCAGATGAATTTGACATTTGTAAGAATTGTCAGGTTTCTAAATTGAGTAACAAAGATATTCCATTGTCGATACTGGTCAGTTATCTGAAGTTTATGTCTCTCTGCGAGATAGATTTTCATATACATTGATAGAATAAAAATCATCATCTTCAGAAGATAGCTTCAGACCACTGACTACGTTCCAATCAACAATACCTATAAATATAAGATAGTTATAATGAATATTGGGGATACAATATATGAAGAAAATTATACCAATATGGTCAGTAGCAATTTTTATATGCAGTATTGTTGGAGCTAGTGTTCTACCTTCAATAGTCGCAACAGACGGCCAACAAAACCAAATAAAAATCGAAACTGGAGATGAGCTACATACCGGAAAAGCTACTAGTCGACCTTACAATGGTTATTTACGTGTGTATGTTGTAGAACCTACATCTAGATGGGATAATTATGATGCAGATCCATATCATTTCGGTTTTTTAGATTTTGCAATAAACGAACAATTATCACTAGAGTATCTTGGAACCTATACAAAACAAGTCACCTGGAATGCGCAGCAAGCAGGATATAGTAATGTAAATGAAAATAATGTAATGGTAATTGCTGCTGTTTTTAATCCTGAGATAAAATACAGGATATGCTAATCCACCCTCAAAAAATCCATTTGATGCACATTATGTCGATGCTACTAGCAGGTGCAAAACCAGGAGAGACAGGTTCAAATGTTGTAAATGAGAATTTTACACACACGGTGTTTTGTTGAAGAAGCAACAGCACAATATTGTCCATATTGTCCAGCAGCGCTGAAGCGCTGAATGGTATTCATGTATCAATCCGGTGATTACCCATTTTATTTTGTTGCACTTGATTACCAAGGACCTAAAGTGAAACTACTATTGATTCTGTTGCTTAGACGATCTAGTAAATATCTACAATCTTTATGGGTATCCAACAGCTTTCTTTGATGGAGGATAATAAAGTAATTGTTGGTGGTTACTCATGAAGAATCCTACTATAAAACAAGAGTTGAGCAACCTGTGGGAAAAGAGATGTTCATGAAATGAATCTTAGTATTTCAGTTGTTTGGAAAGGAAATGGAGTTATTGATATAGCTGTTATTATAAAAAATAACGAAGAAATGCCAAATGGTGCACCTAGTACACCAACATTATCAGGTCCAAATTCAGGAAAACCAAATAAAGATTATAGTTTTACAGTTACAACAACCGATCCAGAAGGTGAACAAGTATGGTACTGGATTGACTGGGGAGACGGAACAAATACTGACTGGAAAGGACCATTTGCTTCTGGAACAGGGATAACCGAATCACATGCCTGGACAACAAAAGAAAATTTCACAATTACAGCAAAAGCTAAGGATAATTTAGATGCTGAGAGTGACTGGGCTACTTTAACAATCACTACGCCTTGTAACATCATAGTGAACACACCATTTATGAGGCTCCTACAAAACTTCATACAGAGTCATCCAAGTCTCTTCCCGATACTGCAAAAAATAATTCAACGTTTAGGACTACAAGAATAAGTATTAGTCCAAAATCTCTTCTTTTTTTATTAGTTAAGATTAAAGATTTTTATAAATAATAATAATAAAAAATACATTATAATTAAAGATTATGTCGTGCTACCCGTAACCCTTTATTTCTTATTTTGGTCGCATATTTTCGCAATATCTCCTCATCGTTCGGCCGCCATTGGATCCGCTCCAGCAGTGCATAGGAGATTTCTGTGTTTATGTTTTCAACATCCCATTTCACTGATTTCCTATACGAATCCAGAAAAGTTTGACAAAGCTCGAACTTTTCATCGATAAACATCGGGTTAGTACTTAACACGGACACACAAAGTGTCGCAAGATCCTCACTGGGTCTCCCGATCCGTGACTCTTCAAAGTCCACACCCCAGATGCGACCCCTGCACAGAATAAAATTTCTTAAATTCGCATCACCACGAAGACGAAAACCATCCTCTAATTTAAAAAAAGAATGAAAATTCACAAACCAGTCAGCAAGGAGATGAACAACCTTTTTTTTCTCCTCAAGGACCGTCCGGGGGTCGTTTACGATATCGCAGACGTTTTCCCCCATAATGTAACTCATCACCAGGACATTATTCTCCGAATCCTTCTCTAAAGGGGATGGTATGGTAAGATCTGAAAACCCTTTCTTCAAAATACTATATTCAAGGTCCATGTTTTGCTTCAACCCAGGAACATACCATTTGAAGATCCGAGGTTGACCATTGTACACAACATAAGCAACCGTATTTTTTTTACTCTCAAAACGCCTTTGGAGTAACACGTTTTTGTATTTCTCAACATGTTCAATAAGTTCTTGTATGTCTCTCATCGTCAAAAGCAGTAAATACTAAGGAATGAGAAATATCTTCCGATAGTGAAGATAATTTTTTCCAGGGTTTAAGTTATTGTTTTATTCTGTGACTATTTTTATAGATGTGACCTTTTTCCACCAAAGAGAAGATTTAGTAATTGATCCTTTTTCATCAAGGAACACTATCTTCAGTTTGCCGTCGGTAGATTCATTCAACCATTTTCCTGCATATTGATAGGCAAGAACCATGGTGACGCCCCCCTTCTCTATTGGGTTTGGGTCTGACGCATTGTCAGGATTATAGATGTCGACGTTTCCGAGGATGGTAGAATAATTATAGGATAAATTTTCCCCGTCCTCTGAATAAACTTTGAGACTATATTGGAGCAGTGTTGGGTGGAACGTGTTTACCAGCGTTGTGATATTGACTCCTGTGTAATTTCCTATTCCTTTGATAAACCCAGATTGGGTCCGGTATCCTCCTTTTGCGGTATATACTTCTAATTGTTCAAGGTCAGCGATGGTAAAATTTGTTTGCTGGTCATCATAGATAAGTGTAAAGATGGTAGGTGTCGTTTTGTGAGCATTGTTGTTTTCTAAAGAAGAATCGGTTTGTTTCGGGAGATTTACATACACAAGGACGATAACGGAGAGTATAATTGCAATGGCAACAGCTCCAGTGAGAATTTTATTTATTTTCGCTGTCATAAGGGACCCTGAAGAAGATACCTTTTTTAAACATTTTCTAAAAATTCAGCATCTTTTATCGTTCGTGCGGTAAGATAGATCCCAACAAGGATGATGCCACCACCTACAACGGTATACAGGGATGGTTCTTGATGAATCCAGGGAATCGCATACGCAAGCAGTGAAGACCCTATTGGTTCTCCCAATAGGGCAACGGACATTACTGATGCGCGGATGTAGCCAAGAGACCAGTTATAGAGGGTGTGGCCAAAGATTCCGGAGATCAAAGCCATGAGGAGAATGATTTCGTAATCGGTGATAGTGAGATTGTACACCGGGGCACTGAGTGCGAGACAAATGAAAAACAAGGTGATGGTACCAACCGCGTAGACCACGAAGGCGTACGACATTGTCGAAACGGTTTTCCTAAGTTTTCGTCCGCCTAATATGTACAACCCCGCAGCAATTCCTCCAAGTAAGGCAAGGATGTTTCCTTCAATTGTGTCTAAACCAAAAGCCGCAAATCCGTAATTTCCAATGACCAGTACTGCGACACCGGCCAAGGAAATAGCTATCCCAAGCGCATTCACCCAAGAGAGTTTTTCTTTAAGAAAATAGAATGAGACAGGCGCGACCAGAACCGGATGGGCTGTGACAAGAATCACGGAGCTTGCCACTGAGGTCATTTTCAATGATGTGATCCAGAGTGAAAAGTGTGTTGCAAGAATAATCCCGATTACCAGCATGATAAGCAGGGTTGCCCGGGGGAGCGTGCGAAGTTCATCTCTTGTTTTTTTCCGGATCAAAATGAAGGGGAAAATAAGAAGTGTCGTGAACAAGAGTCGATAGAACGCGATGCTTAACGGGGGGGCTTGACAGGAGAGAATAAAGATAGATGCAAAGGAGACCGCGATAATGGAAATAATAAGACCTAGATACTGTTTTTGCATTTCAATCGGTAATCTAATGCCGTGCTATTTGTTTTTCTCTATTCTTATATTGGTTGCGCGAATGGTTTACGATAGTTCAGCAGAAGTACCATAGAAAAGATGAGGGAGAGTGTTCCTAACAATGCAAACGGAATCCAGATACCAAAAAGATCGGAAAGCACACCACCGAGGAAAAGAATAATGGCTCCCCCGCCAGTCTGAAATGTGAATGTCAATCCAAACGTCCAGCCTTCAACAGATTCATGCGTAACCTCTGATACAAAGGAGAATAATGCCGGGTAGGTGAGAAAAACCGCAACCCCCAGGAGGATCATGATACCAAGGAGAATAATGATGTGGGTGAAGACTGCAAGGAACAGACTCAAGATTCCGATTGTTACATATGATATGACAAGGAGTTTCTTCCGATTAATATAGGACCGTATCTTCCCATAGGCTAATGAAGTGATGCTGCCAACCCCTGCCCAAAGGGCAACGAGGAAACCTATCTCCGGGAGGGATAATGCTGTTCGCTCGTTAAGGAGCAAGGGAAGGTAGGTTATGATAACACCCCAGGACGCACCGCTAATCATAAATGCTGGTACAAGGAGCTTAATTCTTTTCATCCGATGGAACGCATCCGCTGCCATTTCCTTGAATGAGTATTTTTTTGTTACTTTCGGAACAATCACAAATTCCTTATTCAACTGACGACTGAGAGCAAGACTCACCAACAATCCAAGAATACAGATACAAGCCCAGATATACAAGGGGACCGTCCAATGGGTAAGTTGCGTAATAGAAAGGGTTGTGAGAATCGCGATAAATGCCCCGAGATCTGCAGAGCCGCTCTGAATACCCATCGCCCAGTCTAACCTGCCTTTTTTGTAGGTTCGTGAAATCCACCCAATCCCTATCGGATGGAAAAATGAGGTCGCAAACCTCAAAAAAAAGATAAGAAGAATCAGGGTGATGAATCCGTTACTGAGGGTCATTAGCACAAGCGAAAGACTTGTCATGAGCAATCCTGTGAGAAGGAAGGTATTGACGTTTTTCCCATCAGCCATTCTCCCAAGAACAAGTTGTGCGACAAGGTTGATAAACAGTCCTCCACCGGTAATGATGCCGACTTGTGTATAACTTAGATTGAATAGTTCCTTAAAAATAGGAAAAAGAATAGAGATTACAGACACAGATCCATCGTTGATTGCATGGATGAGACTCACTGATGATAAAATCCTGCCCTGTTGTTTCATGGTTTGGTGGGGTGATAAAGACTTATCTGTTATATTATTTACCCACGAGAGTAAGGGTAAAACATAAACCATCATAGGGGTTACCCTCTTTTATGTCCACCTCAACGGTTTTTGGAATATATGGGAATTCAGATACAGGCAAAACTACATTAATCGTGAAACTCGTTGAACAACTTGTCAAAGAAGGATATCTGATCGCAACCATTAAACAAACAAAAAAAGCGATCTCGATGGATACAAAGAGAAAAGATACATGGCGGCATCATGGTGCTGGAGCAGAACTCGTCGTGTTCTCCTCCATCTGTGAGACAGATTTTCTGCTGAACAAATCCATGAGTACCTCTGAAATCATCCGAAGAATCACTGAATTTGGATGCTATGATCTCATACTGGTAGAAGGAGCTGATGACCCAAGCATAACAAAGATTCAGATAGGGGCAGGAAAAAAACGGGAAAATACCATCGCTTCTTATGAGGATAATTTTAATGAAATATTAAAAATCATCAAAAGGGAACTAAAAATGAAACCATCGTTACAACACCTATGCATTACTGTGAATGGCAGAAATATTCCGTTGACTGATTTTCCTGAACAGATAATAACAAACACTGTTGTTGGAATGCTTGGTTCTCTTAAAGACGTACAGAACATCAAAGAATTTACTATTCAGTTGAAAAGATAAAAAAAAGGAGCGAGCCTGTCGCACTTTTGCATTTTATATTGAACCTGTGACGTTGACGATTAGTAACAGGAGAATAATCACGGAAATAATGCATATACTTACAATGTCTTCTACTTTTTCTTTTTTATTGCGCATGTTGCATCCCGTCCCGTTCATTCGTATAAATTTATAGCTTTTAAATCTTTACAATTTTTCAAAAAAATCATCATATTGTTTGCTTGCGAATAGAGATACCAGAGGAGCCGTATTGTATCTATATATTTACATGCATATGCAGCTGCCAAAAAATCATATAAACCATGTTTTGTGTAATTTTTTTTATCATTCCAAAAAACAGAACAAAAAAGAAACGACGTCTTGTCTTATTTTTTTTATTTGTAAGGAACTATAGCAATCTGGTTAAATCTTTATACCAATCGTCCATTTCTTTTTTTTATGATACAGAGAACACCTGCGCTTACTGTCGATGGTATTCTTCTCGAGAATCATTCGGTCCTTCTTGTGCAGCGGAAACACGGGCCGTTTCAAGGAGCCTGGGCGCTCCCTGGTGGTTTTGTGGAGTACGGTGAGAAAACCGAGGATGCGGTAGTGCGTGAGGTCTTTGAAGAAACCGGACTGAAAACAATAATTCGCTCGCTGATTGGTGTCTATTCTGATCCACATCGTGATCCACGCGGTCATACGGTTACTGTGGCGTATCTGATAAATCGTGTTGGCGGAGATCTGAACGCTGGTGATGATGCAAGCAGTGTAAAGTTTTTCAAGGTGAACGAGTTACCGGAATTAGCATTTGATCATGCAGTGATCGTGAAGGATGCATTCCAGAGGGATAGCAATGGAGTTTTGTCCAAAATGTAAGGTGTTGATGTTTCCGAAAGGGAATATTCTTGTCTGTAACACCTGTGGAGCAGAAAAGAAGAAAAGTGGGAGTTCTGTTGTTGTTGAGAAACAAAAACGAAAAGAAACGGTTTTCCTGGAAAAGAAGATAGATATTCTTCCGAAAACACGGATTGAGTGCCCAAAATGTGGGAATAATGAGGCGTTTTGGATTCTTCGGCAAACGCGGGCGAGTGATGAGCCGGAAACGAGGATTTTTACCTGCACTAAATGTGAACATCGGTGGCGGCAATATTAAAAGGATGAACTCCTCTAAAATACCATGCCTGGTGTTTTCTTCGGTTTTTTTCAATTATATAGAAAAGTTTATTAACAATTGTTAACTGGAGTCTATTAAATGAAAGACAAAACAGACCTCTCTGAAATTAATCAAAGCCTCATCGAAACCTTCGAAGAAGTCAAAAAAGCAGTACAAAAAAACGAAAGACGATCTCGTGCGGGACTAATGCTTGGACTCCAAGAAATCGGTGCATCACTCGACGGATTCATCGGGGCATACTATCCCGTCGCTTCAAATATCATCATCGTCAACAAAACACCACTCCGGCGTATCCTCGAAACCAATAAAGCACTGCTAAAGCCGTACGCCTTCCACGTCCTCCTGCACGAGTACATCCACACGCTCGGATACCTTGATGAAGAAACAACCGGGCAAAAAACCTATGAAATCAGCAAAAAACAATTTGGAGAACACCATATCATCACCGAATTGTCTACCAACATCAGAAAGTTCTTCCCAAATCTCGTCTACCCTATTCATGGATGGATTCCCCAAAAAGAAACACCAATAATCGAGCTTGTGCCGGGCTTTGATTTCTCCAGTTCAAACCCCTATATCACCTAGAAGACAGGTTTACAAGGTGTAAAAATCTTTTTTTCTCCAATTTATATAAAAAATAGAAAATTATATAAATACCTCAAAATAATAGATATACATTTAAACGAGTTGAAAAAAGAGGTCTCTCTATGAATAAAAAAGCATTCCTTGCAGCGAGTATAGCGCTTCTCTTCATTTCAATCTCTCTGCTACCAGTCTCTGCGCAAAAGTCATCAACACAAGATATGGAGTTACAAGAAGCGACAATGGTCGAGAAATTCATGGATGAAGTAGAACGTATCGCTTCTGAATCACAAACCTTCCGTGATTTTGCTGAAAAACTTCAAGATCTCTGTCTGAACAATGAGTATGGTAAATTCACAATTGTACGAGAATTCATTTTGAAAATGCTCCAATTTCTAATGAAAGAAAGAGGATTCTCCATTGGAGGGATCAACATATATGATCTTCTTGGCAAATTCTCCTCAAAATTCCGTCCCGACTACTTCGTCATCAGTTACGGAACCTATAACCGACTAAACCCACGGAAAGAAAATTCGATAGGTCGGTTCAAAGAGGGGTTTTCGGTGTGGCGTTACTCAGACACTTCAAAGCTCTTGAAAGGAAGAACCCTGATCCTAGAGCGACAACCCTTTGAGATACACCAGAAAATGATTGGACCACAACTTGGCCTCATGAAAGGCTTTAAAGGAATCTACCTCGATATCGAAAGCAAACTTACAGGGAACGCCTACGTGGTCTTCATGGGTCGCGTAGACCGGATCCGAATGTTCGACCTGACTCCTCTTTCTAAATAAAAAATTCTAATTTTCTCCTTTTTTTTCTTTTTCAAACCATCCGATTGTTTTAAAGACGAAAATTTACTCTTCTAAGCAGAAATTCGTCAATTGCCTCAATCAAAGTAGAAAATTATATAAATAGCTAAGATAATATAGATTTATAATAAAAAATATAATTTCGAAAAAGAGGGTAAAACTATGGCAAAAATAAAAGGAATACTTGCAGTAGGCGTAATTCTTCTTTTCCTGGGGTTAGCATTTAGCCCAGTAACGGCGCAAACGACAATAAAAGACCAGTTGGATGTAAGTACCATCGGTGACCTTGCACCGGTACAACTTTCCGAAAAAGATCTTACAACCATGGAAAAATTCCTACCTGCATTACTTGAAAAAATGCAAACTGCAACATCCTACTCAGAACTTATTGAAACGGTACAAAGCCTCATGAAAGAGTACGGTCGACAACCTGTTCTGGTGTTTATACTTACACTTCTTATTAAAGCTATAAATTTCAACTTTAAATTCAATCAATTCCGCCCCGTCAGAAAAAACGCGTTTATCATAAGCTGGGGATTTACAAACAAATTACTATCACCTGCAATCAGCATGATTCGGCCAATAACAGGCTGGTTCTACTCTGGGGGATCCAACGTTGTTCTGAACAGCCGTACGATCATTATTGATCCATACCCCTTTAGTATAAAGACGCTGACCGGACGCCAGATTGGATTAATGGCAAATTTCATTGGTTTGTACATCCACCGATCTGGGCCTATTGCTGACAAAGCAATAACATTTGTCGTTGGCTACGCCAAAACAATTCGAGGATTTGACCTCTCGCCGGGATGCAACTAGAGAAAAAACACAATTTCTCTTTTTTCCTTTCTTTTTTTGATATTTTTTATTTCCGTTGATGTTGTATATATTTTAAAGAAAACAATCCTTATAAGAGACTTTTTGTTTGCGTGTAATGAAAATGGTTCCTTCTCAGATCACGATCGTTCGAAGTAGACGACGGAAAAAGACCATTCAAACGAAATATGGAGATGGGCGACTTTGGATCTATCTTCCCGCAGGCATGAGTACTAAAGATGAGCAGAAATGGATAGATCGGATGATTCAACGCAATGCGCGATGGGAGCAGAAACGAACATTAAAGAAAAGTGACACCTGGTTGCTACAGCGCGCCCAGGAACTGAACAAGAAGTATTTCGACGGAGCCCTTGATTTTTCCATCACATTTGTTACAAATCAAAATTCTAGGTTCGGGAGCTGCACCTCGATTGATAAAACTATCCGCATCTCGGAACGGGTGAAAACCATGCCGTTGTGGGTACAGGACTACATCATCATCCATGAGCTTACTCATCTCTTGCACCCGGATCATTCAAAGAAATTCTGGGAAATGGTGAATCATTACAAATACGCAGAACGGGCCAAAGGGTACCTCATAGCAGTCGGTGTAGGAGAAATAGAACAGCAGAAGGAATCAACCGATGAAGACGATATTTTTTATGATATGTGATTGTAGAGTACTAAAATCGATATCTAATTAATGAAAATATATATAATCCTCTACTAGATATCCTCTTTGTGTGAGGTTAGGTTATGAAAACACTTATAGATGAATTTGGATGGAATGCAGGTAAGGTATGGAAGATACTGAGTACAAAAGGCCCGTTGAAAGAAGAAGCGTTACTTCAAACCACGAAACTTTCAGAAGACGAACTCTGGACTGCTGTTGGCTGGCTGGCAAGAGAAAACAAGATTTGCCGGGAAAACAACCTATATAAACTAGGACACACCAATTTAACCACGAAGGTCGGCACGGATGCAGGGAAGGTCTGGAACACCGTTGCAAAACAAGGCGAAGTGGATGTCTCAACGATAGCAAAGACTGCACAAATCACTGAGGTTGACGCATACTGTGCACTAGGATGGCTTGCAAGAGAAAATAAAGTTGAATGCAAGAAAATAAAGGCAAAAGAACCGAAAATAAAGGTTGCCTTAAAATAACCATTTTTTTCACATACAACAAGCAGGTAGTGTTGAGAGCAACATCTGACTTATTCCTGTTTTTTCTCCTTATTTTTTTTTATCCCATAACTCTTAGAATGCAAAACTATATAAGAGACTGGTCACTACGGGTTCATCGAAAGAAGAGAAAATAACATTTCATTTTCCAAAAATTTCGGATTTTTGAAATTTATTGTTTTTTCTTTACAAATATACATGCTCTCATAATGGAGCTAATACCTATGAATTCAAGATCAAATAATCAACGACGAAGAAAGAATCAAGAATCATTTCAAAAGATAGTAGTTAGATGTGACGTACTTCAACGTCCTGTATACGAACATGAAGTCTGTCCGCAATATGCGATAAAAACAGGTTCTGATACACAAAAAAATTGTAAGAATTGTAAACATTCTTTTTAATCAATAGCGAGACTAAGTGATCTTTTTTTCTTTTTGAACATTACAAATTACAGGAGGTGAACAAACTATGAAAGGAATTGTTAAATTTTACAATATTCGAAAAGGATATGGTTTTATCCGAGGCGACGATGGACATACCATCTTTGTCCATAAAACTGCTATCCCGTTTTTCGACATCTTCCTCACACCGGGTGAGGTTGTGGAGTACCAGGTAGGTACTACAGAGAAAGGACCCAAAGCAGTTGATGTGAAAAAACTGTAAAAATGGTCTTCTCTACAGAGACTTCTCTTCTTTTGATGTAAAGATCGAGTATATCCCTTGTTTATGTTTCTGAGAAAGTTTCTGATAAATCTCCGCGTTCTTTCTGATCATGTCAACAAACTGTGGATCCTGTTTTATGATCTTTCCAGGAACGCCAAGAATCAGGCTGTGCTCAGGAACAACCATATCCTCTGTGACGAGTGCACAGGCCCCAATAATCGAACCAGAACTAATCCTTGCACCATTCAGCACTGTTGCATGAATACCAATGAGACAATCATCTAAAATGGTTGCGCCATGGATCATTGCAGCATGACCTATCGTTACGTTTTTACCTATCTTCACCTGATGTTCCGCATCCGTGTGAATGACGCAGCAATCTTGAATGTTTGACCCATCTCCTATCACAATGGAGTTTTCATCACCGCGAATCACCGCATTTGGAAAGACACCACAGTTCTCACCAATAGTCACGTTGCCGATGATGACCGCGTTTGGTGCAATGAAACTTGACTTGTGGATTTTCGGCATATAAGCACAATCTCCTCTCCGTTAACGAGGAAGCATATCTTATAGTTTTTCGCACACAGGAATCTTTTATTTCATTCAAATCACAACATATTTAATCACCAAAAGTATGCTTTCTTTTTAGAGTGAGAGTTATGAGTGAAATTGTATCCTTGTTCGGTGACCAGGCAGGTACCATCTGGCAAATACTCCATGATCGTGGGCCTCTCTCCGAGCCGGAACTTCTGACTCTGACACATCTTACTGAACCGCAACTTTATACTGCAATCGGCTGGCTCGCCAGAGAAAACAAGATACGGAAAGAAAATAACACGTATATGCTTGGTGAGACAAATCTTGGACCATTCATTGGAAAAGAAGCAGGAAAAATATGGCGGACGTTAGAAATTTGGGGCGAAGTCGATGTCCTGTCTCTCTCACGATTGTCCCGCATCGTTGAACATGACGTTTTCACCGCGGTCGGATGGCTTGCCAGAGAAGGAAAGGTTGACGGTGCAATTAGTAACATCGATGAGAAAAAAATACTCTTCTGGCTTAAATAACCCGACATCCAATTCTTTGTTTTATTCTTTCGATTTTCTCCTGAAAATACCTTTGATTTTACCACCGAACCCACCACCGGATTCTCCTTCTGAGGATTTTTTCCGTCGGAGTTTGGATACCACGCGGTTAAGCTTCCCTTTCATACCCTTTGCTGGTTCTTCTTCTGGTTGTTCTGCTGTTTCTGTCTGACCTTTCCTTCTGAAGAAAAACCAACCTTTTTTCTCTGTTTCCAGCTTTGGTTTTTTAACAGGTAATCCAACAAGGTTGCCATTCCCATCAAATTGCAGGATGAATGTGCTCCTGGGGGGTTTAATGTCCTTTAATTGCTGCGGAACCTCGGTTGCTGCGTCAGATTCTAGTTCATTGATTTTTTCTTTTTTCCAAAAAGAAAGCCGATTGATTTTTCTTTCCGCTGGTTGCGCTCTCCTCTCATGTTTGAACAAGGGTGATCGTTTTCGTCTCTCTTTCTTACTTTGAGATATTTCTCCAACGGGTTCTATCCGCTGCGGTTCTTCGACGACTTCTGCAGGTATCTGAGTTGGGCGTTCTACTTCTTGCAGGATTTCCTCTGAATCGAATAATTCTTCTACGTATAATTCAGGGTTTTTTACTTTCTCTTCCATTGATTCGAGTGATTTGAATAATACCATTATCTCTTCATGTGTTTTTATCTCTGAAGACTCTTTTTTTTGGTGATCCACTTTTCTGTTCGCCCCTCACCATTTTTTATTTGTGTTTATTACAAGATAACGGATTTGTATAAAAAAACCTATCTCTTTGTCTGGACTCTCTTTGTTTGTTGAGCGAGAGAGGTATTATTCGATTGTTAGTATTTTCTCATATCGCAGGATCGACTCGTCACAACATGGACAGTATTCTTCCACGATGATGAGGGAGTCGATTTTGCGTATGGGAATTTGTTTCGTTTCTTTTTTACATACTTTACAGTAACTCAAAAACAATGCCCCAATATATATTAGGGATACATAATATATAAATA
The DNA here is from genome assembly GCA_963835145.1 of uncultured Thermoplasmata archaeon. Taxonomy (GTDB): domain Archaea; phylum Thermoplasmatota; class E2; order DHVEG-1; family DHVEG-1; genus SM1-50. The sequence continues at coordinate 41,702 of CAWIEM010000024.1, forward strand.
TTTCTATAAATACTTGTTTTTTGCTTGAAAATCCACGAGAAAACCGTCGGTTATCAACTCGTTTTTACGACTTTTATCATATCTTGATGTTCAAATGGTTCGTGGCATGCTGCTTTCACAGAGATGTCAAGGTATCCCTCATAGACTCCTCTCTCCAGCTGAACCTGGATTTGGATAAGAACTTTACCGTTATCATCAGAAAAACCAGAGCTGGCTCCCCCTAATCCTTTGATAATAACCGATGCACCACTGAGGGGATGACCATCGGTCTCATTTACATACACAGTGAATGTGACATTTTCTGGCTCGCTTCCAGGTAGGGTCGTTACTATCGGTGTCAAGGAGACGATCAATCTCTCAGGAAATAAACACGGGTTCGTTATATAGGAAAGGATTGCGATGAGTGCAACAGTTCCAATAACCAATGAGACGGTCAAGCGCATCGGTAACCCAAGCACCGCGTGTTCATTTATGATGAAATAAACTCTCTTTTTTAGGTTCTTCACTGCCAAACCTCCCAGACAAAATCTCAATCGATAGATATTTATTGTATTATTTAATTCTTTTTAATGAATCTGGGAGTTTTCATGACATTTAACAGAGCGAATCCCATTTCGGGTGAGGAAAATGCTGTTCTTGGTCAACCCGTGTACCTTCTCGTAGTTATCATCATTGCCGCAGCAATTATCACATTGTTTAGTCTTTCACTCCAGAACATCATCATGGACTCACAAACTCATCAAGTGGAACATGAAATCGATACGATTCTGACTGAAGCTACCAACATGTTTGAATACGCTGACGAAGGATCCATGGCTACTGTGCACGTTGAATTCCCTACGGCCCTGCGATTCATCGTCTTTGGCGGCCTCCCAACAAACGGTACCATAGAGCCAACCAATCTCACCCTTGATGAAAACACAAATAACAACTATTATTTTGTGATGAATGACGGAACCCTTCGATTGTTCCATTCGAACGCTCGTTTTTCCAGTGAGAACCTTACCCAGATGGCAGTCTTTCATCCGGGAACCTATGACCTCACGTTGGAGTTGTGTTACAATGATGGGAAGACCTATGTCACGATTTACTAAAGATACCAACAGCATCATGGGCTTGACACTATCTCAAATCGGTCTTTTCCTTGCCACAGGAATTCTGCTCACTGCGGTCTTCTTCTTAGTCTTTTCCAGTGATTGGCAGAGAACCGCAGAAATACGATCGTTTGCGAGCAGTTTCTCCCATCTTGTTGAAGACATAGATAGCAGTTTTTTTGAAAAAACAACCAGGTTTCAGTTTCCTTCGAAAAACTATGCCTATACAGTAAAGCTTTCGACAGGGTATATCGTCATCTCTGCAAAAGGGTTTTGGGGTAGTGATCTCTTTGTTGCAGAACGCTTTCTCATCCAGCCCTGGCCTCGGTCGTCTCATCAGAATTGGACGACAGGAGAAGACCTTCATGAATATCTGAATACTACCTGTGGTCATCGTGGTATAAAAAATGATTCAATATCCTCTGTGAATTTTACTCAACTTTCCCAAGAACAAAATACGACGATATCTTTTTATGCGTTGCATCCCTTGGAAATACTCATAAGAGAACCGGTATTTCTGGAGAAGGTTACTATTTTTTATAATGGTGAAAAGAAACATGATTTTCTCCTTGTGTACCAGTTAATATAAGCATTCGCAAAATTCTTTTCCAGTGAAGTAGTGTTTATTATATAACTTTTAAAAGATACTTACGTCTCCTTGGGACTGCCTGCGAATTAGAGAGAAAAATACCGTCATCGTTATATAGGCAATGTCCTATTCTTTTCGTAAGACGAGGATGTAATCCGGGGAGGCTGTTTGCCATGTTTAATGCCAAGATAAAATCAGAAATAATAAAAGGAATCATCGATGTAACATCACCACTTGTAAATGAAGCTAAGTTCAATATCACAACAAAAGGCATTTCCATACGTGCGGTTGATCCTGCGCATGTCGCGATGGTTGATTTAGAACTGAAAAGCACCGCATTTGAGGAATACAAAGCAGATGATATGGAGCTTGGTATTGACCTTGATAAACTCAATGGCATCATGAAACTGGCTAATGCCGGTGATTCGATTTCTTTGGAGTATGATGAGGATTCAAACCGCTTGATTGTTAAAATCGGTAACCTCGTGCGACGAATGGGCCTTATTGACACCGCAGGGATGCCTGATTCTAAGGTCCCTCATTTAGACTTACCCGCAAAAGCAGTCGTGAAGGCATCAGAGCTCAGCAAAGGAGTTCGTGCCTCAGAGGCAGTCTCCGATCATCTGGCATTGAGCGTCGATAAAGACTCGTTTGAACTGTTTGCAGAAGGAGATACCGATACCGTGAATCTCAAACTCCCGAAGAGCTTACTACTAGAACTTCATTCGCCAGGGAAATTTAAAAGCCTTTTCTCTATCGACTACTTCAGTAATATGATTAAACCAGTGAAAAACGAGGACCCGATCACCATCAACATTGGTAACGACAACCCTATCAGAGTCGACTTTGATTTCGCAGAGAAACACGGGCATGTCACCTATCTGTTGGCACCTCGTATTGAATCAGAATAATCATCCTCATATATTTTTTTAATTATAAGAGGTGTATAGTATCGTAAAAGGCACCAGACGGCATCGGTACATCAGTTTTCGTGTTGCACTCGTGGGAAACAATCATCTTCTCACGGACACAGAGCTGATACAGGCACTTCGACAACAAACCCACGACCTCTTTTCTAAAGCCGCAAAAGAACTAGGGCTCTGGGTCGTACAATTCGATGGAACCACTGGGATTATTAAATGTAACTATCAAGAAAAAGAACACACGATACAACTTCTACAATCACTGAAAAAGATTGGATCAAAATCCGTTACCTTCACCACCTATGCAACGTCAGGGACGATTCGTGGAATCACTGATAAAAAACTGAAACGTCCTCAATAATTTAAACAAGATTTTTCAATTTTTTCACATTCGGATTTTAAATACCGAATGATTTCACCGAAAAAATCTCTTCTACGAGATAACTTTTGCTAACGTAGCTCTGGTAGTTTAAATATATTGAGAAAATTTCTCATATAATGAGAAAAATTTTCTAAAAAAGAAACGAGAGTATTTTTTTAGGTCATCAGTTCTTTCGGTTTTTCAAGTGTTTTCCACGTGAAGATTGGATTCTTCACCGCACCGATTTCATCGATCCGTCGTACCACGGTATTATGCGGGGCGCTCTTTGTTAATGTAGGGTCTTCCTGTGCAATTTTCAGTAAGGTATCGATGTAGATGTCTAAGGTTTTCTTTGACTCTGATTCGGTTGGCTCTATCATTAATGCTTCCTTGACGATAAGCGGGAAGTATACGGTTGGAGGATGAAGTCCGTAATCTAAAAGGCGTTTTCCAACATCTAGTGCGCGAATTCCCTTGTTGGAAAGCAAGCGTTCACAGCTGATGACAAACTCATGTTTCCGAAGATCTCTATATGGAAGCTCGTAGAGGTTCGAATCGACGAGTTTTTTCTTCATATAGTTTGCGTTTAACACTGCGATTTCTGATGCTTCTTTGAGCCCGTTTCCTCCCATTAACAGGATGTAGATGTATGCTTTGAGGATCACAGAAACATTCCCATATGCTGCTTTTATCTTCCCTATCGAGTCCGGATATTCGTAATCAAAATAGTAGTTATCTTCCTTCTTCATAATCCATGGTACTGGAAGGAATCGTTCCAGTTTTTGTTTCACGCCAACTGGACCGGATCCTGGGCCTCCGCCGCCATGTGGTGTGGAGAAGGTTTTATGCAAGTTAAGATGCACAATGTCAAATCCCATATCCCCTGGGCGTGCTTTCCCCATGATCGCGTTCATGTTCGCACCATCATAGTAGAGAAGCGCGCCTGCTTTGTGTACGAGTCGTGCGATATCGTCTATCTCTGATTCGAAGATGCCAAGGGTGTTCGGGTTAGTGAGCATGAAACACGCGGTTTTTTCTGAGAGTACTTTTTCCAGCATCCCCAAGTCTACGGTTCCTTCTTTGGTTGAAGGAATCTCGATGACCTTGTAGCCTGCCATAGCAGCGCTTGCTGGATTTGTCCCATGTGATGTATCCGGGAGAATTACTTCATCTCTGTTGAAATCCTTGTTTGACTCATGATATGCACGAGCTAAGAGGAGACCTGTGAATTCCCCTTGTGCCCCTGCTGCGGGTTGGAGCGTAAAATGATCCATCCCGGTGATTTCGCAGAGCATCTGTTCAAGTTCATACATGATCCGTAGTGTTCCCTGAGTTGTTGACTCGTCTTGATACGGATGAAGCAGGGTGAATTGTTCCCAGCGACTGATTTCCTCGCAAATCTTCGGGTTATACTTCATGGTACACGACCCCAAGGGGTAGATCCCTGATTCAATACCGTAGTTCATCTGGCTAAGATGGAAGAAATGCCGCATCACTTGTGTTTCATCCAGATCAGGGATTTCAAGCGGAGTTGTTCTCTGAAGAGAGTCAGGTAGTACAGTCTGAGGGGTGTACTGTTCTTTTTTAATTTCTTCGAGTTCTTTGAGCAATGGTTCATCCCATACAGCACTACGGTACATCAGCGTGCCTCCTTTAGAAGAGAAATAAGACGTTCGATACTCTCCTCGCTGTGTAATTCTGTAATACCGAATAACATACAATTCGTTAATTCTGGGTACCATTGTTGTAACAGGAGGCCACCTTGCATTCCCTGTCGTAAAAGGTGTTTGTGTATTTTTTTTGCATCGGGACATCGGATGACAAATTCGTTGAAATGAACTCCTGTAAACATCTTCGTAAACCCGGGGATAGCGATGATCTTTTTTCCAAGTTCTTGACCTCGTTTATAGTTAATCTTACTGAGTTCGTGCAACCCTTTGCTTCCAAGCCATGATAAATAAGTTGCTGCAGCAAGCATGCATAACCCTTCGTTGGTGCAGATGTTACTAGTTGCTTTTTCTCTACGGATATGTTGCTCTCTGGTTTGCAACGTCATACAGAACGCTCGTTTCCCTTGCTGATCCTTGGTCATACCGATGATACGACCTGGAATCTGACGTAAAAACTCGTTCTTACATGCAAAAATCCCTAGAGTTGATCCACCGAAATCAAGAGGATTTCCTAGGCTTTTTCCTTCGCCGATCACAATATCTGCTCCATATTCTCCAGGGCTCTTGCAAATCCCAAGTGAAATAGGGTCAATCCCAACGACAAACATCGATTGATTTTTCTGTAAAATTGAATGAATCTCATCAACCCTGTCTTCAAAGACGCCAAAAAAGTTGGGATTTTCCAGGTAGAATCCAGCGGTTTCAGTATCGATGGTTTTCTTGAGTGATTCCAGGTCAATCATTCCTGTTTTTTTATCGTAAGCGACTTCCTTTATTCGAATACCTGCTCCTTTCGTATAATTCATCAAGACACTTTTTTTCTCCCAGGAGATGTTACCGGGAACTACAAATGTTTTTCTCTTGTTGATACGGGTACACATCAAGGCTGCTTCCCCAACCGCTGTAGCGCCATCATAGAGAGATGCGTTGGAGACGTCCATGCCGGTGAGCTCTGCGATCAAGCTCTGGTATTCAAAAATCGCCTGCAGGAACCCCTGAGATGTTTCTGGCTGATAAGGAGTATACGCGGTATAGAATTCTGAGCGGGAGATAACTGATTTGACGACGGCAGGGATGTAATGAGGTATCATTCCTCCGCCTAAGAAACTTGGCATTTCATAGAAGGATTTGTTCTGTTGAGCAAGTAATCGCATGTGTTCTTCTACTTCTTGTTGTGTGCGGCCTTGTGGGAGGTGGAGGTTTTTTATCCTGATTTTTTGCGGTATATCGGAAAAAAGATCGTTGATATCATGAAGTCCTAGTTCTTTCAACATGTTGTTTTTCAAAGCAGAATTGGGAATAAATTGCATAGTTGCCCCCTACGAGGTAACCATCATCTATTAAAAAACTTATCATGATGTTTTAGATGTTAGTGAAGAGCGCGGCTGCGTTTAGATTATGAATGGAGAGTTCCCAGATTTGAAGGGAGAAGGTATTCCAGATGTTATCATCGATTCTGCCTTTGATTTTTCCGATTATTTGTTGGTCATAGATTGGTCCGTCCGGGTCATCTTCATTGATGGCGGCGGTGTAATATGTTAATATCCCTTGTTGGATGTTTATATGATCTACGACCCTGTATCGTAATGTATCTTTGGTGGTGCGATAAAGGATGGTGTCCCCTTTTGCAATTGAATAGTCTTGATCTGTTGTTTTCTCAAGAATGAGGTATCCTCCTTTTGTATCAGGTAATCTTATTTTATCGTTTTTTATGTATTGATAGGAGTCTGGGTGTTTAAAAGAATCGATGAATGTGTCTATGCCGAGGAGTTGTGTTATAGTAAGAAATGGGAGATTTGCGATGATGACAAAAGCACAGAATTTTACTACTCCTCTTAATACTTTTTTTTCCATTTCATCATCTCATATTTATTATCTTGTATCGTGCTAAAATTTGTCTATAATTCTATATAAAGCTTATCCGTACAAATGCCAAAAAAGACAAAATGCCGACCAGAAAACGAATCACGGAAACAAAAAAACATTAAGAAGGGAAATACATTACAGAACCGCCATGCAAGAAATCTGGACAGAGAAATACCGGCCAAAAACTCTTTCCGATCTCGTCGGTCAAGAAAACATCATCGAACGACTCAAAGCCTACGCGACTACAAAGAACGTCCCACACTTGATCTTCGCTGGACCCCCTGGAACCGGGAAAACAACAGCAGCGCTCGCCCTTGCACACGAGGTCTTTGGAGAACATCATTGGTCACAAAACTTCCATGAACTCAACGCCAGTGACGAACGAGGCATCGGCATCATCCGAGGAAAAATCAAGGATTTCGCACGCACCGCACCCATAGGAGCAACCTTTAAAATCATCTTCCTTGACGAAGCAGACTCCCTCACCCAAGAAGCACAAGCAGCCCTCCGACGGACCATTGAGAAATACACCCATATCTGTCGATTCATCCTCTCTGTGAACTATTCATCCAAGGTCATTGAACCAATCCAGTCACGATGCGCAGTCTTCCGGTTCAAACCACTCACTGCAGACGACGTGAAAAAATACATCAGAAAAATAGCGACCAAAGAACAACTGGAAATCACCCCTGATGGTCTAGAATCGCTTATTTTTATCGCAAGAGGGGATATGCGAAAGGCAATCAACGTCCTGCAAGTCGGTGCATCTATGGATAAAAAAATAACGGCAGAACTTCTCTATGAAACCTCCGCGACCGCTCGACCAGAGGACGTTAAATTACTCATTAACACCGCGTTAGGTGGAAACTTCATGGCTGCGCGTAATCAGCTGTACGACCTGCTTATCACCTACGGGTTAAGCGGTGAAGAAATCATTAAACAGATCCATCGCACTATCTTTGACCTTACGATACCTGATGAACACAAAGTCCAACTCATGGAAAAAACCGGTGAGGTCGAATTCAGACTTGTCGAAGGAAGCAACGACCACATCCAGCTGGAATCCCTCTTAGCGCAGTTCGTTCTCTTTGGAAAAAAACTAAAGTAATTTCTTTATTTTCAAGAACCTAAGCAGGAGCGCTTCGATTTCACGAGCGGTTTTATCTCCCACGCTGTATCTGATCCGAACAATCGGTTTCTTGGTTTTTAGAATCCTGGTAAGATCAATCGGTGTGCCACTGATGACCACATCACAATCTGTGTTGTTAATTGACTGTTCAAGCTCTTTTATCTGTTTTTTTCCGTATCCCATCGCAGGAAGAACGTTGATCAGATGCGGGTATTTCTCAAACGTGTCGATAATCGAGCCAACTGCAAACGGCCGCGGGTCTACAATCGTCTTCGCACCGTATTCTTTTGCTGCAACAGTCCCGGCGCCATATCGCATCCCCCCATGGGTAACGGTTGGACCGTCTTCAATCACAAGGACACGCTTCCCCGTGATCATTTTTTTATCCTCAGCGTGAACCGCTGAAACCCCGTCGATAATCTGTGCGGTCGGGTTTATGGTTTTAATATTGGTACGAACGGTTTCGATATCTTCTTTCCGCGCTGTGTTTACCTTGTTGATAATGACGACATTCGCACTTCGCGCATTCATCTCTCCAGGGTAGTATGTAAGCTCATGACCTGCACGGTGAGGATCAGCGATCGTGATCAGTAAATCAGGTTTTATAAACGAAAAATCGTTATTTCCTCCATCCCAGATAATAACGTCCGCTTCTTTTTCCGCGGTTCGAAGAATCTTCTCGTAATCAACACCAGCATAGATGACTCCTTTCATGTCAATGTACGGCTCGTATTCCTCTCGTTCTTCAATCGTACAGTTATACTTGTCAAGGTCGTTATAACTCGCGAAACGTTGACATATCTGAGTAGTCAGATCTTTATCGTATGGCATAGGATGACGGATTGAAGCAACCTTTAACCCTTTCTTCCGTAAAATTTCAAAAATCTTCCTTGAGACTTGTGATTTTCCGCAGCCTGTTCTTACTGCACAGACTGCAATCACTGGTTTTTTTGAAACAAGCATCGTACTCTTTGGACCTAATAACATGAAATCAGCGCCAGCTGCATTCACAATGGCGGATTTGCCCATGACGTACGCATATGGGAGATCACTATACGCAAACACAATAAGATCAGCTTTATATCTTTTAATGAGTTCAGTGATTTGTTCTTCCGGATAAATCGGGATCCCCTTTGGGTAATATTTTCCTGCGAGTTTCGCTGGATACTTACGCCCTGCGATATCAGGAATCTGCGTCGCAGTAAACGCAACAACGTTATATGCGGTATTGTTACGGAAGTACACGTTAAAGTTATGAAAATCTCTTCCTGCTGCACCCATGATGATTACATTTGTTTTCTGAGTCACAGAAATCCCTTCTAGCCAGGAATCTGATGAAGGTTTATATAGATTTTTCTCATCCAACCCATATAAAAACGATTTTTCCATTAACTACAAATAGTCACTTTCTGTTCTGCTTCTGGTTGTGAGGACAATGAACCGAGAAGCAGTGCCACTAATCGTTGGTATCCTAGTGCCTATAGTAATTGTGGCGCTCATCGTCCTTTATGTCTCCGGATATGACATAACGGTGTACCTCAGAAAAATTGATCTTATTTATTATGTGATCGTCCTCCCGTTTGGTTTAGGTCTTTTAGCAGCAATCCTCTGGTTTAAAAAACCTAGAGACTGATTCTTTTTGCTGAAACATAAATTTTAAAGAAAGTTATAAATACGAACAAACTATATCAAAAACTCGTTGGATGAGATGCGCGAAAAGTAGAGTTAAGGTTAATTCTCTTTAGACTACTCTTTCGAATACATATACGTGGGAAGATGGGATGCATGGAATCGGTAGGAGAGCAATAACGGAGGGGTACTGTGGAAAGACAGAATACTCGTAAAAAAGTGCCCCTTCGTTCTTCACAATCAGATGACGATTCAGAAATAGAGAAAAAAGTAGACAAAATTTTAAATGCTCATTCAGAGAGTTCTCGGCAGCGAAAAGGAATCGAAGGAACTATCGAAAAATCCTCTTCAGGTTAACAGTAAGCAACCATCGCTATTTTTTATCAACAGTAAGAAAAAGACCAAACCTGAGGAACAAGAAGAAAACGAGATTAAAACAGCAAAGAAACATCCCCTGCTCCTCCTTCGACGAAACACTAGGCTCAAAACTAAAAGTTCTCGAGAAAGTCATCAAAAACAAGTTAAAAAAGATTTAAAAAACACAAGAGAAGACACATCTCTTCATCCACGAACTACAATTAATCAAAAAATGACAAGTATAAGACAAAAGATACTTGGGTCCCCATCTCAGGCTGAAAAGCCTCATTTTAGGGTCGCCAAACCTCCTAAAAAAAGCGAAAAAAAGACTATGCCTGTGGTTAAACAGGTAGAAAAAGAAAAGAAACCAGCACCGCTTAAAACAAAGAAACGCATCGGGTTTAGGAAAAAGAAAAAGGAAGGAGAAACAACCGACTTAAAACCAGTTGTAGAGAAGAAACTAACTAAAACCAAGGAAGAGCTTCCTCAGTTTGAAGAATCGATTGCACAAGTCAAACCCGATGAAGCAACATGGCTTGATCAAAAGATAAAAGCAGTTAAAACTGGAGAAGATGAGTCAAAACCAGGGACGGAAGCCTCTAAGAAAGTTGAAGTTGTAATGTTAGATGATGATGTGAAGACTGTACAACTTAACCGTGATAAAAAAAAACCTCTAGGAATAAAAGCAGGAGAAAACGTTCTGGGCATAGATATGAAAGCTGCCGCCTTGGACGAAAAATCACGAATAAACGGTCTGTTTCAAAAATCAGCATTTGATACACCTGGTCAAGCTTCGGATCCTAAAAATATCAAATTAGACGAAATCACCCCTGATGGTATAATTCAATTCCCCAATGAGGCAAACACACTCAAGACCGTTACCTTGGAACGTATGGGGTACTCGAGAGATGCAATCGAAGAAATTGATTTCTATTCTTTATACGAACCTTTTGCTTATGTGGAAATTATCCGCGAAAAAGAATCACTCGATAAGCGCTACGTGCTTCTTGAGATGAAGTTATCTGAGGAAGATGCACACCTCCTTAAATTCGTACAAGAGACACTTGAAGGGTTTGCATTTAAAACTGCGGATCTTGAAGTAAAAGGTGGAGATAAATACCTTACAGAAAAAGTCGATTTAATCATTGACGAATACATGCTCAATATCGATACACTAACGAAGAAAAAAATATTGTACTACCTTAAAAAAGAATCGATTGGGCTTGGAAAACTCGAAGTGCTCATGAAAGACCCGAATATCGAGGATATCTCCTGTGATGGCTCTGGCGTTTTCCTCTTCTTATATCACCGTCGATACGGTTCCTTAAAAAGTAACATACAGTTCGACGATGAAGACCAGCTTACTGCGTTTGTAGTGAAGCTTGCGCAGAAATGCGGTAAACATATCTCAATATCAGAACCCATGTTGGATGCGACTATGCCTGATGGGTCTCGTATTCAGATGACGTTGAGTACAGAAGTCACGACAAAAGGATCGACTTTTACCATCCGGAAATTCAGTGAAGATCCATTTTCACCACCAGATCTTATTGAGTTCCATACCATGTCATCTGAAATGGTTGCGTACATGTGGCTTGCGGTCGAAAATGGTGTGAACGCGCTCATTGCTGGTGGGACTGCCGCAGGAAAAACATCGACATTGAATGCACTTTGCTTATTCATTCCACGTGAGTCAAAGATAGTTTCTATTGAAGAAACCCGAGAAATCAATTTACCGCATCCAAACTGGATTCCTGGTGTCGTTCGATCTGGGTTCGGTGACGTTGTCGGAAATAAAGTCATCGGTGAAATTGACTTATATGATTTGATGAAAGCTGCGCTCAGACAGCGACCTGAGTATATCCTTGTCGGAGAAATTCGTGGAAAAGAGGCGTACGTGTTGTTCCAGGCGATGGCCACGGGACATACAACGTATTCGACGGTTCATGCCGACTCTGCTCAATCTCTCATCCATCGATTGGAGGGCAAACCGATTGAAATCCCACGTATCATGTTGCAAACATTAGATATCGTCTGCATCCAAGTCATCTCTCGTGTAAAAAATAAAAGAGCACGACGATGCAAACAGATTATAGAAATCATTGATATCGACCCGACGACAAAAGAGATCCTCACCAATGAAGTTTTTCGTTGGGATCCGATTGAAGATAAATTCATTTACTCCGGTAAAAGTTACATTTTAGAACGCATCAGAGCCGAAAAAGACATCAGTCGAGAAGGCATGATCGGTGAAATCAAGAATCGAACGACATTGTTGGATTGGATGAACAAGAACAATATCCGAGAGTTCAAGAAAGTTGCTACTGTGGTCGCCCAATATGCGGATAACCCTGCAGATGTCATGAAAAAAATAAAGAATGAACTATGATAAAAAAAATTGCGGTATGTCCAGAGTGTCATTCAAAAATTTCTTGTGAGGGTGAACCAGGTCAACAAGTGACTGTCAAGTGTGCGCAATGCGGGAAGAAAGGTATGGTTGTTTTTGCTTCACATGAGGTTTCCCTTGATGAAAAAAACCTGGTGGAGCTTGATTTCTATCCTGTGAATGAACCATTTGCTTACATTAAAATATTGAAAGACACCGCGTCTCTTGATAAATTCTACAAAGCGATCGAACCTCAATTGTCTGACGTAGAACACACCTCCTCTGATTTTATTCAGGATACCTTGATGAATTCTATTGATGTTCGTTTAGATGAACTGGATATATGTAAGGTTGAAGCGTTTCTCATAGAACGGATTGATCAAATCATTAAAGACTACAAGATGAAAGTTGATCAGGTGCTCAAAACTAAAGTCCTGTATTATGTGAAGCGGGATTTCTTGTGGTATGGAAAGATCGATCCGTTGATGCGAGACCCTAATATTGAGGATATTTCATGTGATGGTTCTCGTCTGCCTATTTTTTTATATCATCGTAAGTATGGTTCTCTGAAGAGCAATATTCAATTTCCTGATGAGGTTGTGTTGTCTGCGTTTGTGACTCAACTTGCGCAGAAATGCGGCAAACATATCTCTATTGCAGAGCCGATGCTGGATGCGACCATGCCTGATGGGTCTCGTATTCAGATGACGTTGAGTAAGGCAGTGACTACGAACGGTTCGACATTTACTATCCGAAGGTTCCGTTCTGATCCGATTACTGCAACTGATCTGATTATGTATAAAACCATGTCTCCTGAGATGGTTGCGTTCATGTGGCTTGCGGTCGAAAATGGTGTGAACGCGCTTATTGCTGGTGGGACTGCTTCAGGGAAAACATCGACGTTAAATGCGATTTCACTTTTTATACCTCGAGAATCAAAAATCGTTTCGATCGAGGAAACAAGAGAAATAAACTTGCCGCATCCAAACTGGATTCCTGGTGTAGTACGATCTGGGTTTGGTGAGGTGATCAATGATAAACTTGCTGGAGAAATTGACTTATATGATTTGATGAAAGCTGCGCTCAGACAGCGACCTGAGTATATCCTTGTCGGAGAAATTCGTGGAAAAGAGGCGTACGTGTTGTTCCAGGCGATGGCCACGGGACATACAACGTATTCGACGGTTCATGCCGACTCTGCTCAATCTCTCATCCATCGATTGGAGGGCAAACCGATTGAAATCCCACGAGTCATGCTGCAATCATTAGATATTGTGACGATCCAGGTGCAAGCTGAAGTAGGTGACCAGCGGGTCCGACGATGTAAACAGATTGTAGAAATCGTCGACATTGATCCGATGACAAAAGAAATATTGACAAACGAGGTGTTCCGCTGGGATCCAGTACAAGACCAATTCAACTACTCTGGGAAAAGCTATGTCCTGGAACGCATACGAGCCCAGCATGGGATGACTAAAGAAGAAATGATGGCGGAACTCAAACGTCGTGTTGAGCTTCTCGAATGGATGAAAGACAACAATATTCGAGCGTTTAAAGACGTAGCACGGATGGTAGCCTCTTATTTAGAGACACCTGATGAAATCATGGAAAAAATCAGTAGAGGAAACCAACCTAAACAGAAACAACCAGAGCTAGAGGTAAAAGAAGTAATGGTTGAGAAACAAGATGATATACGATCGGATGGGTCGTCCGAAGATATCACTCTTGTTAAAAACAAGGGAAAAAATGGGATTTAAACGGAGGGATGCCGATAACACTGACTAAATATCAACGAACGAGTTATAAATGGTTTGGGCGATTTGGAGAAAAAAGAGCAAATCAGCACCTGCAAGAGACATTACAATCGGCTCACATGGAGATTCGTGCGGGTGCTTATCTATCATATGTCCTTCTTAGCACCATCATTGCGTTCCTCGTTACCTTTATTATTTTCGTCTCATTAGTTTTTCTTGTTTTTCCCCTTATTAATATTGTATTAGATAGCGGATTACTAGTGTTCTTCCTTCTCATCCCTGTATTTATCAGTGTTCTTGTCTATGTGGTGTTATTATCTACACCAAAAAGCCGAGCGAAGGCACGTAAGAAGAAGATAGATCTCAATCTTGCTTACGCAATCAACTTCATCTCCGCGATGGCGTCCGCTGGTGTTACACCAACTGAGATTTTTAAAAGCCTCTCTAAACAGGACATCTATAGTGAGGTTAAGGACGAATCAGCATGGATTTATCGTGACGTCTGTTTCCTTGGTTTTGATATTATCACCGCGATTAAGAAAAATATTGCGCGTACACCATCACAAAAATTTAAGGAATTCCTTCAAGGGATGGTTGTGACCGTAACATCAGGTGGTTCGTTGAAAACATATTTTATGCATAAGGCTGATCAATACTTATGGGAGAATCGGAACGCTCAGAAACAACTCCTGGAAAGCCTAGGGATTATGGCTGAAAGCTATGTTACTGCTGCTGTTGCAGGTGTGCTATTACTGCTTATTGTTATTCCACTCATGATGATTATCAGTGGGGATTGGAACGCAACATTCCTTTACATTTTAATTTTGATACTCGTCCCCCTCATTCACATTGGATTTGCGATAGTGATTCGTATGATGTCTCAGGAGTAGTAGCGATGAAAGAAAATAATAAAATACATAAAAATAATTACATTAAAAATCTCATCGTCACCAAGAATCTGACCAAACTGATCGTTAACGTTGTTTCTGGTGTATTGGTTACAATTTTCGTACTCCTGGGTGTGCTCTCGCTGCTTGGTATTCTCAAAGGATTTGGCGGTTTTGTCGATTTCTTTGTTTTTGCGCTGCTTTCTGGGACCGGTGTGTACGGGATGTACCAATCTTTACATGCACGAAGAATTTCGAAGATTGACTCTATTTTCCCTAATTTCGTTCGAGATCTTGCAGAGTCTCGCCGAGCTGGAATGACGTTTACCAAGGCGATACTTTTTGCATCGAAAGGAGATTATGGAATTCTTACACCTGAGATTCAGAAGATTTCTCAGCAAGTTTCCTGGGGGGGTAGCGTTAGCGATGCGCTTCTTGCTTTTTCGCAGCGTGTGAATACGAAATCGATTCAAAGAACAATTACTCTTATTATTGAGGCGAGTAACAGCGGAGGGAATGTCGCTGATGTACTTGATGTCGCGGCAAAGGATGCGCGAGAGATTAAAATGCTTGAGGCAGAACGAAGAACTAATATGGCATCCTATGTCGTTGTCATCTATGTAGGTATGTTCGTGTTCTTAGCAATCGTATTAATCTTATGCACTAGTTTTATTCCTGCGATGGTAGGGGGCGAAGGTTCACAGGGGATGCAGGGCGTTATGGGGGGAGGAAGTACTGCATCACAAGAGGAAATTACCGCAGTTTTCTATCTTGCGTGCCTTATCCAATCATTTGGATCCGCATTGGTTGCAGGTGTCTTTGAAGACGGGCGATTTACATCCAGCGTAAAACATGTTTTTATCATGGTCTTTGCGACTTGGTTGCTATTTAAACTCACATTAGGGGTGTAAATGAATAGAGAGACGATCTCACGGATACCTCATATTGGAGATGAAGCGTTATCCGAGATTATGGGTACTCTGATCCTTATTACAATAGCAGTGAGTGTCTTTTCTGCAGTCTCTCTTATTGTTCTCAATCCTTGGTCTAATTTTTCAGATGCGTCACCTCCACAGGTTTCATTAGTTGGGTTTATTCAAAATAATAGTGTAATTATTGAACATCAAGGTGGAATTCACCTTGATACAAAAACAAAAATAACGGTAACAATCGCAGCTGTTGTAGACACGTTTAGCGTTAGTGAATTTAACTATTGGATTGATGAAAATGGTGATGGATTTTGGAGTATAGGCGAGCGTGTTGCATATCCTGCAGGGAATCTGCAAGGACAAACAAGTTTCATGTGTCATTGTCGATGTGGATAAAAATGTCATCATTTTCGACAAAATTATCCAAAAAGGTACGAGTGTATTTTCTCCATACACAACAGTTTTGCCACCAGATGATGTTTCAGAAACTTCTGCGACTCTAAAAATGTATTATGATTTTTATGATACGAGCTATTTTACATCAGGTCTTCTCAATTTTACCCATGGTATTTTTGGAGGACCCTATCTCAGCTCACCTTCAGTAAGACCACTTTCTATTGATGGTTGGTATGGTCTGCAACTCAATGGATTGCTAAGTGGTACTCAATATGAATGTTGGGCTTGGATGAATTTTAGCAATGGAACCATGATAGATGGTCCAATATCTTTCTATACATACCAGATTACAAGAGGCTTTTGGCATTTCGATGAACTCATGGGATCGACCATTGCGCATGATGAAATTAATCCAACATGTAATGGGACGGTGAATGGTGCGACATTTATGGTCGGGGGAAAAATTAACGGTTCTTTAAATTTTACAGGTGAATCCGATTATGTCAATGTCCCTCATCACCCTAAATTTAATTTAACCAATGAAATAACCATTGAAACATGGTTGAATGTATCAAAAATTGGAGCACAGTTCCCGGGTAATGTGTCAGAATTATCTACAAAAAATATTTCTGATATCTTAGGAAATTCCTGTTTTGAACCTGATTTAATTCAAATAATTGGTACTATGTACGCGATAGTCTATCGTGACAATTCTTCTGCATACGTGACAACATTTCGAATGACTGATGACGGTGTTTTCCTTGGTACTATTGATACAAAATCAATAGCAGTCCCACATTTTTTTGAACCTAATATAATTAAAATTCATAATAACATCTATGCAATAGCGTATGGAGCAGCAGATGATCAAGCCGAAGCAAAAATCCATATTGTTACACTCTCGCTCTATGGGAATGGGACTATCGGTGATATTATCGATACATTTGATTCCCTGGAATACTATGGAAGAGAACCGAATATCATTAACATTGGGACCGATATTTATGCAATAGCTATTGGTGGAACATCCTATGAAACTTTTCCAAACGGGACGGGGTATTTGGTTACCATATCGATAGACAGTCAAGGAGATATTGGACCAGCTATCATTGATAAAATAAAATTTCCACTAACAACAAGTTGTTCAGAGCCTTCACTAGTATATATCACGGGTGATATGTACGCAATCACCTACAACGGGTATGGGGTTACAGCGGGTAATGGATACATTATCACAGTCCATATCTTAAATAATGGATCTATCATTGAGCCATTAGAAGATACCTATCAATTTGGATTGCCTGAGTCTGGGTTAGAACCAACGATGATCCATGTCACAAATGATATTTATGCAATTTCATATGGTGCTGATTCGAATGATCAACTCCGAACCGGATTTATAAAAACATTAAGCATTAGCCCCTTAGGTCATATAATTAATGGATCCCTCGACATACTTCCATTCTACACCTATCTTTCACCAATCGATTATAATTTTGAAACGGATATACTGCATATTGATGATGAACTCTATGCTATTTCTTTTACCGGTGGTAATAATAGTAATTGGCAACGTGGATTTTTAACTACGATTTCAATAAATGATACAGGTAATATTTCAGATTCTGCATTATTTATCTATGAATTCAAAGGTCGCTCAGCTCTTGGTGGTTCTGCCGCTCTGAATCTTTTGACCCATATAGATCGGTTAATTATTGTATACGGATCTATCAATTCGAGCGAAAGAGGTTTTCTCACAATGGAAAAAATTGATTTAATTGGTGATGAAAGATCTATCATCCAAAAGGGGGACGCATATACAATAATGGTAAATTATAATTTACTCACTGCTCGGATGGCGATTGGAAATACAACATATACCGTTTCAGGAACACTTTCCTTTGATAATTGGACAAAGATTGACTTGACATATGGGAGTGGATTTTTAAAATTGTATGTAGACGACGTTATACAAACGGGGGGGAGTGAACCATGTTCAGGTACAATAAAAACCAATACAGATCATCTCATTTTCGGAGGCGGAGTATTAGCATCAATTGATGAAATAAAAATTTTTAGAGGTATCTATGTTCCACCATAGAGTGACTCTTGGTCAGATGAGAAGAACTACAGATTAAAATAATTAATATGTGATAAAATGATGAAAACTATTCGAGAAGGTAAAATTTGTAAGGATTTCTTTGGAAAAAAAAATCAAAGAAAAAACCAAGCAGTCTCTGAAGTATTTGGAACACTTTTGCTTATAGGTATCGGTGTTTCACTTTTTGTCTTATTAGCGATTGTTACATTTTCTATGCCATCCGTATTCTTTTCTGATACACCGCCATCGGTAAATATCATCGGAAGGATGGAAGGAAATTCTGTTATTTTTGAACATCATGGTGGTCAATCAATGCCCCTTGACACAGAAATTACCGTGATGTTTGCAGAAATACCAGTTGTCATGACGGTTGGTGATGTATTAGAATCCGCTTCGAAGGCGGATGGTGAATGGAATATAGGTGAAAAAATTGTTTTCCCATATAATAATCCAAATCTACCAATAATGCAAATATCTGTGACCATTACTGATAAAGCAAGTAATTCTGTTGTCATGCGAGGTGTCCTCCAAGAGGGTTCTCAAGCTGTAAATCCAATTGCAGTTACCTTAAACGCAGATTCTATCACTACTAACACCGCGAAAATATATATGCATTATGATTTTCGTTACTATCTAGGGACGAAAAAGGTTTGTTTTACTTATATTAAAGCATCTGTTTATAACGCAAATAATAGTGCTCCTTGGAATTCGACTGGTTGGGTGCAAGTGTTTAATCACAATGGATCGTATAATTTCAATCTTATTGGTTTAAACGAAAACACAGAATATTTCTATCAAGCCTGGGTTCAATATAATTCTTCAACGAATGCAAGTCAGAAGCTAAATTCTTCTGGAACAATCAATATGTTTCGAACACAGAGTTATTCGAGTGGACTATGGCATTTTGATGAAAATTCTGGGTTGATAGCAATCGATTCGTCTCAATAGTGGAAACAACGGAACTTTATTTCCTGCGGATGTAACACAAGCACCTCAAAGACTCAATCAATCAGACTTGGTTGTTAATAATAGATCGTTACGTTTCGATGGCTACAATGATTATGTGGTGGTGAATCACGCAGCAAGTCTTTCTCCTACTAGTGAGATAGCGATAGAAGGATGGGTAAAACCAGAGTTTAAGGATGAATACAAGGGAACGAATCTTCAACGAATAAATGGCACAATGTTTGGCACTCAAACTTATGGCTGTTACGAACCTGATATTATTAACATATCCAGCTGATAGATATGCGATTGTCTCAAGAAATTCACTAAATCCACCGAATTATGGTGGTTTTGTTTATACCATTCAAATCTCTGACTGAGGGAAACATTACTGAAAATGCAACAACAAGCGTTGTTGATATTTACCAATTTGAAACAACACGTTGTGAAACACCGAAAATTGTCAAAGTTGAAGGAAGCAGTGATATTTATGCTATCGTATACAGAGGACCAAATGGGTTTTTATATATCGCAACTGTCCAGATATTATCAAACGGAAAAATCACGAAAGCTACTCAAGGGAAAGTTGCTATTGATTCAATCAGTTGTTATTACCCTGATATTAACTACACTGAAGGAAATTATTACGCTGTTGTGTACTCATCATATGAATTCTATTTAGCTGCGAACCGGTATGTTGGACGCATACAAACGGTAACAATAACTCCCGCGGGGGCAATCACCGCACAAAAATCGTATTACAATTTTGGCAGTGCAGTCACCGCTGCAGGTATCATGATGTATCTCGATATCATTCATGTCAACGACGATTATTATTCCATAGTATTTCGAGATTCTGATACGGATGGTTCTTTAAGAGCTGTCGAAATCAAGAATGGTTGGAACATCTTCCCTGATAGCACTATTTATAAATTTGATAATAATAATATCACTGATCTTCCCCTTCGAATAATACATGTCTTTGATAAAATATATGCGGTATTCTATGGGGATAAAATGGGAAATATAATACAAGGTGGAGCGATAATAACTATAATATTATCCGATACCGGAACATTTGAAGATTCAGTGGATTACTCAACACTGTTACCTCCTGCTGATTGGAATCAATTTACGAATCCTGAGATTATTCATATCACCGGTGATATATTTGCTGTGACCTACCGTCTTAGCACGCGTGCAGAGGTAAAGACATTTGAAATCTCAAATCTGGGAATTATAAACAATCATACGAATGACCCTGCTTGGAAATATGTTTTTCAACCGACATCACCACCAACATCACCGTATACTATTTTTACTCCAAAAATAATTGAAGTAAGTTCAGTGAAAGATACCTATGCAATTGTTTACCCAAAAAGTATCAGTTATGATACAAACAATGGCGTTTTATTAACCATTAAAATCCCTGATAATGGTTCGATATTGAAAAAAATATACGATTCAGTTCTCTTAGGCCCTGTAAACTTCTATGCACCTGACATCGTTCATGTTGCAAATGATATCTATGCAGTGGTATGCAGAAAGGTTCTCTACGGAAGTATGTCTCTTCACACGATTCGTATATCCAATGTTGGAAAAATAGAAAACAGCTTTATTGACACGTTGGATATCCCAATGCCAGAACTTACTCCTGGTTTATCCATCAAAATTGTTTACGTTACTAATAATATTTATATGATTGTTTTTGATAACTATGGGAATCCAGCGATTACTTTAAAAACAGTTGAAATAGCAGATAACGGAACCATAAAAGATTCTGTTCTTTGTTCGTACAATATCACGAAACCAGGGTATTCAAATTTCTGTTCACCAAATGTCATACGTATAAAAAATAATATTTTCGCTGTCTCCTATCATTCAACAAACTATGCCAGTAAAAGTGATTTTGTAAGCACTATACAAATAGCATTGACGGGAAACATTACTCTTATCGATACCTTCACAATGAATGCATATTTCTCGTCAGTATTTGGTTACGACGAATATTCAGATATAATACCAGTTGATGGAAGCAATCATCTGTATGCGTTACTGTATGGTTATGATTATTTTATTCCTGGACAGCATCGAGGTTCCGGAGTCATCATCACAATCCAAATTAACGATACGGGGATTATCAATCAAAATCCATTTGCTACGTTTACCTTTGAAACCTATGGGTGTAGTAGGCCTGATATAATCCATATTAATAACACGTATTTATGCTCTAGCATACTCAAAATCAGTGTGGGTTAGCCCCTATCAGATATCTGGTTATATACAAACAATGAGTATTTCGTCCAATGGAACGATGATTAAAAAAATCGATGGTGTTTCTTTTACGATTGTTAACTCTAATTACGATATTGCGCATAGTCAATTTCTTGACCATATCTATCAAGATGTGTATGCATTGATCTATACTGTCCCCTCTGGATCAACAGCCAAAGGATACATTAGTACAATTCGCATCGCGACAAATGGATCGATTTATCGGACTGTTACTAATGCTATTTTTGATTTTACATTGGCCTTAAAATCTGCTGCTAATATTTTACCTTCGTATACGAATATCACCAATGACATTGTTGCAGTATGTTATCAGGGAGATTATGATGATGGGTACATTGAAACCGTTAAAATTACCATAACTGATACGAGTGCAACATTAAAAAATATAATTTCAAAATCAGGTTCGTACGCAATTCAAGGAAATAAAACGTTTTTTAAAGCAACATTAAGTACGACTTTTGGAGATAAAACTCTTACATTACCTGTTCATCAAGGGTGGAACTATCTTGTGCTCACCTATGACCATACGAGAATTAAATTCTTTAATAATTTAACAAACGTGTCTTTACTTTGTAATGAAAATATACAGAGCTTTGCCACGTCTCTTATATTTGGAGGATATAGCGGTATCTACGATGAATTTGCTGTCTATAAAACCCATTTACGGGACGATGAAATATTTGATCATTATACAAAATATTAAACTTCATCATTAAAAGAAAGGTAGGAACAATGAGAATAAATAAAAAAAAATTATTACATCTATATTTCAAAGGAGAAAATATTTCAAAAAAACGAACCAACAAAGCAGTATCTGAAATTATTGCGACGATATTACTTTTATCTATTAGTCTCTCTCTTTTATGCATTGTTTATGTACTCGTTTTAAACAACGCAACGAGTCCATCATCAACGTATCACGTGTCATCAGCACAAATTATTGCTACTGCGGACGAAAAAAATATTTTTTTGCAAAACAACGGAGGAGTTCCTTTATCACTGAATACTAAACTTGTTATCACTGTCGGTGGACAAGATTTTTTTGTTACTGCAGAGGATTGCGTTGTTGATAGCAATGGTGATGGAATGTGGAGTATCGGTGAACAAATAAAATTTACTCCTCCAGCTATCGCTAGTTTATTTGGTTTAGAAATCCAAATTAAAATTATCAATCCTGATACAAATTCTATGATTATGGCTGGTCTTGTACAAGAAGGGGCTAGAGGGGATCAACCATATGTTCAAACATTAAATCCCTATGATGTCTGGCCTCACAGTGCGACAATGAAATCATATTACAATTTCGTTAAGGTCAATTATCTTCCTGGCAAACTTTGGTTTCAATGGAAAAGATCTGATGACCCTCTATGGAATCGCACTCCAATGTTAAATATCACAGCTGCGCCTCTCTCAGGATTTTATCAATTTACTCTTTATAATCTCACATCGAACAAAAATTATCTCTGTGAAGCCTGGATTCAATATACATCAGGTACTTTGACATTCAACCAATCGGGAGGAATTAAACTTTTTACAACTCAGATCGATGCAATGGGGATTTGGCATTTCGATGAATCTTCAGGAATAAAGCTCTTTGACTCCTCTGGACAGTTTCCACCTAATGATGGTATTCTTACACCAAATGAAATACGTGGACCTCAAAGATTAAACGCAGAATTGAATCATTCGACGAAATGTTTAAGTTTTGATGGGATTGATGATTACGGTCAAGTTGCTAATTCAAATACCTTGAGCGTCACCAATGAATGTACCATCGAGGCATGGATAAACCGTTCTGAACACAGTGATGGATTGGTCGGTACACCTCTTCAGTCATCGTTATCGCAATTTGGAAACTATACATTAGGATGTTATGATCCTTGTATTATCCATGTCAACGGGAACATCTATGCTCTTGTTTCGACAAATGAAAATTCGTTAGGTTTCCTGAGTACAATTAATATAACAGATGCTGGAGATATTATTGAGAATCCATCTACATCTTCGTGTTATCTCGATTTTTTTAATTTTGATGCTTCTTGTAAAACACCAAAAATTATTCAAGTAAATGTAATAAATGGAATAGTAGCTATTGTTTACACCAAACCAAGTGTGGGAAACCAATTATATATTAAAACGGTGCAAATTTTTGATGACGGTCGCATCAATAAAACTGCAATTAACACTCGTGTTCTCGATGCAGGTCTTTCATCTACTCCTGATATTATCTATAAAAGCAACAACGTCTATGCGATAGTATACTCGATAACTGCAGTTAACACCGGGGTATTAATTTCTATAAATATTTCCAATGTTGGAACGATTTCCCCTGTGAATAAAAAATTAATTTTTGGGGATATCATGATAGAACCAGAAATTATTAAGGTTGTTGACAGTTTTGATATCTACGTCATCGTTTATAATTGTATAGGGGATGATGGCGGATTACGAACAGTGAAAATTACAAATACGGGGTTATTATCTGATATTTCTTTCCATGTTTGGTTTGATGACGACGATGGAGGAAGTCCAGAAATCATCAATGTCCATGATGATATGTATGCAATTGTCTACGCAGGTCCGATTTTAAGGCAGTCAGGATTTTTAAAAACGATTGAAATATTGTCTAACGGTGATATTACACTCAGCCGGACTATTCCGCCTCTTGCAAAAGCATTTGATCAAATGGCATTTGAAATGAGTGTAGGTAATAGTATTCGCTATCCTCATATTCTTCCTTTACATGGAGCTAATGACTTTTATGGTATTTCCTATAGTATCGATTCTCCTACTGCAAACCTCTGGGGAAAAATAGTAACAATCATAATTCAAGATAACGGAAACATTGTTTCTTTATCTAAGAAAGATGTGACGTTCGAACCCTTCCTCTGCTCAGCATCGTATTTCATTCCAATTCATGATGAAATGTATGGGATTGTGTACCGAGGTGATGCTGGTGACGGTATCATTAAAACAATACGGATACATGACGATGGACATATCCACAATAATCCCATTCTTGATATGGAAGAAATCGGTGGTCTTAAATGCTATGCAGACGATGAAATTCTTACTTCAGACAGTCGATATGTCGCGGATGTTTTTAGAGGTGTCAATTCGAAATTGGTGTTAAAAACAGTAAAAGTAAACACCACGAGCAAAACCATAGCAAACACTTTTACTGATTCATTCACCATCGAGCTGGGTTATACCTCAACGAACGGAACATTTAATGCATCATATGCACCAACAATTATCCCGATTAATAATGATGTCTATGCAATTGCATATTGTCAATATCTGACATCTCCTGTACACCATGATGGTAAAATGGTTACTGTTAAAATTAACGCTGCGGGACACATCACACTCATCGAACGATATACGTTTGATGCTGACTGCATGAATACACCTTTCTCATTTATTCCGATAAACAAGAGCAACGGCTTCTACGCGGTTGCATATCAAATGTATAGCACATCGCAAGGAAAAGTAAAAACAATAAAAATAGGTAGCAACGGACATATTTTTGGTGTCCAAGACTCTTATATTTTTGATAATTTATTTCGCTGTCGAGAACCATCGATGAGTCTTGTCAGTGGAGACGTCTATACTATTATTTATCGTGACTCCCTTACTTCTAGTACCTATGGACGATTAGTTACTCTGAAAATCTATGGAAGCAATGGTACAATTAAAAAAAGTGTAATCGATTCATGGACATTTACTACCTCATGCTATCATCCAACTATCATAAAAGTTGATAGCAACATTTTTACCTGTGTGTTTTCGGTCTATGATGGTGGTGCTTGGCGGTATATTGCTTATGTTACTACTGTAAAAATAGCGGACAATGGCATTATCAGTAAAACTTGGATTGATTACTTAGAATTTATCAGACGATATTATACAGACAATTATTTATCTCATCACCCAAAGATAATCAAAGTCTACGATCGAGTCTATGCTATTATTTCAAATGATTTACCTGACCCTTGGAATGCATATCAATATAATGGTTGGATTTCAACCTTGCGGATTGGTGAAAATGGTGATATCATAGATGCCGTTGATGGTGCAACTCAAATTTCAACCAGTCCAAGAATAACCAGCTATGACATAAAAATGATACCATTCGTTAATGATAGTTATATCGCAATCTATGGTGGGAAAAACAATGATTTGTACCAATGTGTGATACGAATTCCTTTAAGTGAAACCAACCGCACAATACTCTCAAAATCTGGATCCTACGTCGTCAAAGCGAATAAGACAAAGGTTTTCGTAACTTTTACGGATTCAAATAATATACCCTATACCCTCTCAGCGAAACTACAAAACAAATGGAACTATATTGTGACTACCTATGATAAAACTACCATGAACCTCTATATCAATGCCAACCTTAACGGCTCGCTTGCTCTTGGTTCAAAACCAATAAAAGTGACAACAAATCAATTATACTTTGGTTTATACAACGGTTACTATGATGAATTTTCTCTTTATGCTGCAATACTTTCACCAGCAAAAATAATACAAAATTACAATTATTATCGTCCTCCATAAGAAAAAAAGGTGATAGCGTGAAACATATACGAAAAATAATAAGAAATGTGAAAAAAAAGGATGAAGCAGTAGCTGGTATCGTTGTCGCGGTCATGATCGTCGGACTTGTTCTTGCAGTGGTTTCAATTATTCAAACGATCTATGTTCCAAAATGGATGGAATCGCGAGAAGCTGAACATATGGGTGTTGTGGCAGATCAGTTTTCACAACTTAAATTTTCTATTGATACTCAGATTGCTCTCAAAGAAAATGTCCCAATATCCTCCTCAATTACCTTAGGCAGTAGAGAACTTGGATTTTTCATGTCAAATAAAGCGTTTGGCCGACTAGCTTTAATCTCTAATGGATGGGCACATAGAATCACTCGAACAGTAGGAGATACGTACGAAGACAATTTTGGGATCCTTCGCTATACATCAGAAAATGGATATTTCCTCAACCAAGCATATAACTACGAAATTGGTGGGGTAATTCTCAATCAAACCCAAGGGGCAGTATTTATTATTAAACCAGAATTTTCAGTCCGTTATAATACCTCTACTCGTCAAGTAAACCTCTCGTTAACTTGCATTGATTTAATTCCTAACGATGAAAAAACTTCTATCACTGGTTATGGAACATATCCGGTGCGAACCGAATATATAACAGAAACAAACAATACCATTACTTTAGTAAAATCCTTAGCGATAATTACCCCATTTCCATCCATATGGTTCAATTTTTTAAATTCAACATTATCTGATGCAAATCTCGTAAAGAACACTGATTACACCATAACAAAATCTTCAAATCAAGTAACAGTAACCTTTAATTATCCTCCCATTACTAATGTTATTTTCGACCTCGAGAAAATCCAAATTTCAACCCAGATTACTCCCGGATGGACTGAATAAAGATATGCTGAATGATGATGGTTAGCGAGTGCCACAATTATATCACGAATTGTGAGTTATATATAAACACGAGGAAAATACATTCGTATACTACTAAAACTTCAAAAAATCTATTTGAATCCATTCATTGATAATCCTATATGTATTCTCATGGTAAGGACGAGGAAATGCCGCAATTACGGATGACAAGGACATCTGGGAGAAGTATTATTATTACACGTCCCAGTCAGATCATGGGCGCCTCTGACATTAAAAACAGTAATTTTCTTGAGATCACCCGGTTCCAACAGGCTGAAATCCTGAGGAAGACGACTGAGGGGGAGCTGGTGCGATGAAGAAAAAAATCGCTGCTCTCATCATCGGATTAACGATTCTCATTATGCTAGGGGGAATTCAGGCTACATTTCTTTATGGGGCAGAGTTTCTTACCACGAAACCGGGGTTTACTTTCTCTATAACACACAACGATCTCCCAACAATTAATAATGAAGGACCAACAAATGGGAGCACGGGCATTTCAACAACTCCAACATTGAACATTACCGTCAATGATGAAAACGGTGATATGATGACGATTTCGTGGTATAGTAACTCGAGCGGCTTGTGGCAACTCTTTGGTGTCAATAGCTCGGTTGTAAACGGCACCTATCATCAGAAAAACAATAACTTCAGCAGTACCAGTACAAAATACTGGTGGAATGTCTCAGTGAATGACGGAAAAGAGATCAAAACTTCTGGTATCTATCACTTTACTACGAGACCTTAGATAAAACCTTCGAGATCTATTGAGACTTTTGCTTAACTAAAATAAACGCCCTAAGCAAAATAGTAAAAAAATGCATACTTTTGGTCAATTCACATAAAAAATTGGAAATAAAGGATAAAAAAAGTGCAGGGGACGAGATTTGAACTCGCGGACCTCTGCAGGACAAGACTCTGAATCTTGCGCCGTTGACCATGCTTGGCTACCCCTGCTTTTTGATGACCACCATTCATTATTCCCTATTTTAGGTTGTCGAGTGTGGATTGGCTTCAGCAAAAAAATTACCTGGTCTAACCCCTGTCGTAAAAATATTAAAATGAAGCGAGATAAAACACAGCGTCAGCTCTGCCATTATCTACATCGTAGTAGAAAGATTCTATGAGACGCACGGCATAACCCTTATTCAGATCTGCAAAAGTTGATACACCAATAACATACATCGACAAACGAACCTATATCACCATTAGAAAAGATTGATTACGGAATTTTCTCTCAATCTTGAATCTAACGAAATGTGCAAATACAAAATAATTATAGTAAAGTTGTATATTAATTAACCCACATTCCTTCCATATCCTTTAAATATCCCTTCTCCATTCGGAATTCTCATGGCAGTATGGCATGGAAACTCAAAAAGGAGTAAAACCGGACGACGCATCCGATACGCACGAAACAAGAGACGATTCGAGATAGGACGAGAACTTCACCTCACCACCATTGGGGCAATGAAACGAAAACCGATCCGAACCAGAGGAAACAACAAAAAATCTCGAGTTCTCACCGCAGATACCGCATATGTTATCGACCCAAAAACCAATAAAACCACAAAAACAGATATCGTCACCGTCGTCGAAAACTCAGCAAACGTCCACTACGTCCGACGAAACATCATGAATAAAGGAGCGATTATCAACACAAAAATCGGCAAAGCAAAAATTACCTCACGGCCTGGACAAAGTGGCGTCATCAACGCGGTCTTACTCACTAAATAAAACCGTCGTGATCATCAATGGTTTCCAAAGATGAAAACAAATATGTGATATACCCTCTGTATTTTGATAGTGTAGTTTCTCGATTGAATGGACGAAAGGTCTCAAAGAAACACGCGGTCGAAAAACCATCTTTAGAAAGCATCGCAAAAGCAGCAAAATCCCTCGGTTTAAATCCTATTTTAGAAAAAGACGGGATTCATTCGTCAATACCCTGGAAAAAAGAAGGGCGAATCCTCGTGGAAAAGAAAGGACCAAAAACCAAACTTCTCATACAGTTCGCAAACCGACTCTAAGGTCAGAAAGTATATAATATAAACATTACATTCTGGTTCAACTCTCTTGGAGCCGGGTTATGGAACAATCAGGACAACAGTACGACGAAGCAAGTACAATTTTTTCTCCTGATGGCAGACTTTATCAGGTTGAATATGCCCGGGAAGCCGTTAAAAAAGGCTCTACTACCATGGGATTCAAATGGAAAGATGGAGTTCTTCTTCTTGCGCATAAACCAGAAACCAGCCGGCTTGTCAACCTACGATCTCTCGAAAAGATCTATCAGATTGACGACCATATCGCCTGCGCAGCAACAGGTCTTGTCGCGGACGGACGACACCTTGTCGAAATCGCACGTGAAGAAGCACAATGGAACAAGATCCGCTACGATGAATCAATCTCTGTCAAAGATCTCGTTAATCTCCTCTGCGAATACGAACACATGTATACCCGGTTTGATGGCGTAAGGCCTTTCGGTGTGGTTTTACTCATCGGTGGTATCGATGACACAGGCAAACACTTATTTTCTACGGATCCCTCTGGTGCCTATCTTGGATATAAGGCGGTTTGTGAGGGTAAAAAAAGCAGTGACGCCATGACTCAGTTCACGAAAAACTACGCTTCAGATGTCTCGTTAAATCAGGCACTTGAACTCGGGCTTCAAACACTGAAGAAAATAACCAAACAGAAATTCAACACAGAGATGGTCGAAGCAGCAGTTATTGACGAAAAAGACGGGTATCATAAATTATCATCAGAAACACTCAAACGATTAGCAGAAAAACAATCCCCTGATGAAAAAGAATAAATTTTTACCAGCTCTTTTTTCGTATTATTTACCTTTTCGATGCCATTGTAACAATTTATGTTGATGGTATGGAAACATAGCTTCTCCCACCGATCGAACATCCTCCACCGAATAAAACGCATGCGGATGGATATCATGGATTCGATCCAGGACATCATGCAAATCCTCTCGACGGATCACCGCGAAGATAATCTTCACAGGTCCTTTCACACCTTCTGCATCATGCGTAGTAACCCCGTAATCCGCACTTTGCAGTGATTTTATAAGTTCAGAGGCATCATGTTTGCAGATCACGCGAACCATGACCATACCAATTGACAGTTTCTCCTCAATTAACATACCAAAAAAAGCGCCCAGTGCAAACCCGCTTGCGTACGCGAGGGAGCAGACGAGATTGTTCAGGTTCTGCATGATTTGTCCAATGGCAAGCAACCAGATGTTGATTTCAACGAACCCTACGATCGGTGCAATATATTTCAGTCCATGAGACACAAAAATAATCCGCAACGTCCCAAGGCTTACGTCTATTAAACGTGCGACGAAAATCAGTACGGGAAGAATAACCCATTTGAAGAGATCTGAATTATAAAACGATAGTGCATCCACGTTTTTTTTCTCCTAGTTCACCTGATTCAAGCGATTTCATGTATCGTTTATCTTCATATAAATCTTTATTTTTTCTTCTTTTGCCATATACTTCGAGGGAGGTAAGGCTGGTAGAAAAATCAATATAAATCTTTTTTGATATCTATTCTCACGGGACCTGCGCGATAGACTATGAAAAAGAAGGTAAAGACGACCATAAAAAAAAGGCCTATTATATCAAAGAAAGAGATAGTGAAGAAAAATATGAATACGACTGTACAGAAGGTTATAGTCGGTGAGGATGAGTTTTGCCCTACGTGTATGGAATGGCGAGCGTATGACGAGACAACTGGAAAATGTACAGTCTGTGGACGTCAGATAAAAAAAGCGGGTGCTCGTTCTCACACGATTACTGAAGAATATGATCTTAAAGATTTTACAATTGAGCATGACGAACAGCAAGACACGGGAGAAAATTAAATAAGAATGATTTAATTAGTAAATTTTGTAAATCATATTAGATTTATTAGTTAAACTTTCTAGTTAACATAATATTTTTTTGTTAACATGAGACAAGTTGTCAATATCATTAAAATGCTATAGATTCTCTAGCATATTAATAGGTTTAACAACTTTGATAGAAAATATTTAGCATGGTATGTATGTTGATAATCTTTATAAATTCGCAATGACATGCAACCTATGGATGGATGCACAACCAATACGAGTAGCAATTTATACGAGAGTATCAACAGAAGATCAAGCAAAAGAAGGATTCTCTCTTGATGCACAACTAGAAAAACTTAGAGCATATTGTACAGCACGAGGTTGGGAAATTGCAGGAGAATACGTTGACGAAGGATATTCTGGGAGAAAAACTAGAAGACCTGCTTATACCAAAATGATGGAAGAAATCGACAAATGGGATGCACTTCTTGTTATCAAAATGGATCGAATCCATCGAAACTCTAAGAACTTCATGTTCATGATGGAAGATCTCAACAAAAAAGGAAAAGAATTCGTTTCTATGATGGAATCACTAGATACCTCGACAGCCATGGGACGTTTCGTAATGGATATTATCCAACGTATTGCCCAGCTTGAATCTGAACAAATTGGAGAACGAGTATACATTGGCATGGAACAAAAAGCAAAAATAAATGGAGGTGTGCTAGGTTTTAACATACCATATGGCTATGATTATATCGAATGGAAAACTACAAATCAACCCAAACGAAGCAACTAGTAGTAAAAGATATGTATTCATGGTATCTCTCTGGAAAAAGTATGGGAGAGATTACGAAAATGCTTAATGAAGCTAAATTACCCACAAAAAAGGGGAGGTTATGGGCAAAAAAGACGATTTCTACGATTCTAAAAAATCCACTTTATTGTGGATATCTTCATTGGGAAGAGTATGTGAATAAAAGTGATCATGAATCCAATTATTGACCGTACAAGATTTTGACAATGTACAGCATTTACTTGCCGACTCATGGTGGTCATCCAGCAAAAATTTTAACAAAATAGAGTATCGAATGGTTACCTTCGGAAGACCGAAGGTAACCTTCTCTGAATACTAGTATTCTCCTTATAGCTCATTGTTTTACTCCTAATGACTAGAGGAGATTATATATGGATTTTTATTATTTTTTCTACTTTTTCTCGGAGAAACAATGAAGATTCTCACTGAAATGAACAATATATCTCGCTTTTAGCTTCATTTTTCGTTGGATAAGTATAATGGCATTGCTAGAATTTATCAGGCATATTTATAATGTGATATGCTAGACTTTCTCAGTCAATTTGCATGTTATTGTATAGCACATTACACTGCTAATTGCTAACACGATAAATTTAAGTTAAACTTAGATATTAACTAATTAATCATATTTAGTTACAAACATAATTTTATAATGGTTTAATGTAAATTTTTAAATATTTTTATTATTCGGTGATCACAATAGTAATCGAACGAAATTTTACCAAAAAATCATGTTAAAGATTAACACAAAACATACAACAAAACACAAATTTAAGTACAAAAATTAATTTGTTTATAAAATAACGTAATATACTAAAAAAATTATTATTCCTACTTAATTTTTTTAAATATTTAGAATTAATTAAAAAAATCAAAAAAACATAACCAACTTTTCAAACCGAAGAGTTGAACTTATGTAAAATTCCATTCTTTTTAATTATCAACAATTCAATCTTCAGTGCGATGAGCGCGATAACTTTTACATTGCAAAATAGGACGACAGTTGTATTGGGATTAAATACCTTCATAAACAATATTGGTTTTGATATTATCAGTTTCCATAAAGGATATGTAACGAGCGGAATACAGACAAACGGGTTGATTTCAGATTCTGTACCATCTGGAACATATGCTCGGGTAATGTTCGGCTTTTTCGGATATTGGTTTGGAGTAAAAACAGCGACTGGTGTGTATTCAAGTGTGACTATTGCAGGATTGACTGTCATTATTGTCTGGTTACCGATCCCGTTAAACCCATAAAAAAAACAACATTAATTACTCAAGGACTACAACGCCAAAAAAGTTGTAGTCCGAAGACTTTCTTTTGATACATAATATAATTTCTATAAAATGATCAGGATGGTAGGATAGTTTAGCTTGTCGTAAACCTGGGATACCAAGATCTTCTTCACGGTTAATATAACGGAACAAAATGTCGCACTCGTTGCGCTGTTTCCATATTTATCGCTTTGTAGATTCCATCAAAATCAGGAGATCCTTTTTCAAAATGAACAACCACGGTGTCCGCATTCATTTTTTCATACACTGCGATAGCCTGAATTGTACCACTTATCCGTAATGCAAGTCCATAAAGACCAAGATCAAAAAAATGTGACATCGAATAGACAATTGCTTTCCGCTCGTTTTCTAACAATTCATTAGATCCACAGTCCTTCCAAAGACACCATCGCTTCAGGAACTCGTTTACCTCATCCATATTTTTCTCTGAAATTTCCTCTGTTGTATACGCAAAATTTTTTGTAAATTTGTTTAATCGATTCCGTATCTTCCCATACTTTGTTCCAGGTAAGTTCAGCTAGATCAGATGCACGATATACATAATCAAAAAAATCTCTATCTTCGACAAACGTCAACGAAGGAAAATGTTTTGAAAGCAGATTTTTCTCCGATTTTTTTAATAAATCCGAAGATCATGTTTTCCTTTATCGCAAGGTGTAATAACTTGTTTTATGAGGTCTAAATTGAATTTCCCAGATGGGGGATGAAGAATTATTTCATTACTTTGTCTTTACTTAAGATAATAATACTGTTTTCAATCAAAGCATACCGGTATTCGACATACTCTCCCCAGCTGACCATGGTTGTAAATAATTCACCACTATGACTTGGAGGAAATCGTGCGTAATGTTTATCAAAAACAGGTTTATCATTTAAATCAATTTTTTTAAAATCATCAAGAGATAACATAAGTTATTTCTCCATTGTATAAAGCATCGGTATATAATGTTCCATTGGTTTGAAACCAAGGGTTGTGTAGAACTGGCTGCTCCCTGGTTCTGCAATCAATCCTATCCATTGAATCCCTTTTGAGATACAAAAGTCTATGAGTGTTTGAACTATTTTTTTCCCTAGATTCTGACCTCGATATGTTGGGAGAACCACCACGTCTTGGATGTATGCATCAGAGACACCATCAGATAAAACACGACCCATTCCTATTGCTTTTCCGGTTTTTTGATCGACAGCTACTGCAAACGCAAAACTCCCTGCGATTAATTGAGGAATCCCTGCTTTATCATAGGTGTCTTTCCACCAGCCTGCAGCTTTGTATAATAGAACGATTTCGTCTTCTGGCCAAGATTTGACAAGACGTATTTCTATCTGTTTTTTCTGCATATAAAATCCAAATGAATTTTAATAGATTAGCAGGAACTGTGCTCAATCGCAGTATAGGGACAAGCATTGACACAAGCGCAGCATTCGATGCATTCTGCAATGTTTTTTGCGACAGCTTTGCCGTTGACAAGTTCAAAAATTTGAACTGGGCATGCAGTTACACATTCACCTGAGCCTTTACATTTATCATAGTCGACGGTGATAGTGATATTTCCTTCTTTGAATTCTTTCTTCATAAGATAATTACCTCCTTTGTATTACATTCTGTAACGACTGCTATTATTTTAGATTTCTTGTTTATTTCAATGAGTTTGTGAAAAAATATCAAGGTTCTTTTTAAAAAATAACTCTGTGAGAAACCAAAAGACTAATCATCCTCTTTCATATTTCTTCATGCGCGAGGGAATTCTTTGATACGACGAGCAAATGAGGTAGCAGACTATCATACGAAATTCTAAAGAGATTCATATCGTTACGCATATTGATGCGGATGGGATCACTGCAGGAGCAATTGCATCAGAGACTCTACGGAGACTCGGAAAGGAATATTCTCTTGAATGTGTTAAGCAGCTTGATGAGGTTGTTATTAATAAGTTACTTGTCTGAGAATCATGAGCTGGTGTGGTTTACTGACTTGGGGAGTGGGATTAGTACCCAATATCCGGAAATAAAAAAAATTATTACTGATCACCATGAATGTCCTCCTGATTCTGATGCACTCGTTTCATTTTAATCCGCACCTGTTTGGTCGTGATGGGTCCTTTGAATTAAGTGGGGCAGGAGCTACCTATCTGGTCTCAAAGGCGCTTGATCTGAAAAACAAGGATTTATCTGCTCTTGCTATTGTTGGAGCAATTGGTGATCTTCAGGATAGGAAGTTCTGTGAGCTGCGAGGGATGAATACTGAGATTGTTAATGATGGGAAAGAGGCAGGTGTGTCTGAAGACTATTAAAGATATTAGGTATTTTGGTAAGGAAACCAGGCCTCTTAGTAAACTTCTTCAGTATGCAAGTGACCCGCTTAATACCTGGGATTAGTGGTCGTGAAGATGCTTGTCTTGCGTTGCTTCAGGAGCAACAGATTCGATTGAAGGATGGTGATCGATGGCGAACTTGGGTTGATCTTGATAAAGAGGAAAAACGAAGGATTATCTCAACGATTGTTCAGATGCTGTTGTCGAAAGGTTTTGGGTATCAGACTGCGATTCGTCTGCTTGGTGAGACTTATCTGCTTTGTAAAGAAGAAGAAGGAACTGAGTTGCATGATGCAAAGGAGTTTGCTACTCTTCTGAATTCAACAGCACGGTATGGTCAATATGAGGTTGGTCTGCAGGTATGTCTTGGGGATCGGGGGAAATGGTTGAAAGAGGCGTTAAATCTGCTTAGTGGTCATCGTCATAACCTTGTTGAAGGCTTACAATTTGCAAGAGAAGAAAAGATTGCAGAAACGAACCCATCTGCAATATTTCCATGCGGGGGATGGTATCCGTGATACTATTATTGGAATTGTGACTAATATGATGTTAAACGCAGAGGATATTGATAAGGAACTACCTTTGATTGGTTTTGCTCATACAGAAAACGGGGAGGTGAAAGTCTCTGCGCGAGCGACACAAAATCTGGTGGATCGTGGTCTTGATCTTGCTACTGCTCTTACCAAGGCTGCAAAAGAATTAAATGGGTTCGGTGGTGGTCATAACATCGCTGCTGGTGCGACTATCCCTAAAGGAAAAGAAGAAGAGTTTTTACAGATAGTAGAACGTGAGATAAAACTTCAGCTTGTCTCTTGAGAGGTTTTATACACTTTTTCTACGGTGACTTCAAAGGTTAATGATTCTCCAGCGAGTGGTTCTAAGCTGTATCCTGCTTTTTCAATATCTTCTGTCATAGAAATATGAGATATACATAGATGGGATATCTTTGTATATTCGAGGGAGGATAAAGGTTCTGTTAAATGTTAAAGTTCTGTATACATCAAGATATGTTGGCTCTGTGTTTTGGTCATTGGTTATGGTGACATTGATTTTATCACCGGTGATATTATTTATAGTGTACGGTTATATTTACCATTCCAGTAGTATCCTTGTGTCTGGAAGGTATAATTCTGACCTATTACTGGTGAACATACGACTGTTATTGTTGTATCATTCCAGGATGCAGTGGTTGCATTTGGGAAAATCAGCATTTGTTTTTCTCCATCTCGTACATCTGTTACAATATCTGAAAGATTCGTGTTTTTTGTTGGTGTTGTTCTCACGGTTACGTTTGTATCAGTGATGTTGATGATGGAGGTGGAATTCTCCCAGATGTAGTAGGGGGGTGGATATAATGACCATCTCAGTTTCATTTTCGCTTTGTAGATTTTTAATGACTAATTGAGGCATCGTAAAATTACCAAGATTCTCCATTTGTATCCATTTTAGCGCTAAGATTTTCGCTTGTATAATTCGTGACTATCACGGTTTGATTCATCCCGAAAGCAAGGTATTGGGTTGTAAAAATCGCGCCTTCTGTTAATTTATTTGCTCCATAGGCTTTTTCTGGTGGGATAGGACCAATTATTTTTGTTTGACCTTCTTGCATTCCGATGAGTCCTTCTCTGAATCCTTCGATTATTTCAGCGGTGTATCCTGGTTTTGGGGATGTCGCATTTGTATCGCTGCTGATAAAGATTTTTAATGGGGTTCCACCTGATTTATTTTCAGCGTATGTGATAGGATGTATCAAAAATCGTGTTATTCGATGTGTACCTGCCAATATAATTCACATCAGCGCAATCGCCTTCTGAAAGAATCAGTTTCTCTTTAAAGAGATTTTCAAAAATGTTAGTATTAACCGCTATTAAGAAGACGGAGAGTGCTGCAACGACGATAATTACTAGCGCGATAAGAGCAATTTTTTCCTTTTGCATAACCGAGCTGAATGAAGTGGGTATATATTAATTTAAGCTTCTTTATTTCTCCATATCCCACTGATGCAGGTTTGAATTAATTTTGCTGCAAGAACTGCTGTTTGTCCATGGTCGTACGATGGGCAGACTTCTACAATATCACAACCGATGAGTTGTGGTGAAAATGCTTCGATGATTTCTATTACATCCATAGGGGTAAGTCCTAATGGTTCAGGTGTACTTGTTCCTGGTGCATACGCAGGATCAATGACATCGATATCCAACGTCAGATAGATTTGTTTTCCTTTTAGGTGGTTTTTTGTTTGTTGGATAGTTTTTTTTATCCCTCTTTTTTTTATAGTAAATGCATCACGGAAAAAGAGTCCTTGCTTTTGCGCTTGTTCATATTCTTCTTTTTCAGCGGATCGTATACCTAACACAGCAATGTTCTGGAATGGAATATGATCGGCAACTCTACGGATCACACAGGCATGATTGTAGATATCGTTTTTATATATCTGACGGAAATCCATATGAGCATCAAGGGAAATGACTGCGATATCCTTTGGAAACGCTGCGATGATTCCAGGGGTGATTGAATGGTCTCCTCCGATCGCTATCGGGATTTTCTGTTTTGCAAGCAATCGTTGAGGTAAACGTCTTTGTTGTGTCAAACACTTCTTTTGATGTCAGATTCTGGACATCAAGATCCCCATAGTCATGTACGAGGATTTCCTCAAAATTACTACCGGTTCGAAGATCATATCGTTCAAAATTCCAGCTTGCTTGTCGTACCTCGTAGGGTGCTTTATCTGCTCCATGGCGGAATGATGAGGTTTTTTCATAAGGGACACCAAACAGGATGAATGATGCATCATTAAAACTTGATTCTGCATCTGCAAAATAGTTAGGGAAATCCATAATGATCGTAACCTACTACAATCTATAGATAAAAGGTTTTATACTCTGGTGATTTTTCGTTTTCCCATGGCTTGTAAGTACAGGATTTCTTTTCCTGGTTCAAGCTGATCTTTAAAGTCTTCAGGGATTGGCATATCAAAGGTCTCGTAGGTTTCCAAATCCATAAGTTGTACGACATCAGAACCCATCAGTGCAAGTATCTGTGCACTGCGCTTGTCGATGATAGGGATTCCAACCTTATGTTTTACTGGATGTACAACACTGCGTTTCTGTTCATCAAAGATACCGACTGCATCGATTCTTGCTTTTGCCTCACCATGCTTTCCTGGTTTTGAGGTAGAAATACTCATAATTTTGCATGGTTCTTCATCTATCAATACATATCTACCTACTTTTAACTCTCGTACTTCAGCCATTTCTTTCATGCTGTTTCACCTTTTGGAATTTTATAGACAATATCATGTTCTCGAACCTTGTCTGTTACCTTGATTCCAATTGCATCACCTGTTTTTGCTATTTGAACAGGAGTTCGATTGATTTCCATGCGATCAATATGATGAGTAAAATCTGTATGTGCACCGACGAAATGAATTGTATCTCCAATTTTTAGCTCTCCATCGGTGATTTTGATTGCAGCGACGTTAATATTTGTGAAGAAATGCTCTACAATACCGATTTTTTCTTCAACCATAGGTATTCACCACCCCTTAATAGTAAAAGGTATACTTAAGTTCTGCCAAAATTCCAAGATGAAAGGGTGTAACTGGCAAGATAGGAAATACTAAAGTAAATGGTAGATGGAGGGTTGATTTCTTCATTTTTCTCTTCATCCATCATCATATTTTTTAATGCATTTTACAAGCACCTATACAGATGGCTAGGTTTTTAAAGAAGAGGGTGTTATTAAATCGGAATAGCAGAGGCAAAGGTTATGCGGAAAATACGAATAATCATTGATTGCATTGGGAATGCTTATTGCAGGATTGCTAAGTGGATGTATACAAGATTCTAACACAGGATTGGAACACAGCGAAGACACAAACTATATTATTGGCACTTGGGTTAATGTCACCAATTCGATTAATTCTTCGGGAGTCAACGAATCTTTTATGAGGGTTTATAATTTCACTGACAATATATTTAACTATAGTTATTACGCTATAATTGGGTCTACCCCTTATTATGCGCATACTGTTGGGATATATGAACTAAAAGATGGAAACCTTATATTGACCAATACAACTATAGTTCCTGCTCTAAACGCTACATTTAAGTATTTTTTCTCTAATAATTACAAAAATCTTACTCTTACTGCTACATCTGGGTTCTCATTAGTGTATATGAAACTATAATAAATTGAAATTGTAGTTGAGGGAGGAAAAACATGAAAAAACAATTAGTAATCCTTGGGCATGATGGTGTGTTATGAAAGATAAAAGACATCTTCATGCATCAATGAAAGTAAAAATTGCATATCACGAAGGCACAACAGTTCCACCACAACAACAAGAAGATGCAAGAGTAAAGCAAAAGATGATGAAATAAAACAGTTGCAATCAGAACTGAAATTGTTAAAGCAAAAGGACAAAAACACCGACAACTACATTACCCAAAGGGAATAAGTGCCAAAAACTGGTCTGATGCCACTCCTACTACCTACATGTGTAAGGTATACTTATACCTGTCACCTTTCTCCTTATTTCACAACCAGTTCATAGATCGCTTTCTTCCCATGTTTCGTACAGGTAAATGCTTCCCAGTTATTGTCCCAGAGCATCTCGTTTTTACATTCAGGACAAGCAAGGCTTTCAATGACTTTCCGTTGACTTCTGACCGTGGTCTTGACAACCTGAACCTGTATTTTCTTGCCTGGGTCTAACGAATCAATGACATAGACAATGCCATCAGGCGGTAAATACGGATGTACTGTCATTTTTCATTCTTTTCTTCCGATAGGCTTTCATTTGTATCTTATATTTTTCCATCATCGTTTGTCTTCGGCCCATATGTTCACCACGATACTTGAATAAAAGGAATAACGTTTTTCTTTATTAAGCTCTTTCCCTATTGCAGATACAGATATGAAAATTATTCACTTGGCACTTGATAAAGAGATTCAAGAGATTCTCAAAGAACAAGGAATAGTAGAGTTGTACCCACCTCAGGCAGAGGCACTCCCTTATGCATTAAGGGGTGAACATCTTGTCCTTTCCATACCAACCGCCGCTGGAAAAAGCCTGGTTGCGTATCTTGCGATCGTGCAACGGTTAAAAAATGAGGGAGGAAAAGCATTTTATATCGTTCCGCTCAGAGCACTGGCACGGGAGAAATATGAGGATCTGAAGTGTTTTGAGAAACTCGGATTAAAGGTCGGGCTCTCCACCGGGGATCTTGATGAATCTGATGTTCGTCTCTCGAAATACGATATAGTTGTGTGTACCTCTGAAAAAGCTGATTCACTTCTGCGACATGGGCTTCACTGGCTTGATCAAATAAAGGTGCTGGTCATCGACGAAATTCATCTTATTCATGACCCGACAAGAGGACCGACTCTTGAGGTTATTATTGCGCAGTTTAAAACACTCAACCCGCACACGCAACTTATTGCTCTTTCTGCAACCATTAAGAACGCTGTGGAGCTTGCAGACTGGTTGGGCGGAAAACTCATTCAATCTGATTGGCGGCCTGTGGTATTAAAAGAAGGTGTGTTTTTTAAAAATACGATCAAATACAATGACGGATCAACGAAAAAGATCACGGGTGACGCAAAGCAAACACTTGAGCTACTTGTTGAAGAATCTCTCAAAGATGGTGGACAGACACTGATTTTTGTAAATAACCGCAAATCAACGGTGTCTCTTGCTGCACGAATGTCCCTTGTTGTTGCAGAACTGCTTTCCGATAAGGAGAAAAAAGACCTTAAAAACCTTGCTTCTCAGTTTGAAACGGGAACAGAACGAGATAGTCTCTATTGAACAAACGCTCTTGTCCTGTGTTGAAAAGGGTGTCGCGTTCCACCATGCGGGGCTGGAGAGCAGTCAACGCCGAGCGGTTGAGCAAGGATTTAAGGAACGTCAGATTAAATGTATCGTTGCAACTCCGACGCTTGCTGCTGGAGTAAATATCCCAGCGCGTCGTGTTATTATCCGTGATTTATGGCGGTACGACGAAAACTTTGGGATGAAGCCGATTCCCATTCTTGAGTATACAAGCAACAAGCAGGACGAGCAGGCAGACCACGCTATGATACCGAAGGAGAAGCAATTACCATAGCAAAGGATAGTAACCAACGGGATCAAATATTCTATAATTATATATTAGCGGACACGGAGCCTATTTATTCAAAATTAGGTAGCCAACCAGCATTACGGATGCATCTTCTCTCTGTTATAGCGACTCAGTTTGTCCACGATGCTGAAGGATATGTACAAGTTCATACAAAGTACTTTTTATGCATATCAAACCGATGAATTTACCATTAAAAAAGAGGTTGATACGGCACTAGAGTTTCTCTTGGATAATCAACTCATAGAAAAGATGGATGACGGGTATCTTTCAACCTTGTTTGGCACCAGGACATCCTCGTTGTATATCGACCCGTTATCAGCGATTCAATTAAAAAAAGCGTTAGAGCGGTCTTGTGATAAGGAAACAACGTCGCTGTCGTTTCTGCATGCGATCTGCTCAACACCGGATTTGCGGTCATTGTATCTCAGGGGAACTGATGCGTGGGTTGAGGAAAAAGTAGAACATATCCAACAGACCCTTCTGCTTGATATCCCTAGTTCTTCAAATGATGATTATGAATGGTTTTTAAGTGATTTGAAAACCGCGTTCTTGCTAGAGGACTGGATTGGGGAAAAACCGTACGATGCTCTTGTTTCGAAGTATAATATTTGGCCTGGTGATGTCCACACTGTTGTTGATATCGCGGAGTGGTTACTGCATGCGACTAGAGAGTTTGCCAGGATGTATAATTTTTCATGTGTCTCCGAATATCAATAATCTTCTGATACGAGTACAAAACGGATGTAAAGAAGAGCTACTAAATCTAGTATCATTAAAAGGAATCGGGAGGGTCCGTGCACGAGCCCTGTATCAATGAAGGTTTTAAAACCGTGAATGATTTACGGAATGTTCCCCTCGAGCGCATCGCAAAGATTAAGACGATTGGAAAAGCAATTGCAACAAATATAAAACAGCAAATCGGGGAAAACGGTGTACGAGGAAATAAAGAACTAAGGGGTTTTCAACGATGATCATGGTCATTGGTGCATACGGAACCATCAAGAATATTGACTTGTTTTTGCAACAACTTCTTACGTTTTCGAAGAAAGAAAACCTAGTAATACAAGCACTGGATGCAGCGGTTGTTTATGGAAAGGATCATTTGATTTCTGCGACAAGGCATGCTCAGAGAGCATTTGAACAAAGGACAAACGCGACGAACTCTCTTGCTTTAGAAATCTTATTATATGCAGCTGGTGAGCGACAGATACAAAAAGCAATCACAAAAATGGGGGTAAAAAAAGGAAAACAAACGATTGCGTTTGTCCTGGTAGACCACGTGAAACAGAAAACCAGATAAAAGACATATGATGCAGGTGTTGATGAACTTCTTCGGACGTTTCATCTCACATCCGATGACAAGGTGCTCGAAGGCGACAAAGATACTCTTAAAAGATTTGGTATCACCGACCAAGAGTTACATACCATACCAGAAAGCAAATACAGTGATCTTATCCTTGAGAAAGTAGCATTAGTTGATGTCATTAAATAATGTCTGGATGGGGTATTAGCCTCCTTTTTTTCTCCTGCTATACGAAGCAGAGTACCAGTGTCATTTTTCTGATCTATGATTGATTAAGAAATATCTTGCTAAAAATCATCTTCCATTGATTTCGGAAATTTTTCACAAATTAAATTTTTCCCTTTTATTTTAATTGTATTACTACCCTTATCTAGTAATATGTCGACAAGTAAAAACGATTCTTTATAATTAACCGAGTCGTTCCTTTCATTATCATAGTGTTTTCATCTATCTACTTTTTATATAAAACCATGTTGATGCTTGTCCGATATCCTTATATAAAGATTGCTGTTTTCGGGTTTTGAACACGATTTTTATCAATTTTACGTGTCGGGTAGTTAAGTATCTTAAAACCAGCCCGTATGGGGTAGCTTGGATATCCTAGAGGCCTGCGGAGCCTCAGACCCGGGTTCGAATCCCGGTGCGGGCGTAATTGTGACGTCATTTTCGCTTTAAAATTCCAGTAATAGTGTAGTTTTTATATGGTTCATAAAATAATTTTCCCTAGGTATTTCATTATTGTATATTCTGAAAATTAGAAAGAAAAGTAGAAATAATTATAGAAAAAGCGTTCAAGCATTGGAAATCGTTCTATTAATTTTTGAAGAATAATATTTATCTGAACACTTTGTGATACCAAGAATTTTACTTTTACTTCAAAAGAATCAGAATATAAGCTTTCCACATTAAAACTATCTTTTGCTTTCACTTTAATTAGATAGGTGCCTCTTTTAGTCCATATGTGTGATGCAATACCTGTTGCACCTGAAGCAAATGAGCCTACCCATCCACTATTTGTTTCATCTCCCCAGTCAATCCAATACCATACTTGATCACCATTTGGATCAGTTGTATGAGTTGTATATGCATATTCTTTGTTTATTTTTATTGTAGCTTTACCCTCTGGTATGCTAGGTGTATTAGGTGGTTGATTTCGTATATTTACAGTAACAGTCGCAGAGTCCGTATCGTTTTTATACACACTATCTGTTACTTTTAAATAAATTGTTTTAGTACCCTGTGTCTCCCATGAATATGAAATTGTTTTTCCATTGGCATCATCATAAACACCATCATTATTAAGATCCCACTCATAAATATAATCAGGTATACCACCAGTAGCAGATCCAGTAATTTGAATTGGTTCACCAACATAACCTGTATATGGGCCTCCTGCCTCTGCAATTAATGGTTCAGGTGCTTTCTCGACCTTAACTGTTGCAGTGTCTTCACAGAATAATCTATGAATTCCACATTCCCAGCCAGTGATATTTACAACATTTATATTTTCTCCATCAGAAATTACGAGGGCATCAAATTCAATTGATGTATTTTGACCATATCTTAAGAAAAGATCAAGATGCCATGTTAATTTTTTTCCATTTTTTACTGGCTCATATGGTGTTGCGTTATCATTATAATTTAAACATGTTGGTAATGTGTCATTTACCCAAATAGAATAAAATGCTAAAGAACCCCAATATGATATATTAATTTTAAATCGGTACAGTATCTCCAATATCTGCATTGATTACTTCTGCCCATTGTTGTGTATCTGGGTCCCATACTTTCTTCTCACATGTTAGGTGTTGAGGTATTTCTTTAACAATAACTGTTGCGGTATCTTCACAATATAACGGTTCGATGCAATTTCCTATCCCTGTGATATTAGC
Source organism: uncultured Thermoplasmata archaeon (assembly GCA_963835145.1). Lineage (GTDB taxonomy): Archaea > Thermoplasmatota > E2 > DHVEG-1 > DHVEG-1 > SM1-50. The sequence continues at coordinate 86,088 of CAWIEM010000024.1, forward strand.
TGTGTTTATGTTTGTTCCAGATGAGATAATTAAAGCATCAAATTTAATGCTTAGGCTTTGTCCATTGTTGAGTATATTGCTTAGGTTCCAGAAGATGATATTGTTGCTTTTGCCTGTTTCTACAGGGTTTGCATTATAGGCGTATTGTAAGCATGGAGGGAGTATATCTTTTACTTTAATATTCATAAATACTCCGCTGCCTGTGTATGTTAAGGTTATGTTAAATCTTATGGTATCTCCTATGTCTGCGTTGATTTCTTCTGCCCATTGTTTTGTATCTGGGTCCCATACTTTCTTCTCACATGTTAGGTGTTGAGGTATTTCTTTAACAATAACTGTTGCGGTA
>CAWIEM010000025.1:0-10416 GCA_963835145.1 uncultured Thermoplasmata archaeon
GCGAGAGCCTACAGCAGAAAAGCAACAAATTTCAAAGAATGATTTTGAGAAGTATATCGTCCGCAGGGATATTGAAGGATTGTCGAGTCAATGGCAAAGTCAATGTACACAATATTTGAAAGATTATCTTGATGTTGTATCATGGAAAATTGATGAGGATAAAACCTTAGCATATTATAAACAATTAAAGGAATCATCATCAGTAACCTATTATCGAAAGAAAGTGTATCAAATCAGGAAATTCCTTGGTTATCTGAAAGTGGAATGGGCTAGTACCATAAAGCTCCCTCCTGAGCCCGAATACCTTCCAAAAAGAGTATCTACGGATGTTATTCAACAAATCTTATCGCATTATGAAGATCATCAGTTCTTTAAGCAGATAAAAGCAATTATCCTTCTTGGTTGTAGTTCAGGAATGAGAGCTGAGGAGTTATATCAACTTACACCTAATGATATTGACTTGGAAACGAGAATTGTACATATCAATCATAATCCCCTCAATGGACAGACAACGAAAACCCAGCGGAGTAGAATATCATTTTTTAATGCGGATGCTCAAAAAGCATTATCTGAATATCTGGAATATTTCAATAATGGAAATCAACTTAAGGTTCTGTTCTGTCAGAGTCATCTAATACGTACATTCAAAGATTCTCCTGTAAAGATTAAGGATTTACGTAAGTTCTTCACTCAAGAATGGGATAGGCGAGGCGGACCAACATCTATTAAGAAAATCCTTATGGGTCATAGTCTAAAAGGAGATGTGGATTTGATGCATTATAACTGCCAGTCTGAAGAGGATTTGAAGAAGATTTATGACAAAGTAATGGGTCAAAGAATGACTAGAAACGGGGGTGATATGTTACGTTTTGAATAATATTCTCTCCGAGAGATTTATATCAATTTAAAAACATGCGTATATTACACTTACCATGCATTTTAATCCACTTGCCAATTCTGTTGTTTTTCAAGGTACTTTTGGTGTTTAGTCGTTCGGTAATGTTTCTGTCTGCATTTATCGGAGCAGTATTCCCTTAATCTTTTACTTTCTCTTTTATACCTAAATTGTTGTCCACACTGTTTGCATTTAGCGGTAATAAAATTCTTGTCTTTGATAACTCCTTGATTTCGTGGTTTGTATGGTCCTCGTTTGGTTCCTGGTTTTACACCTCTATTATCCGTCCATTTATACCCTTTTAAACCGTCAATGGTTCTTTGTACACTTGCTGCGGATTCCTCAAGAGATATCCTCTCCTTCTTCTTTGGAGTATTTGTTTTGTTCGTCATCTGTAACAATAAACAAGATATTCCGCTATAAGATTTATGATTTCCAAAAATATGTTTTAATGAAAAACGCAGTGTTATAGTGATGTGGAGATGAAATCAATCCAAAAAATAACTTATTTAGGCAAATAACAAATATTCATATACAAAATTTTAGTTTTGAATAAAAAATTAATAGTATGTATTTAATTATTTCTTATTCTACTGATAAAATAGTGTAAGAAATATGAAAAAGAAAATCGTAGGAATGGTTGTTTTGATGTTGGTGGCTACTACGGTAGTGTCTGCGACAAATATCAACGTGAAAGAAAATATTCGGACGCACGACAAACAATGAATCATTGGTTAACCAAACCGATACAATCGATATATTAGCTGATTTAGAATTCACATTATTTACTCCACTTGATTCAAAAAAAACATATCTTATAGATGACAAAGGTGAAGTTGTTCATACATGGGATAGTGAATATCTGGGAATGATGGCTTATCTGATTGAGGATGGGAGCATACTTCGTTGTGGAAGAGGAGATTTGGTTATTCTATCTGGTGGTGGACATATTCAAAGGATTACATGGCAAAATGAAGTAGTATGGGACTTCACATTTATAGGAGAAAAGTATATACAACATCATGATTTTAGACCATTGCCTAATGGAAATATATTTTTAATAGCAAAGGAATTGAAAACAAATGATGAGGTAGTACAAGCTGGAAGAGCTGGTAACCTTTCAGGAGATTATTTCGAATCGGAATTTATTGTAGAAATAAAACCAACTGGATTAACAGGTGGGGAAATTGTCTGGGAATGGCATGCTTGGGATCATCTCATACAGGATTATGATTCAACAAAAGATAATTATGGTTCTGTAAAAGATAATCCCCAATTGATTGATATTAACTATTGTAAATATGAACAAAACAACCAATATGACTGGATTCATATGAATTCTGTTGATTACAATCAAGAACTTGACCAAATACTGCTTACGACACGAAATTTCGAGGAAATATGGATTATAGACCATAGTACAACAAAGACGGAAGCAATTAGTCATACTGGAGGAAAATATAACCATGGAGGCGATTTACTTTATCGGTGGGGTAATCCATTAACGTATAGAGCAGGAACACAAAACGACCAGAAATTATTTTGTCCTCATGATGCATCATGGGTAAAAGAAGGATATCCCGGTGAAAATAATATATTAATATATAATAATGAAGGTTCTTCTGTAGATGAAATAGTTACTCCAGTTGACGAAAATGGATTTTATAATAAAATTCCAAACCAATCTTATGAACCCCAAAATACAATTTGGAGATACGAGAATCCAATTTTGTGGGGATGGTCATTTTGTGGTGCTCAGAGACTCCGTAACGGAAATACATTGATTTGCTATGGTTATACTGGTTACTTTTTTGAGGTAACTATTGATAAAAAAATTGTGTGGGAATATACAAATCCTTATGGTTTTCCATTAGTATATAAAATACGTAGATATTATGACATATTTTCTAGTTCAAACAATCCACCAAAGCAAACAAAAATTTATGGTCCTAGTAGTGGAATCAAAGGTGTAAATTACACATTTACAGTATCTGCGATAGATCCAGAAAATGATGGTATTTTTTATATGATTGATTGGGGTGATGACACCACTACCATTACTGATTTGAATGAATCTGAGGAAGAAATCATTGTATCGCACATATGGAACAAAAAGGTACTTACAACGTTAAGGCCATGGCTATTGATGAAAATTATGCAGAAAGCGACTGGGTGACTCTCATTGTAACAATGCCATGCTCCCATAACAAACCAATACCACAATTCTTTGATTGGTTGTTCGAGCGTTTCCCCCATGCGTTCCCGATATTAAGACATTTACTGGAATGGAAAAGTATGAAATTGTAGGTCAGAATTATCAGATGACTCTTCTATAGATGTATGCAAGGGAATGGAAGAATTACTCTGATGATGTGTTTTGTAGTGGTGTAATCATTATACTTACTCAAAATGTGTATGTATTAGTATCAAAACATGCAATAATACTATCTCTGAGTAAAGCTATATAAAGAAAACCTCTAAAAATGGTACACAGGTAGTAATATACCTGAACTTTTAGAAATGCATAAAAATGATGCAATATGAGGCATTTTGATGCTAATATGAGGGTATAAAATGCACTCTACAAAACCATATCCAACTCCCACACCACAAGGAGGGGGAGGAGTAATCCCCCCTCAAGAATGACATGATTGGAACATGACATATTACTATAAAATCTATGGATTGGAATTAGATGATGATTCCCCTACAAATATCTATTTAGATTGTCAAAGTATCATAAGTTTAGGTATCTATAGCCTAAAAAGATTATTATAGGAGAATATTGTTATAAAATTATAGATAAGGGAGGCGTTTATATGTTGGAGCCATGCTTGTTTAAAAGAGGAACAGTTCTTGGAATTATTTTACTTTTTATCTTTGGATGTTGTATACCAGGTCTTACCGGTACGTCCATCATGAAAAGAAATCAGTCCAACTCTTTCATAAGTGGGATTGGTGAGGCAGCGGATAAGACGGTAGTCACCTGTGTTGCGTTTGGGAGAACTCGTGATAATAAACAAAATATCGCTCTGACACAAAATGATGTGACCATGATTTTTAGAAAGTTACAAGAGTTGAAATCTGAGATGACAGAGCACCCTTTCAGCGAGAAGACCCAAGTCTTGAAAATAGCGTTTATTGACCTGCTTGATCAAAAAGGGTTAATCCCAAATGGGGTATCAAAAGAAGCATATCTTTCTTTACTCAATCCCAGATGGGTTGAGCGACTCCAAAAGACAGGAAATAGAGCATCATTCCCTAAATCATTTGCATACAGCGGAACCTGTACATTCTGCAGTGTTGGTGGCGAAGGTTTAGGGACCCTCATCCCGTTATTCTTGCTCCCACGACCTCGCATTACGATGCTGTGGATGTCTTCAGATTCTATGACAACCGCAGCAAACCTCCTCACCAGCAAAGGCTATATTGCAGGAGGAGCACAAACAGGGTTTACGTTCGGTTTCATGGGAATCGGAATGAGCTATGCAATCCCGGGTTACACCGTATATGGATTTATTGGATATGCATTACTAGCGTCTACGACCGCGGAATATATTGAACTTTATCCTCCTAATAGAGCACCGGTCATTTCTGATGTTGCTCCTGTGGATGGAGAAAAAAACGTTCCCCTTTCAACATCTGAGTTACAATTTCGGATTCAGGATCCTGATGGTGATCTGATGAGTTATAGCGTTACTACTGAACCCGATATAGGTTCTGCAAGCGGGAATCTGAAACCTTTTGGTGTATATAAAGTTCCGATAAGTGATTTACATGATTTCACAAACTATACGTGGCATGTAGTTGTCACCGATGGGAAAGATATAACGGAAGGGACTTTTAGCTTTACGACAGAACCGATAGCACCAATTATCTCGAATCCATCACCAGCAGATGGTGAACGAGACGTCCCAATGGATATTTCATATATGCAATTCATATTAGAAGATTTTCAAGGTGATGCGATAGATTACACTGTAGAGACATCACCAAATATTGGTTCCAAACATGAAACAGGTGTGTATGACGGGACCTATACTGTTCCAATAAGTGCTGTAACGTATGGATTAACCTATCGTTGGTATGTGAATGCAACCGATGGGACACATTGGGCACGGAAGATATTTAGTTTTGAAACGGGGTATCCATCTCAATTTAATCCTTTTGAATTCGGATGGCGTTATCGAAAACAAATCACAATACATCACACGCTAGTTGTTGATATCCTCGAAGACTACACCCTTTTTATCAGTACCATTGATCCTAACCTCATGAAAGCACAAAACGACGGAGATGATATCTTGTTCATGAGTGGTCCCGGAACTGCGAAAAGACAATACCATGAAATTGAAACCTTTAATCAAATAACGGGTAAGCTTGTCGCTTGGGTGAATATCCCCACGCTCTCCCCAAGCCAGGACACTATTTTCTATATGTATTATGGGAACCCCACATGCACTAATCAACAAAACCCTGAAAAAACATGGAATTCTCATTACCAAGCAGTCTGGCATCTGAACAACATACCAACCGGAGTAATCGTTGACAGCACTTCCTATGACAATGACGGCACTAGTCATGGAGGTATGGCGACCTCAGAGCTTATGGATGGAAAAACCGGAAAATGTCTCAGTTTTGATGGTACCGATGACTATATATCAGTCCCTGACTCATCTGGTCTTAAGCCAACGGAATTAACTCTTAGTACATGGTTCCGTTCTAATCAAGAAATCTTTCCTGACGGGCATTTCCTCGCGAAACAATGCTACGACTACTGGAGTAATTCCGCGGGTCAAACCTATGGTTTTGATACGACTCCAGATACATTAATCATTGACGGATCCTTTGAAAAGGATGCATATGAGCAAGTGGAATTCATTGGTAACTATCAGATCGAACCGGATACATGGTACTCCCTTGTTCTCACATTTGACGAATCAACAGATATCGGCTCACTTTATGTCAACGGTAATCTTGAAGGAACTAAAAACTGTGATCCTAGTGTCCTTTGGTATAACAGTCCCTGCGATTTCGTTATGGCCGGCTGTCGATTTGGTGGTGGAAATGAGCAAGTAATCAATACATTCTATAATTGTAGATTAGATGAAGTAAGAGTATCCAATACACCATTAAGTAGTGGGTGGATTGCCACAGAGTACGCAAATCAAAATAATCCAACAGGTTTCCTAAATATTGGACCTGAAGAACCACATCCGTAAACCAACTATACAAACGAATAAAGAGTTGAAAGAGACCGTATAAAATTGTAGATGTGAGTATAAACCCCCACTAATTCTTTTGTTTTCGAAAAACATAATAAGTTCAATACGTATTCTATACGTATGCCAAAACGAAAATTAACTCTCGCAATAGACAAAGATTTACTCGAAAAAGTGAAAGACCGTGATATCAATATTAGCTCATTTCTGGAAATAAGACTTCGAGAATATATTGCTCTGATTGATGGTTCTACCGGCAATATTGCCGGTAAGTGCGGGCGCCGGGATTTGAACCCGAGTTTTAAGCTTGGCAAGCTTAAGTGATACCAGACTACACTACACCCGCATATCAGGATTGTAGAAACCATGAAGCAATCATCCCTTAAAAAGTATTACGCTGGTTCCGCAATAGTATCATCCTCTTTCGCACGAAATATTATACGAGAAACTATATAAATACCAAAGAACCTTTTTATTTTGAAAATCATGAAACGTATCGCTTTCCTATTGTTCGTTCTCGTCTTGGTTGTAGGGAACTCGTTTACTGGGCTGGCTGTTGATAAAAAAAATATTGACAGCGGTCATGGTTTTTTTCCACAAGATATTGAACTTGGTGACGACGCATTTCACGGACAGGGAATGCTTCCGTATACTGAATGTTGGTACTTTGATGCCATATTTTCCAATGGCTATTCAGCCCAGATGAGCGTTCGTATTATCAGCGCATTCGGGAAAGGGTTTGTTTTTCAACGGCTCGATCTTTACAAAAACGGAGTCCTGATCACCCACGATTCCACCTCATATCATTTGAAAGAAATCTTTGCGTCCTCAAAGATTCCCTTAGTTCAGATTCATGGACAAACAATACTTGCCGGGTCCATTAACAATATCACCGGGAACTTCATTTATAACGTATCATTCGATTTTCCTGGAAGTTCTGCAGTGTTGCATTTTGTAGGGTGTACAAAAGGGTGGAAAGGACAGCATCAGTGTGGGGATTGGTGGGCAGCAGTAATGCCTAGAGCAACAGTAACAGGTACGATTACGATTGACAATACGACCATCAATGTAGAAGGCATGGGGTATCATGATCATAATTGGGATGTCAATGCACGAGCCTGCTTTCACTTTGGATGGTTCTGGGGTAAGTTCAACTCACCAGAATACACCGCAACATGGTCAGCGATTCTTTCGACACGAGCAACAGTACAACCGATTATGGTTGTGAATAAAAAAAATGCTGGATATATTACTATTCCTTCTGAGACGATCTGGTTCTCTGCTAAAGACGTCCATCTGGACCATTTCATGTTTGTTCCACATTTCTTCAACATTGAAACCATGACTAATAAGGTTTTTCTTGTGGTTAATATGGAAGTGATTAGTGTCGATCATGAGCGATTTATGGGGTTTATGAATTATTGGCGGTACCATGTGAAATGCAGCGGCATTTTCATGGTTGATGGTCATGCAGAAACCGTTGATGGTTTATTTATCGCTGAATACTTACGTTTCCGCTAAATGATGCTGTAAAAGATCGAGTTTCTTTGGTCATGCGTTTTAATGGTTTGCTGAGATGTCGTCGGGCGCAGATCGGGACCTCATAGAAACCTTTTGTGATAGTGCGTGGTTTTTCTTGGATAATTGGGGTAACGCTGGTTGTGCCACATTTGATGCACTTGTACCCCTGTGCGGTTCCTTTGGATTTCATATGTTTGCCACAGGTTGGGCACACCGGGTTTTCTGTTTTCACCATCACGGTGGTGAGATGTTTGATCTCAAGTTTTTCTATATTAATAGTGAGTGGTTGCTGACGGATACCACCGTATACCTCAACGATGTCACCAATACGTAACTGTCGAACAATATTCCGGAATTCTTTGGTCGGCTCGTACGCGGCACATGGTATAGTTCCTGTTGAATCTTTGATGTTGAAAAGAACATGTCCCCCTTGAATCGTACGGGGATTTTCAACAACGAATCCTTCGATTTTGATTGATTCAAAAGCATGAATCTGAGTGATATATTTTTTTTCGAGGTGATCGTCGGTTCCTTGGTTTGTCTCGAACAACAACCAACTTTCGACTGGTTCCGAGTGAACTTTTTTTTTTGCAATAACAAGTTCTTCGTCGTCGTTCCCTCGAATTCCAAAAAGAATCGGGCAGGGTGAGTTTGGGACAATCCGATTATGATGATTCAACGCATCATAATTATCAAATGTACTAGGACAGTCTGCATCCATTAATTGAACAGATTTTGCATCAACCTGACGTTTTGTTCCCCATCGCTGCTGAGGTCGGTACGCAATGAGCTCGAAGGTTCTATCAAGCGGCTCCCAGGAGATCGCCGCCGTCGCACCAATCAGTCCTCTACTATTCTTGTATCCTTCAAACCTGGCCTGTTGGTTATTTAATATATTCTGTACTTCATCAAGAGTAACAATCTTGGTGACTGCGTTCTGATATAACTCCACATCCGGTTTTTTTAAGAGCAGAACATACCCTGGATTCGTGTTCTCATCGTCTATGCGCGCTTGTGCGTCAACGGTTTCTTTCACGATAGTAGCGAGGTGTTTCTGTTCGCTTTCATCAAGTTCGTTGGTGAAGGTGAGTGAACAGAACACATCCTGTCCGTTGATTTCCCCGATTTTCCGTTTGATTTTCCCACCAAGTTGCCCAACATGGAGACACAAGGCTCCGTTTCCCCGGGTCTTCCACGGGATATTTGGGTTTAATCGGATGAGACGCGGGTAGCCGATAATCTCATACTTCATTGTGATTTTTTGAATGATGGTTCGTGCCACATACGTGGTACACCCGCCCGTGGTTGAGTCAGTGTCGTCGACGCCTATCCAGATGGTTTTTCACCAAAAACGTTATTAGACAGGTCGTACTTTAAGTTTCATTACCTATGGATAGAACAGAACTCCTTGCAAATATCAGAGAATTTTTGGGGAGCGCGGGTTTTTCTGTCTCAGACCCGTATGCGATACGCCTCCCAGGTTTTGATCTAGTGGCAAGACGAGATGATACCCTCCTTATCATAAAAGTACTGTCGAACATTGATGGGTTGTCAGAAGATGTGGGAAATGAGCTGCGCGCACTTGCGTGTCTGCTGAAGGCGACCCCGTTGCTGATTGGCGAGAAAAACGGCGTAAGCACTCTTGAGGATGACGTGGTGTACTTCAGATTTGGTATTCAGACGGTTACCTTATCGACGTTGAAAAATCATGTTCTCGAGGAAATCCCAGTGCGAGCCTATGCAGCTCCTGGTGGATTATACGTGAACCTTGATCCGGAAAAGATTCGAAGGTTGCGCCAGGATAAAAATATTTCACTGGGAACGTTCGCACGTCATGTACGCGTGTCTCGTCGGACCGTGCGGATGTATGAGGATGGAATGAGTGCGCGTATTGATATTGCTGATCGGATCGAGGATATGTTTGAACAATCCGTGACCACGCCAATTGATTTACTGAAGCCACTGATGGGAGAAACCGAGCGGTTACCTTCATATCATAAAAAACAAGAGCATATGAAAGAATTCCAACGTGAAGTCTTTCTTTACTTCAAAGTGTTGGGTACAAGATTATCCCCATGGATCGTTGCCCCTTTGAAGCATTAAGCAAAGAAAAAGAAAAAATTCTCTTAACGTGTGTACAAGAGTATAATAAAAAACTTGTAGAAAAAGCACATTTCATTAGCAGTATTTCAAAGATAATAGAGAAGCATGCAGTGGTGTTTACCGATAAAGATGTCAGTAAAAAAAATGTGGAAGGAACTCCGATTATTATGAAGACAGAGTTGAAGAAAATCCGTGACCCCGAGGATGTGTTTACGTTAATTCTCGAGAGGATAACCGCTGAATGACCAAGATTTGCCTAACACAAACTTTTATAAATAAGATTATTATTCCCGAGAACTACGTTACCCTATGGAGTGACTAAATAATAAAGTTAGTCGATGATGTATCATGGCAGACAGCAAAACTGTTGAAGCAGTTCAGAAAGCAATCGAAGAATCCAAGAAACTTGAAAGGAAATTCAAACAATCGGTAGATGTGGTCATAAATCTGAAGAACATTGATATGAACGATGCGAAGAACCGTATCGAAGATGAAGTGATGCTCCCTCATGGACGAGGCGTTGAAGCAAAACTCGCTCTCTTTGCAAGCGGTGATCTCGCGCTTAAATCTAAAACTCACGTTGACTTATTAATAAAACCTGAAGAAATCGAAGAACTTGCCAAAGACAAGAAGAAGTTTAAGAAGATTGCAGATGAGTATGATTTTTTTATTGCC
>CAWIEM010000026.1:0-47467 GCA_963835145.1 uncultured Thermoplasmata archaeon
AATCTACAATTTCATACTTACTCTTTTCATATCTGTGTTGTAGAGTTGGTTTATGGATGTGGTTCTTCAGGTCCGATATTTAGGAAACTTGTTGGATTATTTTGATTTGCGTACTCTGTGGCAATCCACCCAACACTTAATGGTGTATTGGATACTCTTACTTCATCTAATCTACAATTAAAGAATGTATTGATTACTTGCTCATGTCCACCACCAAATCGACAGCCGGCCATAACGAAATCCCAGGGATTGTTATACCACAGGACCTCGCTATTACAATTTTTAGTGCCTGCAAGAACACCGTTTACATAAAATTTACCGATTCCTGTTGACCTATCAAAGGTAAGGGTGAGATAATACCAAGTATCGGTGGTGATAGGATACGCACCCATGACATCAAACTGTTCATATGCATTTATTTCGAATCGACCATCCATGGTTTGATTAGGATGAAGATAGAAACCGTATGTATGACCATCAGCATTGCTCCAGTAATCATAGCAGCTTTTTGCAACAATACTTCCTTCCGGGAGATTCCGATCCTGAGGGCAGAACCAAGCAACAAGTGTGATGTCTGTCGGTTTAAGACTAGATGAGTCAGGAACTGATATATAGTCATCGGTACCATCAAAATCGAGGCATTTTCCGGTTTTTCCATCCATAAGCTGTGATGTCGCCATACCTCCATGACTAGTGCCGTCATTGTCATAGGAAGTGCTGTCAATGATTACTCCGGTTGGTATGTTGTTCAGATGCCAGACTGCTTGGTAATGAGAATTCCATGTTTTTTCAGGGTTTTGTTGATTAGTGCATGTGGGGTTCCCATAATACATATAGAAAATAGTGTCCTGGCTTGGGGAGAGCGTGGGGATATTCACCCAAGCGACAAGCTTACCCGTTATTTGATTAAAGGTTTCAATTTCATGGTATTGTCTTTTCGCAGTTCCGGGACCACTCATGAACAAGATATCATCTCCGTCGTTTTGTGCTTTCATGAGGTTAGGATCAATCGTACTGATAAAAAGGGTGTAGTCTTCGAGGATATCAACAACTAGCGTGTGATGTATTGTGATTTGTTTTCGATAACGCCATCCGAATTCAAAAGGATTAAATTGAGATGGATACCCCGTTTCAAAACTAAATATCTTCCGTGCCCAATGTGTCCCATCGGTTGCATTCACATACCAACGATAGGTTAATCCATACGTTACAGCACTTATTGGAACAGTATAGGTCCCGTCATACACACCTGTTTCATGTTTGGAACCAATATTTGGTGATGTCTCTACAGTGTAATCTATCGCATCACCTTGAAAATCTTCCAATATGAATTGCAGATATGAAATATCCATTGGGACGTCTCGTTCACCATCTGCTGGTGATGGATTCGAGATAATTGGTGCTATCGCTTCTGTCGTAAAGGTAAAGGTCCCTTCCGTTGTATCTTTCCCATCAGTGACAACTACATGCCACGTATAGTTTGTGAAATCATGTAAACCACTTATCGGAACTTTATACACACCAAAAGGTTTCAGATTCCCGCTTGCAGAACCTATATCTGGTTCAGTAGTAACGCTATAACTCATCAGATCGCCGTCAGCATCCTGAATGCTGAATTGTAACTCAGATGTTGAAAGGGGGACGTTTTGTTCAGTATCAGCGGGATTGATATCATAAATTTCTGGTGCTCTATTAGGAGGATAAAGTTCAATATATTCCGCGGTCGTAGACGCATGTAATGCATATCCAATAAATCCATATACGGTGTAACCCGGGATTGCATAGCACATTCCGATTCCCATGAAACCGAACGTAAACCCTGTTTGTGCTCCCCCTGCAATATAACCTTTGCTGGTAAAGAGGTTTGCTGCGGTTGTATAAGCATCTGAAGCGGTCCATTGCATGAAAAGACGAGGTCGTGGGAGCTGGAATAACGGAATGAGTACCCCTACACCTTCACCACCAACACTGCAGAATGAACAGGTTACATGGCTTGCTAATGGTTGAGGGGATGATGATTTATTAGTTGTCTTTTGGACTCGCTCAATCCATCTGGGATTGAGTAAAGAAAGATATGCTTCTTTTGATACCCCATTTGGGATTAACTCTTTTTCATCAAGCAGATCAACAAACGTTCGTTTTAGAGATTGAGTCTTCTCACTAAATGGATGGAGAATCATTTCTGATTTTAGCTCTTGTAATAGTTCAAAAATCATAGAAATGTCATCTTGTGAAAGAGTGGTAGTTTGTTTCGAATTATGGGGTTTTCCAAATGCAACGCAGGTGACTACCGTCTTTTCTGCTGCCTCATCAGTTCCCCCTGTGAAAGAGATCTGTTGATTTCTTTTCATGATAGACGTACCAGTGAAACCTGGCATACAACATCCAAAGATAAAAAGTAAAATAATTCCAAGAACTGTTCCTCTTTTAAACAAGCATGGCTCCAACATATAAACGCCTCCCTTATCTATAATTTTATAACAATATTCTCCTATAATAATCTTTTTAGTCTATAGATACCTAAACTTATGATACTTTGACAATCTAAACATATGTCTATAGGGGAATCATTTGGTAATTCTGATCTACAAATCATACAGAAACGTGTTATGGTCTCATCATCCATTGTCGAGGTAAGTAAGGTGTCCTATTATATATTAATACGAAATCCAAGATTTCCCTCCTGTAAGAATTCTCTCTGTTCATTTTTAGAGGCTCCCAACAGAAGTAAAAGTGTTCATTTTCTAGGTCTTCATGATTTTCTAATATCCAAGCAACTGTCTCAGTATCGGGAACGCATTGGGAAATCGCTGGAACAACCACTCAAAGATTTGTGGAATCGGATTTTTATACGAGCATGGCATTGTTACGGTAAGAGTCGCCCAACCACTCTCGGCAAAGTTTGCATCTCTTGCTTTAACTCTAATAATATACGTTCCCTTTGAATCCCAACTGTGGGATATGATTGCTGTTTGATTGGAGCTATAGGGTCCTATCCATCCTAAACTCGTATTATCATCCCAGTCGATCATGTATTCCACAGTGTCTTGATCAGGATCAGTTGTTTGAATATGATAGTCATACGAGGTACGTATTGTTCCGTTTATTTTTCCTGTTATTGTTGGTGTGGTTGGTGGGTTATTTGGAGGGTTTATTGAGGTGAAATGCCATGCTGGACCAACAGTTGAAGAACCATGGTTATCCCATGCGATGACATTCCAAAAATATGTGAGGCTATAGCTAAGTGTTCCAGGGGTAAATGATGTTGTCGTGATATTGCTTGCTATTTTTTCGAACGGTGGCATGCTCCCAAAGTAGATATCATAAGTTACGGTATCATCTGTATTTGGGTCACCGCCGGTCCAGGTTAAATCAGTGTTGATGTCAACATCTGTTGCTTGATCGAAGGGGTTGGGGTTACTCGGGGTATTTGGTGGATTGTTATCCTGTTTTGTTGTGAAATCCCATATCGGGCTTGATTTGGTTTCTCCTTGGGTATCTGTTGCTACGATTCTCCAGTAATATTTTGTGTTTTTATTCATTGTCCCTGGATTATATGTTGTTTCTGATTGACGAGAGGATACTTTTGGTGCAGATGCACTTGTTCCAAAATAGACGTCATAGGTTAACGTGTCACCAGGATTCGGGTCACTACAAATCCAGCTCAATTGTTGATGAGGATCTATATTTGTAGCATGATTTGATGGGGTCGGATTGCTTGGTATGTTTGGTGGTAAATTACTTAGTGAAAAATCGCAATACACAAGTTCGGATTCGATATAACATTGTCCATATTTTATTTTAAAATATCCACTCTCGCCCCATGAGGATCCCCAACTATTTTTACAAATCCAGTAGCCACCGCTATCTGAATACCCAACACATACAACCTGATGTGCCTCCTAAATAAACGCCATATGTGTGTATGTAGACTCCACCAGTATAATCCTTAAAATCTGAATAGACATTAAATGAGAGACAAACCGGTCCTTTAGATAATCTCGCTTTTATCTGTGAACTCCCACTTGATTGACCAAAATTTGTTATTGTTTTCACAAGTTTATTTGTCCAATCTGAACATTTACTACTGCAGGATGGTTCCGAACCTGATGACCCACTCGTATAGGGGAAACATGATTCAGGTAATGCACCATCATTTGGGTAAGTGTCATCCTTCATATACTTGATAACAATTATAAGCATTTCCGCCATTGCAACCACAACATGATGTCACACACGACACCATATATTGCTCTGAGAGATCTTCATCAATATTTGGATTATTTCCTGCAATATTAATCATTGCTTCAAGACAACCAATTGCAGCAAACGCCCAACAAGAGCCACAGTTACCCTGGTTTTTTACCGAGGTTAACCAATTACCTGAAATTCCATTATATGTATAGCTCCGCCAATCTAATTCGGTAAGAAATGCCGCAGGTTCTACAACTTGAGTTGATGGAATCCAGTCAGGGAGAGTTCTACAACCAAGACTATATGTTTGTGTTTGATTAGAACAATTACATTCTTGATAGAATGAGGAAGTGATGATTTCATGATCAATAAGTGGATTGAAAAGCGTAACACCTTGACTATTCTCAGTAGAGTTTACCAAAGGTAAAGACGCTCCAATCAACAGAATGCATAGGGAAATTCCAAGGATTTTCTTATTTATGATGTATTTCACCCCAAGTAAATTGGATGTGTATTAATATATCTTTGATTGATTTAAATGTTTGGAAGTGATAAAAATCAATAACTGCTATAATCAACTATCTAGGTATTAAATTAAAGGTGCTAATTTGGCACAATTATCCTTGTAAGGTAGTAAGTTATTATATATTAATACGGAATTCAGGATTCCCCTCCTGTAGGTTTTCTGCCTGTTCATTTTTAGAGATCATTTCTCGGAGGAAAAGTGTTCATTTTTCTATAAGTTGTCGTAGTAATGGAAACGCATTCGGAAACCGTTGAAATAACCACTCCAGGATATGCGGTACCGGTTTGTTATATGAACATGGCATTTTCACTGTTAGATTTCCCCAATCACTTTCATAACCATATACATCTTTTGCTTTTGCTTGCATTGAAAAGGTTCCTTTCGTAGACCATGTATGACCGACTACTATCTGTTTATCTGATTCATAAGGACCAATCCAGTTCTCAGATTGACCATCCCCCCAGTCGATAAAGTAATAGATAGCATCCCCTTGAGAATCAGTTGTTGCAAACGTGAAGTTATACAATGTATTTATTTTTCCCTCTGCTGGACCTTGAATTGTTGGTATAACGGGTTCTCTAGGTGCCCCATACGCAAAAATCGTTCCACTAAAATCAGCAATAAAAATTGTTTGATTTGCAATGACCGGAGAAGAAGGTCCTCCTGTTAAAGAAGAACCCCAGATGAAATCTCCATCCGTGGTATCAAGACAGTAGAGTCCACCATCGCTGGTGGAGAAATACATTTTTTCATCGGCAATCACTGGTGACGAATACGCTAAATCCCCTAGACTTTGTGCCCACAGTTCCTCTCCTGTAATTAGGTCCAAGCAATAGACCATGCTGTCATGAGTTAACAACATTGCGATGAAATATACTCGGTCATAAGCAATCGCTAGGGAGGGTATGATTTCAGGCCATTGGATGAACCATTCCCCAGTCGTATAATACCAAAGAGTGTCTCCAGTCGTCTTATCAAGACAGTAAATCATCCCATGGTTGTCATGGATGTCATTTGCACGAGCTACTACTATAGTATTACCTGTTGCAACTATCGAAACCGATTGAAGACCGGTATCCGTTGTTATTTGTTTATCCCAATTTTTTTTTCCTGTTACGGCATTAAGACAAGATACAAACATCCCTGTAAAACTGTCGCGAACGCAGTAGAGCTTTCCGTCGAGAATCGCGGGAGAACAGGTGATATAATCAGCCGGAGATGGTGTATACCTCCATACTTGATTGCCTGTTGTTGCATTATAACAGGTAAGTATCCCTGTCGGCATGTCTATCCCTGAGGAAGCGACATACACTCTCCCTTCTGCGATGACCGTGGATGATATGAAATATTGTATTGTTTTTTCCCAGATTTGATTTCCTGTTTTTGCATTAAGACAGATGATTTTCCCTTCATAATTTTCATCGACATAGGATAAGAAGACTTTTTCGGATTCGACCGCAGGCGATAAAGCGAATTGGACAGATTTTAACTGATGCTGCCAGATTAAACTACCGTCTTCAGCATTTAAGCAGAGTAATCGGCCATTATTATTTGGACCGAGATATACTTTTCCATCGACAACAGCGGGTGATCCTATCAAATAATTTTTAGCTTGGTACTCCCAGTATTCAATCCAGCTTTCTGGTGCACCTGAAAGTGAATACCCGGTGTTTCCTGAATCATGACGGTTCATCGGCCACCAATCAGTCAACGTTGAAGCCACACAAGATGTTGTATCAACTTGATTTAACACATTGTTTTTTCTAATTTCAATATCTCCACTAATACTTGGTAAAACACTCGGTCCGACAAACAATAATATTACTACAAAAGTCAACCTTTTCGTCCATAAATTATTCTGCATAATTCTTCCTACTCCCTTTATCGATTTTTATGAGTATTATTATCTTATGGCATCATTTAAATGTTTGTAAAAGATAAAAATCAGAGACAATAATAATAGATATCCCCTATCACATAATTTGGTAAGGGTAAACATCGTCTATTTTCACTGCCTGTGTAAATCATAGTTGTTCGGATCTATATACACATAGAACTATAGCCAGCATAGGTCTAAAAATGGCTATCCACTCGTCTCTTCTTGATCTACAATTTTATACGTTTCTCATTCTAGTAAATGTCGTAGTATCGGGAACGCATTGGGGAATCGCTGGAACAATCACTCCAAGAACTGTGGAATCGGATTGTTATACGAGCATGGCATTGTTACGGTAAGAGTCGCCCAATCACTTTCTGCACAATTTTTATCAATCGCTTTGACTGTAATATTATACGTCCCTTTTACCGTCCATGTATGCGGGACAATAAGTGTTTTTCCAGATGCATTAAACCCTGTAAGGGTCGTAGTGGCATCCTCCCAATTGATGAAATATTGTACATCATCATTATCGGGATCCGTTGTGGTAATCGTATAGTCATACGATGTATTTATTGCGCCATCGATTTTTCCTGCAATCGTGGGGGTGTTTGGTCGCGTGGTTACATACCCGTATTCATCGGTTTTAATCATCCAGACATCACTCCGAGAACCCCATGGGTCATAGGTAGTTCCTAGAAGGATATATCCACCATCGGTTGTTTGTTGCCCTGTTTCCGCCTCATCGAGATAGGTTTTATCGAAGGTTCTCGCCCAAATCGTATTTCCTTCAGAATCGGTTTTCGTTAATAAAAAATCAGAATTAGTGCCATTACCATACCAGTACCATGTCCTTCCGATGATGATGTACCCACCATCGGTGGTTTGCTGGATCGCCTTAGCATAATCATTCCTATCATCATTAAGGATCCGCTCCCATAAAGTATTCCCATCACCATCGGTTTTAATCAACAAAATACGCGGATCTCCCCAACAGAAATCCGCTGCGATAATATATCCCCCATCAGAGGTCTGTTGAACAGCTTTACCAATGACATCATCTGTTCCACTAAAGGTCTTATTCCATACCATATCACCATTACCATCAGTTTTAATCAACCACCCTTTAAAATAAGAACCACCAAATGCAGTTGTACAACCCGTGATGATGTACCCACCATCTATCGTCTGCTGACCAGAATAACACACATCATAAAACGAACCTCCGAAGGTTTTTTCCCACATCAGATGACCCGTGGTATTGGTTTTCAGCAACCAATAATAATTGGATGACCATGTCGTGGCTGCAATGAAATATCCGCCATCAGTGGTCTGTTGAACAACACAAGCTTCAATTGTATCTGTTCTGTTATAGGTAGTATTCCACTCAATATTCCCAGTATCGTCAGTTTTCAGTAACCATATATATGAAGCAGCATTTTCTCCAAGCACGATATATCCGCCATCACTTGTCTGCTGAACACAACGACCCCACCCTCTTCCTATATTGTATTTCTCCCACATCATATCCCCGTTACCATCCAGCTTGAGCAACCAAGCGGATGCATTCATAAATCCTGTGATAATATATCCACCATCAGTAGTCTGCTTAACCGAATAACCACAATCATTCCAGATTCCCCCAAAGGTTTTCATCCACCACGTTGATGGTGGGAACGGACCAGATATTGTGTCAAAACGCTGATTCTGCTCTGTATATTGTGCAGTAGATGGAATAATACAGGTTCCAATAAACAAAAGAATGATTCCAACCGCCAAACTTTTCATAATCAGTGGATTTTTATCCATACCTTTCCCTCTTTGTACAATTTTATAACACTGTTCTCCTATAAATACGTTTATCTACAAGGGAAGCACCTATTACAGTAATTGTAAGGTAAGGTATCATATGATTGATGTGTTTACTACAGTATCCCTCTTCCTATGCTTCTCTCCTATATGTATTACCCTTATACCTTACCCCTACCCATGACCTTGTCATATATCTTCTTCAAATCCTCCTCGGACTGACAGTTATAATGCATCAGGTCTACATCACCTTTTAGGCTATGACCCATAAGTATCTTCTTAATAGATGGTTGGACCGCCTCTACGGTCCCATTCCTGGCTGAAGAACTTACGAAGGTCTTTGATTTTTACAGATGATTGTTTGAATATTGGAAACAGGTGACTATGACCGAAAAGAACCTCTAATCCATTTCCATTATTGAAATATTCCAGATACTCAGATAATGCTTTTTGAGCATCCATATTGAAGAAAGATATTCTACTACGGTGGGTTTTTGTTGTCTGACCATTTTCGGGATTATGGTTAATGCGAACAGCTCTATTTTCAAGGTCGATATCCATTGGAGTCAGTTGATACAACTCCTCTGCCCGTAATCCTGAACTACAACCGAGAAGGATAAGTGCTTTTATCTGTTTAACGTACTTATGGTCTTTAAAACTATCTAATATTTTATCAATAGCATCTGAGGATACTCGTTTAGGGAGATATTCTGGCTCAGGAGGTAATTTAATGGTAGACGCCCAGCCTATCTTTAGGTATTCCAGAAACCGTCTGATTTGATAGATTTGCTTCCGATAGTATGTGATTGATGATGCGTCTTTTACTTGTATACAATACGATAAAGTTTTATCTTCATCAACCCTCCAAGAAACGTAATCTAGATAAGTTTTTATCCATCTTTTACTATTCTCTTGCCACTCTTTACATATTCCTTGGATGTCTCTTAATGAAAAATATTTATCAACATCAGAGGGATAAATGTCAGCGGGTTTCTCCTGTTGGACAGTGTTTCCCAAGCTAGTCACACGGGTTCGAATCCCGTTACCCGCATCCGATAATTAGGGGGACAAAAAATGAAAAATAAGGTAAAAGTCGGTGATCGAATCGAGCTTGTTTTCATTAATGATACCTGGACGCGATTGAAACCAGGGGATCGAGGCACGGTTGAAAAAATAGAGAACGAATCAGATGAAACCCTGGTTTGGATTCAGTGGGATAATGGCGAACGCTTAGCGCTGCTCGATCCCATCGACAAATATAAAGTAATAAATGAATAGAAAACATATTTGTTTTTACAATCCTATCTTGTTGAAAATTTCATTAAGAAAGATGAAAAGACGAGGAAACCATCTCTCAATGTTCTCGAAGAATTAGAACATGACTAGCTGGTTCTGTGGCATGGTCACCGCGAGCGGATTTGACCAGTTACTTTCATCACCCAGGACAGCTTTTCCTTTACCCGTATTGAATAGGCTCCCTTGTTAGCCCAAGAGTGTTGAGCAGTAGCGGTTGCTCCTCGATGCGAACGGTCCAAGCCACTCGCTGAAATTCCCGTCACCCCAGTCCCACAAGTAAAAGACTTGATCGCCATCTGCATCGGTGGTTTCGGTTGAGTAAAGATAGGTCGTCCCGATCCGTCCAATAACCCAGAGAGAGAGCTCCTCTATATACGTTAAAAATCGAACAGGTTTTTTTGTTTGGTGAGCTGGTTCAATGATGAAAAATTTTCTAAAATTGGTTCAATGCGTTTCCTGGAGAATTGATGCTCATCACAGAGAATGTGAATCACAGCAGATGGATCCGGTTTTGACCATTGAAGAAGGTAGTCTTGGGTGATGGTAGGTTCAAGGAATATTCTTCGGACGGCCGCGATTTCATCAGATGATGGTTTCTGTTCGGAACCAGGGATAGTTTCAAGTGCGGTCTCAAGGTTACCTTGTTTTTGAAGAAGTTGCAGGCTTTTTTTAGGACCGTATCCTTTGACGCCTTCATTAAAATCCGTACCTAGAAGGATTGCGATATCGACGAGTTGTTCCTGTGAGATACCTAGTTTCTGAAGACCGGGTTCAAGGTGGATACACTCGGGGTGAACAGTGGTGTATGCTTGTTTGTTTGGGAGTTTTCGTTTTTCTGAGGATGTTAAGTTTCTTATTAAGATAGGGGATCCGAAGAGGAGGCAGTCAAAATCTTGTGATCCGACCGCGTACGCATCACCTTTCTTTACCATGTAGCTTGCCTGCGCTTCTCCTTCGGATGGCGCCTGGAGATGCGGGATTCCAAGTGCTTCGAGGAGTTGTTTGCTCTGTTCAATGATCTCGTTTGTTACCCGAGAGGTTTGTTGTGCTTTTGATTTTGCTTTTTCCAGGTCACCTTTTTCGAGTGCTTCCTTCCATTCCCGTTCCGCTTGCTCTTTTCGTTCCCGTCGTTGTTGAATGGTTCGTGCTTTTAACGGATGAGGCGCTCCATCGAACACATACACGGGACGAATCTTTGCTGCTACCAGGTTTGCGGTCCGATACAACAGACCAGATAAATGCGAGGTGATCCTTCCTTGCGCATCTTTTAAGGGCGTTCCATCACGCTGTCGGATACTGGAGAGAAACTGATGGAGTACGTTGTATGCATCGATAACAATAACTCGATCTCTGAAATCCTCAAACGCACATTGTTCTTTGGGGAATAATTCTTTTAGATCAACACCCATCGCAAGACTACATCTCTTCAAGGGATAAATGCCTTTCGAGGTATCCGATACGTTTAAAGAAAGAATATCTATTCCCTTGTTCGATGAAACGAGACCTTATTTCCATGCTAGATGTGAAGGATGACCTACACGACATTATCAAGCTCAGTATAAAACTCAAACGACAATCAAAGAAAGGAAAACGTATCGAACATTTGAAAGGAAAAACACTCGGGATGATGTTTGAGAAACCAAGTACGAGGACACGGGTTTCTTTTGAGACGGGAATGACCTTACTTGGTGGCCATGCGATCTTTCTTTCAACCAATGATATCCAACTGGGGAGAGGAGAAAGCATCGAGGATACCGCTCTTGTGCTCTCCCGGTATGTTGACCTGATCATGTATCGCGCGAAGAGTAACGACGCGATGAAAGAGCTAGCAAAACATGCGACCGTACCGGTCATCAACGGGTTAGACAATAAAGAACACCCGTGTCAGGTGATTACCGACCTCATGACCATTCAAGAACACAAAGGAAGACTCAAAGGATTGCAGTTCGTGTATCTTGGCGATGGAAACAACAACATGGCGCATTCATATTTGCTCGGCTGCGGGATAGCAGGGATGAATATACGGATCGTTGCACCAAGACAATACTGGCCAGAGAAATATTACTTGGAAGAAACAAAAAAATTCGGAGTGAATGTAGAAGTCACTGATATATTACAGAATTGTACCACAGGTGCTGATGTTATTGCAACTGACACCTGGGTATCTATGGGTGACGAAGCAGAAAAAGAAAAACGCATCAAACAGTTCAAAGGATACACCGTTGATTCAACACTCATGGGAGCAGCAAAACCAGATGCGATCTTCCTCCACTGTCTCCCTGCGTACTACGGGTATGAGGTCACCAAGGATGTCGCGCACGGACCACAGTCAGTGATCTTTGATGAAGCGGAAAACAGGATGTGGGCACAGATTGGAATCATGGTTAAATTCTACCGAGACATGTTCCCATAATTGACCAGTATTTCACTTGCCACGGTCCAGGCGGGAAGCATATCAGGATAGAGAGAGAAGACGTCGGTTGGGATTGTTTTAATATCAGTATGAAACATGCCTGAGGGAAACCCACCGATGATACAAAGAACATGGCGTTTCTTCTGTTTTTTTAACTCTCTGAAATAATCAGGGAGAACAACCGATGTCCCATCCTTTGAAAACGTGATGACCACATCTGCTTGTACTTGTTCAATTACTTGCTTAAGAGGGATGTTTTGCCGTAAAGAAAGAAGCGGTTGTTTCTCATCGGGGACCACATGCGTTTCAAAGAGTTTTTCCATGAGCCCGAGGAATCGTTCGTAGTTGCGCATGATACGAGTCTCTGGGCTTACCGTGATAACAGTATCATCTCTAGTATGAACAATGACGTTCAACTGACCTTGTTTATTCACGATTGACTCCAGAGCTGTGAGCAAAAAAAGATGGGTGATATCAGGTCGTCCTCGTCGTCGTCCTTCTGGGAGATTATTCATCGCTGCATGATGATAGTTCGAATCCAGAAGAATCTGTGTCGGTTGTTTCCTCCGTTGTCGGGCATGTGCGATCACGGCAGGATGACGGCTGAGTTCAACAGGCATGAGCTCTACTTCAGCCTCTGCTAACACCAAGGTCAACATGTAAGGCCTCAGCTGAGGATTTCTTCAAGCTGGTTCTGTTTTATACCATACCGTATCTCTTGTGCGATCCTGCGGCCTGTGGAAAGATCAGGTTGAATCAGCTCAGAATACGGTGAGCCTGCGATATACGGGTTGGTTCCTGCGACAATGCGAGCAGATATCTCAAAGACTTTAAACTCCAGGTCTTCCGTCACCACCGTCTCCAGACAGAACGGCCCGATGATGCCGCCGAAGAGCTCAAGTGATTTTTCTACGACTGCTTCCCCCATTTTGAAGACTTGTGGCAAGAGTGATTCCCGCATCACAATCGGGATGTTGCCCGTGACGACGAACGTCGGGTGAATCCCCAGCTCCTCAAGCTCTGCGATAGAACCAAGTCGTTGCACCTCATCAATCGTGGTCTCATCACGGCGATCCATGGAAAGCAACTGCAGACTTCCTTTCTGCAGCTTGTACGCGTTATCCTGAATCGGGGAATAGAAATAGTGAAGATAGTACCTTGTCCCCATCACAAACTCCTGGATCGTATACGGTTTATCGTGCTTCACTCGTTTGGAGAACTCTGCGAATGTTTTTGCGATAAAGAACCCTTTCCCGCCTTTCGCACCATGATATTTTACTATCACTGGTTTCTCGATGTTCCGCGGATCTTTAATCTCCTTTGGCATCGTAATTCCAGCACCCTCAAGCCAGACCCGTTCTTTCTCACGGTCCGACTCCCACATCAACACATGCCGGTTTCCAAACGTAGGTACCTGAAGGTTCAGAAAATTCTTCGGACCAAGATATTCCACAAACGAACCATGCGGGATTACTATTACGTTTTTTTGCCGTAGTTCATCAGCGTATTTCGCGATATCCTTGTAGTTGTCAACGGTGAAGAATTCATCTGGTTTTCCCAGCGGAAAGGCGTCGTAGAATTTCTTTACTTCACCAACGGAGATCCCCAGGGTTTTGAATCCTTCTTTTTTTGCGCCGTTAAAAATCTGAAGACTGGAATGTGAGCATACTGTTGCGATCGTCAGGTTTTCTGTATCGTAGGTGGAGAGTAGTTCTTTGATGTTTACTTCAGCCATAACTTATCTGACTCCCAATGTTGGGATAACGCAGCGCCTTTTTTTATCAGTTTCGCTGTAAAAAAAATATATTGAGAAACAGGAATACGGTTAGAATCGTTTTCTGTTGTCCCGCAGTCCTTCAACAATTTCCTTGCCAAAATCTGTGAGCCGATACAACTTGATATCCCTATGTTTTCCGCCCGCTATCTGCTCCACAAGATTCAAACTCATCAGCGAATCATCATCACGATACCGAGAATTCATGCCACGAATAGCCCCAATCACGTTCGTCGGTGTGGTCTTCACATTGTACGCGATCTCAGAGGTGTAACTGCCACCCGGGCTAATCTCAAACAGGTAATCTGCGATTTTCTTTCGCACGCTACTTCTCCGAAGCGACCTGATAATAAGAGGTTTTAACATCTCTGGAGAAATAACTGCTTTCTCTCCATCCAGCATCCCATTCCACTTAGTTAAAATAGAATTGCGTTTCCTATTAATAAACTAATCGGTTCGATTTCTTTGTACGAGTGATTAGGTGTTGACTGAAACGAAACAGATAAATGCTTGTTTTTGGATACCGGGTGGTAGGATGGGATACTAATGTCGATCAAAAAAGAACTCTTAAATGAATTAACAGAAAAGCAGTTGAAGCAACTTGCGGAAAGCAAAGGCATCGCTTTTAGTCTTAACAAAGTACAAAAGAAATATTACGAGAATTGGGCTGAGAAAGATAAACTCGTGGACATGATGACAACGAACAAACAAATCACGGTTTCTGAAATAGAAAAATTTATTCAAACAAAGAAATTCTAAACAATCATCTACTACTTTTCACATTAACTTTCTTACAATATTGCTGAATTGGACAACGGCTACAGAACGGTGAGATAGGAACACAAATTGTTTGTCCGAACGTGACAAATAAATCATTGAAATCATCCCAATATTCTGAAGGGAGAATTTTTTTGAGGGCATGTTCTGTGTCTTCTGGTGTTTTGGTTTTAATCCAGCCAAGTCTGTTTGGGATCCGATGACAGTGGGTGTCGATCGGGAGATACCCATGTTTCTTATGACCGTAGACCATGACGATGTTTGCGGTTTTTCTCCCGACTCCTTTGAGAGTGAGTAATTCTTCAAACTGTGTCTGGTACTTTTCCCTGGTATTTCTCAAGGAGTGTTTGTGAGATTTCCTTGATTCTTTTTGCTTTGGTTTTATAGAACCCGACAGGATAGATCAGTGATTCAATTTGTTTTTCTGTTAATTGTACGAGTTTCTCAGGAGTATTGTATTTTGTTAGAAGATGTCGTGATGCTTGTTCGGTGACCTCATCTTTGGTTCGGAGGCTTAGCAAACAAGAAATTAATGTCACAAACGGGGTGTCAGCAATCTCTTGTTTCTATCGTGAGACAATCGGTTGATTATATTTCCGTAGCTCTTGCTTTAATGCAGAGAAGATTTCATCGAAATGCTTACTTGTCATAGAATCCCTGTAATATCAGAGATGTTTCTTGTGTACGATTTTATAATCAAGAAAGATTCTAAATAGTTACCGAAGAAATAAAAGGAACATCGGGAAGAAGAATAGAACAGTAACGTGCTGGTAGATCGTACTTCTCTTTATTCGGTACTAAGATACAACAATATACTTAATCCAATGCTTTCAAATAACGACACGATCACAAGAATCTGACCTAAGCCTCCCAATTCAAATCCAATACTTTCACGGATGCCATGGCCAAACGGGATCGCTGATGAAACAAATAATGAACGTAAGGTATTTACTAAAAAAATTGATTCAATAAATAAGGGGACTAAAAAGAACAATAAACCTGCGATGTACTTTGATTTTGTTTTCGCGAAGACCTTGAAATACACAGCAATGAGACCGATTAAGAGGAACATACTGATGCAGACAACAATAACACCGAGCGTCGGTAGGAATATTTCAGAGGTAGTAAGGGGTGTAACTCTAAAGGGAAAATCTGGAGGTACATAAGTACCAAATTCGTCAGCAAAATGTTGTATTCTGTCATTTGCTTCAGTGACAAAAATATTTGATAATATCAATCCTAAAACAATACCACCGATAACCAACGCTATCAGGAGTCGGATTGCTTTTTTGTTGTATGTTGGAATTTTTTCTTCCTTTATCGGAGTTTCATTCATATTACTCTTCACCTTTTTCTATGTCGTCTATTCTTTATTTGGTTTTTTCCCAATTTTATCCCAAATCTCTGTAAAATGTTGTTTATTTGCCTCAAATGTTTCGGTCGGAAAATAGGTTTTACCATATCCCCCACCAACCGACGTAATAATACCATTTTCTTCTAAAACTTTGAGATGATAACGGATTGTTTTGTATTCGATTTCAAGATTTTTTGAAAGTTCATTTGCATTTTGCGGTTTGTTACACAGCTCCTCGATGATTCTCCCACGGTTGAATCCACCAAGGGAGTTGGCGATAAGCCAATACAGTACATTTTTTAGAGAATCCATCACACAAACCTTTGACAGAGAATTCAAGACCTCATTTAATAGGTTTTTTAAAAAAATTTGGGAAGAATTTGGGAATAAATCGGAATCAATTTGTAAAAAATCAATATAAAATCACTTTGACATAGACGATTTGAGAAAAATAATGGAGAGCAAAAAAAATGAAAACAACACACAAAAAATTGGTCGGAGGACTGCTCGTAGGTCATGCTCATTGCAACCGTTGGAGCAGCCTTTGCCACCGGACAGACAACCGATGACACAACCGACGACACAACCCCGCAAATACCGTTTGAGGGGAGACATGGAATGAACGGACTCGGACCATTCGCATCTGAGTTAACAGACGAGCAACAAACAGAACTCGAGGAACTCATGACAACCCTTAGAGATCAAAATGCAACCCCTGAGGAAATCAGAACAGCAATTCAAGAGAAACTTGATGAATTCGGTGTGCTCGATACACAATTAGATAATGAAATCGCACAAACCGAACAACGACTCACCATCTTGAACAGACAGAAAGAACTGAGGAACGAAGGATACAGCTGGGATGAAATCAGGAACATCATTGAGGACGAATTTGATCTGCAAAATACCACTGGTGTCGGTCAGGACATGATGTTTGAACATGGATTCGAACGCGGACCATGCAGAGGTTCACGAGGTTTTATTACAAGTGAGGAATCAGATCAATAACGGTATCCCGCCCCCTATGAAATCTTTGAGAAGGGAAAAAATCATGTACTCGTTTTTTCTCTTCTTCATCTCATATTTCATTTGAACGTTGTGCCAGCTTATAGCTATTTTTTTCTTCCCCCTCGATATTACTTGGCACAACTCATTTTTTTAAAAAATTTGGGAGTAAATTGGGAAGAAATTGGGAGGAAAAAATATAAACAAAAATATTGTAATTGATTCGTACAAGAAAAAGACGGAGGTAGTTGTTATGAACGAGAGCTTTGAAAAAAATAAGAAACCGGGAAATAAGAACATCATCATCTTTGTTTCCCTATGCATTGTTGCGATGTTTATCGCTGGTTATTTTATTGGTGGATCGCTTAGTTCTATAGCGATATCATCAAAAACTGATACACTACAACAAACAAGTAATATTCAATATGATAATAACCAAGAGGAAATTCGCAATATAACGTATTTCTATAATACGACGTCTCTAGCACAATTATATAAAGATATCAAGGACTCCGTCGTTGTTATTACAGGATATGTCTTACAATACTCATTTTTCGGTAGGCAATATTCCGAAGTCCAAGGCTCCGGTTTTGTCTACGAGTATAAAAACGACATGGTCGTGATAACCAACAAACACGTAGTCGAATGATGCGGAAAATATCACGGTTACCTTCTCAAACGGAGATGGGTATCCTGCGGTCGTTATTGGTTCTGATGCTTATTCTGATTTAGCAATCTTATCTGTAGAAGCTCCCGTTGAGGAGTTCCAACCTCTTGATATTACCAGTTCCTCAACCTTACAAGTGGGTGATCCTGTTGTCGCTATCGGCAGTCCCTTCGGATTAGGAGGAACAATGACCACCGGAATTGTGAGTCAACTTGGGAGAACAATACAAGATTCAGTCGCAGGAAATTTTCCCATCGCAAATATCATTCAGACAAGTGCTGCGATTAACCCAGGGAATTCAGGGGGACCTCTCTTGAATTACGAAGGAGAAGTAATTGGGATTACCACGGCGATTATACAGAATTCAAACGGACTTGGTTTTGCTGTCCCATCAAATACAATACTACGGGAAATAGAATCACTTATCACGACCGGATCTTACGATCAGCACCCCTGGGTAGGAATATCAGGAACTGACATGACATATACAATTGCACAGTCCTTGGGAGTAAATGTAACCTATGGGTGGCTTATTACGCAAATAACAGACGGAGGAGCAGCTGCCCAGGCAGGCTTACAGGGTGGAAACCAGCAGGTGAGAGTCAACGATGTATGGGTGATAATCGGTGGTGACATCATCATCGCTGTTGACGGAACACGAATCATTAATGGTGATTCATTCATGTCCTATCTCGAAGAATATACGACGTCATATCAAACAATCAGTGTCACTATTGTTCGAAACCATCAGCTCCTTGACATTTCGGTTGAACTGAAACAACGACCAGCTGCGAGTTAATCAACACATGAGTTGTGCCAAACTTCCCTCTTTTCTCTCCTCCTCTTTGTGTTATCATCTTGGCACAACTCATTTCTCTTTCATTCTGAACTGTGTAGTCCTAGACTCTTCGTAAAATAATTATTCATATCGACAGATGAGGAAAGGAATGGAAACGTATGAGTAAAAAAAGAATAACTGCAAAACAATGCACAATCAAATATCAGCTCATTCGAAATCATATGAATACGAATGCAACGTCAGTAACATTAAGTAGAGAATTTATTGACACATTCACGAAAATTATTTTTGGTGAGAAGTAGTTGATTTTTTCCATAATTCGGAATGGAATTGGGAATGAATTGGGAAAAATCGATATATAGTTTTGAAACCTAATCGAGGATAATAAAAAACAATGAGACAGTAAATCAGATGAATGGAGAAAACCGCGTTGATAATAAAGGTGAAAAAATGAATAATGTAATAATTGAACTCCAAGACGTAAAGAAAATCTATAAAATGAATGGCGTAGAAACTCCGGCGCTTCGTGGTGTGGATTTAAAAATCAACAAAGGTGAGTTCGTCGCCATCATGGGTCCGAGCGGTTCAGGGAAATCAACATTGTTACACATGGTCGGTGCGCTTGATAGACCAACGTCAGGAAAGGTATTCCTAGATGGAGTGGACATTTCAACATTAAAAGAATCGGACCTTGCTCGTTTACGTGGGAAAAAAATTGGCATCGTCTTTCAATTCTTCAATCTCCATCCGACACTCACTGCATTGGAAAATATTGAACTGCCGATGATCGTCATTGAAAAAGAAAAAAAAGAACGACAACAACGAGCCTTAGAGCTGCTGAAAGCAGTCGGCTTGGAACATCGAGCACATCACCTTCCATCTCAGATGTCCGGCGGGGAACAACAACGCATCGCGATTGCTCGTGCATTGGCAAACGAACCTGAGATTATTCTTGCAGATGAACTGACTGGAAATTTAGATACGAAAACAAAAGCGGAGATTATGAATTTTTTATTACAGTTACAGAAGGAGAAAAAAATGACCGTGACCGTGATTACCCATGAGCTGGAGATAGCACAATATGCTGAAACAATCGTTCATATCGTTGACGGAAAAATAAAGGTAGGTGGTTAAAAAATGAAGAAAACATATTATGTAATGACAGTCGTATTGAGTTGTTTGTTTCTATTCAATACAATAGGCAGTATCAACGTATCAGCAGCAGGACTGCAGGTCACCTTCACAACAAATCCCACTACTGTCGCACCAGGAACAAATGGGTACATCCAGGTGAACCTCAAGAGTATCGGGGGAGCAACAAGCTACATTGATATCACAGCAAGCTCCTGGGATCCAAATACAGTTATTTCGCAAGGAAACTGGGAAGTCGATGTCGGAAGTCTGGATAGCGGCGAGTCCTATTCAGTCATCTATGAATTTAAAGTACCGAGTACCGCATCTCCCGGGTTATACCAAGTACTTTTTGAAATCACTGGAGGAAACGCGATCAGACAGACTGCAATTATTCAGGTGCAAGACGCAACCGTTTTGGATCTAACTTCAGTGACGCCAACATCGATCACAATCGGAGTAGCAACAACCCTTCTTTTTAATATTACAAACAACGGTGGAGTTAACTTAGAAAATATCCTATTTACCTGGAAAGATCCAAATAGTCTTATTTTACCTGTTGGAGCTGATAATAGAATTACTATTTCTTCAATTGGTGCTGAAAATTATACGGAGGTCCCCCTTATTGTCATGGCAAGCTCTGGTATTTCACCGGGTATTTTCCCGCTTACAATAACCATGGAATATTATGATCAGACTGGAGTGAAACAAACGGTGAATTCAACAGTTGGTTTACAGATCAGTGGCACAACAACTTTTGATGTTGTCGTTCAACAATCAACGAGCGGATCAACAACGTTTTCTATCGTTAACACCGGAGCGAATGTTGCATCATCGGTGATTGTGTCTATTCCCCAGCAGCCAAATTATCAGACGAGTGGCGTATCCTCATCTAGTATCGGAAATCTCGATGCGGGTGATTACACCTTAGCGACATTCCAACTCACCTCGACAACCAGTAATACGACATCACAGTTCCCATCATTTAATAGAACAGGAACAGGCGCTCCACCAGATAGGAATTTTACTGGCCGGAACCAGTTTATGAATCAATCATTTACCGGGTTCCAGGGTAATGGACTCCTTGTTCAAATATCGTATACCGATGTCTTTGGCGTACGACAGACGATTCAAAAACAGGTGACCATATCCTCTGGTTCTTCGTTTGGTTCCTTCGGCAGCTCAACGTCATCTACGGGAACACAAAATAGTTTTAGCAGGAACTTCAATGGTCAATCACAATCATCCAGTGGTTCTAGCAACAGCTTTGTCTATATTGCTATTGGTGCAGCTGGGAATTATCATTGTTATTGGCATCATTCAATTAGGGCGAAAGAAGAAACTACCTCATTTCTCAAAAAAATTTAAGGGAAGAAAAGAATGAAGCTTGCTGATATCTTCAAACTTTCATTAAATAGCCTTACCCATCGCGGGCTACGCAGCTGGCTTACAATTCTAGGAATTATTATCGGGGTTGCAGCGGTCATCGCGATGCTGTCAATAAGCGCAGGAATGTCTCAAACCATGCAGTCCCAGATGACCGGGTTTGGTGCAGATGTACTCACTGTGAGCACAGGCAATACGAGAGCATCTGGCCCCGCAGGAGGCTTTGAAGGGAGATTCCAACCTGGTGAGGGTTTTCCTGGATTTCCTGGAGCAACCGGGCAGACATCTGAGACAACCAGTCCAACGTTAACTGATAATGATATCCTTGTGATATCGACTGCTGATGGTGTCGAAACAGTAACTGGGGTTATCTCCGGTCAAGCAACGGTACAGTATTTGGCGCAGACAGTAACGAGTGACCGTCGAGGGTGTCGATCCAACTTCTTGGAATACAATGACGACGTCAGAGCTAGATTCTGGTAGATTCCTCGAAGCAGGAGATGGGATGGGTGTTCTGGTCGGAAATAGCATCGCGTACGGGATGTTTGATTATAATTTAACGACGGACACCCAGATCAGAATTGGGTCAAAAACATTCACGATCGTTGGAATATTAGCGGAATCTGGTACTGGTAGCTTCGGAGGGGACGACCGGACCATATTTATGACAATTCAAGCTGCACGAGAGATTGTTACAGATATCGACAGTAATGAATATTCTTCGATACAAGTGAAAGTCACAGATACGAATGCTGTTGACCAGATTATTGAAAATGTGGAACAGGTGTTGTATACCTCTCGAATGGTCACTTCAGATACCGCTGATTTTACGGTCACATCTCCTACATCAATGCTGGAAACCATTCAAAGCACCATGGCGACCTTAACATTTTTCCTCACCGGTATTGCTGCTATCTCCCTTCTAGTAGGAGCAATTGGGATCGCGAATACCATGTTTATGTCCGTGATGGAGCGAACCAGACTTATCGGTATTCTAAAATCCATTGGAACACGAAACTCTGAAATCATGAAACTCTTTCTTACCGAATCAGGAATCATCGGTCTTATGGGAGGACTCTTGGGAGTATTCCTTGGGTTCATTGTCGTTGGTGTTATTTCTAGCGTAGGAATCAACATCATGGGTATGGGAAGAATGGGCACCAGCACCTCCGTTGCGATAGTTACCCCAGAACTTATTCTATTTGCGTTATTGTTCTCAACCATCATCGGAATCATATCAGGGTTAATCCCTGCTAGGAAAGCTGCGAATTTGCAGATCGTCGAAGCCATGAGAAGTGAATAAATTATGAAACAAGAAAATTACACAAAAGCGCTAGTAATCGTATCTTCATTTATTTTCTTGATCGTTTGTTTCAGTGGATGTACATCGAATCAAAATACAAACGAAAATGAAAATACTTTCAGTGGAACATGGGTCGGGAATGTCCAGATGCCACTGTTTGGTAGAGCAGGAAACGCAACCATTTCACAGCTAACGTTTTCTGGGAATACCGTGGAAATGACGTTAGATTCTGAACAAGGGACATTTACCACAACCTATACCTATTCCATGAATGGAACTACCTTGGTGTTAGAACCACAATTTAATGGCAGAGGTGGATTTCCTGGACAACAACCATATAATGGTACACTGCCAGGAAATTGGACCAGACCACCGACGAATGAAACATGGCCCATAAATGGGACACGCCCCTATAATGGTACACGACCCGGGAATTGGACAATGCCTGAGAACGGGACATGGAATCCTGGGGGTGGACGACCATCGATGTCAATATCTTTTACGTATAGCGTCAATGAAGACTATACTGTTCTTCATCTCAACGGTGCTGAATTTAGGAAAATATAATTTCGTTCGGGATAAATGCCTAGTACTAAATTCCTGGTGAGAATCAACACGTATCGCCTAATACAAACTGGGAGATAAGAACAATAAAAAAAAATTCCCTGAATTTAAATCAACATTCCATCAATATTCGGGTATAATTTGGGAAAAAAATATATTAAGGGGCTTTTTCTATTATTATTCAAATAGAGGGAGTAAAATATGAAAATTAATATCAAAGAAAAAATAAGTCTCGCAATTGTATTAATTCTGGTTGGAACTATTTTTCTTCCAATACAAAGCACACCTTTACAAGCTAGCATCCTGCAGAATCCTTCAACGATAACAAAAGATGCGCAATACTGGGCTCTGGTGGTTGGCATTGGTGAGTACGCGGAAAATCCAGAGGAAAATCGACCGGGTATGATTCTGGAAGCGAACGATTTGAGAGACCTTCTCCTGCAGACGCCTTGGTGGTCAGCAGACCATATTAAACTCCTTACTGCGGAGGATGCCACGAGAGGCAATATCCTAGCTGGGTTCCGATGGCTCAACAAAATGGCCAGCAGCGACGACGTTGTCCTCGTCTATCTGTCGACACATGGTAACTTTCTTCAATTTGATATTCCACCTCATGACGAGGTAGATGATGTCGATGAGATGCTTGTCACCTATTGGGGATTCGCCTACAATACCTCATTTATCAGTGATGATCAGATTAACATCATGTTAAACCAGCTGAAATCCAACAATGTCTGTCTTATTGTCGATAGTTGTTATGCTGGTGGAATGAACGACCATTGGAAACTTCTGAAGAGTTCCCCTGAGCAACCTCGTGTTATTATTATGGGATCATGTGAGGACGAGTTATCATACTCCGGTGGCTTTGCCCCCTATGTCATCGACGGCTTACGAGGATACGGGGACAGCAACGGGGATGGTGTTGTCACCGCTGAAGAGGTATTCATCTATGCACAGCCGCGTAGTTTCCAGCAACAGCATCCTACTATTTATGATGGGTATCCTGGAGAACTCCCCTTAACTACGAACACGCTCCATAAATCATCGTCATCCTCTGCGCCGTCTCAACGGCAGGATAGTACACCGATTCTACCTCCGAACAGTATCGGGATCTCAGCGGAGACATCAGTACTCTGCGGTTATATCACCAGTTCTGGCCAACCAATTAATGACGCCCTGATCACGGTCTCAGGTCGAATCAATTACGAAGAGACCTACACTAACTCCACAACGACAGATCCCACAGGATTCTACTTCATGCATGTCCCTGCGATGCGTATCCGTATTGCTGTATCAGCACAAGGGTATTGTGATAAATCTAACAATCAGTTACAAGTCATTGAAAACCACACCTATTGGGCGAACCTCTCACTTGTTCCTAAACCGCCAGAGACTGCGGTTATCTGCGGTTATATCTCCTCGGAGCAAAATGGTACCCCTCTCGCTGCAAATGTGTCTCTCCGATGGCAAGGAAGTCAGGTAGACACATATCGGAATACAACGGTCGCGGATGAAAACGGATTCTATCAGATGAATGTGGCTCCCGGGCAGGTTGACCTCGACATCTCTAAGGATGGGTATTATAGTGATTCCCGTGATGATCTCAACATTACTGACTCTCAGACGCTCTGGGTAAATGTTACTCTATATCCCTTCCCTCTTGAGACATCCACCGTCTGCGGTTACCTCACAGATAGTATCAACAGGAGCTCCTCTTATGGGGCGTCCGCCTAGACGCTACTTGGGTCAACTTCTCTATTGGTCATGAGTACACGCGGGAGGCGCAGACAAATGCCTCAGGGTTCTTCAGCATGCCGATCGCACCGGGAGAACTGTACATCGACATCCATGAACATGAATACAATTATTACGATCCCTACCGACATGATGCTCTCCCGGGGAAATCACTCTGGATGAACATCTCACTGCAGCAGTATAGTATCAGCGTCGATATCGCAAAACCACTGCGAGCGCTCTACCAGAACAATCAACGCATTATCCCCTGGTCGTCCACCTTGATTATTGGTCCGATTGATATCGAGGCAGCCGGTACAGATTTCGACTATGGACCAGGGCAATGGCAGGTGCAAAAAGTTGAATTCTACATCGATGGTGCTTTAAAGGCGACCGTGACTACGGAGCCGTACCTCTGGAGCTGGACTGCAAAAACCTCAGGTAAACATACGATCAAGGTCATCGCATACGGGTTTAACAATGATACTGCAAGTAAGGAAATCGAGGTCACAAAATTACTGTAATCCTTACATTTCCTTTTCGTCATCGCGGATGTTAAAATAAGCGCTGGGGGTGAGATGTGAATATTTGATTTCAATCCCACTATTGTTTGATTAGAACTTTGCTGAGTGTTAGGTAATTTTGAAAAATAAACACAAAGATTATAGCCGCCTCACCCGTTCAACATTTTTATGGTTGGAGTTGTGTATCCTACTGTTGATGAAATTCAATATTATAATACCATTGCAATTGAAATGTTTCGAAAAAGTAAACGGGATCAAACAAAAACAATTAGTACATCTTATATACAAACAGCGATAGATAAAACCAAAATGAATTCAGGGGATATATATGATAAAGCGGCACGATTACTCATTGAGTTAACACGTATTCATGCTTTTGAAAGTGGAAACAAACGAACTGCTTTCCTCACTACGAAAAAGTTTATCCTCAAAAATGAAGGAAAATTTAATATACCGGATACAGTAAATAATGTCAAGGTAATGATTGGCATAAGAGAAAACTATTATTCTCAAGATGAAATAAAAGAGTGGATTGTACATGGCAGCATCAAAAAATTTAAAAGATAATATCTCTGAAGAGACCAGGAAAAAAATTGCTGATGAAGAATTTCGAGAGATCGTAAAAATAGCAAATGGCCATAAAAAAACACTTAGTGCGCTAGCCAAGCATTGAATGAATAGTGCATAGAAATGTTATTTTTGGAATGAACATTCACTTTCAGATTATAATCAAAAAACGCTGGGGAGGAGATTTGAACTCCTGAGGTGTTGTCACCAACGGTTTTCGAGACCGTCGCCGTGAACCGAGCTTGGCTACCCCAGCATTGTTATCAGGTAGTAGGTCAAAAGGTTAATTTAAGGCTTTTTTATATCGATATCGGTCCCATGAAGATAAGAGTGAAACTCATCCCGCAAAATACTTCCCAGGAAATCGATATCAAGAAAGGATCGACTGTTACCGATCTTTTACGAACGATTCATCGGAGACCAGACAGTGTAATCGTACTAAAAAATAAAACACCGCTGCCGGTTGACGATATCATACTTGATGACCAGGAGTTATCGATAATACAGGTTGCTTCTGGTGGATAACAACGCTCCCGTAGTGTAGCGGCCAATCATGAAGCCCTCTCGAGGCTTCGACAGGAGAAAAAGTCTAATTTTTACCGGTAATCGTGGGTTCAAATCCCTTCCCCTGCATATCCATTGGAACAAACTATATATGATGATATTATTGATAAT
Organism: uncultured Thermoplasmata archaeon; assembly: GCA_963835145.1. Taxonomy (GTDB): domain Archaea; phylum Thermoplasmatota; class E2; order DHVEG-1; family DHVEG-1; genus SM1-50. Next base: position 26,375 of record CAWIEM010000026.1, read on the forward strand.
ATAAAAGATATTATGAGGAATTAAAATGAAGAATGATGAATGTACTATCTATATCATAACTAAAAATGGTGCAAAACAGAGTTTCCGTAAAGGGAAAGACGGTTGGATACAAACCAGTTCAAAAGGTATAGTTCGCTGTTGTACTGCAGAACAAGTATTATCTCATCTCTTACCACCATTAGCATTTGGACATGTTACTCTTAAAGTTGAGCCTGACAGTAAGGAAGAAAAACAATAAACGACAAGAGAACGTATGAAATTGTAGCCTTTTATAGGAGTAATTATTATCCATCATTTTTTAGAATTTAACCGGTAATCATGGGTTCAAATCCCTTCCCCTGCATAATTTTTATTCACAACAGCAATGTTTTTTTCTGTTATGACAATGTTTAAACAATAAAAAATGAATTCACAAAAGAAAAAAGATACATGAAAAGGTAATAGCAATGACCGAAGCAGATGTTAAAATGATTAAAGAGTTGGAAAAGACCGTGGAACGTATCGCTGGGAAAACCGTAAGTAAAAAAGTTATGCAAGGTAGCGAACACGTGATAAAATCATCTCCAAAAGACACTATCGCTTTATGGGTGAGAGATGTAATAGGACGATTAGATTCTACCGTTGATAAGGAAACACGAATACAAATTATGGAGAATTGTGGACGTAATTGTGCTTCAATTAATAAAAGGGTTATCGAATCAGCGAAAAAACATCGAAAGAAATTCAAAGACCTTGACATGTTTTTAGAGGCAGAACAACGAAAACCCATGAAAGGGACACGACTTTCTAAAAATGAAAACATCTTATATCAGTATTACACACCTCATGCATTTACTCAACCTATGAGATGCTATTGCAGTCTCTTGAGAGGATTACCAAAAGATACAACAATCTCGATGACATATTGTCATTGTTCAAAAGCGTTCGTTCAAAAATTATGGGAAAGTGTTCTTGAACAACCAGTAAAAGTTGAACTCCTGCAATCTGTTGTATCTGGAGATTCTGAGTGTAAATTTGCTATTTATCTTTCCAAAAAATAGATAGGCGTCAATCCTTGTTATGCCGGTAAATTGATGTTCAAATCTCCCTCTTAGCACTATTTTATCATCAGTTCATATGAGCCTTTTTCTTCACATTGAACCTATTTGATAAAAGCCAAAACAACAAAACATGACGAAGTAATAGATTTTCAGCACATATCCATAGACTTTCGATACAAGGAAACTATACCAATTCAAGGCTATGCTCCCAATTTGAAGGACTTTCAGGTATATTATTAAACCAACGGGCTAATGGAACCATTCAACAGATGCACGATCAATAATTTTATAAGAGAGAAAATATAAATAGTATATAAACTAATAGTAAATAGATTTATGAAAACGAATTCATACAAAAATACGCTTCTCTCGAATAAACTGATAGCGATAAGCATCGTTTCTCTCTTCTTTACATTGACTGCCTCCCCGCTCGCAGGTAGTGAGACTTCATTTCTCGAAGGATCATCTCCTGAGGCTCACACAAACAATCTGACGTCAACAGATGATCAAGAACTTGATTTACTCCGTGTTGAGCACTATCTGTATGTTAATGCATCAGCAGATGTCGGGACATTTCATATCCGATTCTCATTTCCACCAGACTATCAATATCAAGTCCCCCTCATGCTAGAAATCTACAATGATCGTACTACGTCAGACATTTTACATTATCAGATTGAGAATGATACCAATGAACCCAATAAAATCATTAATTTCACGATAGGAGCAATGGAGAAAGACGAAAGTGTTTTACTTCATTTCTCTTGCTGGGTCCTGGTAAAAAATCATGACTTCAGCGACCTCCCATCCTATGTTAAAATCCCTAAAAAATACCAGTTACCCGAAGATACCAAGATATGGCTTGCGTCAACAAAAGAGGTCCAGACTACACAGTCTTCTTATCAAACATAAAGCACGACAATTACATGGACTCAGTGATAATCTTATTCGATATGCAGGTAGGATTGCACCATTTATAAAATACCATAGATTTGGCTTATTTTTCCTTGAGCTGAACTTGGGCCTTTTACTCTCTCAAGACGCCAGGACAACACTTTTAATCAATGGAGAGAATGTTGGGCGATCCCACTTGGCGTGTGCCTTTTTTAGAATATATAACATTCCCGCGCGAGTCCTTCTCGTGAATAATGATCAAGGATTCTGGACGCAAATGCATTACATGGTTGAATATTATTGTCCAGGTTATGGATGGGTTTTGGTGGAAACAACGGGGGGAAAAACACCGTATGACACAAAAAGACAGGTCGTCAATCGAGTATGTTATCCAGAAGACGAGGAAGACACAAAGAAAGATTACATTTTTCCTTTGATGAAAGGAGAAGAACGTTGGTTATGGATTGATAATATCAACGTGTTCCCTTATTATGTTGACTGTAAATCGGGAAGTAAATCCCAGATGTTTAGCGAAGCAGTCGTCTCCATGGATTCACTCACTGCAGACTATGCATTTGTGTTGACACAGATAGTGTTTCGTTCCTACCAGAAATATCTTGGAGAAAATCTTACCGTTGAAAATCTTCATCATTTCAACAATGCATCATTATTCCAAAATGATGCGATCACTGCAATGAAAGCAGGCGATCCTGATGGATATATTTCTTTCCTTAATAGAGCCTACGAGGAGTACAAAGAAATCGACTCTTAAAAACAATATTTTTTTTACTACGAAAATACGCATCACTATCTCATTTCTTTTTTTCCCCCTATTTTTAATAAATAAAATTAAAGGTAAGGATATGCCTCTGGATTGGTACCCTCTCTTACGGTATTCTGAACTCTCTTTTATTATGAGAAGAAAAACCAGATTGATTTTATTTTCATAACACTGGATGTAATGATGAAAAAAGAAAAAAATAGAGGGGGTCTATATATTTACTGAAGTCCATCTAGTAATGCTCGAAATCGTGGTTGCTGCAATAATTTAAGCAGCATCGGATGTTTTTCAAGGAGCTGTATGTAGCGAGCAGGAACTCGCGAGAGGAAATCCTCATCAACGGTATTTATGTGCGGTTTGTATGGTTTTCCAAGGACTCCTGATGTTCGTATTTCTGACGTTGGAGTCGTGGTGAATTCATAGATTTCACCTTTACCCTGTGCTACTCCATTGTCTGCGACAGTTCTGTACCAGTATTTTGTCGTTGCGCTGAGATTCCCAATATATGCTTGGAACGGACCGGTTGCGTTCATGGTTTGGGGTGTAGTTGATTGATCGAGTTGATTCGGGCTTACATCACTATAGACAAACCATACGTCACACTCTGTTGTTCCACCGGTGTGCCAGAGTTCTCCTTTGAGTATCGCATGATTCTTTCCGATTTCACCAGGTTGCCTGGTCACAACAACAGGTTGTCCGGGGATGACAGAAAGAATAAGACCGCTCCAGGTGTCTGCATCATTTTCTGCAACCGCTTTGTAATAGTAGGTGGTATTTGAGGTGAGACTAGTGATAGTTGCACTGAACGAACCCGTGTCGGTCATGATTTCAGGGGTGGTCTTCTAAAGTTAATGCGTTTTGATCGGTTCCGTAGAGGAAATATACATCGCAGGATGGTGCACCTCCCATATGCCAGAGATTCCCCTTCAGAGTCGCTGAAGTCAGTCCGATGTTAGATGCATTGTCGGTGGTTACTCGCGGGCCACCAGGGATAAAAACAACGTCTGCTCCCACTCGAATTTGATTTTTTGCTTTCAGATATTCTCCATATGCTCGATAGTGATATTCTGTGGTACGAGTTAGATTGTAGATATTGAGTGAAAAAAGTCCTAAACCACCATGATTATCCGCTTCTCTATAATAGAGATAATCCTTGTAGTCATCATGGTACTCGGTGTCCCAGACAAATACCTTCATTCCAGTTATCGGAGCTTTCACTGATCGTGAGTTGCCCCCAGATTCTGACAGCAGTTCCTTCTACATTCATATGATCCCATCCAAGTGTATCAATAGCCCACGGTCCAACACAACCGGAGAAAATCGATACACCGATGAGTACAATCGCTATAAAAATTGGTATAAATTTTTTTTCTTTCATTAATTTATTCCTCCTTACGTCAAATAAGAAATCAAGGTGATATATATTAATATTTTGCATAATCTTGAAGTATTTGAATTTTGAGACATTACTGTATTATGACCCGTAAATTATATTAATCTAGGGAGGGAGAATTGAGAAAGTAAAAACCTCAATTTCTTACTTTTGAATTTTACTCACATACAGCCGTTTCTTCTTCTCCAGCTCCACGTATTTTTGTAACGCCTCGATCACATCTGGCTCCCACTCGTTTGCCTGAATCTTATTTCCGAGCGCAGCCGTATCCAGCTGACTGACCTCCTCCAGCTTCCCATAAGTCCTTAATATTTCTTCCAGCTTCTCCCGTTCCTTACTATTCTTACTTGGAAACGAATACCTCTCACTCTCTGTAATCCGTACCTTATTCTTCGACCCAAACACTACATCAACCTGTTCTTTTTCAGCAAACCTGATGAGTGCTTCCTCTAGCTTCTCAAGCTCTGCATCCAACTCCAAGTTCATTAGTTTCTGCTTTCCCTTCAACTCCGCGTACCGATTCACCAAGACGACCCCAGAATCCATCATATATTCATTCGCCGGTTTTTCTTTAATTTTATACAAATGCGACCACTGACGACACACGGGTTTAAACTCGCACCACTCACACAGAAGAGACGGACTTGCTTCAAAGGCTTCTTCTCGCTCAATTCTCTCAATCAATGTAATCGTATCAGCTTTTAATTTCTCAAGTTCTTCATCAGTCCGAGAAGAATCAATTTCCTTATCAAACTTCAAAAAATGCCAAATCAACTTCACATGCTTCACATCAGGATACTGTTTCTTCACCCCCATCATATACAACGCAAGTTGACGATCCGACCGGATGTAATCAGCCAAGGGCAAGCGGGAATTCGTCTTATAATCATGGATCTCATACCATCCATCCTTGACCTCAGCTAGCCGATCAATATACCCCTGCAGCTTATACTCACCAGCCTCATCCAACGCAATAAGGATCCGCTCCTCAAGTGCTATCGTCTTCCCCTGAGTAAACGGATGATATCTCTGGTAATAATCAGCGAGATACTTCTCCCCCATCTTCAGATAATTATCTTGGGTATATTCGTCCTTGACAATAACAATATCCTCAGACCAATTCTTCTTCCACTCCGAACGTAAAAAACCAAGGAGGTCCTCCAAAGAATTCATCTTCTGATACCCAAGATCTCGATAGAGCTTCTCTAACGTCTCATGCACCCGACGACCTAGAAACGCCTCAACGCTCTCCGCAACCTCAGTTTCTACTTTGTCGATATACTGCAGCTTAAACTTCGCTGGACACTGTTCATAACAGCTCAATCTAGAATGAGAATATACCGTCATACAACAGGAAATCACGAACGTTGGTTTAATGGTATCGAGAATATCATTCAAACACCGAGGTTCTCAAGAGCAGAGGGTATGTTTTTAAGGAAGCAATTGATGTAAAACTGTTCGTTTTGGATGAGGACTATGGCAAAAAGTAGTAGAGAACAGCTAGATAAGGATGAGAGGAAGATCCTTGCAGAGCTTCAGAAAAACTCGAACGAAAGTATAGACACGATCGCAAAACACTGTGGTTTCTCAAGACAAAAAGTATGGAGAACTATTAAACAGCTAGAAAAGAACCGAATGATTTGGGGATATACAGCTATTATTGATGACAGGTATGATAGGGCAAAAACATTTCATACTGCTCATGAAACGAAAACAAAAAGGATTTGAAGAGAAAATTGTAGATACTCTTATATCGAGAAGTTTTGAAAGTTCAATGTCAAAAATGGGGATAATCATTGAAACGAGTTCCTACATCCATGGTGAATATGACTGGATCACTACTTTCACTGCTTCTGGTATAAGACAAGCAAAACAATTTTGTAACTCAATAAATCAGTCATATCCTGATGTCTTTGAGAGATTTGTTCTGATAGAGACGCTCTTTGATATAAAGAAACAACATATCCTTAACCCTGATGCAAAGAAGTTAAAGGAACTCCTATAAACAGGGTTCTACTGGTTGTGTTTTCCAAGGACTTTAGATATGGTACCATCGTTTATCCTCGAAGAGAAAATCGAGCTTGTTCTCCTTCGACGACGACTGTTCAAATTCTCGTGCAACCATAACAATATAACAAATCAGCATCGACATAATGCAAACAGGTACGGCAATTAAAAGAAACACCCAGAAAGGAAAAACAATTTCCTGGACTCATTTTCCCGAGAATATTTGGCGCAATCCTAGACGAATAGAGATAAAACCAGGATCCAAATAACGAGCCGCACCATTAATGGGATAACGTTGCAATTAATCTCTTCAGCCTTGTTTATTGCACCCGTTATTAAATCATTTTTCTCATATATTAGCATTTTGGTTAGATAACATTTATCTACCAGTTCGTATTATATTATTATTGTGGGTCTGATTGTTCGTAAGTAATAGGAAGCCTTTCCTCCCCGACTTTTGAAAACCAGACCCCTTTTTATTTTTTATTCTTGATTGATTAATACACAACATGAGGTAGTATTTATTGCACCGCAATTAAGAATACACTCTCATTGCATCGACAAAAAAATATAATGGTTTACGTGTCTAGAGAACCACGTAAGAAATCAACCACCATTACGCTTCTTTATCGTGCGCTTGCAGCCATTTATAAATCTTCGGATAGACATCCTCCTGCGCATGGAGCCCTAAATTCCATATCTACCCCTTCGATACCATAACTTCAAAGAAATGAAGAGGAACCCACTCATCTTTCCGCAACAGCCAAGGAGAAGACATCATACTACGATCAGGAAATCCCGAAGAATGGTTTAAGAGTATCGAGAAATCCCAATCATCACTCTTTTCACAAATCATTCTCATTACGAAATTAAATCTTATGTGAGACAGCTTCACAGTAGAAACATTTAAATTAATCCAACAGATATCTAGGGAAATACGGTGAAGTGAGGTGTTAATAGATGAAAATATGGAACTCAAATGAGTTAATTGGAAAAGAAGTTTTTGACGCAACCGGTAACGCAATCGGATGGGTAGATAAAACATGGAACAGCTGGAACGAAGACTATCCCGGGTATTTCTTCGGGATAAAAATGAATGACTTCGCAAGGAACACCTATTTTAGAGGCGCAAATAAACTGTTCCCAGTCTACAATGACTACATCCGGACCGTCGGTAATACGGTGACGTTAACCAAGACAATGGATGATCTGACCAGATACTGGAATAAAACTGTTCCTTGTGGTCCGACCACCTGCCCTGTTGAGGAACTAATTGAGATGACGGTGTATGACAAGTTCCACTCCCGAGTTGGAACATTCACGACATGGGTGGAAAGTAACGGACAGATCAACAACCTCGGTATTTTGCTTGACCCCTACATCTGCGAGACATGGCATCTTCCCCATAACACAACGTTCCCCATAGAGCCAACGCATATCACCACTGCGAAAAACACTATTACCTTAGATCAAGCATTACATGAGTTAAAAGAATACTGGCAGAAAACTCGAAAATACTAGAGAAAAATCATCACACTAACGGTAGGAGATTATGTATCTCTTACTGTCCTTTTTTTATTTTAAATCTTTTTTTATACTGTTTTTTTTATCGGATATATGAAGTATCGCTTTCTGTGTCATCATTTTTTTTGTTAAATGTTTTTTCGGTGATTTCTATAATCTTTTGAAATTGTTCTCCATGCAAATTCAGGAGAGCTTCTTCGAAGCTTATCTTTAAAGAGCTCTTCATCGAAGCAAGAACAAGGATGTATCTCACAAGCCAGAGAGCAAGTTGTTGGGTAAATTCTGGGTCGTTTCCCTTTGAGAGTTCCTTAAAGATACTTGTCTGCAATAGGTCATCAATTGCCTTTTTAATTGAAACGCTTTCTTGATTGGCCATATTAACCATCCTGTCATTTCTGCTTGATTCAGATTATTTTTAATACTTATATATTATATATTATTGTAAATAATATTTAAACTTATGGTTCCTAGAGGATAAAAATACCTACAACTATCCAGTTTCGGATCCCCTACAGTCAGTCAGTATAACGCAAAAAAATCAGGTACGATAAAACAATGATTTAATGGAATAGATAAAAAAAACAAAGATTTTTTGCAAATCTTTTTAAGGAAACAGTATTTCTTCGCTCCTAACTTTGGGGACAGAAAGTATGAAAAAACAACAAGTGTTATTTGGAATAATTGCACCACTGGTCTGCTCATTTCTCATGATAAGTGGTTGTACTCAACAAAAAGAATCAGATCAAACATTACCTGAATCACTCCAAACAATTCTTGAAAAAGCTGCAATAATTGAATCAGTGTACTATGAACTCGATACATCTACGACAATAGCTGGCTCGGTAGAACAAATCACGACAATGAAGATATGGCAAAAAACACCATATCTGAAAGAAGAGGTGAACAGCACCACCGGTGGTATCACAACTACATTTACAGTTATTAAACGCCCTGAGGGAATCTATCGCAATGACACCACGCTAAATACCTATCAGCTTGATCCACTGATGGTCATCCCCAAACTCTCCACTGCAGATGTGGTACAAGATCTTCTGAACAACCAAACCATAACAACACTGGGAACAGAAACCATCGATGGAAAAACAGTGACCGTTATTCAATACACGCCGAGCCAAGTAGGGAATTCAACGACAATGAAAATGTGGATATGGAATGAAAAAGGAGTCCCGTTAAAAGCGCTGAGCACACAGACAAGCGAAGAGACTACTATAATGATGGAGTTACGAGTATAGTAATTATTCCTTCTCAGATATCCCTGACAGTACATTCAACGTGGAATAATCAAACGAAAAGATACCGTTCATTTCTTCGTATTTTTTTCTCTTTTTCTTTTTTTTAAAAAAAGGCTTTTTAAGCGTATCTCTTAGCAAAATACGTTTTCAGCTTTTCCCAGTACCACTTCTTTCCATCCCTGGGCAACATCCTCATATAACAATTCAGGGATATTAGTCTGGGTAAAATCCAGACGAGCCCCACGGTCAATTTTTTTGAATTCAAAGGTAATTATAGAATAATGTCCCTCTGGCCAATCACTGCCCCGCCACTGCTGTACGATCTTTTTATCTGGAACTAATTCAACGTTTGACCCGGTAGCCCAGTCATCCCAGACGCTAAAGCTATCCCCAACATGCCGACCGATCTTTGCTTTCGCACCAGTGAACTCCGTATGTTTCTTAGAATCCATCAACGCCTCATACACATCATGAGGATCCGCCTCAATAACAACTGACTGATGAAGGGTTTTTGTTTTCATAAACTCTCACCAAGATGATAATTGAATAATGGTTTTCTCTATAAAAAGGTATCAAAGAGAGAGTTTTTCCATCGATGTAGTTTTATTTGCTATATGTTCTTTACCGATGCGACACACATTATTCTAAAGAGAATCGACCTAAAAATCATTATCGGTATCTTAGCGATTATTCATGTTATACTTTTCGATAATACTCATTAAATATAAAAAAAGAAAATAGAGCTTATTCTTGTATCACTTTGATGACTGGTTTAAATTTGTATGTATGATTTCCTGTTTCCGATATCGATTCCTCTGCATCGAAATCCATAGTCAAGGTTGTCGTCTGGTTTGCTTTCAAAACGAATGGCTTAATGAGTTTAATCGCTCCTGATGGAACCGTGCAGTTATACTCAGTCCCATTCACTGTAATCACGCACTGCTGAACCGTGAGTCGTATCTGCGTGTACATCCCGGCACTGAGGTTTGCACTCCCGAAAAACTCTTTAACGTCAAGTAATGCAATCAGATCAAAGGTCTGGGACTCATTCACAACGGTGTACCAGCCTACGGTTGTGTTATTTCCACCCCCAGCACTCATATGTACCTGAACCTGGGAGATGGTAACATTCGCATGGGTGATATTTAGATCCCCTGGTGCGTCAGTAATCTGAAGAACCAATATTCCTTTTCCACTTTGTAAACATCCGCTAAAAATCGTGGTTGTGACAAATACTGCTATTATACCTATTGACAGGATTTTTTTCATTTTTCGGCCTCCGTTCTATATTTATCCTATTATTAATCAATTCATTAATATAGTTTTCCTGGTAAATTGACATAGGGAGTATACAAATATTTTGTAAAATTATTGTTATAATTATGAATTTTTTTCAGCGATATCCCCAACAATCGGGAGTTTCAATTTTTGCATCTGATACGCTTTCACCATCAGAATAAACCATAAAATAATAACAAGTACCCAGAAAATCCAGCTAATCCACGCAAAAAAAATCCATCCAGGACCGTAATTAAATATCCCGAAAAATCCCCCGAAAATCCACGCAAGGATCGTCAGTGGCAGAAACACCAAAATCGACTGTGCCGCATGAAAACGAATAAACTTGTTTTTATCGTCAACAAAATAAAAAATCAACCCGGTGATCCAAACGCCAAGATAGCACAATGCTGCTTCAAAATTTTCTTCCAACCCTAACGCTGTTTTCGTCATAATTCTATATCCATGAGAACTTTATTAGCATTATCCATAGGGATCATACTCAAGAATTATGTCATTGAAAAAGTAGGAGATAAAAAAAATTAGAAACGATTCTCGTTACGTTTTTTCAGTGCATCAATAATCAAACGTGCGGTATGAATCAATTCTTGCGCTTGCTCTCTTGGGAGTTTTTTCCCGTGTTGTGCCTCAACAAAGTGGATAAACGCTTTGAGTTGATAAATCGCCGCATGTATCTTATGGTGTTTAAGAAGGTGAGGAATGTTCTCCAGGATCGATAATAAATTATTCTGCAGACCCTTTGGGATTTTTAAACCGATAATTATTCCCTTAAGATTATCAAGTGATATCGTGGGATTTTTCACAACAACATGCAACGATGCTTGGCATGTACCACCATCATCATCCGTGAGAGTCACAGCGATTTCATATTCACCTGCTTTTGTATAAATATGCGTGCCACCCACTATTGTGATACCGGCCTTTGTTGCATTCTGTGTTGAAGTACCATCTCCCCATTCTATCGTCGCCGTATGCGTGTCAAGAATTCCTGGATCAGAGAACATTCGCTGTTAATTCAACTGGAACGCCAGGTGGCAATGGATCGGTTGGTGATACTGACATTGATTCAATAGACGGAGGAACGTTATTGACCGTTACATTCGCGGTGTCTGATCCATATTCTACATCCTCATTAAACACTGTTACTTGAACGGTATAGACACCGTCATCGAAATAAGTGTGGTTTAAATCAAATGTATTTCCTAGGTTTAGGGGAAGTGGTTGAGCCTCTGTTTCGTCGCAGTAATCAACAATGGCGGTGTACGCAGGAGAATCCGTGTCTGCAAGGAAACCAGCACTAATAAACATCGATCCTTCATTGATGATACCGTCTGGTCCAGCTTCGACTTGTGCTATATCGCCGACAATGACATCCCATTCAGTGAATGCTTCTCCTCCATTGTTGTCAACAATAGTAATAATGATATGATATATCCCTTTCTCTGAATACATATGAGAAGCGTTAACCCAAAATTCTTCTGCTCCTAAAGAAAGCACTGTTGAGCTTCCATCATCCCAGGAAAACGTTGCTGTATACGTATCCAATGAAGCTATCTTAGATCGTGGATCTGACATTCCATCAAAAAAATTCACCGATAATAGGAACTTCTGTCCCTATATCACCCTCTGTCGGTCCTTCGACGGAAAAAATCTGCGGTGGCACGTTCGATATCGTTACGTTCGCAGTATCTGTATCCTGTTCGATTCCATCAGAGACTTCGAGGGTAATGACACCTGAAAAGTCATCAAACCAGGTCCATTCCAAATACGGATAGTTATAATTCTCTATCCACAATCCATTAATATTCCAGCGATACGTCAATGGATCGCCTTCCTGGTCATCTGAACCTGATGCATTGAGTAACATTGAATTACATTCCTCACCTACATAAGGACCACCAGCCTTAGCAACTGGTGGCTCGCCCGAAGCAGCTACAGATGTTCTGCATACCAACAAAAGCAGTCAAAATCAACAAGAGTACCGATCACAATACTACTTTTTTTCCTTTTAGAAGCCATCGTATCTACCTCCACCCATTATATTCTATTTTGTCTCGACAAAGTATATAAAAATATTCGTAAAAAATAACAAAACAAGAGTATATTCAAAATGTAAAAATATCATCTAAAAAAAGAAAAAAAGAGGGGCGTTATACCCGGTTACGCCTTATGGATAGTAATTTGCCCACCGCTCAGTGCCGTACTTGGATTCTCATCGTCTGGTGCTCCAAGATTATTGTCGAACACAATCCGATCGTTATTGTCTTGATCCCAGATTTTTATTCTGAATGTATCGACACCGCCGCCTCCGTTTTTCTGACCATCAATGGCTGTGAGCTTGAAACCATAGTTACCTTCACCGTTAATTGTACCGACTCCTTTGTACGTCGCTTTTGGTCCAGCTATCACTAACCACTCGTAGGTATGCGAGTGGAAATTCAGATTTCCTACCTGGAACTGGAATTCGGTATTGCCGGTTGGGATGCTCTGTCCTTTCTTGTATTTTGAGACAAACCCGAAGTTTGCTCTTCCCGAAAGAGACGAATCCGCAGGGTAAGATCCTGGTAGACAGATGATCCATCCACCGCCGGTGACAAACCCGCCGTTTGGATCGTATACGACGACGTAATATTCGAGTGTCATGGAATCAGAGCCACCGTCATCATCAGTCACCGTGAGAGTAATCAAATAGACGCCAGCACTGGTATAGATATGATTTCCAGTAACGGTATAAGTTCCAAACGGGACGTTGATAGTTGTTGTGTCACCATCGCCCCAATCAATCGTCGCCACGTGCGTATCAAGGCACCCTGGATCGGAGAACTCACCATTTAATTGTATAGGAAGACCAAGTTGCATCGGATCTGCTGACGGACCTGACATCGATTCAATAGTTGGAGCAACGTTATTGACTGTTACTATCGCGTTATCTGATCCCCATTCTTCACCTTCGTTGAATACTGTTACTAGGATGGTATAGATGCCGTTCTCGCAATAAAGATGTTGTAAATCAAATGTATTTCCCGGGTTTAGTAGAAGTTCTTGAGCCCCTGTTTCATCCCCATAATCGACCTGTGCGGTATACGTACCGCTATCATCAGCAAGGAAACCTGCACTGATAAACATCGATCCTTCATCGATGATACCATCTGGTCCAGCTTCGACAAGTGCCAAATCACCGTCAACATTAATCTCCCATATTGCACTTGCTTCTCCCCCATTATCATCAAGAATAGTTATTATAATTTGATATACACCCGCTTCAGTGTACACATGAGTTCCGCTGAAATCGAACTCATTTACTCCTAAAGAAAATTCTGTCGTGCTTCCATCACCCCAGGAAAATGTTGCTGTATACGTATCTAATGAAGCTATCATACCCCGGGGATCTGGCAAGCCATCAAAAAAATTCACCAATAATAGGAACTCTGCCCCCACATCAACCTCTGTCGGTCCTTCGATAGAAAGAATCTCCGGTGGCACATTCAATACAGTAATCTCTGCAGTATCCTCCGCTGTCAAATCCCCATCAGAGACTTCTACGGTCACTATACCTGAATAATCATCCAACCACGTCCATTCTAAATAAGGATTATTCGCATTATCATACCAAGACCCGCCAATATTCCAGCGATATGTCAATGGATCACCTTCCGGGTCATTTGAACCCGAAGCATCCAATAACATCGAATTACATTCCTCTCCTGTATAAGGTCCACCAGCTTCAGCAACCGGTGGTAACCCTGTCGCACCCACATTTGCGGTCATACCAACAAATGCCGTAAACACCAGCATGATACCTATACCAACTGCTCTTTTTCTCTTTTGAATGAACATATCTACCTACCTCCACCATTTACTCTATGTCCCCTTTTGTTAGATAAAGTATATAAAAATATCTTTATAAAATTACAAAATGTGAATTATCTTTTTTGTTTATTTGCCATTTTGAAAAGAACATAAACACTAAAAGACATCTCCATGAGTAGGACTTCTTCAATTCGTTTAACATATGTATTAAGTTGTTTAATGAATGTATCAGAAATTATATTTAAATGAAAAACGTAAACAATCTTAGGTGAAAATTAATGATTGGAAAAAAAATAGCGATAATCGGAATGTGCCTCTTCATGATTACAGCCTGTATCGGTGTGGTAATAGGAAACGCAGAAGAAACAGAAAATGGAACATCAGGTGGAAGCGGAGCAACATCCAGTGCAAGGAACTGGTATCTCAACATGGGCCATTTTACTTATAACGATGGAAACGCAATAGGTAGCTTTGTCCATCTCATAATCGATGAAAATACAGGCACGGTAACAGATTACACGATTAAATTAACGTTCTACCCTATGGTCTGGTACAGCCCCATGAGTAGCATACAGCCTTTTCCTGAAAAAGGTATCAATTCAGATAATATCACATATGAAAACAAAACAATATTCAACTCAATACAAATAAATGGTTTTGAACCAAAAGCAACCCCAAATGCATTCGCGGATTATCTCATATTCCAAGGAAAAAACACGTTCATGAGATTTTTTGATCAAGAAGGAGGAGCCATACACTACGCCTCCAGTGATAAAAACACAAAAATAATCTTTGAGGTACCGAATGTATTTGAAATCACTCAGTTACTAGACTCCTACTACATACTTCCTGTAATAGATGAAAAAGCAGGGGAAAACAGTAACACAGGAACATCTGAACAACCAATCGACTCTAAAACCGGGTCGTCTCCGTGGCAAACCATATGGGTTAAATCCAATACTACAACAACCTCAATAAATAGTTATAATGGCACAGTCACCATAAACGGACAGACAATAGAAGTTGAGTTGAGCGCCTATGGATATCTTGATATCTATACATGGGTTGAATATCCGGTACCCCCCGTGGTGAATGATTTCTGGTATAACGATCTGAATATCACCCAAGATAAAATTGTTATTGAAAACGCAAAAAACAACGGAACAATCCCTGCAGAGGGATGGTACACAAAAAACGAGTTACAACCACCCACAGCCCAGTTATCAAATCAGATAATACAAGGGGACGTCACTTCAAACTACTACACCTACGACGATCCAACCTTTAATATGAATTTCAGTAACATTGACGGAACCGGCATTAACGTCATTGTAGATTCTCAAATACCAACCGGCAGAATCATCATCATTAATGTCGACAAAGAAGTAATTCAAACGACATCCGTTGAAAAACTCCTCGTCAGCTTCGACAGCACAGTGATCAACCCTACAGACACCCTCGAAACCCTCGTGAAAAAGGTACAAAACAAGGATAATGACGCTGCATATTACGCGGTCTCCGGAGAACGACTCACAACGGTGTTTGTCTACGTTCCTCATTTCTCCACTCATACGATATCTATAAAAAGCCTCACCTCAGGAATTGCTGCGGTTTCGAATGTTATACTCCCAATAATCCTCTCTGTACCATTCATTTGTTTCTCCATCGGAGGGATTATTGTGAAAAAAAGAAAACAGCAGGATGATTTTTAAATCATCCTGCCCTCCCTTATTTCCTCCTTTATTTTAATGCTCTAAAAAAACTTATACGATAATGATGATGTAGGAAATGAGAAGGTCGGACCTATGAACGAATTAGAAATATTTTTACGCCTATCATTTCTTGGTTTATCAACGTTAATAAGTATCATATCATTTATTTCCCTTATAAAAACTAAAGAAATGAAAATAGCGTTTGCCTCTATGGGTTTCTTGCTATTCACCGTAGAAGGAATTATTGTTTCAATAGGCGTTTTCTCACCGGATGTTGAACAGTTCATCACCACGGAGGTACTGGTGGGTACGACATTTATTTCATTAATTTTCTTCTATCTCTCCATCTTGAAACGATAGGTGTCTGGAATGGATCATGAGCTGCTTAACTTATCCAGACGAAAAATGATTTTTCATCAAATCTCTAAGTACCCTGGAACCTACATAAGAGAAATGGAAAAAACTCTTTCTTTAACTATGGGGGATTTACAATATCATCTTCAACAACTTGAAAAAGCAGATCTGATTTCATCGCATGATGATGGACGGAGAAAACGATATTTTGTAAAAACCGAGGTAAACTTTTTTGATAGGGAAATCTTATCATTTATAAAAATGAGAACGCCACGGAGAATTATCATCTTTCTTCTGTTACATCCTGAGTCAAGATTCAAAGAGGTCCTTGCAGAGTTTCATTTCACAAAAGGAGCCCTCTCCTTTCATATGAAGAAACTAATCAAAGCGAATATCGTGATAAGCCTAAAAAGAGAAAACGAAATGATTTACAGAATCAAAGATGAAAACAGAATCAGTCAGATATTAATCGCCTATCAATCCGGAATTCTTGATGAGGCATTAAACGGGTTTATCGACCTTTGGACAAAACTGTAAAAAGAATTCATTTTAAAGATTTTAATTCACATTGGTAAAATAATCTTCATGCTTTTTCTTTTTCACCGTGCTTCCAGGACATATCATATTCATTTTACATCGAGAACATGCAACTCTTCTTCCAGGTCCTCCACTGTAAAATGAAACGAGTAGTAACAGGATTAACACGATGATCTTATACCAAGAAAAAACCTGAATAATTGAGATGATAAGTAAGACTAAGGGAATAATCATCAAAAGACCATAGGTAGCTGGTGCAAGTTTTATCCCAATGCTTTTCGGAAACTCTTCTAAACTACCTTTTTTAAACATTTTGGCACTGAGTTTTCCCCAGCCAAGGTTGCACCATTTGTCATAATAATAACAATTCACACACACCAATCTTCGGAGTACAACATACACCAGAATAAAGGCCACAACAAGGTACACCAGTCCAGGAATCGGATAAAAATACCAGCACGCAAGAGCACCTAGAGCAAACCAGATGAGCATAACCAGATTTCCGATAATAATCCGTCTCAACGGATTTTGTTCCAACCCATCTTTAAGGAGGTTCTCTTGTTCAGACATAGAAATCAAGAAGCAGATGAAGCAATTAAATAATTTATGGAATGAACGTACAAGATGCTTCCCGGCAAGATACGATGTCGAGTGACAAAATTAGGGTCATAAGGAGGAAAGGTAGAATCATCGATGGTTTTTTCCTAATCAGTATACAGTGATATGATTTTCAAATAATATTTTTTTATAACAAGATAAGCAAAGATTATATCATGAACACCACATCTTAGAGAACAAAGATGAGGTAGTATGGGAAAATATTCCAAAGCAAAAATGTTCAACAGAAAAGCTTCACGGAAACAAAGCAGAGCTGATGAAATCCTTAAGACCTTGAACATTCAACCAGGGCAAACCATTGCAGATATCGGATCAGGCGGAGGGTTCTTCACGTTTCTATTTTCTCATCTTGTCGGAGACAAAGGAACAGTCTATGCTATTGATACCAATGAAGAGTTCCTGGAGTATATCAACAGCCAAGCATACTGAAAATGGACTTACAAACATTAAAACATCCTTGCGACTGAAGAGTCCATCCAAGTTCCACAACACTCGGTTGATCTTGTTTTTGTTCGCAATGTGTACCATCATCTACAAAACCGCGTTCATTACTTCACGCAGGTAAAACAACTGTTGGCTGCATCGGCACGAGTCTGCATCATAGAATATTCTCGTCATGGTTCGATTTTTAGTTTTCATCGGCGTTGCGGCCATAATGTTCCGCAAGAAATAATTGTTGAAGAAATGAACAAGGCAGGCTATAAGGTATCTGCTTCGTTTGATTTTCTCCCTGTTCAATCATTTACCATCTTCACTCCGATATTGTAAAAAGGCGGAGGCAACGGAGGAGACGATACTATTAAATACATCTCCATCCCTAATATTAACAATTGTTAATTAAAGAGAAAGGAGAACATATCAATGAAAAACACACCATCGATGATATTCCTACTTCTGAGCATACAGATTCTTCTGATGGTCTCGTTCACCGGGTGTCTGGAACAGCAAAACATCCAACTCGATGCAGTCGAAATACGAGAATACAAAGGAGAAAAACTGTCTTCAGTCAATGACTTCCGAGAAAATTCCATCAAAGGACCTCAACAGATCAACAAATCAACCTACCAGCTCAAAATAACGGGACGTGTTGATGCACCAAAAAACTATACCTATGATGACATCATCAATAATTTCCAACACTATAAAAAAGTCGTCACCTTGGACTGTGTCGAAGGATGGAGCGTAAAAATCCTCTGGGAAGGCTTCCTTGTAAAAGATCTCATCAGCGAAGCACAACCAGATCCATCCGCCAAAATACTCATCTTCAAAGCATATGACGGCTACACCACATCCTTCCCTATTAACTACACGACCGACAACAACATCCTGCTTGCGTACAAAATGAACAATGCAACCCTCCCAGTCGAACGCGGGTTCCCCTTCCAACTCGTCGCAGAGAGCAAATGGGGATATAAATGGATCAAATGGGTCACCGAAATCGAACTCTCAGACAACCTCAATTATAAAGGATATTGGGAAAGCAGAGGATATTCAAATAGTGGTGATCAAAACGAAAGCTTCATCGGAAAGTGAACGCCATGAAAATCCTCCGTATCATGAAAACGCTCACCCATGTGCTCCTTACCATTGTCATCATCATCTTCATCATCACCGGATTTGGTATCTCCAATTATCAGATCATTGAATCCCTTACAGGTGGTACATTATCTAAACTAACATCCTTTCAGATTCATTCCAATCTTATCATACCACTTATTGTCCTGTTAGTCGTGCATATCGCTTTTACCGTCGGGAAAAAATTAAAGAAAGAGAACCATCTGTAACACGGTATTTTTCATATCCAGATTTAAAAAACAATTTAAGCTCCGTTTCTTTTAACATCCCCTTGTGAACACAAAACACCTTGGTGTTGTAACGATACTTCTCGCCAGCATCATGTGGGCGATAGAACCGATACTCGCAAAACTTTCCTATGAAAACTCAGATTTTCTCCATACTTCAGCAATACGAGCGATTGTTGCTGCACTCACCGCGTTCCTCTACATTGTGATCACAAGGAAATCCCCCTTGAAAGTGACAAGACAGCAGCTTTCACCTCTCATCTACATCGCAATCATCGGAACACTTGTTGCAGATTTCATGTACTTTTTCGCCTTATCGCAAGTCCCGGTGATCAACGCCGTCATCATCGGGCACATGCAACCCATCTTCATCATCGCCTTTGGATTTTTTCTGCTGAAAACAGATGCCCTGACAAAATTTGACTACCTCGGTGTCTCTCTGATGATTTTCTCCGGATTGCTTGTGACCACCAGAACCTTGGAGAACTTGTTCGCATTCAGGTTCGGCACCTTAGGAGATCTTATCGTTCTCTCTGCGACCATCGCCTGGGCAACCTCTGCGATCGTGATGAAAAAATATCTCACCTCGATGAATGCGGGTGTGATTACGTTTTATCGATTTTTCTTCCCAGCCCTTATTTTTGCAGCGTATCTCGGTGTGACATCTTCACTTTTCATTTCTAATATCTACCAGGTTTTTATCGGTGTGATTATCGGCGTAGGGACAATCCTGTATTACGAGGGATTGAAACGCTTGAAAGCAGCACAAGTCTCAGGCTTAGAGTTATCAACCCCGTTCTTTGCAGCAATACTAGCATTCCTATTTCTCAACGAGTTCATTACCAGTATGCAAATCATTGGAATCGCATTGCTCTTTGGCGGTGTCTACCTCATTTCAAAAAAAGAAGGGTAAATTTCTTTATTTCTCCTGGATTGCTTTTCGTATGGCCTGTGCAAAGACCGGACATCCTCTGGTTGTGTGGTAAACGAGCACATCAACCGTACCTCACAGGTCCGTTCATTGAACCGATGGAAATAATAGTGCTTCTGCAACGTAGTTATACAATGATTCGGGATGACCGCATACACCATGTTTGCCTCCACCTTTTGCGTGATCTGACTCCAGGGATACGTTCGAGTTCCTTGGCGAGAAGTTGTGCCATTTCATTGGCATGCGCGCATTATGCAACCACAAATCATGCAAGAAACGCGGAAAACTGCGCGGAGATGTACCGCATTTTACTCGCCAGCTGCATCCCTTGTTTACGGATAAACTCAAAATTCTTCGACAACTCTTTGTTGAAAAACACCACTGCTTCCCCAAACATCATCCCATTTTTCGCCCCACCAAACGACAAGACATCCACACCGACCTTCCCACATATCTCATTCAAATCGACCTTCAAAAACGCTGCAGCGTTACACAACCGGGCACCATCCATGTGAAGCAGCATGTCATTTGCATGAGCAAAATTTGCAAGTTTTTGTATCTCCTTTGGACGATACACGGTCCCCCGCTCTGTCGCCTGCGTCAGAGAGATAACGTGTGGTTGAGCCATATGCGGATCACCAATTCCAATAACATACGGTTGGATCAAATCAACGGTGAGTTTCCCATCGCTCGTGGGAATATTCACCAGCTTGCATCCGATAAAATTCTCAGGACCACAACATTCATGGACAGTCAGATGAGCACTCTCTGCACAAAAAATAGAATGAAACGAATCAGTGACGTTTTTTAATCCAAGGATATTCGCCGCGGTCCCATTATACACAAAAAACACTGCAGCCTGTTTTCCAAAAATCTTCTTCAATTGGTCGACAGCATGTTTGGTATAGTCATCCAATCCGTATGCAACCGTATACCCTTCATTAACGTCTCTAAGAGCTTTGAGAATATCAGGGTGTACACCAGAATGATTGTCGCTTCCAAAACCTGCAAATGTTGACATACATGCATCAAGCAGTAATTGTTATAAAAAATCTTCTATCTAGTTGGTAATACTACTTATGAATAGAATAAAATAAAAAAAAAGAATTAGTAAAAAATAATGAATCTAAGAATACTC